>NZ_QOIO01000075.1 GCF_003332305.1 Microvirga aerophila | reverse complement strand
GCATGCCACGGTGGCCTCTGGGGCATGACGGGTACAGACCAGTCATTTATCGGAGTCATGTGACAGGGAGATTTCTAAGGGTGGGGCACGTCCAGGATTTCGTGAGACATCGAGCGAGATGGCGGATCGTGACGGCCCTGATCGTTATGCTGCTTGGAATGCAGAAGCTGCTCGGCCTTCCTGCCCCACCGCACGGTGGAACGCCGGAGGGGCCGGTCAGCCTAAAAGGCGAGCTAATAACACCACGACTACCGCTCCTAAGGTCGCGGTAACGATCCGGTTCGCAGTCTGATTGCGGATGCCGAGATTGATGCTGAGGCGCTCCAAGAGAAAGCCGCCAATGAGCGATCCTGCCAGCCCCGTGACCACGTACTGAAGCAGACCTGATCCACCCACAAGCCAGCTTGCCAGCCAGCCTGCTACGATACCGACCCCGACCTGGGCAGCGATAGCTCGCTTGTCTAAAGCTGCAACGGCGTCCCGATCCACGGTAATGCGGATCGGCAGCCGAGCGCCGGTCGGCTCAGGTGCCTTACGCCTGCCTCGCGTGCTACCTGAGTTGCTCTTTGAAGTTTTCGCCATGCGTTCGATATGGATGGTCAGGAAGAAACTATCCAGGAGCTACATTGCGAGATCGTTAGACCAGCTTACCTCATCGTCATCCGGACAGCGACGGCTGTAGCAACTCCCGGAGGTCTGCCCCAGCGGCCCTTCCGCTCGGCTTTCGTACCTTGGCGTCAGCCTTTAGCTTCGCATTCTCCGTCTGGAGCGCCACAACCTTCTCGACGTGCTCCCGGTTGGCGCGGGTCAATTCCCTGGTCTCGCTCTTCAGGGCAACGATCTCAGCTTTCAGTTCCTCACGTTCGGCCGCAAGATTGTCCTCATGCTTAGCTTGGGCCTGTAGCTCACGAATCTGCTGCTTCTGATCCGCCACCTTCGCTTGCAGCTTGCTGATTGTCTGCTCGGCCTTCCCAAGCATCCGCTTCATGTCCTTCACCTGCTGCTCGGGTTCACTCGGCTCGGTGGGTTTTTGAGTTGATCCTAGGCGAATCATGGTCTGGCTGGCCTCTCTCGCTCAATGTCGCAAAAAGAACAAACATAGAACATACGGAGTGGTCAAGGGATAGCATGACCCCCTGCCGCCCACTTTGAACTTCCTAACACCCCCACGAGGCCGGTGCGGGTCGTTTCGGACGGGGTGCAGGGGAGCGGAGGAGACCCGCTTCGTCAGCGGTGCCGTCCAACGATAAAGTCGAAGAGGCGGGGAACCCTCGCAGTAGGCACCATGAACCAAATGTTTCGACCCTCACAGGCTGATCAGCGACCTGTCCTGGAGACCCTCGCGGGCTCGGTGGAGCGCGTCACCTTTCACAATGCCGAAAGCGGCTTTGCGGTTCTGAAGGTGCATGCCCGAGGCAAGCGCGATCTCGTGACGGTTGTTGGTCATACCCCTGCGGTTTCTGCCGGGGAGTGGATCACCGCCAGTGGGGTTTGGATCAGCGACCGCACCCATGGCCTCCAGTTCAAGGCTGAGGTGTTGAAGACCACCCCGCCGACCGGGGTTGAGGGCATCGAGAAGTACCTCGCGTCAGGTCAGATGCGCGGCATCGGACCTGCCATGGCCAAGCGCATCGTGGCGGCGTTTGGTGTGGACACCTTCGAGATCATCGAGGCCAATCCAGAACGGCTGACCGAGGTGCAGGGCATCGGCCCCTGGCGCGCCTCGAAGATCGTGGCAGGATGGGCCGAGCAGAAGGCGGTGCGGGAGATCATGATCTTCCTGCACGCCCATGGCGTCGGCACGGCACGAGCCGTGCGCATCTTCAAGACCTATGGCTATGAAGCCATTCAGGTCATGACCGAGGACCCGTACCGGCTGGCCAAGGACGTGCGCGGGATCGGCTTCCGGACGGCAGACGCCATCGCAGCCAAGCTCGGAATGGAGAAGACTGCCCCTCAACGCATTCGCGCGGGCATCTCATTCGCACTCCAGACGGCGACCGATGAGGGCCACTGCGCCTTGCCGGTCGAGGCTCTCACCCGCTTGGCCGAGCAATTGCTCGAAGTGGATGCTGCCCTGATCCAGAGCGCTATCGCGGAGGAGCTTTCCAAAGGTGAGGTCATCTCAGACACCATTGGCGACGAGACCTGTCTCTTCCTCAAGGGCCTGCATCTGGCTGAGCAGGTGATTGCCACCCGTCTCATCAAGCGTGCTGCCGAGCCGCCGCCATGGCCTGCCATCGACATCGACAAGGCGCTGCCATGGGTCGAGACCAAGACCGGCAAGACCTTGTCGGCCTCGCAGCGGGAGGCTCTGAAGCTGATGGTCTCGTCCAAGGTGTCGGTGATCACGGGTGGTCCTGGCGTGGGCAAAACCAGCAGCCTCGATGCGATCCTGCGCATTCTCGTCGCCAAGGGCGTTCGGGTGGCGCTGGCGGCCCCGACAGGTCGTGCGGCCAAGCGCATGACGGAGCAGACCGGGCTGGAGGCCAAGACCATCCACCGGCTGCTGGAGATCGACCCGAAGCACGGCGGCTTCTCGCGCAACGAAGAAAATCCGCTCGACTGCGATCTGCTCGTAGTGGACGAGACCTCCATGGTGGACGTGCCGCTGATGAATGCGCTCACCAAGGCCATCCCTGCTCATGCGGGCCTGCTGCTGGTGGGCGATGTCGATCAGTTGCCGTCAGTCGGCTCAGGGCAGGTGCTGGCGGATATTATCACCTCGGAGCAAATCCCAGTCGCCCGATTGACCGAGGTGTTCCGGCAGGCGGCAGAGAGCCGGATCGTGGTGAACGCCCATCGCATCAACAAGGGCCAGATGCCCGAAGTGCCGAAAGCAGGAGAGGACAGCGACTTCTACTTCGTCGAGATCAACGATCCTGAAGAGGGCGTGCCCAAGATCATCCAGATGATCAAGGAGCGGATGCCGCGCCGGTTCGGGCTCGATCCGATGAAAGACATTCAGGTGCTTTGCCCCATGAACCGTGGCGTGCTCGGAGCCCGCAACCTCAACATCCAGCTTCAGGAGGTGCTCAATCCCAATCCTCCAGCCAAGGTGGAGCGGTTTGGCTGGCGGTTTTCTCCGGGAGATCGGGTCATGGAAACCCAGAACGACTACGACCGGGAGGTGTTCAACGGTGACCTTGGCACGGTGGTGCGGATTGATGACGAGGAGGGCGCTCTGATCGCGTCGTTCGATGGCCGGGAGGTCATCTATCCCTTCGGTGAACTTGACACCCTGGTGCCCGCCTATGCGACGACGATCCACAAATCCCAAGGCTCGGAGTATCCTGCTGTCATCATTCCGGTTGTGACCCAGCACCTCACCATGCTGGCTCGCAATCTGATCTACACGGGTGTAACGCGAGGCAAGCGCCTCGTGGTGCTGGTGGGCCAGAAGAAGGCTGTGGGAATGGCCGTGCGAGGTGGGCAGATGAAGAAGCGCTGGACCAAGTTGCGGGAGTGGCTATCCGCGTCTTGAATACATACGGCTTCGATATGCACACCGCCGCTCAAGCTGGCAGGAGGTCGCGATGCTTCGACCACGCAATGCATGGGTGCCTCTCCTGATGCCGGTTCTGCTGCTCGCCTGTGTGCCCGGCTCTCTTCGTGCGCAGACAGAGATTGATCTAGCGCTGGTGCTGGCGGTGGACGCCTCTCGCTCGATGGACCCGGATGAGCGGGAACTTCAGCGGCAGGGTTATGTCGAAGCGTTCCGCTCGCCGATGCTCCACCGGGCCATTCAGCGAGGAGTCCTCGGGCAAGTCGCCGTCACCTACATCGATTGGCCAGACGCCTCTGATCAAAGGACTGTCGTGCCGTGGACCCTCATCAGGCAGCCCGACGAAGCACTGAACTTTGCGGAGCGGCTGGCGGGCATGTCGATGCAGCGCGTTCTGGGCAGCACCTCCATTTCAGGAGCCATCGACTTCAGCCTTCACCTGCTAATGGCGAGCCCTTTTGCGGCCACCCGGAAGGTGATCAACATCTCGGGAGACGGCGCAAACAATCATGGGCGTCCGGTAACTGAAGCACGGGATGAAGCCGTCGCGCAGGGGGGCACCATCAACGGACTGGCGCTCATGCTCAAGCGGCCCGAGGGACCATTCGAAATCCACAACGTGGATGACTACTACCGGGATTGTGTGATTGGTGGTCTCGGAGCATTCATGATGGCTGTCCGCGAAGGTCGGGACTTCGCCGAGGCAATCAAGGCCAAGATCATTCGCGAAATCACGAACCCTTCCGCAGTACCAACGATCCAGAAGACCAGTGCCCAACCTCGGATGAACTGCCTTGATCCCGTCACCCGGTGAGAGCGGTCATCCAAAGTGTAAGTCGATAATTAGTGGGAAGAGCAAGGTTGCCGTGGCCTCCACCGGTTAGAGCAACGTGTCAGATCATGGCACCGGATTTTCAGGACAGCATCGTTGCTCTAAGGACATAGAACCCACCGCCTGATCACCTTTTAGCCCTCGGCGCTGTCGCCCTGCCCATCTAAAACTTTGGTCGAGGGAGGCAGACCTTCCTTCTGAATTCACTTGCAGAATGTCTGTCGGAGGGCCTAAAACAGGGCACCTAAGAAAAGGGCCACTGTCACCAGCGGCCTGAAATTTTAGGGAGGAAATGCCCAAAAAGGGCCGCGAGAGGGCAACGCTATCGCCCTCTTGCACTGCACAATCTAAAACCTGCCTGAACAAGGGGCAAGATCAAAGGGCAGCCAAGGCTGCCTCTTTTTGTATCTGCGGCCATGGCAGAGAGGCACAGGACCCTATGCTGGCGAACTCCCAATGCAGCAGGCACGTCCTTACAAGGAACGTTCGCAAAACTCCTACACCCTCTGCGTGTGCAGCACAAACGCTGTCTCAACTGGCTCGTAGATGACCAGCACCTCCGACACCTCTGCGTCGTGGACAAACGTGCCTTCATGTTCGACGGGTGGGCTCTGGCAGAAGATCCGATTGAGCCGCCGATCCGGTGTGGTCTCGACCGTCACGATCCGCAGGGCTTCAGGGATGATGGCGACACCGGTTTCCTCCAGCACCTCCCGCGCACCAGCTTCCTGCCACGTCTGGCCGAGCATCTGGTAACCACCCGGAAGCGCGAGCTTGCCATATCCTTCACCTGGAAGGGCGCGGCGAACCATCAGCAGGCCACCCCGCAGGGGCACCAGCACGACAACGACCGTAGGCGTATTCCGGTAGAGAGCCATCTCGATCCCTTATGCTCTACTTTCTGCCACCCTGGATCACCCTCAGCTTCCGCATCATCGGCGGGAGGTCCGGGGGAGGGGAATAGGTACCCTCTAGGTCCGTGAACCGGGCCTTGCACCCTGGATTAAACTCGTTCGGAGGCGCTTCCCATGGGAGCAGCCTCCTCGGGCAATCGAGGGCGATCCTGTCAAGCAGATCGCAAAGCTGGATGTCGGCTCCATACTCCGCTGCAAGTCGCGCCAGCCGATATTGTCCCTTCCGCTGAGGGCAGAGGGGACAATCAACGCGGACGATCACCCACGGAAAGTCTGACAGCCGCTCGACCATAGCTGCCCCACGTCATTATGCGAACAAAATAAGAACATACCGAGGATGGTTCCAAAAGAAGTAGGCGTCCTCAACCTTGTCAAGCAATCAGGTCGCGAGTGACCGTAGCTCCAGAAAAGCTGGGGGAGTGGGCACGGAACTGGGCGGGGAAATACGAGCCGAAAGCCATCCCCCAGGTTTACCTAACTGCTTGGAAAGACTCGATCATTAACGCCCTCTCCTGGGCACCATCCCTTCTCTAAGGGTTTGATGCACAAAGAATTCCAGCAAAATCAGCGACTTCAGGCTGCCCGTGTGGTACACACGGGTGGTACACATGGTTCTCCTGATGTCGCGTCCCTGGAAGCATCCCAAGACCGGAGTCTACTGGCTACGCAAGCGTATCCCTGAAGATCTCCGACCCATCCTCGACAAACGCGAGGAAAAGCGCAGCCTCAAAACCCGCGATCCGGCAGAGGCCAAGCGCCGACATCTGGAGGCGCTCACCGAGCTAGAAGTCCAGTGGGCGAACCTGCGGGCTGGGCCAAAGTCCCTGACCGAGCGAGAGTGACCTGACTGGGTGGAATTGGACCAGGTTGATTGAGAGGATTGACCTGGAACCAAGGAGACACTCATGCCGAAGAAGTGGTTCAGTTCGGAGCAGATCATCGCCAAGGTGCGCCAGATCGAGGTGCAACTCGCGCAAGGCAAGAGCATCGCGCTCGCCTGCAAGGAGGCCGCGATATCGGAGCAGAGCTCAGGGACGAATGCCTGAAGCTGGAGATCTTCTACAGTCTGAAAGAGGCTCAGGTGATCATCGGCGCCTGGCAGGACCACTACAACCGCGTGCGGCCTCATTCATCTTTGGGCTACCGGCCGCCCGCACCCGTTACACTGGAGGCCATTGCACAGCAGCTACCCACATCTGCAAGCATACAGTAGGCTCTCAATCCGCTTGGTTCAAAATCCCGGTCAGGTCACGCCGGCGTAGGCAAACGCACCGTGGCACGGCTCTATGCCAAGGCCGTTTTATGCGAGGGGCCATCCCCAGAGGACGCACCGTGCAACGGGTGCGCCGCCTGTAAGGACTTCGAAATGGAGAGTTTGGGCTATGTCGAACTCGACGTCTGTGACGGTCGCGGGGCGGAGCGCGCTCGTGAGCTGATCACCATCGCGCGCTCGCAGCCTTGGACGGATCGGCGGGTGATTGCCATCGCGAATGCGGATGCCTATGAACCCGAAGCCTTTGATGTCCTCCTCAAAACTCTCGAAGAAACGCCCTCGGCCACCACTTTCGTCCTGCTCGCCCGCGACCTGAAGGGCATCCGCCTCGCTGGTCAGTCCCGATGCGTCATCTACCGACTCCGCCCCCTTGGGCCAGCTGAGGCCAAACAGCAGGCGCGAGCGCTTTTTGACTCACATACGATCGTTTATGACGAGCGAGTCCTTGATGTGCTGGTCGCCATGAGCCAAGGGATGCCTGCGATGCCTCTTTCAGCATACTGCCGGGCTCGGTGAGGTCACCCTTGAGGAGGTACGAGCAATCTTTGGTCTCGACTGGGTCGGCGAGATGGTTACGTACTGGCATACGGTCCTGGTCAGCGACGATCCGACCTCGAAGATGCTGGCCTTGCCTCGAGGAGTTCAACAAGACGAAGCTATACGGCGTGCTCGAGCTCTACTCCACCACATATATCTGCACGGCCTGAAGCAATCGCCGGCCTGGGTCGCGACTCATCCTGCATTGCTCCATGTCGATAGGAGCACTCTGATCCCAGTGATCGAGGCGTTTCAGAAGTATGCCGAGGCGCGCGGAGTAACTCCGGAAAGCCTATGGTGCGAACTAGCGCTTAAGTGCCTTCGATTATGATAACCAGCCAAAGTCTCTGCCATAGGCTAAGTGGAGTCACTCATTGATGTTTGCGCGGATTTTCTCGGGCTTTCTGAACTTCACACTAGCCATCTACTATGGATATGCAGTTGGATCAGTGCAATGTAGATCACCTTCTTTGAAACAGGTATAGAGCGGGACTGCAGCAGGGTGATCTGCGCGATGCTAGCAACGGCTCTTAGGGTGAAGAATTAGATGACGCGCTTCTACGGCGAGACACCGGTGCACCACAGGTCGGGCAAGGAGGCGGAGGAGGTGGTGGGTTGTCACCAAGTAGGATACGTAGAGGCTCTCCTATTCCGTTTGTAAGTGTCGGGAACTTCTCTAGTACCTTGATGAAGCAAAGCACATAGGCTTGCCTAGCGAGGCGAAGATTCAACGTGATCCCAGAAAACCCTTGATGCACCGTCTCGCCGCGCCGCTCCATGAGGCGCTCAACCTCACGCTTCAACTCCGTAGCATCCTTACGACCACGTGTGCAGATCCCGACTCTTCGAGCGACACGCTGCTTTACCCCGCCGCCTCCAAGATAGCCGTCGGTTAGAAGCGTCTCGAACGCGACTGCCAATGAAACGACTGCCTCGTCCTCGTGCTGGTTGCTCCTGAAGGAGCGTTGAAAATAGCTAAGCGAGAGATGGATCTTGCGGAGCACCCGTGGTCTGGTGGCTTCTCGGTCTCCCAAGAGCCATTCCGACAGGTAAAAACCTTCGAAGGTAGAGATCGCTTTCAGAACTTTTTCGTATACTGCTTTTTTGTCAGGCTGCACCCACTCCAGAGGGTTGATGTCGACATTCAGATCGCAAAGATTTGCCATCTCTGCGCGAGATAGATTCATAGGCGTTCTGAGATCTTCGAGTTCGCGCCCACCTACTATCATCTCGAATACGATGTAGTGATTTATGTTTAGAGTTTGAAAATTGTTCGTCCGAGCTGTACTAAGGTTGCGCAAATCCGGATCGAATCTGTCATCGCCGTAGAAAACAGACAGCATAAGTAGAAGTGACTTGGCGGCGTGAAGCTTCGTTATGATGATGAACTGGTTTTGGTAACAACCAGTGCTTAAGCTGTTTATACGCAGCGCAAGAAGCGGGTTGCGCGTCAGCCAGTCAGTCACGCTATTGTGCAGGTGCATCGCAAAGTTGCGCGGCAGCTTTTGCTTGATTTTGAAAGACTTCCGCACGTTATACAGGAATTCGACAGTCTTGTCCTTGCTGTTGGTCTGGGCTGTAATCATCAGCCCAGCTTTCTTGATCTCAATGTACGGCTTCCGTTTGTCCTTATAGATGTCAAAAATACCGAAGCCCTGGATCCCGAAGGAATGTAAAGGGTAGAGTACAAAGCCGGGTTGATGGAGACCTTTATTGATAACAAAGTCAAAGAATTCGGCGATCGGATCGATTTTCGTGATGTCAGAAATGATGTCAAATAGGAGCCTATCTACAACCTCAACGCTCAAATAAATCTGGTGACTCCATACGACCTTGATAATTGCGGTCCTGAGTTGGAGCAGGTGATAGTTGGCGGCTTTGTACTTTCGCCATAAGGCTTGAGTCGTCGGTTTTCCCGCTGAGGTATCCTTTGCATGGGCTTCTTCAGCATCAATGTAGCTGGAAACAAAATCATCATATGAACTGTGCGTAGCGATGAACGCTCGCACACTTAACAGATAATTTTGGGACACATTGGACCGCCCAGCTCTAGCTGATCTGGCGAGATCGGCCGCAACTGGCATTTGGGAAGGCGTAGAGGAGGGCTGGATCGTCATGTCCCCTCATGCCTCTCGCATATCGATTCTGCCATCTAGCTTGACGGTAGAATGCTCCTGACGCCTTTGGTATTCACAGTTTTATCTCGGATGCCTCTGCGGTGGGCTCGCCTTGAAAACCCGCTCCATAGACGGAACCATCCTCTGAGGTCTAAGCGCTGCTCAAATAGATGCGCATCAATGATGCCGTAATGCTGCTTCGCTTCGAACAGATAGCGACTGACGGCAGAGTCCTGGCTGAGGACGTTCTATCTCTGATATGAAATGCCCCAAGGTATTCTTGGCAGTAATTTCTAGGATAAATAAGTAAATTTTCCTGTTCAAACTCTCGTCCGGAGTGCCAAAAAAAAGCTCAACTAAGGCATTGTGTCTCAGTACGATCCTTCGACTTTTAGGACTAAGCTCGTAAAGTAACACTAGAAAATTTCGACGGCCACGAGCCGTTCGGGGGCAATCATCGATGGACCAGATAGTCGCGATCGTACTCGCGCCCATTGGCATGTTCTCTGGCAAGCCACTGGCTGTTGGCATTGCGCTTGGTCTTCTCGCCAGCGCAATCCTGATATGGCTGCTCATCTACCTCTTGGCTGAACGGAAATTCCTTGGATCCTACAGGCGGATTACCCGTGCCCTGAGCAGCATCAGACAAACTGCCGGGTCGCAGGAGGAGCGTTTTGCCGTCGCGATGGACGAGTTTGAGGGCACAGCCCTCGCCTCAGGATGGAACCAGTACCGCTCCTCACTTGAGATCTCAAACGGCAACCTCTTCAGCTATACGGATCCTGCACCCTATTTGGCGGCTGATCGTGTGCCTGGACACAACTACGTCAAGTGGTCCTCGACACTTGGTGGTGTCTTCCTCACCGTTGGGCTGTTCTTCACGTTCGTGGGCCTGTCGGCTGCCCTGCTCCAAGTCGGAGGCGATGGGAACGCCCCGATGGATACGGAGAAACTTCGCCGAGCCGTGGAAGGCATCCTGGGCGTCAGTTCGGTCAAGTTCATCACCTCACTGGCCGGCATCGGCGCCTATATCTTCTGGAGTCTCGTCGCCCGCTTCCAAGCAGATGCCCAAGACGGGGCCGTCGAGAGACTGGTACATGAGGTCCGACAGTTGTCCTCTTATGTTGCCCCTGAGATGCTTCTTCAGAAACAGTTGAAGGCTATCGAGGAGCAGAAACAGCAGTTCCAAACTTTCGGCAATGACCTTGCTGTCGCCATCGGCAACCAGATCGAGATGGCTCTCAAGGCTCGCTTTGAGCGGTTGCCTGAAGCTGTGGCTGAGATGGTCGGGCCAGCGGTCGCCACAGCGTTCGAGCCAGTCCGGGATGACCTGCACAGGATTGGTGATCAGATCCAACAGGCCGGCGGAAACATGGCCGACGGTGCCGGCGACGTCTTTTCCAAGGTCTGGCAGGATGGCATCGGCAAGCATATGGGCCTCTTCGGTACCCAGATGGAGAAGACCATCGCGGCCCTCGAGAGCCTGCCTGAGAAGGTCAAGCAGACTGAGACAGGCCTTGGAGGCGAGATTGGCCGGGTTACCGAGAAGCTGAACGAGACTGCCCTGAGATTGAGCGCCACCTTCGAGGAGGGGCAGCGTTCAATGATTACAACAATCTCCGGCTTCAACGACCGGATCGCGGCGATCCCAGAGATCGTCGAGAAGGCCTCCCGCGAAGCGGCCGGATCCGTTGGACGCTCTGTCGAGTCGTCGCTCGAGAACCTGTCTGCAATAACCGCGAGGGCTGGGCAATCCAGCGCCGAGCAGCTCGGATCCGAGGTCGCCAAGATTGCAGCCGCTCTCGCGACGTCGGCCGAGAGCCTGCGCACCGCTGGAGATCACTCGGCGGAAGGTCTCAAAGGCGCCCGAAACGATCTGGCAATGGGCGTGCGTGACGGCATCAAGCTGATCGCGGACACAACCCAGGACGCTAGCACGAAGCTGTCCGAGACCGTCGCCGCGCTGGCCTCAGTCGTGGACGGCCTCTCGACCCGACTCGATCAAACAACTCGGCTCCTTGAGGCCCAGCAGGGTCACCTGTCGCGGGCAGGGGAAATCGTCGTCGGCGCATCGTCGTCGCTGGCATCCGCAGCGGGCAACGTGGAGACAGCGACGACACCGCTCTCGGGCGCTGTCAAGACCATCAATCTTGCCCTTGAGCAGGTCAATGGCGCCTCGACGCAGGTCCGTGACGCCACGGCGGCGGGCATGCGGATGGCGGAACTGCTCAACCTGTCGGTGGAGAAGGCGCAGTCAGCCTTCTCGGATCAGGCTACGCGGTTCTCCGACCTTCACGTGAACGTCAACAGCACTATGAACGAACTCGTCCAGGGCGTCGCGCGGCTGGGCAACCAGATCTCTGAGTGCATCAATACGTACGATGCCGAGATCGCGAAATCGATTAGCAGCCTGGAGAGTGCAGTCCTCGACGTCGCAGATATCGTGGACAACAGGCGGACTGGCGCGAATGCACCCATCAAGGTCCCGGCTGCTCCGAGCCCTGTCGCGCAGCCCAGCCCAAATTCTGGTGCCGCCCCCACCAGCAATGGCGGCACCAAAGTGTTCGGTAGACCGAACCCATGATGTTCGCACCCTATTCCAGACTGGCCGATGCCGAGGAGAAGAAGGACGTCTTCGCCCCGGTCGCCGACCTGATGGTTGGCGTGGTCTTCATCTTCATCATTATGGTGCTCGCGCTATCGCTCCTGATGAGAGAGGATCTCGACAACGCCGTGCCGAAATCCGAGTACGACGCAGTCGTCTCGCAGCTCGATACGGAGAGGGAGAAGACTCGGACTGAGACTGAGCGAGCGAACCGCGAGGAAGCCACCCGAAAAGCGGCAGAGACCGACCGAGATCAAGCACGAGAGGTTGCTCTTCGGGAACGTGCACGGGCTGAACAGGAAGAGGCCGCCCGTAGAAAGCTCGCCGAGTTCGTCAGGTACATGCGTGACACGGGTGTTGTTCCGATCCTCGGTAGGATCGCCGAGGCAGACAAGCGCCGCACCGAGATCCTTGAAAGGATGAAGGAACGCCTCTTCGCCAGCAACATCAAGGTGGAGATTGATGCCGAGAACGGGACACTGAGGCTGCCGAGCACCAGGCTGTTCGAGTCCGCCAAGGCAGATCCCACTCCAGTGGGCACCGAGGTCATCAAGTCACTCGGCGTGGCGATCGCCGACATTGTGCCTTGTTATCTTGCAAACAGCGCCAGGCCGGAGCAATGCCCACAAACGAACGGGGCCGGGGTGCTGAGCGCTGTGTACATCGAGGGGCACACCGACGCAGCGCCCTTTAGGAACACGGTGGACCGCTTCCGAAACAACTGGGACCTGTCCGCCGCGCGCGCAATCGAGGCGTTCCGCATTGTCCGCGAGTCGGATCCCCGAGTATCCGCCCTGCGGAACGCTGAGGGCAAGGCGCTGGTCGGCGTCAGCGGATATGCCGATACACGTCCATCGACGGAGGGTCTCTCGACAGAGCAAAGGTTCGACGACCAGACAAAGGAAACGGACCGACGCATTGAGGTGCGGCTCATCATGGCCGTTGACCAGCACGAGGTCCTGTCGACCCTCCGCGAGTTCAACGAGCGGCTGGAGAATCTCGATGTCGACCTCGATTGAAGACTCGTCGCGAGCTCCCTCCACGGATAAGACGTTCCAGTTGGGCAATCTGCTGAACGTCAACCTTAGTGGACACCTCCACAAGTTGGCGAATACGATGATCGCCCGCCATGGTGCGCCAAAACCTCCGAAGCCACCCGGCATTTCTCTGCTTGCTGAGGCCTCGCGGAAGCTCGCTGCGAGCGGTGGAGACCTCGAGCTCCTTACGCCGCGGGAGCGCAAGGCCGCGATCGAGCTGTTCTGGGACCGGAGGCATGGCTGGGAAGCCACTTTGGAAGACGTGAAGCGCTGGCTCGCCTGGGCATCACTGGAGTGGGGATCCCGCATTGGCATCGCCCGTATCGCGATGAGTTACCTCCGTAACTTCGACCCTTCGAGTGAGGCTACACGCGAGGTCGGCGATTGGCTTGCACCGAGGGTATCGGAGATTTCCGGTCCTTTTGGCGAGTTCATACGGCGGTATGGCCTGCAACACTGGAGAGATGCGGTGGATCGGGTCTCCAGTACTCTCGCGAGCGGCGATCAGTCCTTCTTACAAGATGCGGCCAGTGACGTCCGCTGTCAGGTGATCTCCAATGGGTCCGGTTTCCTTGTGGCTCTCGTTGCTGCCGTGGGGCGCATGTGCGGCACTGGGAAAGTTCAAAATGCGGATCAACTCGCGAAGACCCTCATGGGCCACCTCAGGGAGCATGGCCTCTCGGGCGCGAGGGGATCGGAGGATATGCGAAATCAAGCCCGTCAGCACATGGTAACGGGCATCGTGAGGGGCGCATCCCGGCACGGAAATCCAGCATCATCGGAGGCAGCGCTCGATATCGCGCTGACGCTCGCCGGCGACCCGCGCGTATCCATCGCACAATGGCGGGACATCGAAGAGGACGTCCGCGAGGACGTAGAGTCTTGGCTGACCGCGCGGACCCTTGAGAACCTATTTAGGGTCATCAACGAGCTGAAAACCGATCGACCCGATATGTGGGAGGCGCGGCGGGACTTCTGGCGCAGCTATCTGCCATACACCAAGCGGGCCTACCTGCTTTGCGGCGACAGAGCGGTCAGGATTGCGGAGAGGCTCAAGGAGCCGTACGGGAGGCTCTCGAATGCGGACAAGAGCCATTGCGGAATCCTCATGCAGATCGTCAGCCCCGAGGGAAGCCGTATCACCGCGATTGAGATGAACATGAATGGCGCAGCCCTTTTCTGGACGAGGGGATCCGGTTCGGCGCCGGACTTTTTCCGGAAGAATGGCTACGATCGCGCCGTGATGAAGGAATCGAGCGACCATTGGAAGCCCCACACGGGCAACTGGCAGTTCAGTTTCTCACAATTGATCGAGAGCGAAACGGGCATCCGCTACAGTCCATCAAGGGGACGGAATGGCTAGGCGATACACGATCACCGCCTCACACCAGAATGGGCAATGGGCCTTCCGGTGCATCAAGGCGCCCAAGTTTGGCATCGGCTCCGGCGCTGTCGTCCCGCCCGACACCTGGGAGGAGGCAGCGGGTGAAGAGGCCGAGGCAATCCGGCTTCTGCGTGGCCTGCTCAACCAGCAGGGGGTGCACCTAACGAATGAGGAAATGGTGGTCACCGAGGACCTAGTGGCATCGTGGGAAGTCCCCCCTGGGGAACTCGAAGACGTCGGCCTCCCTCCCGTATGCCCGTTCCGGTTGAGCATCTCGTCGGCCAAGCCAATCAGTGATGTGTCCGGGAGTATCAAGCTCCAATGGCTGAGCGCCGACTACCTGCCGGTGCCGGCCATCACGCGGAGTGGCACCCTGCTCAAGACAGGCAGGAGGAGCTTCTTGCTTCGCGATCCCCTTCGGTCGCTTGCGGACGCCGTGGACGCGACGAACGCCGCCGCAGACGTAAACGAGCGGATGAGGCGTTTCGCTATCGTCCAGCGGCTCCTGATGGAAATGACCGACCAAGCCATCGCTCCGGACAACCTCAAGAACATGGTCATCTACCAGGCCACGGCTCTGGGCATCCAGACAGAGACAGGCGACGACGGCTACATCTTCCATCTCGAGCTACTTGGCGACATCCCTGGGGAAACCGAAGATTCCGCTTCGCGCAGGGTACCGTTGCTGAGCCAGTTCGAGAGGGAGCGGTTCAACAGGCGTATGAACGAGGCTTGGCTGTCCGGCAACGAGGAGGCCCGCCCGAGCTACGTTTTGTCCTCGAACACCTATGTCGTCCTCGATCCCGGCGTCCGAGCGGCGCTTGAGGTGGTACAGAAGGTTTCAAAGGCCGACCGGAAGACCAGAGAGAAATTCTTCGGGGACACGATGTCCTTCCTCCTGCCTGCTCTCGAGGCTGTAGGGTCAGACGGCTCCGTGGTCGAGTTCTCAGAGCGCGTGATTGGTGTCAGCATCTGGGAGGGTAGCAGTAAGCTCGGTGGCAGCGACGGGGATCACGAGTGGTTTCCCGATCCCGAGGCGTCCACGTTCATCATTCGCGACGAGGATGGCCGAGACATCGCTATCCCAGGCAAGGAGGCTGAGAGGATCGTCAGCCTGATCAAGCAGGCAATCATCGATGGGGAGCCGACAGTCACAGTCGGCGGCGAGGTCTACCGCATTGGCCCGCAGATGATTGATCAGGTCATGAGAATCCCTGTCGTGCAGCGACCTCACGACCCCTATCCCGTCGAGCCCCCGACGGACGATCCCTTGGCCGAAGGACAAAAGCCAGAGACCAAGCGGTCCCTGCACTACTTCTACGTGAAACCGAAGGGAAACGTGGAGGAGTTAACCTACATTGAGGATCGGGCGGCGCCGCGCGGAGAGGAAATCAAGGAAGAACTCGACCTCAGGAATGAGCCGAAGCAGCACCAGGCGGAGGGCATCACTTGGATGCGCCGCGGGTATCTCGCAGGCATGCGCGGCCTCTTAATGGCCGATGATATGGGCCTCGGGAAGACGTTCCAGGTTTTGGCTTTTCTTAAGTGGCTCCGCCAGCGGCTGGAGGATCGGCGAAGAAACGGTAGTGATCCGCTGTTCATGATCGTTGCCCCGAAATCCCTCCTCGGCAACTGGCTTGAAGAACTCGAGATGCACATCGGCAAGGACGGATTGGGCAGGCCCGCCATGCTGTACGGTGAGAGCCTTAAGCATTTCCGGATGCTCAAAGAGCATAAGCTCGCGCAAGGGGATAAACGCGACATCAGGGTGGGTGCCGCGACTCTCGACTTGGAGAAAATTAAGGGGCACGACTGGGTGCTCACCACCTACGAGACTCTTCGCGACTACCAAATCTCGCTGGCTCGCGTGACGTTCGAGGTCGTGACCTTCGACGAGGCGCAGAAGGTCAAGGAAAGCGGCGCAATGGTCACAGAGGCGGCCCGGGCGCAAAAGGCCGCCTCTCTTCGAATCCTTATGACGGGCACGCCTGTCGAGAACGGGCTGATGGATCTCTGGACCCTGATGGACATTGCTTGGCCCGGGCGGCTGGGATACAGCGCCGCCGACTTCAAGAAAAGGTTTGCCACGGACAAGAACGCCGACCTCTCGGAGATCAAGAGGCTTCTCACCGAGCCCACGAGCGACAACAACATCGTCGTCCCCCAGTTGATGCTGAGGCGGATGAAGGATGAGGTCGCCGCGCTGCCGCCTAAGCGGTTCAGGTCTGAGCGGGAGACAATGCCGCAAGTACAGGCGGTCGCGTATTCAAAGGCGTTCGAGTTACAGGCGCGCGGTCCTGGAGGAGCGCTGGTCGCACTTCAAGCAATCCGGAACATCTCGTTACATCCAAACTTGCAGGCTCCCATCGATTTTCGGGACGAGAGATCCGTCGATGACTTCATCAACATGTCGGCACGGTTCAAGGTGCTCTTCCGAATCTTGGACGAGATCAAGGCCCGTGACGAGAAGGCGCTGGTATTCATTGACCTAAGGCGGGCGCAAGCCGTCCTAGCAGAGCTGATTAAGCACCGGTACAAGCTCCAACACCTCCCCCACGTGATCAACGGAGAGACGAAGGGTGAAGTACGTGACTCTATACGTCAGGGCTTCCAAAGACGGCGCGGCTTCGAGGTCTTGATGTTGGCGCCAAGGGCGGCCGGGTTTGGCCTGACGCTGCATGCGGCTAATCACGTGATCCACCTGAACCGATGGTGGAACCCAGCGGTCGAGGACCAGTGCACTGACCGAGCCTACCGTATCGGACAGGAGAAGGATGTCACAGTTTGGATTCCCATCGCCGAGCATCCGGAACTGGGCACGCGGTCCTACGATGCCGTCTTGGATCGCCTGCTGGAACTCAAGAGGAGCCGGAGTAGGGACGTCATCGTCCCCGTTCAGTTCGACGCGGCGGAGCTGGCAAACCTGCACGCAACAATCTTTGGAGAGTCCCCAATCGAGAACGATGTCGCGAACATGGACTGGAAACGCTTCGAGGAGTGGACGCTCCAGTGCATCATTGAGGCTGGCTTTGTCGCTGACCGGACACCTCCCAGCGGTGATGCTGGGGCGGACATGATTGTGCGCTCACCAACACAAAGGGATCGCGGTGCAATCGTCCAGGTGAAGCACCGCTCAGGCGGCAAACTCGGACGCGTCAGTGATCGTGAGGTCATTGACGTGCTCCGCGCCCGAGAACGCTACCCACTCAAGAACCCGTCCATGATCCTCGTTACAAACGGCTCGGTGGAGCCATCAGGTCATGCCGTTGCTAAGGTCCACGCGATTGCTGTCGTGGATTATTCAACCATTGAAAGGGTTGGAGACATAGTCCGCTCAAAGCTGCACGCAGATGTATGTGCTTGATCCTCCTAGGATCAAGCACAATCGAGGCATGCTCGAGGAGACTGCAAGCGAGTGTTGAGATGCGCCCTGGTTCTCTGCAACAGCGTCCCATCTGCGCTAGGTCAGGGGGGACGGGAAACCCCCTTGCCGTCACCGGCTGCCTTGGTGGTTGCGGCGACACGTGACCGAAAATGAACAGAGGATAGCTTCGGTGCGTGTACTCGATATGATGAAGCCTGACGGTAGGGTCTTCATGAAAAGTGAGTGGGGTCAGATCGATGATGGATGGCCCTGTGTTTCCTTCACTAGAGCATGCTGCTTTTACACGGCACCATATCCTGAGTTTTTGAGGTAGTTTGCACATTCGGCGGGCGCGACCTGATCCAGGAGCTCGCCGATCGTGCGCCAGGCGGTTTCTATTGTCCTGGGTTCGGCCTTGCGGAGCAGGTGCTTGAGCTTGGCGACCACCTGCTCAATCGGGTTCAAATCGGGCGAATAAGCTGGCAGATAGAACAGATGAGCCCCAGCCTTGCGGATCTGACGGCGCACTGAGACCTGCTTGTGGCTGCCGAGATTGTCGAGCACCACCACGTCGCCGGCCCGCAGGGTCGGAACCAGAATTCGCTCGACA
>NZ_QOIO01000074.1 GCF_003332305.1 Microvirga aerophila | reverse complement strand
TAGTGAAATTCGTTCACTAACAGGAACACCCGATGTTACTGTCCAAAGCGGAAGTTCGCACCCTGTCCGGAACGTGCCACAAGCGGTCCTTCCGCCCCATACCCGCAGCAACACCTATTCTCGGCATTCGATAGCAGAAGCCACCCGATCGCACTGTAGGATCAGGGGATCAACCTGTCAGCCCGAAGCTCCGCAAACAGGTCGAAGAAGGCATCGTCGGTTGGCTGGTAGCCAGTAAAGCCGAGACGACGGCTCTTCGACATGTCGGTCACGACCTCAACTGGCCGTCCGAGATCAGCATCCGTGTGCCAGGGGGAGGCAAGACGGCCAAGGTCCGGCTCGACCAGGCCCTCCCGCTCGGCAATTTGGCGCCAGATGGGAGCGTCTTCCTTCATTTGCTCTTCCAGCGGCAGGATGGAGCCGTCTAAGGGGGCAGGCTCGAGGTCGAACCACTCGGCAAGGCGGCCCCACATCCAGCTCCAGCGAAAAACATCGCCGTTGACGACATTGAAGGCCTGATCGAAGGCGGCAGGGGTTGTGGCCGCCCATAGGAGATGTTTGGCGAGTTGCCGGGCATCGGTCATGTCGGTCAGGCCGTTCCATTGTGCCGCCGAGCCAGGAAAGCGGAAGGGCCGTCCCGTCTCGCGGCACAGCGTGGCATAGACGGCCAGCGTCGTGCCCATGTTCATGGCGTTGCCCACCGCCTGGCCAATGACCGTGTGCGGGCGATGGATGCTCCACGTAAAGCCATCGCGCTTGGCTGCCGCGAACACCTCGTCCTCCTGCGCGTAGTAGAAGTTCTCGATGTCCAGCCGCCCTTGGTCCTCCCGGAACGGCGTCTGCGGCAGCGTGCCCTTGCCATAGGCCTCGAAGGGGCCGAGGTAGTGCTTGAGGCCTGTGACGAGCGCGACATGGCGGACGGTGCCCGCGGGACGCAGCCCATTCAGGAGGTTGCGCACCATCGCGGCGTTGACCCGGATGTTGTCGGCTTCCGTCGCCTGCCGCGACCAGGTCGTGATGAACACGGCCTCTGGTTTGACCTCGGCAAGAGCCGTGGAGAGCGAAACTTCGTCCTGGAGGTCGGCGGCAATCGGCGTCACGCCCGTCTAGGCGACCGGTCGTCTGGCCAGGCCCAGCACATCCCAGCCCTGTGCCGCCAGAAGCGCCGCCGTTGCGCTTCCCACGATACCGCTCACGCCCACCACCAATGCCGTCTGAGCCATTGCAGCCTCCTTGATCAGGGAAGGTAGCTAGGCACCGAAGCCGTCGATGCCTAGAGGGAACAGTCCGGGCACTTCCCGGCTGCCCGGTGCGCCAGGGCTCACATGTACAGTGCACGGTCCAGGCTCCCCGCAGGCTTCGTTCCCCTGGTGAGGCGTGATCCAGCCGTCGAGCCGAACTGCTACACGGTCAGGATCGTCGATCCGGTGGTCTTGCGAGCTTGCAGATCCTGATGGGCCTTGGCGGCATCCCGTAACGGGTAGGTCTGGTTGACCTCGATCTTGACCGCACCCGAGCGCACGACATCGAACAGTTCCTGGGCCATGGCCAGAAGATCGGCTCGCTTGTCAGCATAGGTTCTCAATGTCGGGCGCGTCACATAGAGCGAGCCCTTCTGGGCCAGGATACCGAGATCGACAGGTTCGACCGCACCGGATGACTGCCCGAAGAGCACCATGAGCCCGCGTGGGGCAAGACAGTCCAAAGAGGAGGAGAAGGTGTCCTTGCCGACCGAGTCGTACACGACCGGGACCATGTTGCCGCCAGTGATCCCCCTCACCCGCTCGACGAAGTTCTCGCGCGTGTAGAGGATGGGATGGTCGCAGCCGTGAGCCTTTGCGAGCTTCGCCTTCTCGTCGTTGCCGACGGTGCCGATGACGGTTGCACCCACCGCCTTGGCCCATTGGCACGCGATGAGGCCGACGCCACCGGCCGCGGCGTGGAACAGGATTGTGTCGCCTGACCCGACCTTGTAGGTCTGTCGGATCAGGTATTGGGCCGTCATGCCCTTGAGCATCATCGCGGCGGCCTGCTGGTCGGAGATGCCGTCCGGCAGCACGACCAGACGATCCGCCGGCATGACGCGCTCTTCCGAATAGGCGCCCTGGGGACCACCCGAATAGGCCACTCTGTCACCGACCTTCACGTCAGTGACGCCCGGACCGACCGCCTCGACCACGCCGGCCGCCTCTGTACCAAGGCCGCTTGGGAGCGACGCCGGGTATGCGCCCGACCGCACGTAGGTGTCGACATAGTTGAGGCCGATGGCCGTGTGGCGGACACGGGCCTCGCCCGGCCCTGGCTGGCCGGCATCGACCTGTTCCCAGACGAGGACCTCAGGCCCTCCGGTCTCATGGAAGCGTATTGCGTGAGCCATGGTGCTGTTCCCATCCGTGGTAGATCGTGCCCCACCTTAGGAGAAGGTCGAGGTTCTACAAGGGGTCAGACATCAAAGCCCCCTCTCTTCATGAACATCGGCATACGTCCGGAAAACCGACCAACGCGTTACTTCCGGGATGTGCCAGCTCCGGACCTTTGGCTATGCCATAGCGTTCAATGCTGCGCCACGCACCGAGACCAGGACTGACCTGAATCGACCGCACGCTTCGGGCGCCCCCCTGCGCGCTGATCACCTATTCGCCCCGTTTGACCCGCATCCACTCCCGCTTGAGGATTGCTTGCGAGGCCTGGATAATGTCGCGGCTGATGACGTCAATGCGTTCTTCGATGTGCCCGTCCGGCGAGGGCGACCGAAGCTGGCCCACCGCCTCGCTCATCAAAGCTTTGAGCTGCTGATGATCCTCCTCCAGCGGGTTGAGCATCAGCTCGATCTTGCACACTGTCCGCAGCAGGTTCTCCACGCGCCTGAACAGTTCGGGATCTCGGGCGATGACGGTGCCGGTCGGCTCTTCCACGGTATGGCGTATGGCCGCTGTGGTGAGAAGCTGCGAGTTGAGGTTCGCCACGAGGTCGCGCATCGTTTCGATCCACCTCTGGCGGTTGACCGACAGCACGTTCGCCTTGAACTCGATCTTGGCGATCCACGTGCTGACAAACGGGCCGGCAATCGACGCGATCATCGCATTGCTGGCGAAGACCAGGGTAATCCACTGTGGGTTGATGTCCATCGTTCTGGTCCAGGGTACATGCTTCTAATAATCAGGCCTTCAGCCTGGATTTCGACGTTCAGCTAGCGGAACAACGCGATGTAAAGCGTGCCGCAAGAGATCGCCGGGGCGAGGATGAGCGGAAACCACCTGGACATCATGCTTCTCAATCATAGGGGATCATGAGACCTGCTCTCCCGCCATGCGGGCCGGTATCCCGCCGCCACCGGATGCCGGGGTTTCGAAGAATATCCTCGACCACGGCCGTGCATTCCGCGTCCGTCAGGCAAGGTTGATGGGGCACCAGAACACGCTCCATCACGTGCGCCAAGCACCGCCTCACAAGCTCCTCTGCCGCGGCATGGCTGTTGCCGATCCGAAGGTTGCCCGCAGCCGCTCGGACGTCGAGATCGGCTGCGATCCGCTCCACGGTCTGGCCCAGGCTGTTCCGAAGGAACTCCTCTCCCAGCCCGGGATCCCGGCCGAGCGCTCCGATGATCAGGCGCAGGGTGGCAATCGTGGTGGGATTGTTCAGGGTTTCGAGAATGGCAATCCCGATCTGGCGCAGGGCAGAGTTCGGGTCAGGGTCGTCCTGATCAATGGGCGGCAATGCCCGTGCGATCCTCTCCGCTTCCGCGGCGATCAGCGCTCTGAACAAGGCATCCTTGCTGTCGAAGTGGTGATAGACCGATCCTTTCGAGACACCGGACTGACTGATGATCTGGTCGATGCTGGCTCCGGCATAACCGTTCAGAAGAAAGACCTGACGCGCGCCGTCCAGGATCTGGCGCTTCGTGAACGTGCTCCTGAGATCAGACTGGCGCTCGTCGCCGGAGCAAGGATTGTTGCTGGGCATGGGATTCATTCCTTTTTGCATGCAAGGAGAGTGTGGCTCCGGTCGCCCGCGGCGGCGCGCCGCGACCGGAGCCGTGCTTGCCGTTCGCCAGGACCGGATGGGGGCAGAACTCCGGTCCTGAACGCCAGGCAATCGGTTCAGCGCGCTCTATGCCGCCTCATGCGCCGCCTCCGCCAACGGTTCTTCCTTGGAGCGGGAGGGCGCCTTGATGCGGAACCAGGCCACGTACAGCGCCGGCAGGCACAGCAGGGTCAACACCGTGCCCACGATGATGCCGCCCATCATGGCGAAGGCCATCGGTCCCCAGAACACCTCGCGTGAGATCGGGATCAGCGCCAGGCTCGCCGCCGCCGCCGTCAGCAGGATCGGCCGCGTCCGGTGCATGGTGGCCTCGACCACGGCCTCCCATGGGGCCCAGCCCTCCCGCCGCAGGTCCTCGATCTGCACGACCAGGATCACCGAGTTGCGGATCAGGATGCCGACCAGCGCCAGCACGCCCAGGATGGCCACGAAGCCCATGGGAGCCCCGCTGGGCAGCATCGCCGCCACCACGCCGATCAGCCCGAGCGGGGCCACCGCCACGACCAGGAACAGCCGCGAGAAGCTCTGCAACTGAACCATCAGGATCGTCGCCATGATGAACAGCATGAGCGGAACCACCGCCGCGATCGGCCCCTGGGACTTGGCGCTCTCCTCCACGGGGCCGGCCACCGCGACCTGATACCCGGCCGGGAGCGCTCGGGCGAACTCCAGCACCTTGGGTTCGAGCTGCTGGGCGATCGTCGCCGGCTGGGTGGCATCGACGATGCTGCCCCGGATCGTGATCGTCGGCACCCGGCTGCGGCGCCAGATCACCGGCTGCTCGAGCTCATAGTGGAAGGTCGCGACCGCCGCCAACGGCACGGACTGGCCATCCTTGCCCGGCAATTGCAGGTTCTGGAGCGTCTCGATGGATCCTCGCTCGGCGGCGCGCGCCCGGCCCACCACGTCGACCAGATAAATTGCGTCACGGACCTGGGTTATGCTCGTCCCGCCGACGACGCTGTTGAGGGCGCCTGCGATGTCCTGTGAGGTCACGCCGAGCTGGCGGGCCTTGTCCTGGAGCACGTCGACCTTCACCACCCGGGCAGGCTCGTTCCAGTTGAAGCCGATGTTGGTGACCCGGGGGTGCTCGCCCACGAGTGCTGCGAGCTGCTGCGCCAAGTCCCGCACTTTCTGGACGTCCGGCCCGCTGAGCCGGTACTGCACCGGGCGTCCGGCCGGAGGACCCAGCGCCAGCAGGTCGACGTACACATCCAGGCCGGCAAACTCCTGCCGGGCCAGGGTCTTGATCTTGGCCCGGAGGCGCTCGCGGGCCTCGATGCTCTTGGTCACGATGACAATCTGGCCGTAGTTGGGGTTCGACGGCTGCGGGTCGAAGGAGAGAATGAACCGCACGGCGCTCTGGCCGACATAGGACGACCAGTGATCGACGTCGGGATCGCCTGCGAGCTTGGTCTCGAAGCGGTCCATCTGCGCCTTCGTGTCGGTAATCGCGGCGTTCTGCGGCAGGGTGAAGTCGACGAGGAGTTCGGTGCGATCCGAGGACGGGAAGAACTGCTGCTCGACGAACTTCATGCCGTAGAGCGAGATGCCGAACATCGCCACCGTCACACCGATGGTCAGCCAGCGCCAGCGCATGGCGCCGACGAGGAGGCGCGAGAACGCCGTCATGAGGCGGCTCGGCTTGTCGTGATGCTTCTTCATCGTCTTCGGCAGCAGCGTCACGCCGAGCAGGGGCGCGAACACCACCGCGACGATCCACGACAGCAACAGCGAGGCTGCAATCACCACGAACAGCGTAAAGGTGAACTCGCCCGCGTTGCTGCTGTTGAGGCCAACCGGGATGAAGCTTGCAACGGTGACGAGCGTGCCGGTCAGCATCGGGAACGCGGTGGCGGTGTAGACGGCGGTGGCGGCCTTCTTCAGCGTATCGCCGGCCTCCAGCCGCGCCACCATCATCTCGACGGCGATCATTGCATCATCCACGAGAAGGCCGAGCGCGATGATGAGAGCGCCGAGCGAAATGCGCTGCAACGAGATGCCGGTATACTGCATGACCACGAAGGTCATGGCCAGGACGAGCGGGATCGACAGCGCGACCACGAACCCGGCCCGCATGCCCAGGCTCAGGAAGCTGACCACCAGCACGATTGCCACGGCCTCGAACAAGGCCTTGGTGAAGCCGCCGACCGCCTCCTCGACCACGATGGGCTGATCGGCCACGAGGTGCACGCCGACGCCGATGGGCAATTCGCCGATGATCTTGTCCATCTGCTCCTGCAACGCCTCACCGAAGTGCAGCAAGTTCGCACCAGTCTTCATGCCGATGGCAAGCCCGATGGCAGGCTGGCCCTTGAACCGGAACAAGGCCTGCGGCGGGTCGACGTAACCGCGGCTGATGACGGCGACGTCGCTCAGGCGGAAGAAGCGGTCGTTGATGCGCAGGTTGAGGTCGCGCAGGCTCTCCTCCGAGGTGAACTGTCCCGTCACCCGGACGCTGATGCGCTCAGGACCGGCCTGGATGACGCCGGAGGGCGTGATGGCATTCTGGGCCTGGAGCGTCTGGATCACATCCTGCTGGCTGATGCCGAGGGCCGCCATCTCGTGCGTCGAGAATTCCAGGAAGATCACCTCGTCCTGGGCGCCGATCAGGTTGACCTTGCCGACATTGGGCACCGTGAGAACCTTGGCCCGCACGCCCTCGACATAGTCGCGCAACTGTCGCTGCGTCAGCCCATCCGCGGTGAACGCGTAGACGTTGCCATAGACGTCGCCGAAGTCGTCGTTGAAGACAGGACCCAGGACGCCTTGGGGCAGCTCCCGTTTGACGTCGTTGATCATGTTCCGGACCTTCACCCACACGCCCGGCACGTCGCGGCTTTTGACCGTGTCCTTCAGGTTGACATAGATGACGGTCTGGCCCGGCGTGGTCTGGCTGCGGGTGTAGTCAAGGGAGTCGAGTTCTTCGAGCTTCTTCTCGATCCGGTCGGTGACCTTGAGCGCAGTGTCCTCGACGGTGGCGCCGGGCCACTGGGCCGCGATCACCATGGTCTTGATAGTGAAGGAAGGATCTTCCTCACGCCCCAGGTTGGTGTAGGCGAAGATGCCAGCAACGGCGGAGATGATCATGAAGTACCAGACGAGGGAGCGGTGCTCGAGCGCCCAGTCAGACAGGTTGAAGCGGCTTGTCATCAGAAGCTCCCATTGGTGACTTTGACTGTCTGGCCCGGTGTCAGGCTGTGCACGCCGGCGGTGATCACGCGTGTTCCGGATGTAAGCCCGTCCAGGACCCGAACGGCGGACCCGTCCCGGGCGGCAATCGTCACGTCCCGGGTCGACACCGTCCGGGTGGCCGGGTCGACGACCCACACCAGTGTCTGGCCGTCGCGCTCCAGCAGGGCCGAGACTGGTATCTCGATGCCCGGGGCAGCCTGCGTCGTGACGGTGGCGGTGACCGTCGTCCCGAGGCGGACACTCTCCGGTGGGCTGGCGAGAGTGATCCGCACCCGCAACGTGCGGGTAGTGGGATCCGCCTGCGGGGCGATCTCGCGCACTGATCCGGTGGCCTGCACCGAGGGATCCACTTGCAGGGCAACGTCCAAGCGGTCTCCCGGCTTGAGTTCACGTCCGATGCTGTCGGGCAGATCGACCACCGCCTCGCGGATATTCGGGCGAGCCACCGTGACGATGGTCTGTCCCGGCTGGACCACCTGCCCGAGTTCCGCCGCAGTGGCGGTGACCACGCCTTCGAAGTCGGCGCGCAACTCGGTGTAGCCGAGTTGCTCCTCGGCCTTGTCGAGGTTTGCCTTGGCGCTCGTAACGCCGGCCTCCGCGGTCTCGCGGGACTCCCTCGCAGCGTCGTACTGGGCCGGGTTGGCAATGTTCTGCCCGAGCAGCGTGCGCTGGCGGGTTTCGGTCGCGGCGGCATTCTCCAGGCGGGCGGTGGCGCTCGCCAGGTCGGCCTGCGCCGAGCGCACCGCAAGCTGGGAGGTGACAGGGTCGAGCGTGGCCAGGCGCTGCCCCTTCCTGACGGCGTCGCCGACGTTGACGTCACGGCTGACGATGCGCCCGAGCACCCGGAAGCCGAGGTCGGATTTGTAGCGGGGCTCGACGGTTCCGGCGAAGCCCACATTCCGCACGGTCTGCGGGGCAACGACGACGGAGAGGACGGGTCGCGGTGCCGGCGCCTCGGCGTGCTGCTGGTCCTGGCAGGCGGCGAGCAGGCCGAGGGCGCTCAGGAGGGCCAGGGATGTCGGGATCGGTTTCATAGGGCGGCTCCTTCGGTGAATGCAACGGCCTGCTGGGGCCGCAAGAATTGCGCCCCGCCGGTCACGACGGTCTCGCCGGGCCGGAGCCCCTCTCGCACGACGATCTTTCCGGTCTCGTAGCCTTCGATCATGATCGGCTTCAGCGACACCGCCCTGGTCCCGGGATCGACGGTCCACACGGCCGGGTGCCCGTTTTTGCTGGAAAGAGCGCTCCACGGGACCATCACGAGCTTGCGGGCCTGGAACCGGCCCTCGCCGACAACGGCGGCGCCGAGCGTCATCGCCGCCGGCGGATGCTCAATGCCAACCTTGACCCTGACGGTGCCGCTGGACGGGTCGACCGTCGGAGAGATCTCACGCACGGTGCCCTCAGCCTTCACGGCCGGATCGGACACCAGCGTCAGCTCGATGGCAGGATCGGCGGGCTGCCGGGTGAAGATCGTCTCGTAGACATTGAACACCGCGTCGCGCGATCCGTCCTGGGCGATCGAGAAGACGGTCTGCGCCACCTGCATGACCTGGCCCGCCTCCGCCTTGCGGGCCGTGATAACGCCGGGAACGCCCGCCCGCAGCACCACGTCGGAAAGCTGGTCGCGGGCGGTGCCGAGTTGGGCCCTTGCAGTGTCGAGCGCGGCCTGGGCTGTCCGGAAGGCTTCCTGAGCCTGATCGTGCTCCCGCTTGGTCGTAAAGCCCTGGGCGAGCAGCGCCTTCTGGCGCCCGTAGGTGGATGTATTCTGACGGAGCACGGCCTCGGCAGCCTGGACGGCGGCCTCGGCAGCGGTCAGCGTTGCCTGTTGCTGCTGCGGGTCGAGTCTGGCCAGCACCTGGTCGGCCGTGACGTGGTCGCCGACATTGACCAGGCGCTCGCTGATCCGGCCCGCCACCCGGAAGGACAAATCGCTTTCGACCCGCGCGCGGATCTCGCCCGTCAGTCGCACCGGCGGCGCATAGTCGGTCAGGGTGACCGTCTCAACCTGCACCATGGTCGGAAGGCTCTGCGGTTGGCTCGCCTGTTGCTGGCAGGCGGTGAGACCCAGGGCGATCATGAGCGCTAGGCCTGCTGGGGCAAGGCGATGGGTGTCTGTAAGAGAGCAGGAGATCATGGATCGCCTCGGTTGTTTATACTGCAAGGTTGCGAAATCGCGGGCCCCGCCTCCGGTGAGGGCGCAAGCACACAGGAACTGGTCTATTGCCGGTTGCATCAGAGCCTCCCATCCGAACGGCCGAATTGCAGGCGGTCGATGAGGCTGGGGAGCGGGCGGATAAGGCTTGCCTGCTCTCGATTTGCACTTTTAAGTCATTTCGACTATATAGTCAATATACGAATCAAAGAATCGTGCAGAGGATTGCAAATGGCGAAAGTCGATATGGCTCGCAGAGCAGAGATCGGGCGGGAGAAGCGTGCCAAGACCCGGGCACAGATCCTGGACGCCGGCACGATGCTTCTCGCGGAGCGTCCACCCGAGGCGCTGACGGTGGATGGAATTGTGGAGGCGGCGGGCGTCGCGAAGGGGACGTTCTACTATCACTTCCAGAGCATCGAGGAGCTGGCCGCCGCGGTGGGCGCGAAGCTCGGGGACAGCTTCGACGAACTGCTGACACCCGCCAGGCTTGAGCTGTCCGATCCCATCGCGCGCCTGTCCTTCGCCTTCACGCGGTTCCTGGAGAAGGCGATCTCGGACCCTATCTGGGCCCGGCTCGTGGTCCAGAGCTCGCGGGCCCCTACTGAGTTCACCCGCGGCATTCGCGCCCATCTCAAGGCCGATCTCACCGAGGCCATTGATCAGGGCCGCCTGAGCGTGCAGGACGTGGAGCTGGCTGCCGACATCGTCATCGGTATCTGCCTTCAGGTCATGCGCGGCATTCTTGAGCGACGGGCGGCGTCGGGCGTGCCCGGCCAGGCTCTCGATGCTGTGCTGCGGGCTCTTGGCGCGTCCCAGCCCTGCGATGGGAGTCGTGCCTGACGGCACGACTGGCCAAACCGAGGGAAAGCCTGATCACACCGTCCTGTCGCTGGAACGTGCCGCGGCACGCCTGCGGGCAGGGTCGATGTCGCCCAGAGGTCGCCAGGGACTTTCAGGTCCAGCATGCTCGCCTCCGTTCACCCTCATGTCGGGTCGGGCTCATGATACCACGCTCCACCCAGTCCGGGTATCGGCATGTACCGGGCTTCAACGGGAGCGTCGCGGGGCAGCTTGAGATGAGACCCTGTCCCACGGCGCGCCAAAGGACCGGCCGCGATCGGAATTATCCGCGCGGCTCCCTCGACCCAGATCATGGGCCCGAACGGGTGAACCGTTGAGAAAAGCTTGCAAAATGGCCCGTGATTGGACGACCCCATCAGACCCGGATCGACCTGTCACTCCGCTGTCCAGCCGCCATCCATAGACAGATTGGTTCCGGTGATCTGGCTCGCCGCGTCGGAGCACAGAAACACGGCGAGCGCCGCGACCTGATCGACGGTCACGAACTGCTTCGTCGGCTGTGCCTCAAGCAGGACATCGTTGATCACCTGCTCCCTGGTCATGTTGCGTGCGTTCATGGTGTCGGGAATCTGCTTCTCGACCAGAGGCGTCCACACGTAGCCGGGACTGATGCAGTTGACCGTGACACCATGCGTCGCGAGTTCGAGAGCAACGGTCTTGGTGAGGCCTGCGGTGCCGTGCTTGGCGGCCACGTAAGCCGCCTTGAAGGGCGAGGCGACGAGCGAGTGGGCTGAGGCCGTATTGATGATGCGTCCCCACTTGCGCGCCTTCATGCCGGGCACGGTCGCGCGTATGGCGTGGAAGGCCGAGGACAGATTGATGGCGATGATCTGGTCCCACTTCTCGACCGGGAACTCCTCGATTGGTGACACGAACTGGATGCCTGCATTGTTGACGAGAATATCGACAGCCCCGAACATCTCCTGCGCCTGGTGCACCATGCCGGCAATCTGATCCGGTTTTGTCATATCGGCGGGCGAGTAGATTGCCTTGATCCCGAACTCGGCCTCAAGGCTGGCCCGTTCCTTCTCGATCTCTTGCGGCTCGCCGAAGCCGTTGATCAGCACGTTGGCGCCCTCCTGGGCCAGGGCGCGCGCAATGGCGAGTCCTATCCCGCTGGTCGAGCCGGTCACAATGGCGGATTTGGAGTGAAGCATCATCGAAGCCTCCTTGTGGCTGTGTCCAATTGTTCAATCTGAAGCGCTCGTCTTGAGAAGGATTCTCTCTACGATCCTCAACTCGTCGAGTGTCGCACCTTGTACGAACCGGCGTTTGACCAATGTTCGTATGCGTTCGCTCCGTATGTATCGTGGCTCCTGATGAAGCGATAAACGTTCATCTTCGGCCTCGTACCAACCCTTTCAGGGCATCGTCAGTGGAAGAGCAACACCCACCCGACCAATGCGAGCGGGGCAACAACTCCTAGAGCAAAAGACACTGCATTGCCTGTCATAGCATGCCTCTTTGAACACGTTGGCCACCTTCGTGAGCCATCACGCAGACGCAATCTCAGCCTTGAGCCCGCGAAAGCGGAACGGCTTCCGGAGAGGTCCTGTGAGCCGTGACCTTCCAAAGTGCGCCTGTCCAAGAGCCGAACCTGTCTCACTGCATCACCAAGCTTCAGGGAGATGCGGCCTCAGGCGGCCCGGCACACCTCGGCCGCGTCCGCTGCGAAGGTCGCGGCCTCCCCGGCCACGAGGACTTGACGAATGGCGTTGAAGATCCCGACCGGCGTCGGGTGCTTCAGGACAAGATCGCCGCGGGACGATACCCGCTGCTCGGCACCGGCCAGGATTACGGATCGGTCCCTGTGCATGCCATGGTACTCGTCGGCGAGAATCCAGCCGTCGACCAGGCCGGGCAGCACCGCACGCGTGTACAGCCAGCCGATCGGATGGCTCCAATCACGTAATGCGAGAAAGGCGCTCTCGCCCGTATCTGCCGTAATGGCTTCATGGCCTTGGGCGCGCAGCCATTGCGCGACCGTCTCCCGCACAATCGGGTTATCGTCGGCAATGAGGATGCGTTGTGGTTTAACCATGCTCATGCTGCTCTCCGGAATAAGCTGGCGGCTCTGTCGTCCGTCAGTTCCTTCTCATCCGTTTGCCGACTGGCTGGACTGGCTGGACTGGCGATTGGCTTGCCCTTGTCCACGATGGCGCTTGGCGCAGGCAAGGGTGCAGCGTCATCCGCGGGCAGATGCGCCGACGGCGCTTCCGATGGTGCTGACGAAGCGTTCGCAAACGCGACTGTGGCAATGTAGGCGTGGAGAGATGTGAAATTCCCGATCATAATCTGTCTCCTTTGTCTTGGACTGAGCAATAAGGGGCGCAGTTCGTAGCGCGCACACGGGGTGAGACCTCATTCGGCAAGTTCATAGCGTCTCCCTCGCCGGCGAGACGGCTCCGATGGCGCCAGATAGTCATGCACGACCTTACCGAGTCCGAGTGTCAGGTCGGCCACGATGTGGGCTGCCGAGACCACCTCCAGGACCGGCAGATCGGTCAGGGGAGCCAGCGCATGCGGCCACAGGCTGAGGGATGCCGGACCGACCCAGGCCCCCTTCAGATCGATGTCCTCCAGGGAATACTCGACGAGCTCGCAAATGCGCGGCGTACCGTCGACGTGTGGGATGGTCTTGAGCAGGAAGTTGGGCTCGCGAAGCGAGGCCATGACGCCTCCGGAATCGGCCGCCCGGTGCTTGTAGCCCATCGTGGCGGTCGCGATGCGAACCGGTCCATAATCAAGCGTGCCGACCAGGGTATCGACCTCAGTGCGCAGGGTGGGGTTCGCAAGCTTCTTGGGAAAACCCCAAAGCTCACGCCCCGCGGCAATGGGCGGGTGGTCATTGAGAAACATGCAGTGGCTGTAGCTGCCCTTGCGGCCGCGGAACGTGACGGGAATGACCTGTCCGCTCTCGGTGTAGTCGCCGAAGCCGGTCGAGTCCGGCATGCGGATGAACTCGAACTTCACCAGCGGCTCGTCGACCTGGAGCGGTTCCGGGACGAGTTCCCGAAGCTTCTTCGGGTCGGTCCGGTAGGTGACGATCAGGTACTCCCTATTGCGGAAGCGATAGGGCCCGATCGGGTAGGCCGGACTACTCAGGGGCATCGCGAATGCTCGGGTCCGGACGGTGTCTTCGTGCATAGCTGAAATCTCCTGTGTTTAATTGAGCAGGTATTCTCGGGGCGCGATCGTCTCATTCATTACGCGCTACTCCCGCCCGTCCTTGACGAGATCGAATGTGCGGACCCCTTCCTGACCATCGGGGCGCTGCAACACCTCAGGATGGCGCAACGTGCGCACCGCATCGTGATAACCGGCACGCCAATGCTCCTCCATGGACAACCGGGAAAACTCGTGATCCTTTGAGTGGCCTTCGTACTGCTTCGACCGGTAAATCATCTGGATGATGTTGTACGCTTTGCGGTCCGCCTCCGGGCTGAGAAGCTTCGCCTCCTCGGTGGTTCGCAGGTCGTCCGGCAGGTTCGACAGGAGGCTGGCGAGCGCATAGCGCAGGCGCTGCACGCGCTTGAACTGATCAGTGCTGGCGCGCGTCCGGCTGGAATACTGGATTTCTTTGTGCCGCGTCGCGACCTCAGCCAGATTGCGGGGCAGTTCGCCGTGGGCGCTCCACAGATCCACCTGAAACGCGAGCGTGTCCTGGCGCGGGCCTTGCTCGACCACCCATTCCAGCGGCGTGTTCGAGATAAGGCCGCCGTCCCAGTAGTATTCACCTTCGATCTCCACCGCCGGGAAGCCGGGCGGCAGCGATCCGCTGGCCATCACGTGCTCGGGACGGATCGTGTGCGTGGTGTTATCGAAATAAACGAAATTGCCGGTGCGCACGTTCACGGTGCCGACGCTGAAGCGCATCTCGCCCGCATTGATCCGGTCGAAATCGACCACCCGCTCCAACGTGCTTTTCAGGTGCTTGGTCTCGTAGAAGCTCGTCGCCTCGTGGGCACCGTTCGGGTGCAGCCACGGGACCGGTTGCCGGGGCGTGAAAAAGCTCGCGGCCCCACTGACAAGGGCGCAGGTCGCGCTCACCTGGTTGAAGAGCGTGCGCGCGAGGTCGCCTTTGGGGGTGATGCTATGGAGGGCCGTGGACCAGTCGAGCAGCGGGTTGGCCGTGACCTCTTGCCAAAATGTGCGCAGCTTGGCGACCCGCTCGGTCGGTTCGTTCCCAGCGATGATGGCAGAGTTGATAGCGCCGATTGAGACGCCGGCGACCCAATCAGGTTGAATGCCGGCCTCCGCGAGAGCCTCGTAAACTCCGGCCTGGTAGGCCCCGAGCGCCCCGCCGCCCTGCAACACCAGCGCGACGCTTTCGAACGGGAGGTGTCGTTTGGCGACAGTGAGATGCGGTTGGATTTGAATGTTCATGGCTTGTGTTCCTTCGCCTCAACAGGCTGTGGGCGGCTGCCGCCGAGCGGACCCGCGTCGCGGTCCGAAACCGATCAACAATGCGGGTGATCATGTGGACCAGCCGGAGCTCGAGTCCTTCGTTTGGTGTGGCCTCGCTGAACCTGGCCATTGGCGCGGATCAACATCAACAGGCTCGGTTTCAGCAGCATTCTGATCTCTGCGCAGATGCTGGACTAGGAACTTTGCGAGGTCTGCGCCCTCGTCGATTGAGAGCTACAAACAGATAGAACTCGTTGAACCACACGGCTGTCCTCGCCGTTTCCAGATCGAACGCGCCCTGAGCAACAGCGTCGGTCTTGGCGACATACGTCCAGTTCGGCGCTTTGATGAAGGTCGGAACCGGACGATCCTCCGGAACGGCGCAGAACAGATCGGGTTCAAGCCTGTTGCGAAACAGGTTGTAAGCAGGAGAGAAGCGCACCGACTCCTCTAGCGCTGCCGGGTCCGGCCGGACCTTGAGCCCTTCGTTCGGTGTGGCCTCGCTGCAATCGTCCATCGGCAGGTCGGCGGTTGGCATCAACAGGCTAGGTTCGGTTAGCATTCTGGTCTCCGTACAGGTGCGGGTTGCCGGCAGTGCGCACAATCGAAAGCATCAATGCCTCGCCAGCGGTCGTATGGAACTTGCCAGAGCCATCCACGCCGCGCTTTGAGACAGCGTCCATTTTCCCTTGAGATTGGCTTGATTTTGGCGACCTTTGACCGCGCGAATCCGTGAGTCGCTCTGAAATCAACTTGATCGCCGTACGGGCACCAGCCGGCGGGCGATGGTCCCGATCAAAGATGGCAGATGGCAGAAGAACGATGCCGCCTAGGACAAAAGTCAGAAAGCGTATGCGTGTATCGGACATCGTTTTTCCTATCGGTTCCCGCTCCGATGCCGCGGCTGCGGCCATGTCCTCCGGTTTCGGGCTTGAGAGGCCGTGGAGCGATTGGAGTTATTGCCACTTCAGGAGTGGGGATGCTGTGAGACAGCCTTGATTTCTCGGCGAGAGAGGATTGATTTTTGCCCGAGCCGCAGCCGTGGTAATCTGCTTGAGTGCGCTCCCGGCAGGAGCCTCGCCATGCGCTACCTGTTTGATGACTTCGTGCTCGACCCCGACTGTCGGGAACTCCACCGGGCGGGCGACCGCATCGAGCTCGAACCTCAGGTGTTCGATCTCCTGGAGTTCCTGATCCGCACACGAGACCGCGTGGCCAGCCGGGATGACCTGCTCGACGCCGTGTGGCAGGGGCGCATCGTGTCCGAATCGACGCTGAGCAGCCGGATCAATGCCGCACGAGCGGCGATCGGCGACAGCGGCACGAAGCAAAGCTTGATCCGGACGCTGCCGCGCAAGGGTGTCCGCTTCGTCGGGGACATCCGAGAGGAGCACGAACGACAACCAAAGACAGAGCTCGAGCCAGTGCCCCGACATGTCACATTCGAGGATTCCGTTGCTAAAATCCCGTCCATCGCTGTGCTGCCGTTCGACAACATGAGCGGGCATCAAGAAGACACCTATTTTGCTGACGGGATAGCCGAGGAGATCATCACCGGGTTGGCGCAATGCAGTGGATTGACGGTCGTAGCCCGGAACTCTTCGTTCACTTTCAGGGGGCGATCGGTGGACGTTCGCAAGATCCGGGATGAACTCGGCGTGAGCTATGTGCTGGAAGGCAGCGTCCGCCGCAGCGCCAAGCGATTGCGAATTACGGCCCAGCTTATCGACGCAAGATCCGGCGGCCATCTGTGGGCCGATCGCTTCGATGGGGACTTCCGTGATGTCTTCGAACTCCAGGACCGGATCACAGAAAGCGTGGTTGCGGTAATCGAACCGAAGCTGCTGTTTACGGAGGCCGACCGTGTCCGCCGCCGGCCGCCGCAGAGCCTGAATGCCTATGACCTCTATCTTCGTGGGCTGTCATTGATCAACGAATACACCGCTGAAGCCACGTTTGAGGCTTTGCATTGCTTCGACAAGGCTCTGGAGTATGACCCCACCTACGCCCAGGCCATGGCGGCATCAGCATGCTACCGTGGTTTGTCCCTTTTCCAGGGGTGGGCCGGGCAAGTGGAGGAGCCAAAATCCAGGAGCGTGCAGGTGGCGCGGGACGCCATCGCAATTGCTCCCAACGACCCCCACGTGCTGTGGATGGCAGCATTTGCGATCTGGGTCTTGGCCAAAGACGGGCCACGCGCACAGGAGCTTTTTCGGCGCTCCCTGAGCATCAATCAGAACTCCGAAATCGCGATGACGTTGGCGGGCTGGGTCGAGGCCGCGAATGGAAATCCCGCGGCCGGCCGGGAGTTGATCGCGAAGGCCAGGCATCTAAACCCCACCCCTCCCACGCCATGGGTCGCGCTGGCCGGGATGGCGTTCACGTATATCGTCGAAGGCAAATACGCAGAGGCGGTTGGGTGGGCTGAACAGGCGGTGGATCAAAACCGCCGCTTTGCTCTCGCGCTCCGCAGCCTCGCGGTCGCACTGGTGAAAATGGGCGAGATGGACAGAGCCCGACTGATCGTGAGCGAGATCCTGAAGATCGAACCGGACGCCACTGCCGCCTGCCTCCCTGAGCGGATGCCGGATGTCGGCGAACCGATGTTACAGACCTACATCGAGGCGCTCGGCCGGGCCGGGCTGCCGAAGTGAACTGTTTCGGTTGCTTGCTCGTTCGTGGGGTGCCGCCAGCGTAAGGCTTGCTCTGACGTTCAATGCGGGCTCGGCAAGACGCCCCACTCGCCGCGTAACGCTCCGTTTCGATGATGGCGAGCAGCCACGTTTCCCTCACGAAAGACGAGATGCCACCTTGTCGGCAGGTGCTAACGCAAAACTGCCCTTTGTCCGTTCAGACAATTTCGCGGTGGCGTGCTGAATTGGGAAGGTCTGAAACGGGTCAGGTAGTGAAATTCGTTCACTGACAAGAACGTCCGTTGTTCCTGTCCAGAGCTGACATTCGGTGTACTTCCGCCTCGTGCCATGTGTGGACGGCTCCCTGTTGGCAAGGGTTTTGTTGAACGCTTCTGCCGGGCTGGTCGGTGCGGCCATGTGTTCGACCTGTTGGAGCGGTGCTCATGACCGCTGGCCATAATGCCCTCCGCGAAGGGGTCCCGACCAAAAGCTCGCATTCCAAGATGCTCTGGCACGAATGGGGTGTCCCGCTTCCCGGCTCGACCGGATCCTGCATTAGCGTCCTTGCGCCCTTCCCAACCTTGGTCTCGTCGGAGGATCCGACGAGGTATTATGCCGCCTGCACAACAGGCTCCCGATAGCGCTCGCCCTTGGCCATGATTGCCCACACCATCCGAGCCATCTTGTTGGCCAACGCCACTGCCGCTACTTTGGTGGCTCGCCGCGCCAGCAGTTGCAGGATCCAGGGACGGCGGGTGCCATGCCGCTGGGCATAGCGGATCACCGCCAGTGCGCCCACCGTCAGCATCGAGCGCAGGTAGCGGTTGCCCTGCTTGGTCACGCCGCCAAGCCGTTCCTTGCCGCCACTGGAATTCTGCTTGGGCACCAGCCCAATCCAGGCCGCGAGATTACGGCCCGAGGAAAAAGCCCGCGGGTTGGGAACATGGGCCACCAGGGCGGACGCGAGCAGCGGACCCACCCCAGGGATCTCCGCTAGGCGGCGGCTGACTTCGTTGGCGCGGTGGCAGGCAGTGATGCGCCGGTCCATTTCCAGGATCTGGCGCTTGACCAGCACCAGTTGCTCGGCCAGGGCAAGAATGCAGGCCCGGGCCAACTCCGGGATGCGCTCATCTCCATCATGGACCAACAGCAGCAACTCGTCGACGCCCTCGCGGCCGATCTTCGCCACCAGGCCGAACTCCGCCAGGTGAGCTCGGATGGCGTTGGTGAGCATAGTCTTCTGCCGCACCTGCATCAGCCGGACCCGGTGCAGCATGAGGATGCTCTG
>NZ_QOIO01000073.1 GCF_003332305.1 Microvirga aerophila | reverse complement strand
ACGGATCGACCCTGGACGATCATGTCCCTCGGCCTGCGGGAGTGGGCGCACCGGTTCTGATCAGCGGGACTTGGTATAAGAGGGTGACCAAGTCAAAGCCTGCGTGTCCTCTGCACCAACACTGCTTCAAGAAGCAGCGCCGGTTCGACAGCGACTATACATCCTTGCGGCTTAGTATTTGGCGAGGAAGGGGACCTGCTTTGGATTGAAAGGATGGGACTCGAAAAAATTGGGCCGATTCTTCAGTGAATCGGCCCCGGATCAATGAAGGTGCATTTTCTTATTAGTTAGGCTTGATTGATGAAAAATTCCTTCGTCGTTGAAGGCTTTAGTTTCGGAACTGAAGAGTTCGATCGCCGAACGAGCATATAAACGGAATTCGTCCTTAATGATTTCTGGGGCGCTGTTCCAGCTATGGGAGTTGTATTCTACTGCATAGAAAGAAGAGGCCAGAGATTCGATCTTGTCATCATCCATTTTACAGCTCCAAATCAGGTCGCGAGGTCGTTTTCTTATTATGAAATCAGGATAGCGGACCTAACGTAAATTGCTGCTCTTCAAACGAAGGGGATCGGTGCTTTTATTGAAGCAAACATTGGTTGTGATGCGTCGGGCCGGAAAATCTTCGACCGGAAAAGTCGTGCCCAGCGGGGCCGGCTTTGTAGGCTTGGGGAAGCGCCCGACCAGAGCTTCCGATCAGCAAAGGACACCATCGTGCCCATTTTGCCTGCCGCTTAGGGGGGCGGTGGACGAGTGCAGCGGGCTGGACAGGGATCCGAGAAGCCGTTGGGGCCAGCCTCACGTGGCTTCCAACCCGCGATGTTGTCCGGCAGATCAAAACGAAATGCGGCCCCTGATCGAGGGACCGCGTTTTGGCGTTCGACGGCTGGCTTATCGACGCCAGCCCTATGTCCGAGATGACGGGGCTAGTGGATCGCTTCGCTCTCTTCCGGCAAGGAAAACCATTCCTTGAAAGCTTCGAGGTTACCGAAGTGCAAGGAAGCTTCCCGTGGAAGGGCCCGCTCAGGAACGACGTCGAAGCCGCTGAACATGGCCAGATGATCTTCCGTCGGAAGGGTCATGTAGACCTTTGTGCATTCCTTCGCATTGTCCGGAACACGAACCATAAGCATGTCGAAAGGAACGCCCAGATTTGTCGAGAGCTGGTCGTATCTTTCCTTCAACTGTCCCAACTCGACATCGCTGATATTCTTCCTGGTCCAGATCATGTCTCACCTCAGTTCTTCAGGCTTTTTGCGCGAGCGTATTGTTAGTCAGATCCACGGGTGAGAGAACGACCCCAGAAGAGGTACCTCCGGTGAAGTTCAAAGACCGGAGCCTCGCGGATGCGGACGCTGGCGAACACCACGATGGTAGAGCGTCTACCTCACGTCGCTACACCCTCCCACGCAATGTGCAGAGACATTCATGCGCTTCAAGCACATGCTTGCAATCCGCAAGGCTGCGCCGTTTCCGGATCTGCGCATGGAACGACGTCGCTGGCTGTCGGCGGAACGAAGATGTCCCGTCAGCGCGAAGCCAGGGGAACATCCCCGTGAGGTTCGGTATATGTCCAAAGTTTGGCCGTCAGCTGATAGCTCGTCCGGCCCAGATTCGGTCCTGCAATGCGGTGAGGTCTCGGATGTAGGGGGCTTGGCGCTCACGGTGGCGTTGCCGGAGTTTGTCGATCATTTCGCCCTTGAGTTTGTCGTCTGCTGGACTGCGCCTGATCGCTTCGAGGCTCTTCTCATAAGCGAAGTTGATATCGGCCAGATCAGCCAGAAGCGACTGGAGCAGGGACAGAATGTCCGGGGAATAAACCTGATCAGAAACGCTTCGTACGGGATGACAGATGTTCAACCTGGAACGCCATGTCTTTCTCCACCTTGTTCTGGTTTTTGAGAAGCTCGACTTTTACATGAGTACTGGACGTATTCTGGGACCCGCACTTTGGTGAAGGTTGGGCAGCTTGACGGCTGTATCGCGTCACTCGGCAGGGGATATTTATTTCGAGATGTGACGTTGTGGGAGGATTGTCGGCGGACCGGTTGATCGTCCTTGAAGGCGACCATCTTTCCCAAAAGGGAGCGGTTGAAGCCTGCGATCCGCACTGCTGAAAAGGGGCGCCGCATGATAGCGGCGAGCAATCGCAAAAAGAAAAGAGCGCCTGATCGTGGCGCTCTGGAGGTTTTGCTTCGACAGGGATGTTGGGCGGGCTGCGGCTTCCCTCTAGCCCCCGGTCGAGGTGCCGCTGCCCATGGGAAACAGACTGGGATATTATGGTTAACAAATCGTTAACGGATCCGGGCGATCGCAAACATCGAGAGACATTTATTTGATTTCGATCGCCGAGACCCCGTTCCAGTGATCGGCAGGGGGCGTGTCGATCAGGCGTCTGATCCGGTCGACATAAACCGCGTAATATTCATCGAAGCCAAAGACCTTGCCCAAGTCCCGGCACATGATGATCGCCTCCAGGGCTTGCGCCCACTCCCGCCGCCGGTACGCGGCAAGCATAGATCCGTTCAGCTCCGCGAATTCCTGAAACGTTCTGCTCGCTGCTACGTCCGAGCGGCCGAGGACCGTGAAGATGCGCTCCGGTTCGACTTTCCCCTTCACCTGCAACACGTCGAGTTCGAGAACTGCGAACGCTCCCTTGACCGCCTCGGCCGTTCGGCTGCCGATGATGATCGGGATGCCGTAATGCTTCGACAACCCTTCCAAGCGGGAAGCGAGGTTGACGGTGTCGCCAAGGACCGAATAGTTGAAATGAAGGTCGGACCCGAAATTGCCGACGACGCAGGGCCCGGTGTTCAGCCCGATGCCGACCCTTAGCGGCTGCGCCGGACGATCCTCTGGAGCCTCACGCTGCCGCTGTTCGTTCAGCACCGCGAGGCTCTCCAGCATGGCGAGCGCAGCATCGCAGGCATTGCGTTCCTGGTCCGCATCCGACAAGGGAGCGTTCCAGAACGCCATGATGGCGTCGCCCATATACTTGTCGATCGTTCCCTTGCGCTCAATGATGTCGTTGGTCAGCGGGGTGAACAGGCGGTTGATCAGGGCTGTCAACCCCTGCGGATCATCCCTGTACGACTCCGAGATCGACGTGAATCCGCGCACGTCCGAGAACAACACGGTCAGATCGCGCCGCTCGCCGCCAAGCGTCAGCTTCTCCGGCGATTGCGCGAGCTGCTCGACAAGGGCGGGAGAGATGTACTGGCTGAAGGCTGACCGGATGCGGTGGCGGTCGGCCGATACGCTCACGTAATTGGTGAAGACGAGAACCGAATAGACCAGAAGGCTCGAAATCAGCGGGAACGTGTAGTCGATCAACAGGTCCAGAAAGGTGAAGGAATACCAAGACAGGCCGGTGGTCAGAACCGCAATGGCTCCGCCCAGCACGAAGAGCGTCCCGGCGCTGACCTTCGGGGCCAGTACGATGAGGCACAGGCTCAACAGGGCCGCAAGACCGATCTCGATGAACGCGGTCGCGTTCGGACGGCTGAGCGTCGATTGGGTAAGGGCACTTTCGAGAAGCTGAGCATGGAGCTCCACGCCCGGGGTCGCAGGGTGGACCGGTGTGATCTTGAGATCCAGAAGTCCAGCGGCGGATGTTCCGACAAGCACCAGTTTTCCGTCGATGCGATCCCGTGGGACTTTTCCCTGCAGAAGGTCGAGGGCGGACACATATCGGCTGGTGCCGGGAGGGGCGAAATGAATCCAGATCCGACCTTTGCCGTCGGTTGGAATCTCAAGTTCCTGCACTCCGACACTCAACACTCCGCCATCGTCCGATTTGATCAGGATGGCGCCCGATCCGGATACGACGCGGAGCATCTCGAGCGCCAGGGACGGGATCATCGTTCCGCCCGCCATGGCCACCAGGGGAATGCGGCGGATCGTGCCGTCGCCCTCTGGAATGATGGAAAAGATGCCGCGCCCCTGGGCAGCATCTTCGAGGACTGGAAGATTCCTGAGAAGATGGGGAAACCTGACGAGGAATGGACGCGGATCCGCGCCAATCGTTGCAAGTCTTGTCTGATCGCCCGCTCCAGGAACCGGAGCTGATCCCGAGACACGGTAGCCAGACTGACCGAGGATCACCTTTGATTGCCGGATGGCACTGGCAAAGATTTCATCGTTGCCAGGAAGGCGTCTCAGCTTCTCCCGCGTTTCGCTGTCGAGCCCTCTGAACGTTTCAGCCGCAACGTCCGGAGAGCCTCGGTCCGGCTCGGGGAAGAGCACATCGAAGCCGATGGCGACGCCTCCCATTTCAGTGATCTTCGTCACCATATCGGCCATGATCGTGCGCGGCCAGGGCCATTGTCCGAGGCTCCGCAGGCTCGACTCGTCGATGTCGACGATGGTGACTGCGTTCAGTGGCGCGATGCGAGGCTGGATGAGCTGGTACACGTCGAACGCTCGGTGCCGCAGGGCTTCAACAGGCGTCGGGTCCCACACTCGTAAGGCGATCAGATTGAGAAGCAGCAGAAGTCCGAGGATCCGACCGATTCCGAAACGGTGCAGCTTTCTCATGAGCCCGTTCACGGCCGACTCCCAATGGGGCAAGGATCGGTCTGATCAGTGTCATCAGGGTGCGGGATCTGCCTGTGCATGATGCCCTCAGAGCACCAGGTCCGTCGACAGCGGAAATACCCCGGCAATGGGAAGTTCGGTTGTCAGGATTTCGCCGCTGGCGAAGACGATGGATGCCGATACCGTGTTCGAGCTGCCGATCTGACGAGAAAGCCCCCCAACGTCGAGGTTGAGCGCATATCCATTCGGGACGCTGATGAGGTCTTCACGTCCGATACCCGGGAGCTCGATGCCGTTCACGAAGACATCAACATCCACGACATCTCCACTTTGGATCGGGGGCGGCACCAGGGACGCGTCGAGTTGATCCGATGAGGTGACCCGCTCGGCGCCACCGGTGTTGTCGATCGTGTGCAGCAGGGCGAGGTTTGCATCCTCGCCGATGCCGATGGCTGTAATCCGCGCCTGATGGACCGAGGTCAGGGTCTCGAGCTCATCCGCGAGCGACCCCGTTCCGTTGCCGTCCGAGAGAAAATAGATGAGGTTCTGCTCGCCGCCTTGATCCAGCACCTGCAGTCGCTCGATGGAGGCTTGGAGAGCATCCTCGAAACTCGTGCCACCGCCAGCCCTAAGGGTGCTCAAGAAGTTGGTGATGGTCTGGTCCCCATTGGCGCCAAGGCTGAACGTGACGGCAGCGGTGTTCGCGTCGGTCTGGCCCGCCTCGACGGGATCGGCCGGATTGGCGTTCTCGTTGAAGGGGATGATGGTGACGGTCACATCCGCCGGTGACAGGCCGAGGGCGCGTACGCGCTCTGTCAATCCAATCAGGCTTGCGATTTCGGCATCCAAGATGGACTCGTCCGCACCGTCCTGGTTGAGGTCGCCCACCGGAGTGCCGGCGAATTCATTTCGTGTGCTGCCGGAGATATCCATCACGTACAGGATGTTCATCTGCGGCTGGATGACGGGCCCCAGCCCGATCGTCATGGCAATATTGGCCGTGGCGGTTGTCGTCTGCGATGGGGCATCCAAAGTGAGGGACACCGGCTGGTCATTGAAGGCTAGCACACCGTTCGCGATATCCTGCGCATGCGGCGCCGTGAACGTTCCGGAGCCCTGCACTTGAGCCGTCGCGGTAGCGGTTTCCGTTCCTCCATGGCCATCCGAGACGGTATAGTTGAAGGAAACGGTCGCAGTCTGTCCTTCGCTGAGCGCCTCGAAGTCGTCACCTGGATCGAAGATCAGAGTTCCGGAAGGACCGACCTCGACCGATCCTTCCACAGGCGCACTCCATTGGACGATCTGAAGGGCATCTCCGTCGATGTCGGAGTCGTTTGCGCCAACGGCGAGCACGCTTCGTCCGGTTTCCGCGATGCCGACGAAGTTGTCATCATTGGCCACAGGGCCGTCATTGAGGCCCGTAATCGTGACAGTGACTGTTTCGGTGGAGGCGCCGCCTTTTCCGTCGTCGACGGTGTAGGTGAAGGAGTCAATCCCAGTCTCGCCGAGCGCCACATCTTCGAATTGGCCGTTGGTGCGGTAGGTGAAGGTTCCGTTCGGATTGACTTCCACGGCACCTTTGATCTGACTGGTGTCAACAGAGAAGGCGTGGTTGTCGGAAAGGTCCTTGTCCGAGAACGAGGCTGCTACAGCCAGTGAAGAGTCCTCGTCAACGCTGACGGCGATGTCCTGCGCGACAACCTCGTCGTTCGTGCCCTGGACGGTCACGGTGATGGTCCTGACCGTGCTGTCGAGGCTGCCGTCGCCAGCCTTGTAGGTGAAACTGACGACGGCGCTCTCTCCGGCTGCGAGATAATCGAAATCCAAGCCCGGCTGGAACCTGAAGGTGCCGTTCGGAGCGAGCGAGACCGTGCCCTTCTCGGGTGCCGTCACGATGCTGTAGGCGAGCGTTGCCCGGCTGGCATCTGAATCCACATCGTCGGCCCCGAACGCTGCGGTGGCTGTGGCGTTCTCATTGGTCCCGAGGTTTACGTCCCGGGCGACGGGAGCGTCGTTCTCGCCGGTGATGGTCCAGGATATGGATGCGGGCGTCTGGACGCCCGCGTAGGTCAAGCTGTAGTTCACTGTAACTGTCAGCGTCTCCCCCTGGGCCAAGCGCTGGTACGCCGGATCCGATGGATCGAGGGCGAATGAGCGCGCCGACCTCACGAACGTCACCCCCGGCGGCAGTGACGAGGGGAAGTTCACTGTCGGCGGTCCGACGCCCGGGGTCCTGGTGAAGTCGTCCGAGACGGCGTCCAGACGCGCGAACGGACCGTCTTCCGTGGCCGCTCCCTCGACCCTGACCGAAGAGGGCGTTCTGACATCGGAACCGCGGGGTTCAAGAAGCTGCAGCAGGATCGGCGTGATCGCGAAATCCGTCTGCCGCAGATCGTCCGAGGGCAGGTGGGTGTTTACCGGAACCGTCGGGATCCCTTCGAAATCGCTGCTGCCGCGCCGTTGCCTCTGCTCGGGAGAGAAGACCTGGAAGAGGTCGCGGACAAAGTCGTTCTCTCCCTGAATATCGTTTGGCGACTTCGAAATCTGGCTGATGCGGATATCCGTCAGCGCGACCGGGGTCAGGAGGGTCGCAACGGTTGCGCTCGAGATGGTGGTGAGGACCTTGGTGGGGTCGTGCTTGTCGAGAAGGACGAATGATCCCACCCTGCCGTCCGGCTCGGTGAGCAGCGAGAACTTCGTCGTGCCGCTGGCGGCCGAAATCTCCGTTTGGACCGCCGTTCCGCGGATCGCCATGGTGGCGACGGGCGTTTCGACCTTGAGATCGCCGGTCTTGGCGATCTTGCCTGCCACGAATCCGATTACGCCTTGCACAAGGGTGAACAAGGCGGAGCCGCCGGAGGCATCCGCCTGATAGACCATGTCGTTCAGAACGATGCGCGCGCTCGAGGACAGGCCGAAGACCATTCCGTCTGTGAACTTGATCGTCACGGAGGAATCAGAGGCGGTTTGAACGACGTCGCCTTTCGCGACCGGGTCTCCGAGATGCAACTCGACCGGCACGCCATTGCGGAGAACGGTCGCCGATCCTGAGATTTTCTCGACACGGCCTATGGATTTAAGCGATTCATCAGCGACAGCCGCCTGAGCGTACTCGCCCGGATTCTCCGGGCCCGACAAGGCCTTGATGGCGGCGGCGGACAGGTCGGCGCCCTCAGGGGTGATCAGGCTCGAGCGTCTGTCGTCCTTGAAGTAATCGTAGACGATCGCCGTCTTGCCATCGCGGCCAACGAGCAGCAGATCGGTTCCCGACCGTCTGAAGTCTGCTTGAAAGAGAAGGTCCTTGTCCGGAAAGATGACGGATCGGCCGGGTTCGTCATCGCCCTCCGACATCTCGGCGTCGATTTGGATATCGTAAACGCTGGTGCCGTCCCGCGGATGGTACACAGGTAAACCCTTGTGTTACAAATAACATATCCCCTCCGCCGTTTGTCTCCTATCGGTATGAATTCACATGCGCGGCGATAAATCGCTCTTCCAGCATGACCTTTTGAGCTTTTATGCCTCTATAGGTACCAATTCCGGCTCACGCGCTCTTTGGCGTCGCGCCGCTACGCCTCAGAGGTGATATCGGCTGGTTGTCGACGGAAGCTGTTCCAGGATGAACGCCAACTGATCGGCAAGGCCTGCCGACCGTCCGGGGAAGACACCGTCCAGCGCGGCCGTTCCGACAGTGAAGCCTGCAGCGCCAGCCTCCAAGACCGTGGCGATCCGCTCAGACCGGTCGATCGAGCCTGCCGCCACGACCGGCTTCCCGGCAGCCGCATCACGGACCCGGCGGATCAGGCCCGGGACATCACCCTTGAAGCGGTAGGCGAGGAGGTCCACTCCATGGACGCCGTCGTGCCCGGCCAGCATGCGAGTACTCTCCACGATGGCATCCGGCGTCCCTTCAAGCACGCTTGGATGGCCGACGACTTTGCCTGGAAATGGATAATAGCGGATCCCGGTACCCGCCAAGATCGGCAGAACCACGTCCGGACGGGTGCCCCCCATCAAGACGTCCACCCCAAGTTCTGCTCCCACCCGGGCGGACGCCGCCTCTGTCTCCGGGTCGAGGCTCACGACTTCGAGATAAACCGTTGCGCCTGCAGACCGGATCGAGGCAGCCAGATGCTGCAGTTCTTCGAATGGCAGCCCGACGTCCTTGAAGCCGATGTCGCGCACACCAGCACTGAGAGCCTCGGGCAGCCGATCCCGCGCATCCGGGATCGTGCGATCAGCGCGGGTCAGCATGAAGATGAAATCCGGCATTATGTTTTGGACCTGCGTTGAACACGTCCGAAGGATATAGGCCGCTGGGAAGAAAAACTCCCTTGCTTGCCGCCTGAAGCCGGTAACGCATTCCGCAAACGGAGGGGATCGCACCGGCGAGCGAACCCGCCGACGGGCCTTGTGTTTGGGATGTGGGCTTTCGGGGATGAGCCGGGAACGCCGCGTCTTCGAGCGGCTGGTAGGTCTCGACGTTCGACGAGGAGCCCGGGAGGGCAGTCCATCCGTGCCGTCTCCCGGGACTCGCCTACGGCTGCCTCTTGCAAAGCAGCTGAGATGAATCTGAGCTGATTTGCGGAAACGCGCAAGAGCTGTTTCGTGTCAGGCAAGTCTTGCGACACGGTAGCGCATTTCGTTAAGGCGCATGGCATCGACATGATCCTATGACCGGGCGCGCACGAGGTCATGAACGAAGCCGAGTTTCTCGATCACCTTCGGGGAGAGGATGAACGGATACAGGTCCGACTGTCCCATGGCTTGGTTGAGGCTGTTCAGTGCAAAAGTGAGCGGCAGCCACGCCTCGACCAGTTTCTGAACGTCCCCCGACCGGTAGGGATCGATGTCGATCACGACAGACAGATCTTTCCCTCCGGGGATTTGCGGGCGGACCTGGAGACCGAACGCGGCGGCCATTTCGAGAGTATCCACGATGTGCAGGTAATGCGCCCATGTCTCTGCAAAATCTTCCCACGGGTGCGTGGTCGCGTAAGTGCTCACAAAGGAGTTCTGCCAGTTCTCAGGAACGCCCTCGTTGTAGTGTCGCTTGAGGGCGTCGCCGTAGTCTTCGCGCTCATCGCCGAACAGGGCCCGATAAGCCTTGAGATGCCCTCCATCCCGTACCAGGAGGTCCCAGTAATGATGCCCCACCTCGTGCCTGAAATGTCCGAGCAGCGTTCGATAAGGCTCGCCCATGGTTGAGCGTCGCTTCTCCCGTTCGGCGTCGTCCGCCTCGACGAGGGCGATCGTAATCACCCCGTTGTCATGGCCTGTCATGACCTTGGGAGCATTCTGGTCGGGCGGGTCTGCCAGAAAGTTGAAAACCAGACCATGCTCGGGGTCCTCGCTGCGGGTCGCCAGGGGCAGCTTGAGCTTCAGCAGCGTATAGAACAGCCGGTGCTTTGCCGCCTCGATCTTGCGCCAGGCGAGGAGGTTCTGAGGAAGCGTGAGATCCGGAATCGTGCCGTTGTGCCGACATGCGACGCAGTATGATTGACCTGCATTGTCTCCGACGAGCCAGTTGCAGGCATCGTGCTCAGCATTGGCGCAGAAGATGTGGTGCTGTTCAGGCGCACCCAGGGCGAGCCACGCGCCGCCCCGTTCTTCCAAGGCTGACAGCAGGCCTTTCTCGGGCAGGTACCCAAGTCGATAGCCGCAGCGTTCGCATTTGCGGTTCTCGAAATAGAGGACTTGGCCGCAATGTTGGCACTCGTACAGCTTCATTGAATATCCCCATCATGCGCCGAACGGGACGTGTGACACGATCGCGCTTCACAACCGGCCGCATCAGGGTAACCCGGCCGCACCGATGTTGCTCCGCCATGTTCACGGATGCGAGCGCGTCCATGATGATAGAATGTGCCGGACCTGATCATTTGTTGGGCACTCGCCGGTCATGACCACGACGGGGCAACCGAGTTGCGCAAGCCAATTGGCGTCCGTTTCGAGGGTACGTCCGCTGAGGCCCGTATCGTAACCGGTAGCCCACCGCAAAAACGCCCGGTGCTGGTCGCACATGGAACCGCCTGGATCGATCGCGGCTCCGAAGCGCTCACGCTCGCGCTCCCTGAGCCGGGCGAGCCTTATATCCGAGGCCAGATACAGGAAGACGACAAGATCGAACCGGGGGATGAGATGATCGCCCCAGCCAACCACAGAGCCCGACAGCACCCAGGTGTTCGTCGAATGAATCGCGTCTTCCAGCAACCGTATTCTATCGGCGGCAGCTCGCCTCGCCTGGTATGGCGGGCGGGTGGGAAGCCAATACACGTCATCGGCATCGATGATCTGGCACTTCAACTGGCGAGCGAGAGCGCGCCCGAGCGTTGACGAGCCACAGCCTGCCGCCCCGAAGATATGGATGCGCTCCAAAGGCTGCATCGCTCGTCCCCGCACAGCCAGGATAGAAAAAAACCGGCCGCCCGCAGCCGTCACGCAGGAGTTCATTGTAGACCGCCCTCCGGTCAATTCCAGAGCCATCTCCCGCTTCAGCAGCCCGTCAGGTTCGCCAAGAGATCCCGACCGAGCGCGATAAGCCTTCGCGGTCGAGGCTATGATCAGAAGCTCAAACTATAGGCTTTCGTCCGCTGGGCTTTACGTCCAAGCTGCGACAGGCACGAATTTTGATCAGACGGGCAGGTGACTGGTTGAGGGCGTTGATGAAATCTCTTATCGCCTGTCGGGTTGACGGATGAGATGACGCTTCTCGCAGTCCGGCACGTAACAACCTATCGCTACAGGCAGCCGGTCTCTTTCGGCGAACACCGGATTATGTTCCGGCCGCGCGACAGCTATGACCAGCGGCTGCTGGACGCCCGGATCGATATCAGTCCCGCGCCCAGTGGGTTGCGCTGGATCCACGACGTGTTCGGCAATTGCGTCGCCATTGCGCGTTTTGCAAAGGAAGCCTCCGAGCTCCGGTTCGAAAGCAACATCAGCCTCGATCACGTGCCTTCGAATGCGCCAGACTTCCACATGGAAGATTACGCTCAAACCTATCCCTTCGCCTACAGCGCGGAGGAGATGCCTGATCTCATGCGCACGATGGAGCGGCAATACCTCGACCCCGACCACCAGATTCATCGCTGGGTTCAGAAATTCACCCATGGTGGCCGCCCCACCCGAACGGGCGAGCTCCTGATGACGCTCACCTATGCCATCAAGGAGAGCTTCACCTACAATCGCCGGTCTGAAACAGGCATTCAGGACCCGATCACGACGTTGAGGCTCAATCGCGGGACTTGCCGGGACTTCGCGATCCTGATGATCGAAGCCGTACGCGCCCTTGGCCTCGCCGCACGTTTCGTGTCCGGATATATCTACAGCCCGAGCCTCGACGGGTCCGGCCATGTCGGCGGCGGCTCGACCCACGCCTGGTGCCAGGTCTATCTGCCAGGGGCCGGCTGGGTGGAGTTCGATCCGACCAACGGCATTATCGGCAACCGTGACCTCATCCGCATCGCAGTGGCCCGAGACCCGCGCCAGGCGGTTCCGCTTTCTGGAACTTGGATGGGGGAACCGTCCGATTTCGATGGGATGACGGTCGAGGTGAGCGTGACATCCCCGAAGGACGCCGCGCAAAGACGCGCTGTCAGTTCCATTGTGCCTGACAATAAGCTTTTACTGGCTAACCCGGAGAGTGCTCCATGAAGATCCATGCTGGCTATCAGATCGAATATGAGTGTCCGCAGCCGACGCCGATGCTTCTGATGCTGCATGTTCACCCCTCGCGGCTGCCGGACCTCATCACGCCCGATCAAATCAAGTTCGATCCGCCGGTCGAGCACCGGCATTACCGCGATGGTTTCGGGAACATCTGCACCCGAGTGCTCGCCCCGGCCGGGCGGTTTGAAATTTCGGCGGATTTTCTCATTCATGACTCGGGCATGCACGATCTGGTCGTTCCAGACGCCGTACAGAACCCAGTAGACAAACTTCCCGACGATGTTCTCGTCTATCTTCTCGGAAGCCGGTACTGTGAAACCGATCAGCTCTCGAACACAGCCTGGAATCTTTTCGGCGGCATCGAGGGCGGATGGGCGCGGGTGCAGGCAATTTGCGATTATGTGCACGATCGCATCGCATTCAACTATCAGCAGGCCTGCGCGACCAGATCCGCCTGGCAGGGACACAACGAGCAGGTCGGGGTCTGCCGCGACTTCGCTCATCTGGCCATTACCCTGTGCCGCTGCATGAACATTCCGGCGCGTTACTGCACAGGCTATCTGGGAGACATCGGCGTCCCGCCTGTTGATGATCCAATGGATTTCAGCGCATGGTTCGAAGTGTATCTCGGTGGTCGGTGGTACACGTTCGATGCCCGGCACAACACGCCGCGGATCGGGCGGATCTTGATGGCCACGGGTCGAGACGCAACGGACGTGGCGATATCGACTAGCTTCGGCCCATCCACACTGACCGGTTTTATCGTCAAGACGGACGAGGTGCAGCCGGAGCGGGCGGGCCGGTTCGGCTAGGGCAGAGCCCCTTGGGAAGACCCAACCGACAAGCTTGAGCATTTCCTACGTCGTTGAGGAAGCGCCGAGCCTTTGGGACGCCCTCCATCGTGGGGCAGGCGCAATATTCTCAGCCACTCTTCGGGCAGCATGCGAAGGCCGGTGCTCTTCCCGCACCCTGAAAGCCCCAGGGAGGAGAAATAAGCCGAGGCAGGAATCTTGAGCCCAATGCCGTCAACCGCGACGGAGCCTCCATGGACGGCCATTTTAGGGAAGACCCAACCGCAACCGAGTTCAAGCTTAGGCGTTATTACCCCTGACGTTTTGTCGGACTTCGGTTCTGCGGAGGCGCTGCGCGACCCGGATATGGTAGTTAATGTAATTCTACGGCGATTTTCTTCGGTGTGGTGCGAACGCCTCTGGTCATTCGATACGAAATTGTGCAAGCGCAATGCATCCTGCGCGGACGGATGCAATGAACGATAGGGCTTTTGCTGGGACGCCGAATTTCCTGGAAGGCGGCGGAGAGATGGGCGCGCGCTTGCGCGCTCATGACTGGTCCACATCTTCCCTAGGGCCTCCGGAAGCTTGGCCGCAGAGCCTCCGCAGTCTTGTCAATCTCATGCTCAGCGCGAAGCAGGCCATGTTCGTGGCTTGGGGCCCCGATCTCGCCTTTCTCTACAACGACGACTACATCCCTGTTTTCGGAGCCAAGCACCCGGACGCTCTCGGTCGGCCCTTCTCGGAAGTGTGGGCCGACATCTGGGAGCAGATCAGTCCCATCGTCGAACGCACCCTGGCCGGTGAGGCGAGCTGGTATGACGACCTCCTCATCCCGATGGAACGTTATGGCTACCGGGAGGAAACCTGGTTCAGTTTCTCCTATACTCCCGTTCGCGACGAGAGCGGCGCTGTTGCCGGCATGTTTTGCGCCGCGACGGAGACCACCAGCAAGGTTCTGAACCAGCGCGCCCTGCGCGAGAGCGAAGAGCGCGCCACGGGCGTGCTCAACGGCATGGACGAGGCTTTCGTGCTGCTCGACAGGGAGTTCCGAGTCCTTCAGATCAATGCCAAGGGATTGCAGCTCGAAAACATTCCGGAATCTGAAATTATCGGGCGGCGTCACTGGGATCTTTGGCCCGGGACCGAGGATTTGCAGGTCGGCCGGATCTATAAGCAGGCTATGGCCGACCGCGTGCCGGCGATGTTCGAGAACAGATATGTCTGGCCGGACGGCCGCGATGCCTGGATCGAGGTTCGTGTTTATCCGTCGGTTGACGGGCTGGCAGTGTTCTATCGCGACATCAGCAGTCGGAAACAATCCGAGGAGCGGCTTCGCGAGGCCAGCGACCACTACCGCCATACGGTCGAGCTGAACCCGCAGGTCACCTGGACGGCAACGCCCGACGGACAGCTCGACCGCGTTGCGCATCGCTGGCAGGAATGGACCGGAACAACGGGACTTGGCGGCACCTGGGCCGAAGCGATCCATCCGGAGGACCTCGGCCCCTCGATCGAGGCGTGGACGCGATCTTTCACCACGGGCGTGCCGTACGATATCGAACACAGGGCCCGCCTTCGCAATGGCGAGTATCGTTGGATGCATTCCCGCGCATATCCTCGCCGCGACGGGGATGGACGCATTCTCAAGTGGTATGGCGCCACCGAGGACATCTCCGAAAGACGCGCCAGCCAGGACGCTTTGAGAGACGAGACCAAGGCGCTGGAGATCCTGAACACGACCATCGCGGCGGTAGCGTCCGAACTCGATCTCGATCGGCTGGTTCAGCAAGTGACCGATGCGGGGGTGGAGCTCACCGGAGCGCAGTTCGGCGCGTTTTTTTACAACGTCGAGAACGACGCGGGCGAGAGCTATATGCTGTACGCCATCTCAGGCGTGCCGCGGGAGGAGTTCTCCAAATTCCCGATGCCGCGCAACACGCATGTCTTCGCACCGACGTTCAACGGTGAGACCATTGTCCGCTCGGACGACATCACGAAGGATCCGCGCTACGGCCATTCCGAGCCTCACCGCGGGATGCCGAAGGGGCACCTTCCCGTGCGCAGCTACCTTGCCGTGCCGGTGATGTCCCGCACGGGCGAGGTGATCGGCGGCTTGTTTTTCGGGCATCCGGAACCGGGAGTGTTCCATGAACGCTCCGAGCGGCTCATGGTTGGCCTCGCGGCCGGCGCGGCTGTCGCCATCGACAATGCGGGTCTGTTTCAGAAAGCTCAGCGCGAGCTCGACGAGCGGCGGCGCGCCGAGGCGGCCCTGCGCCATCTCAACGAGACCCTTGAAGCGCAGGTCCAGGAGCGCACCCGCGAGAGAGACCAGATCTGGCAGTTGAGCACTGACCTGATGGACGTGTGCCGAGTGGACGGGACCTTGTTGGCCGTCAACCCGGCTTGGACAAGCATGCTAGGCTGGACCGAAGTTGAACTGCTGGCCAGCAACTTCCTTGGACTGATCCACCCGGACGACGTCGAGAAAACCGTGGCGGAGCTGACCGTGCTCGAGGAGGGCATCCGGACGTACCGATTCGAGAACCGTTTCAGAGCCAAGGATGGCAGCTACCGCCTCATTTCCTGGACGGCCGTGCCCAACCAGGGCCTGTTCTACGCCATTGGGCGCGACATCACGGCGGAGCGCGCCGCCGCGGAGGCGCTTCGGAACACCGAGGAGGCGCTGCGTCAATCGCAGAAGATGGAAGCGGTCGGCCAGCTCACTGGCGGCATCGCCCACGATTTCAACAATCTTCTGACCGGCGTCCTCGGCTCGCTGGACATGCTCCGCACCCGGATATCACAGGGGCGGCTCGATGTGGTCGATCGCTATGTGACGGCCGCGATGACGTCGGCGAACCGCGCTGCCGCTCTGACGCACCGTCTGCTTGCCTTCGCCCGCAGGCAGCCCCTCGATCCGAGGCCCGTTCAATCCAATGCGCTGGTCGCCTCCCTGGAGGACCTGTTCCGGCGCACCGTCGGCGAGACGGTAACCCTCGAAGTCGTGCTCGCAGGGGGGCTCTGGCCGACCCTTTGCGATCCGAACCAGCTGGAAAGCGCGCTGCTCAATCTGGTCATCAACGCCCGCGATGCCATGCCGGAGGGCGGCAAGCTGACGATTGAAACCTGCAACGCCCACCTCGACGACGCCTATATTGCGGCTCAGCGGGATGTGAAGCCTGGGCAGTATGTCTGTATCTGCGTGACGGATACGGGGACCGGGATGCCGCAGGACGTGATCGAGCGAGCTTTCGATCCGTTCTTCACGACAAAACCCATCGGGCAGGGCACCGGTCTCGGGCTCTCGATGGTGTATGGCTTCACGCGGCAGTCGGAGGGCCACGCAAAGATCTACAGCGAGGTCGGCAAGGGCACGACCATCAAGATCTACCTCCCTCGTTACTGGGGCGAGACCGAGGCCGAGATCGAGGCCGCAACCCTGGCCGAGGCTCCACGGGCCGAGTCTGGCGAAACGGTCCTCGTGGTCGAGGACGAGCCGGTGGTCCGAAGCCTGATCGTCGAGGTGCTGGAGGACCTAGGCTACCGTACCTTGGAGGCGGCGGACGGGCCAGAGGGGCTCAAGCTGCTTCAGTCCAAGAGAAGCATCGATCTTCTTGTGACAGATGTCGGCCTTCCGGGCTTGAACGGCCGCCAGTTGGCGGATGCGGCTCGCGAGACCCGTCCCAACCTGAAGGTGTTGTTCATCACCGGTTATGCGGAGAACGCGACTCTGGCTGCGGGCTTCCTCGATCCAGGAATGCAGATGATCACCAAGCCCTTTGCGGTCGATGCGCTCGCGCAGAAGATCCGATCAATCATCAGCGATGATTGAAGCAAGTCTGGCACGCGGGCCACTCCGCAATCCAGGGAATACGTCCCGAACGGTCACCGGAGGAGAGGGGGGGCTATTTCCTCCGGTGACTTGACCATGCAACTGAGCGGGACACTGATCGCGTTGCAATAATCCCCCTGACATTAGGCAGGTTCGCCAAGGCGGTAATCCGCTGTTGGTCCTAGGGCTATGGTCCGAAGACACCGAACGCCTTCGGGGCCAATCTCTGACATGCGCGGCGCGTCGGTTCACCCAATGCTTCCCGGAGTGATGGGGCCTTCACTCCAGCAAGACAGCCTTCACTCCAGCAAGACAGCGGGCATTGGGAATAATTCGCCGTGTCCGGGGTCTTTTGGGATCAGGAGCGCGCATGCGCCCGGGTTCGCTCTGCGTCCTGCCACGGAGGATTTGCTCGTGATGTTAGTCAAACCTGCCTTGCAGGACAGTGCTCCTGCGCCGATGCCACAGCGCCTCATTTCCGAAGGAACTCATTCATGAACACGGAAGCGACGAGGTTGGGCGATCGAGAGATCTATCTGTTAGGCGTGCTTGCCGAGCGAAACGACATCATCAAAATCGGTCCGGGCAGACTTCCCCGCGGCTGCGATGACACTCACGCGCGAGCGCTGCTGGAAGTGGGCTACGCCGTTGAAAATGCGTACCGTTTGGCGGATGGGCGCGATGAGCGCCTATACCAGATCACCCGGAAGGGCATGGATGCTTGGCGCTCCTATCGATTCGTCCACTGACGCCGACGATCGGCTGCGCTTGGGACTGCGCCCCTGGCATGGTTTCGGGCTTCTGGAATGCAGACAAAAAGAAAGCGCCCTTTGTCTCGTAAAGGGCGCTCGAGGGTCCGGCTCGAAGGGGCAACAACGATGCCGGTTTATTCCTTGTATTGGATCAGGTGGGCTTCGTCTCTTCGGTTGGTTCCTACGGGATGTACCGTATACGAACGCGACAGCGCCACATGCTCGCCAAGTTTAGACGCCAAAAGGGCCCCTCCCGTGGGGGCAAGAACGGGCCAGAGGGCCGCGAACACAGTCCAGACAAGGACTGGGCGCGGCCCTCTACTATAAGAATACAATCATGGTCGGTGAATTATGTCAGGGAAGCGTGAGTGGCCTGCCCCATGTGGGTGATCCATGTGTGATGTTAATTCAGGGTTGGTCTGGGCGCCAGCGTTGACGTATGGACCACGACCTCTGGTGCGGGTGGCCGGTAGCCCAGGGATGAGTGTGGGCGCGCCGTGTTGTAGTGCCGTCGCCAACCCTCGATCACCACCTTTGCCTCTTCCAGGGTGTAGAAGATCTCTCCTTTCAGCAGCTCATCCCGAAGCTTTGAGTTGAAGCTCTCGCAATAGCCGTTCTCCCATGGACTGCCCGGCTCAATGTAAGCCGTCTTGGCTCCCACAGCCGTGATCCACTCACGCACGGCTTTGGCAACGAACTCCGCGCCGTTGTCTGAACGCATATGGCCCGGAACACCGCGTAGGATGAACAGGTCGGAGAGCACGTCGATCACGTCCACGGCCTTGAGCTTCCGGCTCACCCGGATGGCCAGACATTCACGCGTGAACTCGTCGATGACATTGAGCATGCGGAACTTGCGGCCATCATGAGTGCGATCCTCGACAAAGTCGTAACTCCAGACGTGGTTGGGATAATCCGGCCGCAGGCGGATACAGGATCCGTCATTGAGCCAGAGCCGTCCCTTCTTCGGCTGTTTCTGTGGCACTTTCAGCCCCTCCCGTCGCCAGATCCGCTCGACCCGTTTTGTATTCACGAGCCAGCCGGCCTCTCGCAGTAGAGCCGTGATGCGCCGGTAGCCGTAGCGGCCGTACTGGGTGGCCAAGTCGATGATGTCAGCCGTCAAAGCCGCTTCATCCTCCGGCTCTTTGGGGACCTTGCGCTGAGTGGAGCGATGCTGGCCCAGCACCCGGCAGGCCAACCGCTGGGAGACGCCGTACTTGGCGATCACATGATCCACACAGGCGCGGCGGGGGGCGGGGCTCAGTAGTTTCCCGAGGCGGCCTCCTTGAGGATCAGCTTCTCCAGGGTGAGATCCGAGACGGCTCACCGCAGCCGGGCATTCTCCATCTCCAGCTCTTTGAGCCGCTTGACCTGGTCGGATTTGAGCCCGCCGTACTCGTTACGCCACCGGTAGTACGTGACCTCTGTCACCCCAATCTGCCGGATGGCCTCTGCCACCGTCCGGCCTTGTGCCGTCAGCACGTCTACCTGCCGCATATGTGGACGGCCCCCTCCTCGCAAGGGTGTTGAACAGTGTTTTGATCGGATCGCTTGCGGTCATAT
>NZ_QOIO01000072.1 GCF_003332305.1 Microvirga aerophila | reverse complement strand
GTCGGGCTCGTGCATGCGATGATCCTGCGGATTCAGGCGCTGGTGCTGCCGATCCAGACGCTTGTGTTTGGCGGGCACTGACGCGGGTCGGGGAGTGTACCATGGAGCGCGTCGGCACGACTGCAGTCATACCGCCTCCTGAAGGAGGCGGAACTCGAGGCGGAGCGCACTGCGGGATGGGTCCGGATCGTGCTCGCGGCGGTCCTGGCCACGAGCCTGCTGGTGTCCGGCCGCTTTGCCGCCGCGGCCTTCACCCTGCCCGGGATGACGCCAACCTGGGCATTTCCCAGCCCCATGCTGCCCTTCGCGGATCTCGGACCGCTCAATAGGCTCAGCCACGAGCTGTTCCTGCGCTATGCCAACAGCCTGTTCCGGGCGCCGGTCAACCGATGGCGGGTGGAGGCGCTCGGGCTTGCGCCTTCCCGGCGCGATGATTGCATTCGTGGAGTGCCCGTGCCCCGGCTCTATGGTTTCAGCCCGTCCGTGGTGCCGAAGCCGTCCGACTGGGACGGGAACTCCGAGGTGACCGGCTATTGGTTCCTCGATGACGAGAACTGGCTGCCACCGCCATCTCTGCGTGGATCCAGACCTCGTCGAGGAGAAAAACCTGAACCGGATCCTCAATACGGTGAGGTCCGATGTCGGCCAGCCCAAGGTCAAAGTCTTGGGGGCTTTGATCGACCGACTGGGGCTCGGAACGACCGTCGGAGCGATCCAAAATGATCTCTCGCACCCCGATGCCCTAAAGGCCGTTGCCTCGTGCGATGTTGTGATCGGCTGCATGGATAGCGTGGACGGGCGTGATCTCCTCAACCGGATCGCCACCTTCTATCTCCAACCCTGCTTTGACGTTGGCGTCGGCCCACTTCGGACGTTCAACCGCACGGATATCAATGTCTGCACCTGGCACTGGACTGACCTTATCCCGAGTTCCGCAGTCGCGGGCTGAGCGGACCTTCATAGGGCCGCGCTCAACAGCTCAGTTTGACCCGGAGCGGCCATTCAAGGCGGCTCAGTCTCGGCGCTTCCCTAAGCAGGTTAATCAGGGATGCCCCGGGCCCTGCAATCATTTAACATAGGTTGAGATCCAACTTGGGTCGGGTCGGGTCCCGAGCCACGGAGGACGCCATGACTGATGTCGTATCGCCAGGCTTCCGAACCACACGTCGGCGGTTGCTCAGCCTCCGCTGGCGCGTGGTCGTGCCTCTCGCCTGTCTCGTTCTCGCGGCTTTCCTGGCTGGTGCCGCCTTCCTCTACGCAGAGGCCACCGAGGACCGGCATGCCATCGCCCACCGCGCCTTGGCCGAAGCTGTGGCAGGTTCCGCCGCCTTTGACCGGGAGGTCGGCGCGGCCGGGTTCCTGCTGCAAGGGCTGTCCCGATCCCCTGTCCTGAAGTCCGGCGACCTCCGAGCCTTCTACGACCAACTCGTCGAAACGCCGCATCCGGAGGGATCCTGGTTCGTCCTCTGGGATATGAACGGGCAGATCCTCAACACCATCCGGCCCTTCGGCACACGCCTGCCCACGCGCGCCGAGATGGGACCCACCGAAGAGGGGTACGAGCGGATCCGCGCCCGCGGCTTGAGCATCTCCAACCGGGTCATGGGGCCGGTGGCGAAGGTGCCGACCGTTGCCGTCCACTTACGCCTGGACGGAGCAAAAGGCGACATGGCGGGCCTTCTGACGACGGTTCTCCGGGAGGCCCGGCTGAACGCAGTCCTGCGCGAGCATCCGCTGCCCGCCGGCTGGGCAACGATGGTGCTCGACCGGAACCTCGTGCCGCTCGCGACCAGCGATCTGAGGCCGGGAGCGCTCCCGCAGGAGCTGTCGCCCGCGCTTATGGTGGCCCTGAAGGAGCACTGTCTCAACGGCCATTTCGTTGCTCATGACGGAGCAGGCGACCTTCTCGTCGGCGTCCAACGCTCCGCGACGACCGAGTTCACGACCATCACCACCGTACCGTTTGCTCTCGCGAACGCCCCGGTCGAGGCCGCTGTCCGGAAGATCACCTCAATCGGTCTGATGCTCCTGCTAGCCGGGGGCATGGCCGCCTTTGTTGTTGTGCGCCAAGTCGGTCCGATGGAGACATCCGCGGCGCAGACGGCCCGTCGTCTGCGTCTTTCCGAGGCACGCTATGCCAGCCTCTGGAACGACACGTCCGAAAGCCTTTTCGTTGTCACGGTGGCACCAGACGGCGGCTTCGTCTTCGAGGGGCTCAATCCAGCGCACGAGCGGGCTACGGGGCTGACCTTCGAGGCCATTGCCGGCAGGACACCCGAGGAATGCCTGCCCCCTGATGCCGCCGCCGCGGTCACGGCGCGCTACCGTGCCTGCCTGCAGCGCGGCGGGCCGACGATCTATGACGAAGTCCTCGACCTCCCAGGAGGTGCCGGGTCTGGCAGACGAGCCTTGCTCCTGTCCGTGATCCGGAGACGGGGCAGATCATGCTTCTGATCGGCACGGCTCGGGACGTCACCGCAGACCGTACGGCGCGGGCGGAGATCGAGCGCAGCCACATGCTGCTCCAGACCACCCTGGACGCCCTCTCGGCCCACATCGCCATCGTCGACGGAAGCGGCACCATCATCGCGGTCAACCAAGCCTGGCACAGGTTTGCGGAGAGAGGCGGCTACGCCACGCCGGATCACGGTGTCGGCTCCAACTACGTCGAGGCCTGCCGTGCCGCCGTGGCGACCGACCCATAGGCGGCCCTTGTCGCGGCCAACCTCGATGCCATGCTGTCCGGCCAGAGGCGGGAGTTCCGGCTGAGCTACCGTTGCGGCGACAGCTTCTTCCAGATGACGGCGGCGTGGTTCACCCATGAAGGCGCTGCGCACGTGGTCGTGGCGCATGAGGATGTCACGGAACTCGCGTCGGCCCGTCAGGATGTGCGCGACATCGCGGGGCGCCTCTTGTCCTTGCAGGAGGACGAGCGTCAACGGATCGCCGCCGACCTTCACGACTCGACGGCGCAGCACATTGTGGCGGCAGGGCTCGGACTGATGAGAGTTCAGGCCGCCGCGGGGGATCACCAAAACGTTGAGCGTGCCGTCGCCAAGGTCAGATCCTCGCTGGACGAGGCCCACAGGGAGATCAGGACGCTGTCCTATCTTCTCTTCCCGCCGAACCTGCGGGCGAACGGACTTGCGGCATCGTTGCGCCGCTTCGTGGAGGGGTTCAGCGAGCGGACGGGCCTGAAGGGTACCGCAAGGGTGACCGGTGATGTCGACCGCATCCAGCCTGAGGTGCAGCGTGCGATCCTCCGGGTCGTCCAGGAGGCCCTTGTCAACGTCCATCGCCATGCTGAGGCCTCCAAGGTGTCAGTCTCCCTCAGGCGGGACCCAGCCGGTTTGCATCTGCGGGTGAGCGACGACGGCAAAGGCATGCCACGCAAACGAACGAAGGCCACCGCGGCCCCGGCGTCGCTTGGGGTCGGCATCCCGGGAATGGAGGCCCGCATCCGCCAGTTCGGCGGCACCATGACCATTGCCAGTGGAGTTCGCGGCGCGACCATCCGGGCTTTCGTCCCACTGCACGGCGACACAGCGGTGCCGCATCTTCTCGCGTTCGGAACGGAGCATGACCGGATCGAACTTCCCGGATCCCCACCCAATCTCAGGGTTTTGCCTGATGGTAACGACAGCTCCATAGGCTAAGCTGTCCCATCCCTGTGGGGACAGGGGGAGCTGACTGGTGACCCGCATCCTCATCGCCGACGATCATCACGTGGTCCGTTCCGGATTGCGCACCGTCCTGGAGGCCCAGCCTGGCTTCGAGGTCGTGGGAGAAGCCGCCAACGGCATGGAGGCGGTCGAGGCCGCCCTCCGAGCCAAACCCGACGTGGTCGTGCTCGACTACTCGATGCCGGTCCGCAACGGCGTCGAGGCCACCCGTGAGATCCGGGCCCGGCTGCCACGGACCGAGGTGCTGATCTTCACCATGCACGACAGCCAAGACGTCATCGAAGACATCCTGTCCGCTGGGGCGCGCGGCTACCTGCTCAAGGCCGACGCCAACGATCACCTGATAGCCGCCGTGCAGGCCCTTGGCCGCCACGAGGCCTACATCTCCGGCAAGCTTTCGGCGGGTCTGCTCGACACGTTGCTTGCGAAACGCAAGCGCCAGCGGCGGGGTCCCCTGACGCCACGGGAACGCTCCGTGGTGCAGCTGATCGCCGAGGGCAACACCAACAAGGCCATCTGCGCCAAGCTGGGTGTCACCGTGAAGACCATCGAGACCCACCGTGCCGCGGCCATGCGCAAGCTCGATCTGCATACCACCGCCGATATCGTGCGCTATGCCGTCAAAAACCGCATGGTCGAGATCTGACCGGAAGACGTGTTTCTCAGGGTTTTGCCTGATGGTGATGGGAGCGGACACAGGCAAAGATCAGAATAACAACGGGGGAGAGGGACGTGGGACGCATGGTCAGGCGACGCCATTGGGCGCTCGGACTTCTCGCGCTGCTGTGCGGCCCCGGCAGCGTGCCTGTTCACGCGACAGAGGGCGGCGCCAGCCTCTACCTGCCGGGCCTGCGGGGCCCTGGAGCCGGCATCGTTCCGCCGCCGGGCTTCTACTTCAACAATGACTTCCTTGCCTACTCGGGCGAGCTCAGCGGTGGTCGCCGGATCCAGATCGGCGGCGCCGTGCTGGCCGATGTGGAAGTCGAGATCCGCGCCGACTTCCTGACGGCGACGTGGGTCACGCCCTTCGACATCGTCGGCGGGCGGCTGGCCATCGGCGCCAGCCTGCCTCTCGGCGTGCCCCGGGTGAGCGCGGGCGTGCTGATCGAGGCGCCGCGGCTGAGGCGCACGTTCGCGTTCAGCCAGCGGGATGCCTCGTTCGTGGTCGGTGATCCGGTGATGACGGGGCTTGTCGGATGGGACGCCGGCAAGTTCCATTGGTCGGTCGGCGCCAGCGTGAGCATCCCGGCCGGCGGCTACGAGGAGGGCGAGCTCTCCAACCTCGCCTTCAACCGCTGGATTGGCGACGTCTTCGCCGCGGCCACCTGGCTCGATCTGGAGCTTGGACTCGACATCTCCGGCGCCGTCGGGTTCGAGTTCAACGGCGAAAACTCGGACACTGACTACGACAGCGGCAACGCCTTCCACGCCGACATCTCGATCAGCAAGAACCTCACCAAGGAATTCTCCGTCGGGCTGCTTGCCGGCTACTACGACCAGATCTCAAGCGACCGCGGCGAGGGCAACCGCATCGGCCCCTTCAAGGGACGGGCGGCGGCCGTCGGCGCCACGGCGGGCTGCAACTTCACTGTCGCTGGCACGCCTGTCTCAGCGCGGGTGAGGGTGCTGCGCGAGGTGGAGGTGGACAAGCGTCCCCAGGGCACCATCGGGCTGTTCACGGTGGCGTTCCCGCTCGGTGGGCAGACCCATTCCGCCCCGGCCCAGCCGCAGCCGATCCGTGTCCGATCCTAGCGGAGAACGGTGTGACCCGCAGGTTCGTCTGAACCCGGTTGCGAGGTCGGAAATCTGGTATGGTCCGTGCCGAATTGGACCAGGGGTAAAAAATGACACCGCCAGAGATGGGGCGAACGTTCAGGCGGTACGCCACGCGGCTGCCAGCGGTCCTCGTCCTCCTTTCCTTGCTTGGTGGCTGCGCCAGCGTCCGTGGGGTCATGCTTCCCGTGGGCGGGACGGCCCCTGGGGCAAGCCAAGTGGACATGCTGGTGGCCACCACGCGCCAGCGGTCCGATCCGGCGTAACTGTTCTCGGGAAATCGTGGAGATCTCCCGTCCTTCGCGAACATCATCGTCTCGATCCCGCCACCGGAGGCACGCCAGGTCGGCGAGGTTCAATGGCCCCGGCAGGTGCCCGGCAATCCGGCCACGGAATTCGTGACACTCAAGGCCGACGTGATCGACCGCTCGCAGGCACTGGCCTGGTTCCGGCGGAGCCTGCGCACGGTTCCGAAGCGACAGGTGCTGGTGTTCATCCACGGCTTCAACAACCGCTTCGACGACGCGGTCTTCCGCTTCGCGCAGATCGTGCACGACTCCCATGCGCCCGTCGTGCCGGTCCTGTTCACCTGGCCGTCCCGCGGCAGCGTCTGGGCCTACGGCTACGACCGCGAGAGCACGGCCTACTCCCGCAACGCCCTGGAGTCCCTCCTGAAGGCGATCTCACAGGATCCTGGGGTCGGCGAGGTCTCGATTCTGGCCCACTCGATGGGCACGTCGCTGGCTCTGGAGACCTTGCGCCAGATGGCCATCCGCGACGGCCGGGTGGCCCCGAAGATCCGCAACGTCCTCCTCGCCGCGCCCGACGTGGATGTTGACCTTGCCCGCGAAGCCATCATGGACATGGGGCCTGCGGCAAGGCGGCCCTCGATCACCCTTTTCGTATCCCAGGACGACCGCGCTCTGGCGCTCTCGCGACGGGTGTGGGGCAGCGAAGTCAGGCTCGGCGCCATCAATCCCGACCAGGAGCCGTACCGCACGCAGTTCGAACAATCCGGCATCACGGTCCTCGATCTCACCAAGCTCAGGGCCGGAGATCCGCTCAACCACGGCAAGTTCGCGGAGAGCCCCGAGGTGGTCCAGCTGATCGGAACCCGGCTTGCTGCGGGGCAGACGGTGACGGACTCCCGCGTCGGACTGGGCGACCGCATCATCCAGGTAACGGCCGGTGCGGCAACCGCCGTCGGGACGGCGGCCGGGCTCGCCGTGTCGGCACCTGTGGCGGTCCTCGATCCCCAGACCCGCCGATCCATTGGAGGCCATGTGGATCAGCTCGGCCGCTCCCTGTCCGACACCGTGGCGCCCTTGAACCCGGCCGGGCTCGGACAGTGAGACTACCAGCGTCGCAGCGATATCTGATGTGGGTCGCTCCGGCTCTGTCTCGCTGGGACGCCGGTCTCGAGCCGGGCCGGTACTAGGCCGACACCTCGCGGTCAGGTCCCCCACGCCACGTAGTTGAGGATCGTGTTCGTGCGTACGACACCCATCCGAAGCATGCCGGCGAACTGAACCTTGCCTGTATAGACAGCGCCCGCGCCCTGCGCGCCTGCCGGGACGCGGAGATCCGGGTCGTCGAGCTTGATGATCGCGCCGAAGCGCGGAGCGGCCCGTGCGCTCACGTCAGGCAGAGCGCCCGAGGGCGTGAGCGTTCCGCCGCTCGTGATGTCGGCGATGCTCTCGACCTTGCCGGTGAAGATCTGGCCCGGGTACATCGAGAAGATGACTTCGGCGTACTCGCCCGGCTGCACCGCGAGGAACGACGCTTGGTCAAAGGTGGCGACCACCTTGCCCTTCATGTCGGCGTCCTAGTCGCAGACGAAGGGCATGACCGCGGCTGACGGGCTGACAATGGAGCCGGGCAGGATGTTCACGTTGGTCACATACCCGTCGCAAGGCGCGGTGACGTTGGTCTCCGCAAGGTTGGTCCGAGCTGCGGCGAGCTGCTGCTGCGCCTGTGCCACCGAGGTGTTCACGTTGCCGATGTTCGACTCATAGGCGAGCCGGGCCCGGTCCTCCGCAGCCTTGGTCTCCGCCTCCCCTTGGCGGGCGGCTTCAAGGTTGCGGGTGGCGGTGTCGACGGCGGCCTGCGCCACGATCCGGCTTTGGAGAAGCTCGGTCTGCCGGTCGAACGTCTGCTGGGCCAGCGCGACCTGCGCCTCGGCCCGGGCGCGGGCCGCACTGGCCTGGTCAAGCGAGGCCTTGAGCTGGCCCACGTTCTGCTCGGCCGCGGCCAATGCTGCCTCCAACCGTCGGACGTCGTACTCGAACGGCGTCGGGTCGATCCGGAACAGGGTCTCGCCCCTGGACAAGCGGACGTCGGGCTTGACCGCGATCTCCGCCACCCGGCCGGGAGCCGAGGTCCGCGGGGTGATCTGGACCACCCGCTGGAAGATGCGCACGTCCGAGGTGCCGGGGTGGTAGAAGTTCATCGCCACGAGGGCGAGAAAGATGATGATCGGCCCGGCCGAGGCGAAGAACAGCGCCACCGGGAGCGTGAACGGCAGCAGGCGCAGCTTCGCGAACACAAGCCAGACCAAGGCGGTGTAGATGATGAAGATCGGCCACTGCATGGCGGGCATCCTTGGTTAACGGGCAGCGACGCGCTTCTGGAGCGTGTCAAGTCGGGCGTTCAGGTTGGCGAGCTCGCTGCGGACCGCCGACACGGTCGCATGCTCTTCGCTGCGCGGCTTCGTCCCGTTCGTGTGCCGCCAGTAGAGGTAGAGGATGACCACGGAGCTGATGATGGCGGGGACCATGTCAGGCGATCCTTCTCGGAGAGGTGGAGCCGAGCCCAGCCTCGATGGCAGCGACCCGCTCCGACGTCCGGCGCAGGTCAGCCAGCAAGGCATCGAGGTCCTCGCTCGTCGCGGCGGCTTGGCCACCGCGGGGCGAGGTATAGGCCCACACCAGGGCAACGGGCCACAGCACGAAGGTGATCAGGCCGAGCCAGCCGCAGACGCTGATCGCGGCCGCCTGCGGATGCCCCCGGGAGCGGGCGATCCGGCCCGGCAGTCCACCCAGGGAGTAGATCGCCCAGGTCCCGGCGACCACCAACGCGATGACGATGACGAGGCACAGCCAATAGAGCCACTCCCCGCTGCCCTGCATCTGAAAACCCATGACATCCTCCTGAGGTCTGTCTGCCTCCTGGTCACCGGCGCTCACTGCACCGGCTGCGCCTCAGGGAATTTCCATGTTCCGTTCAAGACCTCGGCACGCGGACGATAGAGCCGCACCATGTAATTCCAGCCGGGCATGGTCGGGAGGCAGTTCGGCATCCTGCTGTCGCAGCCACCGAGCTGGATGGCGACCGATCCGTCGGCGCCCTTGTTCGCCGTGACATTGTTGAGCGTGTAGGCATCGGCCTCATTCTTTTGATAGTAGCCCTGCGCGTTGTAGACGCTCACGGACCAGAAACCGTCGACGGGCACGTCGTTGACGTTCAACCGATAAACCGTGGTGCCGTCGTTCCGGCTCGGCACGAAGTTGAGATAGATCGCATCCTGCGGCGGGTTGGCGCCCCACGCCGAGGCTGCGCCGACGAGGCGCTGCACCGGATCGACCTGGTCCTTGGTGCCGAAGGCGCGGCTCGTGTCGGTCACGGTGCTGGCCAGGACCAGAAGCGCGTCGCGCACCTTCTTGTGGCTGGCCTGATCCCAGGCGGGCACTTCGAAATGCCCCGGCCCCCCGGGCTGAGTCACCTTGATCGCGTCCTGCAACTGATGCACCTGCCGGACGTCCTGCGGATCGTCGGGATTGACGAGCGTGCGGATGCCAACCATCGCGTAGCGCGTCCCGACCTTGTCCTTGTCGACGATATGATCGCCCGCGCCGTAGGACGTGGTGGTGTAGTGATCTTCGGTGATGATCTGCAACGACATGAAGCGTGGGCCAGCTTCCGGCAGCGTGACCGTCACCGGTCCTGCATCCAGGTCGAAGACGGCCGTTGAGTACAGGGTGTCGCGGTTGCTCCGAATGACAGTCTGGCGGTCGACGGACATCGGCTCGCGGTGATGCAGGAATCGGCCCAATCCGACCTGCTTCACCATGCTGCCGAAATACGTGTCCGTCTCTGCGCGGACGAAGTTGTCGACCGTCACGGGGATGGCGCTCTGGGCCAGGGATGATCCGGACATGCCCGTGATGGCAAGAGCCGCGATGAATGCCAGCTTCATGGGGGTCTCCTCGATCACTCGGCCGCGGTTTTTTCGATATCCGGCAGGCGCCAAGTCTTGTCGAAGAGCGGTTTATGCGGCCCGTAGAAGCGCATCATGACCTCCCAGCCGCGGCCGGCTTGGGTGGGGACCCAGTTCACCTCCTTGTCGGCGGGCGGCTTCGGCCCGAAGAAGAGCTCGACCGATCCGTCCGCATTCACTTGCAGGGCTGGGGTCGTGGAACCCCGGGAGGGCCACTTCTGGTCCCGGATCAGGGCGTGCGTGGCGCGGTCGTAGACGGTGGCCGACCAGTAGAGTTCGGCCGGCACATTCGCAGGCACCGTCAGGCGATAGGTTTGGCCTCCATCGAACGGCTGGCCCGTCCTGTCGTCGAGCGCCACCAAGTAGAACTGGCCCGTTCCCAGATGCTTGACGCTAGAAAAGGCCATCGAGAAGAAGACGCTGCGGGTGTCGATGGGATACACCCCAGCCTTGGCGAAGTTGTCCGACAGTCCTTCGGTCAGGTCGTGCGCAAGCGGCAGCGCCCACTGCCCGTCCGGGTAGTAAGGCGAAAACAGGGCCTCGTAGCCCTGATCAAGTACGGCGTGAGCCTCTTGGGCCGCCTGCTCCAGGAGCTTGCGCGTCTCGGCGGTTGGATTGAACGGCTTACCCTGCTCGATCCCGACCGACTTGAGCTGGTCGATCATGGCCTTGTCCCGCTCCAGCCACGGCTCCCTTTGCACGAAGCGGTCAAGAGACTCGAAGAAGAGCGTGTCGTAGGGGATCGTGCTGTCGAACTCGACGCTAGAGCATCGGACGATTTGTCGGACCCGCTCCGTTCCTACCCCTGCCTAGCGGAGAAAGGTGGAGCGTCGTGGATCCGCTTTTTCGTCCGATGCTCTAATGGCATCGACGAAAGCTGTCGGAGGCGGATTGACCGTGCTGGACAGCGGGTAGAGCTTGATCTGCCTGCCATAGGCCACCGCATTCGCGATGTCGGCCGCGGAGCTGCCGCCGACATTGGACCGCAGCAACGCCCCGGCCATGTTGGTACCTGATCGGAGCACGATGTAGCCGTCCGGAGCCTTTTCGCTGTGGCCGGGAGGGAGGATCAGGTACTTGCCGCCCTTGCCCTTATCCGCGCCCGCCGGACCGACATCTTCCAGCGCGACCTGCCAGGCATCGAAAATGGTGCCGGTGATCGACCCTCCCTGGGCAGGCGGGATTTCCACCACCATCGGGCCGGTGTCCTTCATGTTGAGGAAGGGCATGAGGTAGATCGTGCTGGGATTGGGTGTGAGCGTCTGGTTTTTCCAGTCGAGGAAGTTCGACCAGTAAACGATCTGGTTCTCCTTCGCGCCCGCCTTGAGGGCAGCCTGGAACATCAGGTCGTAGTTGACCGCCGGCATGCCCCAGATCACCGCCTCGACCGCGCGGCGGTGGACCTGCCGGCTGTTCAGATCAGCGCCAGACGGTGCTTGCGCGGCAGCCGACACTGCCGAGGCGATCACGGCAAGTGCCGCGAGAATTGCTCCCTTCATGGTCGTCTCCCTGTGGCTTTTCGCCAATCGGTGGGGATCCATTTGCAACGTGCGCCAGTCACCCGGTGCGGGCGGGTTCAAGCCGTCACGATGTTGAACCAGGACGGGAAGGTGTCGACCAGGCCGACGAAATCGGCCAAGGCCTCGCGCCGGCCCTCCACCTTCACGTCCCCGGAGGCAAAGGCCTGCTGCGGCGTGATTTCTCCGAGCTGAAGCCGATCCAGGGTAGCTTTCGTGAGGGTTATCCTGGCGTCAACAGCGGCCTGAGGCTTCCTGGTGTAGTTCAACACGCCGTTTTCGACGGTGAGGGTGTAGGCCTCCTTGAGGTCCGTGAAATCGAGTGTCACGACCATCTTCCTGCCGGCTGCCCTTTCGCCGTTCAAGCGCACGGCAAGGTAGTCGAACGTCATCTCCGGCGGCATCGCTTTCACTGTATCCGGGCCCGCCGTTTCGATGTTGCCGGCCTGTGGCACGCCATGCCGTAGTTCGGATGCGCCTTGCAGGTAGACCGAGCGCCACGTGCCGGACTCCGCCTGGTAGCCCATCTGCTCGTAGGTGTCGGCGAGCAGTTCCCTCGCATCCTTGTTATCCGGATCGGCGAAGACAACGTGCTTCAGGGCCTGTGCCACCCAGCGGTACTCTCCCTTGTCGAAATCCGCCTTCGCCTTTTGCAGGATCGGCCCGGCGCCGCCCATGTACTCGACGTACTTCCTGGCTGCGTCCTCCGGCGGCAGCTCGTCGAGCGTCGAGGGATTGGCGTCGTAGAAGCCCATGTAGCGCTGGTAGACCGCACGCGAATTGTGCTTCAGGGAGCCGTAGTAGCCGCGGTTGAACCAAGCCTTGTCGAGCTCCGGCGGCAGCTTGATCATGTTGGAGATCTCGACCCCGGTGTAGCCCTTGTTCATCAGGTTTACCGACTGATCGTGGATGTACTTGTACAGGTCGCGCTGCTTCTTCCAGTAGTCGACGATCCTCGCATTGTCCCACATCGGCCAATGGTGCGCCTGGAACTTGACGTCTGTCCCATCCCCATAGAGCTCGATGGTCTCATTGATGAACTTCGCCCATGCCAGTGCATCCCGGACCTGGGCGCCGCGCAGCGTCAGCAGGTTGTGCATCGTGTTGGTGGTGTTCTCGGCCATCCACATGGCGCGGAACTGCGGGAGATAGGTGTTCATCTCCGCCGGCGCCTCGGTGCCCGGAGTCATCTGGAACACCATGCGCACGCCGTCGAGGACGACTTCCTCGCCCGTCTGCTTGATCTCGCGCGTCGGGAGGAGCAGGCCAATGGTGCCGTGGCCCGTTGACAGGCCCAGGCCGGCACCGACCCCGCCCTGGGCATTGCGGGGCAGGAGCGGCCCGTACATGTAGATCGCACGGCGGGCCATGGCGTTGCCGGCGATCACGAATTCGCTGATCGCGTGCTCGGTGAAGTTCTCCGGGGCGAGGATCTGGACCTTGCCGGCGCTGACATCCGCCTCGTCGACGAGCGCCCGCACGCCGCCGTAATGGTCGCCGTGGGAGTGGCTGTAGACCACGGCAAGCACGGGCCGCTGACCAAGATGCTGGCTCACGAGGTCGTACGCAGCCTTCGTGCTCTCCAGCTCGCTGCCGGCATCGAGCACGATCCAGCCGGTGTCGCCCTGGACGAAGGTGACATTGGCCAGTCCGTAGCCGCGCACCTGGAAGATGCGGTCATGCACGCGGAACAGACCGTACTGCACGTTGAGCTGGGCGTTGCGCCAAAGGCTCGGATTAACGGTGTCCGGGGCGGGCTTGTCGAGGCCGATGAACTGCTTGTATGTCTCCAGGTCCCAGACGACACCGCCTTTCGCGTCACGGATCGTCAGGGTGTCGGGCCGCGCGATCAGGCCCCGTGTGGCGTTCTCGAAATCCTCGCGGTCATTGAAGTTCAGGTATTCCTGCGCGGCCCGGTTGGCCGCCTTGGTGGCCTCCGTCGCTGGCTTGGGCGATGGCCTGCCCGCCGCACCGGTGCCCGCACCCGTTTGGGTGCCGGTCTGTGCCTGCGAGGCCAGCCCGGTCATCGGCGCGACGGATGCGGATGCGAGCAGTCCGATGGCTTGCCTGCGGTTCATGGTCATGTTCGGCTCCTGGTGAACGGCTCAGGCTGACACATCCCGCCAGCCCGTTGTTTGGCTAATCACTCCGCCGGGGTGGCGGGCGCGATGCCGGTGACTTGCGCCGAAGGCTCCTCGCTGAGCCAGTGGTAGAGGACGCCGCCGATCGCACCGCCGATCAGGGGCGCGACCCAGAACATCCAGAGCTGCGCCAGGGCCCAGCCGCCCACGAACAGGGCTGGGCCGGTGCTGCGGGCCGGGTTCACCGACGTGTTGGTGATCGGGATGCCGACGAGATGGATCAGCGTCAGGCCGAGCCCGATGGCGATGGGCGCGAAGCCGACGGGCGCCTTGCCATGGGTGGCGCCCATGATGATGAACAGGAACATCATGGTCAGCACCACCTCGGCGATGAAGCCGGACATCATGCTGTACTGGCCCGGCGAGTGCGCGCCATAGCCGTTGGCGGCAAAACCCTTGGCGAGGTCGAACGTGGGGGAACCCGTCGCGATGGCGTAGAGGGCAGCCGCTGCGACGATTGCGCCGATCACCTGCGACACGACGTAGGGCACGATGTCCTGCTTGGGAAAGCGTCCACCCGCCGCCAAGCCGACCGTCACCGCCGGGTTGAGGTGGCAGCCGGAGATGTGGCCGATGGCGTAGGCCATGGTCAGCACGCTCAGCCCGAAGGCGAGCGAGACGCCGAGCAGGCCAATGCCAACGTCTGGGAAAGCTGCCGCGATCACCGCGCTGCCGCAGTCGGCGAAGGTGAGCCAGAAGGTGCCAATACCCTCGGCGACGCATCTGTGGATGTTCTGACTGTTATGCAGGTCCATATGATCCTCCCTGCGTCAGCGTGGGCAGACCTTACAGAGGCACCGGGTCCGCTGCGGGCCTCTTGGTGTGTCAGCCGTTCCGCATTGGGGACCAGCTTAGCCCCGCGGCAGGAAACGAAAATCGGGTGAAGACCTGAGAAACAACCGGGAAAGCCTGAAGAAGTGAACGACCCGTGCGGCTTCATGCGCCAGGGAGCGAAGCTCCGATTGATTGGGGGCCTCGGGTGAATCCCCGATGGGCTTCCTGCTCCTGTTAGGCTTAGATGGGCGGTGGGGAGAGGGTAGCTGGCCATGCTCGTTCAGCGCACACAGGTTCAATGGCTTCCGGCATTGGCCCGATGGGCAACCTCGGTCCTGGGTGCCGCACTCCTTGCTGTGCTCGGTTCGCTTTCCTCCGCCTCGGCGCAGGACACGCCGCCGCCGGCGCAGGTACAGGAGCTTGTCAAACTACTCGACGACCCTGCCGTGCGCTCCTGGCTGGAGCAGGCCCGGAATGGGCAGGGAGCGCCCGCAGCCTCGGGCCGGGTGGCCGACAGCGCCAAGATGGCGTCCCGCTTGTCAGGCGTGCGGGAGCACCTGAGAGTGGTCGCCACGGCGCTGCCGCGCTTCCCGGCGGAGATGCGCCAGGCCTCCGGTCTCCTGCTGCAGGAGCTCAAGGACAGAGGGCTGTTCGCCATTGTGGCGCTGATCGGTGTATTCGTGGCACTGGGCTACGGCTCCGAGCGCCTGTTCTGGCGCACTACGAAGCACACCCGGACGTGGATCGGCCGCCATCCCATGGCCACCGTCGCCGACCGGTTGCGCATGATCGCCATGTGCCTCGGCTTCGGATTGACGCTCGTCGCCATCTTCGGTCTCGGCAGCATCGGTGCCCTCCTCCTGTTCGACTGGCCGCCGCTGCTGCGGCAGGTCGTGATCGCCTACCTGGTGGCGGTGGTGCTATTCCGCCTTAGCCTCGTCCTCGGCCGTGTGGTGCTGGTGCCGGACGGCACCGCGGAGCTGGGCGACCCGGAACGGTTCCGGGTCGTGCCGATGCCGGCTGAGAATGCCCGTTTCTGGCATCGGCGCTTGGCGCTGTTTGCCGGGTACTGGGCATTTGGGCACGCCACCGTGGACCTTCTCGGCGTTTTCGGCTTCGGCCCGGACCTGCAGGACGCGGCGGCCTACATTCTGGGCTTGGGGCTGCTGGGGATCGCCTTGGAAGCGATCTAGCGACGGCCGCGGCCTGATGGAGCGACGGCGCATCATGGCTGGGGTGTGGCCAGCCTCAGCATCCTCCTCACGGCCTATAGTGTCGTGCTCTGGGTCCTGTGGGTTGGGGGCCTTGAGCGCCTGTTCTGGCTTGCCGTCGTGGCGATGCTGCTGCCCAAGGCGATTGTTGTAGGGCAGCAGGCCGTGGCGCACCTTCTGCGCTCCACGGCTGAGGAGGAAGCGCCCCGGCGGGGTGTCCTGGAGGTGGTCGTCGAGCGCGGGTTGCGCACGGCCCTGATCGTGGCCGCAGCCCTGTTCCTGGCGGATGTCTGGGGTGTCGATCTCGTCCAGATGACCTCCCGCGACACGCTGGCGACGCGACTGGTCCGAGGGGCGCTGACGGGCGTCGTGGTTCTGCTGCTGGCCGACTTCCTCTGGCAGGTGATCAAAGCGGTGGTGGATGCCAAGCTGGCCGAGACAGCGGTCGCGGTCGAACCCGACACGGAGGCGGCGATCCGGCAGGCCCGGTTGCGCACGCTCCTGCCGATTTTCCGCAACATCCTGTTCGTGGTCATCGCGGTGCTGGCCGGGCTCACGGCCCTGTCAGGGCTCGGGGTCGAGATCGGTCCCCTGATTGCAGGCGCCGGCGTGTTCGGGGTGGCTGTGGGCTTCGGCGCGCAGACGCTGGTGAAGGACGTGATCAGCGGGGTTTTCTACCTGCTCGACGACGCGTTCCGGGTGGGCGAGTACATCCAGAGCGGCTCCTACAAGGGCACGGTCGAGTCCTTCTCCCTGCGCTCGGTGAAGCTGCGGCACCACCGCGGGCCGGTCTACACGGTGCCGTTCGGCCAGCTCGGGGCGGTGCAGAACATGAGCCGCGACTGGGTGATCGACAAGTTCCAGATCGGGGTCACCTATGGCACCGACCTGGAGAAGGCGCGCAAGCTGATCAAGAGGATCGGTCAGGAACTGGCAGAGGCTCCCGAGTTCGCCCGGCACATCATCGAGCCGCTGAAGATGCAGGGCGTCGAGCAGTTCGGGGACTATGCCATCCAGATCCGGTGCAAGATGACAACGCGGCCGGGCGAGCAGTTCGTGATCCGTCGCACGGCGTTCGCCCGCATCAAGCAGGCCTTCGACGAGAACGGGATCCAGTTTGCCACGCCGACGGTGCAGGTCTCAGGGAGCGAGGAGACGACACCGGCCGCCGCACGGCATATGACCGAACAGATCGCCTCCGGGAAGTCCGCTGCAGAATAGTGGCGTCGGCCGCGTCCGATCATTGTGCCCTGTGTGAATGTCTCAATCTGGCACGTTCCGGAAGTACGCTGAACTTCTGCAAAGGCACAACGAGCGGACCTTCATCTGGTCTGTCCAACGTTGCACTTTGACCCGATGCGGACCTTCAGGGCAGACACTGACACCAAGTGGCAGCCTGATAGCCGTCAGAAGAGAATGACAATTCCTTAGACCTGTGTCTACGACCGCAGACACAGGTCTAAGGCGCAGTCAATGACCTGCCATGTCGTTCCATGCAGGCAGGAGCACGATGCAGTTGGGCGCGAAGCCCTGATCCTTCAGCGTGTCGATGCTGTCGACTGCTTCACCCTTGTTCAGAACGATCAACGTGATGGAACCGTCGTTCATACCGGGCAGGTTCAACAACGAATTTTGCACGTAGGCGAACCGCCCATCCTTCGTGTAGGCCACATGATGGGCGCCCTCCGCCGTCGCGATCGACTTCAGGAGCTTCGGCTTGCCAGCGTCTTGGCTGATGTCGAAGACGTGCAGATGGCCGGGCTTTGCCGTCGTGACATGCAGCTGGTCCGGCCTGCCGTCCTTGCTGACCACGTAGAGCTCGAGCGGCACTCCGGCCTTGACCAATCCGAAGTCGAAGGCCTGCGCGACGCTGAAGCCCTTCTTCGCCGCATTCCACGTGGCCGTCCACAGCGTGCCACCGTACATGTTGGCCACATAGGCGACGGGTGGGTTCGTCCCTGGAACAAACACGACTTCGACCGGAGCCTCTCCCGAGGGTGAGGGCTTGCTCGAGACCTTGTAGCTCTCCAAAACCTTACCGGTGCTGGCCTCGATTGCGGTGATCATCTCGCCCGCATCCCCGAGGTCCGAGCCCCGAACAGTGTTTGTCACGAGAATGCGGTCGATCCCGCCATGAATGCCAATGCCGTGCGGGTAAGGATGGGGCAGGGCAATCGTCTGGGTCGGCACGTCCTTGACTGCATCGCCCATGATCACGTTCGCGGAACCAAGGCAGGTCAGGAACCAGCGCATGTTGTCCGCCGAGAACACGATGTCCTCGCCGATCTTGCAGTCCGGCACGGCCACCTGCTTGATGGTGAAGGGACGCTTCATCGTGTCGATCACGCCAAGCTCGCTCTTGCCCAGCGAGGTCACGTAAGCCTTGGTCGAGTCCCGGTTGTAGAAGATGTGGTGAGCCACGAGGTCCGGCGGCAGCGGGACGGTTTCTACGATCTTCTTGTAGTTCGGCGAGGCGGGATTGACGTCGATAATGGCGATACCCTCCTGACGGGTCTGCCCCGCTACTGGATGCTTGAACGCCTTGAGGGCCTCGGGTGGCTTACTCTCGTAATTGGCCATGGCCAGGATCTCGGCCCGCGCGCTGGGCGAGCACAAAAGGGCGGCAGCCAAAGCCGCCATCGGGCAAAGGCGCGACATGGGGCTCTCCTGTGATGTTGGCTCGAAACGTATGCCTGGGGCTGCAATCCGCCTCTGCCCGCGGGAGGAGGCGGTACATTAGAACGCTCACACCGCGCCAAGAGGGCTCTCGCACCGTTCGGGGGAGATCCGCATGTTGATGCTCATTACGGCATCGGGCCCGACCTGACGAACACAGTGGCTTAGTTTACGCTTGCTCCGAGTCGATGTGAAGCGGAGGCTCTCATGGCCCGAGGCGCAGACGTCGTCCGTTCCCTACCGGGCCCGGTTCTCATCGGGGTGGTCCTTTTTACGGGCATGTCGGTTCGCCCTGTCAGGGCGCAGGAGGCCGGAGAGTCCAAACGGTTCGAGATCATCCTCGCAAATGGCCGTGTGGCAGATGGGATGCGCAGCGTGCGCGCCCTCCGGGGCGACCGGGTGGAACTGCTCTGGTCAAGTGACCGCCTGGTCACCATCCACCTGCACGGATATGACATCGAAGCAGTAGTCGAGCCTGGAAGCCAAGGGCGCATGACGTTCACGGCCCATGCCACCGGCCGATTTCCTGTCGAACTCCATGGCGGCACGGGGCGCCATCGGACGCTGATCCATGTCGAAGTGCACCCGCGTTAGCATGAGGGCCGGCTTGCTCCTCCAGCACGGTCTCGGACTTGCCGCATTCAGTCTCCCTTGCGGCGAGGCGCAGGCTCACGGCTTGGGCGCACGATACGACCTGCCACTGCCGCTGTGGCTGTACCTGCTCGGAGCTGGCGCCGCGGTTGCGGCCTCGTTCGCCCTGCTCGCCCTCTTCCGAACGTCCACTCGTCCGGTCAGCTCGCGCACCTTCGTTTGGGCCGAGGGCGTCCTGCCGGCATGGCTGGTCTGGTTCCTGCAGGTGACGTCGGTCGGGATGCTGGTCCTGATCACCGCGGCAGGCCTCGTCGGCAACCAGAGCCCGTTCAAGAATATCACTCCGGTCTTCGTCTGGGTGATCTGGTGGGTCGGCATCACCTTCCTGGCTGCGTTCGTCGTCAATCCATGGCGGCTCGTCAACCCAGCTGCAGTCACATGGCGCTGGGCAACTTGGCTCCTGCGTCCCCGGAACGCGAAACAGCGGTACTGGACCTACCCATATGTGGACGGCCCCCTCCTCGCAAGGGTGTTGAACAGTGTTTTGATCGGATCGCTTGCGGTCATATGTCCGGCC
>NZ_QOIO01000071.1 GCF_003332305.1 Microvirga aerophila | reverse complement strand
GGATCGACCCTGGACGATCATGTCCCTCGGCCTGCGGGAGTGGGCGCACCGGTTCTGATCAGCGGGACTTGGTATTAACCGTGATCGACGCGGAACGCCCCGCCCCGCCCGCCTGCACGCCGAGCCGCCCGTCCGGTCCGCGCGCCAGCAGCATCACGGCCTCCGCGCCGCGCTCGCCCATGAGCCCGAGGCCGCGCCCCAGCGGAAAATAGGTCGGCGCGCCGATCACGCCCCCTTGGGCGAACGGCATCACCATCCCGCGCGAAAACACGCCGCCCTGGGCGAAAGTGGACCCGGAACCGCCGCCGAAGAGGGAGCCTAACAGGGAGCCGAGGCCCTTCACGATGCCGCCGAAGAGCCCTCCCGCATCCATCGGCAGCGCGCCGCCCATGGCGCCGGTCGTCATGGTCTTGGCGCTCTGGCTCAGGGCCAGTTGGAGGGGCGCCAGCGCCATACGTAACCCTGTTTCCACAAGAGACTGACGCACGGACTTGAGAACGTCGTCGAATTTCTTGCCTTCTGCAACATTCTTCGCAAAAGCATTGGTCAGGGATTCACCGAACCTGTCCGAGAGCCCGATGAGCGTGTTGGGCTGGCGTTGTCTGTTACTAGCAGCTTTATCTTCGCCAAGATCGCCAGGATCATTTCTTGGGTCTGAGGCCATTATTTACCTTCTCTCAGTCTCTGCGTCAGTGATTGTTATGAGCGGGTGTGTTGCCGAGAGCAAAAAGCCAGATCTTCTATTCGATTCGGGCTCTATGACAGATGCTCAGTGGCTAAAAGCTCGTAAGGAATGTTTATTCGAAGCGGAGAAGGCTGTGACCCCGATCAGGCCGTCGCCTGTAGCGGGTGAGAGATTTCGCAAGATTTACATTCTCTGCGTCGAGTCGAAAGGCATCAAATTCCTTGGCACGTCCGACGAAGTTAAACTTTAGGACCATGCCGCGAGGGGACGACGAACGATGCATTGCCTTCTGCATTCTTTGCGAATGCATTGGTCAGAGCTGTCACTCCTTATCGTGCTGATGGCTATATGCGGGTGTACGCGGCCGGAAGAGTTAGAGCTTAAGCCCACTGGAGATCTGCAATTCGACAGGGCCCGTGATGAGTGCTTCTACGAAGCCTCCAAGATAATATATGCCGCCCCACCCAACACGTCTGCAACTCGTGGCGCGAAAGATGTCTACGCACAGTGCCTGAAGCTGAAAGGCTATGACGAGGGTCCCTCCGACTAAGCCGATGATCCTCGTGCGCTTCATTCATCCGGAAAGGCCTCCATCAACCGTCTGAGATCGCGGCCGACGGCGGGTCCCATGGGGCGGCCGCCGTTCAATCCGTCCCATGCGGCCGTCAGTTCGCGCGGGGTCGCGCGCCAGAATTCGGCGGGGCTCCACCGCAGGACGCCGAGGGCCAGCGTCATGGCGTCATCCCAGGGAAAAGCCTGGGGCTCGCTCATGCGTCCTGCGGCACTGGAGGGTTTGCGGGTGCGCCGAAGGTTGCGACCAAGAGCTCCGCGATGGCCGCCGCCACGGGCTCGATGCCGTCATGCAGCGGAAGGTTCGCGACTTCCCGGTCGCTGATCGCATGGCCGTCGCCGCGCAAAGCCACGGCGAGCAGGGTCAGCAGGTCGCGGCTCGACAGGTGTCCCGAGCCGAAGCGCTCGGCGAGAGCCATGAGATCGTTGACCGCGAACGCATCCTCCAGTTCCGCCAGCGCCCCGAGGGTGAGGCAGAGCGTGTAGCGCGTGTCGCCGAGATGCAGCGCCACCTCGCCGCGTCGTTTGTTGGGCATTACGGGGTTCCTTAATGACTTGAAGAAAGTCTCTTGAATGAGAGCGAACGATGCGCAGGAATTCCGTTCTCAACACAGCCTCACCCTGAGGAGCGCAGCGTCGCGAAGGGCGAGGCGTCTCCAGCGCACACTGGAAGCATCCTCCGAGACGCCGCTGCGCGGCTCCTCAGGATGAGGCCTTGCTTTAGCTCCCCGCGCAGGCACCGAGCGACTATGGGTGGTTACTACGCCACGAAGGTCATTGCGCCCGCAGACTCGAACGCCATCTCAAACGTGACCTCGCCCGCATGATCCCCACGGTATTCAAGGCTGGTGATCTGGAACGGGCCTTCGATGCGGCCGAAATCCGGCACGACGATCTGGTAGGTGAGGATGTCCCCGTCGAAGAACGCCTGGCGCACCCGCGCATCCGACGCCTCGTCCTTGAACACGCCCGATCCGGTGATCCCGGCGCGGCGCACGCCGACGCCCGCCAGCAATTCGCGCCATCGTCCGGCGGATTCGGAATTGGTGACGTCGACGGTCTCGGCATTGAACGCGATCTGTCGCGTGCGGAGCCCCGCTACGGCAACAAAACCCGTGCCTCCGTCGCTGATCTTGATGAGCAGGTCCTTGCCCTTCTGAGCAGGCATCGAAAGTTCCTTTCGGTTAAATGTGTCGTGCGCGGCAGCGTCACGCCGTCTCCGTCACGGCGAGCAGGCTTAAGCTCACACGGGTGAGCTGCGTGTCCTTGTCTCGTGTGGAGGCGAGCTCCGTGACGCGCAGGTTGACGAGGCGGTGTCCCTCGAGGGCGAGCGGCGCATCGTCGAGGATCGCCGCGAAGCGTTCGGCCACTGCCAGCGCCGTGCGGGCGCTTCCTCGGGCGGCCCAGACCACGACGCTCAACGCTTGTTCGTGACCGCGGTCGAAATCCGTGGACCAGTCCTCGGCCGTCACGTCGCCGAACAGGGCATAAACGGGCTCCGCCGCGCGGGTCGGCTCGTCGTGAAGGCGCAACGCGCCGCCCATGAGGCCGATCAGCTCCGCGTCGGCGCCTGCCTGGTCAAGGATGGCGCGGCGCAGCGCCAGGACCGGGCTCGTCATGCCCTGATCTCCTCGACCAGGCACACAACATTCCGTCGTGATCCGTCGGGATCGGACGCGGCCTTGATGGCGAAGCGGCGAAGGCCCGAGGTCAGGCGCATGGCGCCCGTCACGCTCTCGCGGTAGCGCAGGGTAATGCGGTGGGTAAGGCTCTGTTCGGGCCTGTCGGCTCGCACACGCTCGTCCCCCGACAGCATCTCCATCGCGCCCCAGACCTGCGGTCCAGGCGCGTAGGAGCGGATCACCCCGCCGAAGCCGTCGGGGTGCTCCAGCGGCAATTCGATGACGAACCGGCGCGAGCGTGCGCCGATGGGCAGTGATTTGATTTTCATGAAAGTCTCGGCAGAAACAATGATCTTGATCGGTCGCGGTCATCGCGGGGAAGCGGACCGAGTGGTAAATCTGAGAAACGACACGCAGCCTCATCCTGATGAGCGAAGCATCTCGACGAAGAGGCGTCTCCAGCGCGCACTGGATCCACCTTCGAGACGCCGCTTGCGCGGCTCCTCAGGATGAGGGAGGCGTTAGATCCGCGTCCGCCGAAACGGCGCGATGAGCGCGAGGGCTTCCGGCGGGAGGGTCTGCTCGCCGGTCACGTCGCCCCGGTTCTCGAACCAGCGCGCGACCAGGATCTTCACCGCAAGCCGCAAGGTTGCCGGCACGGTGTCGGGCGTTGCTCCAAACCCGGCCCGCAGATCGATGGTGATGCCTCCTCTCGGCCGTCCCGGTTCCGGCGCGGGCGAGACGACGATGCGGGGTGGATCGCTCATGGGGTCGGTCTCGATGGCGTTCGGCGCAATCTCCGTCGCCGTGCCGTCCTGACCCACAACCCTGATGCTTTCGAGGCCCATCAACGGCGAGAGCGGCAGCATGACTGCGCCGCCTTCGGTCCAACGGTCGAGGATCACGCGCCAGCGCTGCTCCACGAGGATCCGGCGGGAGGCTGCCTCCACCATGAGGCGGGCGGCCTTGATCAATCCGGCCACCAGCTCGTCCTCCTGATCGTCGTCGACGCGCAGGTAGGTTTTCATCTCGGCCAGCGTGACGGGCTCGACGGCGGGGCCGTCGATGAGTATCGGGTACATTGAAACGGGAATCCTTCCTTCATGAAACGTCTCGCCACCATCGTCCTTGCAACCCTGCTGTCCGGAACCGGAGCGCGCGCCATCGTCGGCGGCGCCGAGGATCAGGGTCCTGCCTCCCGCCAGACCGTGATGGTTCTGGGCTCGAACGGAGGTGTGTGCACCGCCGTGGTGGTGGCCTATGACGTGGTGCTCACGGCGGCTCATTGCGTGACAGGCGCCGCGGAACACCGGGTGCATTTCCGGGACGAGGCTGGAGAGCCCGTGCTGATCGTGCCCTCGGCGAAAGCCGTGCATCCCGGCTATGACGCCAAGGCGATCGAGAATCGGCGGCGCTCGGTCGATCTCGCGCTCCTGCGCGTTCCAGAGAGGCTGCCGGACCGGTTCGAACGCGCCACGCTGGCGAATGCAAAACCCGCCAAGGACGCCTCAGTGGCGGTAGGCGGCTACGGCCTGTCGCAAGAGAACGCCCCGAAAACCACAGGCACGTTCCGCAGCGCGTCCCTCAAGGTGATCGAACCCTACGGACCCAGCAAAATCCTGCTGTGGCTTCAGGGGCCCGGCCCCATGGGCGCGTGCCAGGGCGATTCCGGCGGGCCGATGACCTCGGGCGACGCCGTGGTGGCGATCACGAGCTGGTCATCGCCCGCTAAGGGCCGCAGCTGCGGCGGGATCACGCAAGGCATCCTGGTGGGTCCGCAACAGAACTGGATCGACCAGACGCTGCGGGGCTGGGGCAGAGCGGCGCAATGGAGCGGCAACTGAAGCTCGGACATATCGGTTCTCGCAAGGAACCGCTCCCCGCTTCCTGACGCGATGGCTTAGCCGAAAAAGTCAACGGAACCATTGTGCGCCCTCAAGCCTTCCCTTGTAGAAACAGCCCTCAGGCTTCACACTCTTCCCATGCGTTTCCTGCCCCTTCTCTCGCTCGCTGCCCTCGTGGCTCTCGCTGCTCCCGCCCAGGCGGTCGTGCTGGGCACGGCAAGCCGCGACCCCAACGGCCTCAGGCGCTCGGTCGTCTCGATCGAGAACAGCATCGGCGAACTCTGCTCGGGAGCAGTCATCGCGCAGGATCTGGTTCTGACCGCTGCCCATTGCATGACGGACCGGGCCTCCTACCGGGTGGTGGGAGTCAACCGCGCGTTCCGGCCACAATCCTTCCGGGTCACGGCGACCGCGATCCATCCGGCCTTCGTGCCCGGCACGACGCCCAGGACGCAGCCGGGCGTCGATCTTGCGATCCTCAAGCTCGAACGCCCACTGGGACCCGACTACACGCCCCTCGATCCGCGCCTTACCGGCCGCATCGACCGAGGCGGCGCGGTGACCATCGCGGGCTTCGGCGTATTGTCGGAACGCCTCAGGCGAACGGCCCGCACCCTGCGTCAGACCAATTTGGTCTCGCTTGGCCCGGTTGAGGTGGCGAACCGGGTCGTGATCGTCGTTGATCAAAACAACCTCGCGGAGATTACGGGCGCTGGCGCCTGCCGGGGCGATTCCGGCGGCCCGGTCGTGGTTGGAGGGCGGGGAGCCTACCAGCTTCTCGGCATCGTCAGCTGGTCGAGCGGCGCGCTGCGCACCCGCGAGCCGAGCGCCTGCGGCGGCCTGACCGCCGTGACCCCAATCGCCGAACATCTCCGCTGGATCGCGGAAGGCACCCGGATGCTCGACAGCATCGGTGGAGCGTGGGCGAGGCAGTAACTCGGCCTTTCTGGTCTTCGAAGGTTGGGTCGCGAACAATTGCCACGCACAGCCCTCATCCCGAGACGCAGCCTCACGGCTGCCCCTCAGGATGAGGTGAAGTGAGGCCGGAAGTTAGAGACAGATTAGGCGGCGAACTTCAGCAGCTTGATCGCCGCGTAGTCCTGCACTCCGCCACCCACGCGCTTGGTGGTGTAGAACAGCACATAGGGCTTCGCCGAATAAGGGTCGCGCAGGACGCGCATCCCGGCCCGGTCAACCACCAGATAGCCGCGCTTGAAGTCGCCGAAGGCGATCGCGCAGGAGCCGGCTGCGATATCCGGCATGTCCTCAGCCTCCACCACCGGGAAGCCCATCAGCGTCGCGGATTGGCCGATGCTGGCTGGTGGCGCCCAGAGATACTGGCCATTGTCATCCTTGAACTTGCGGATGGCGCTCTGCGTCTTGCGGTTCATCACGAACGAGGCGTTCTGCCGGTAGCCCGCTTTAAGAGCGTAGATCAGCTCCACCAGCACGTCGGACGGGTTGCTGGCGGGGAAGTCCGCGCCGCCCGCCTGGATGGTGCCGAGGCGGCCCCATTCCCAGATCTCGTCCTCGACGGTGTCGGAGGCGAGAAAGCCCTTCGGTTTGTTGACGCCGTCGCCGTTGACGAAGGCCGCGCCCTCCTGCTCTGCGAAGGCTGCCTCAACCTCCTCGGCGATCCAGCGGTCGATGTCCACCACCGAGTCGTCGAGCAGGGTCTGGGTGGCGGCCGGCATGGCGTAGAGCTCCATGGCCGGGAAGCTCATCTCGGACAACGCCGGGCTCGCGGTCTGGGGTCTGGCTGCCGTCTCGCCCACCCAGCCGGTGGTCGGGCCCGTGGTGGAGAAGGCACGCTTGTACTGGCCTCCGGAGATCACCCGCACGGACGAGATCGCACGGATCGGCGAGACCGCCGAGAGACGCCGCAGCACCTCGCGCTCCACCGTGTCAGGCACGAGATAGCCGCCATCGGGGCCCGATCCCGCCGACAGAGCCTTCTCCTCAAGCCGCTTGAGGCCCGAGGCCTCGCCGCTGCGGATATACGCCTGGAAGGCGGTCTTGTGTTCGGCCTGCGCCGGATCGCGGGCGGCGTCCTGCGCACCCGCCAGGGGCGGACGGGAGCGGTCGAGGGAAAGGCGGTCGAGGCGGCGCTTGGCGTCGTCGAGTGCAGCGTCAATGCGGGCGAGCTTCTCGTCCGTCACCACGTCGCTCGTCAGCCGGGTCTCGATCTCTCCGAGGCGCGTGTCGTTGGCGTCCTTGAACGCCTCGAACGCGTGGGCGAATTCCTCGAAGGCCGATGCCACGTCGGCGGAAGTTGATTTGGTTTCAGTTACTGGAATCATGTCAATCAATGGGTTGTAGAGGCTGCAATAAAAAAGCCCGCCGAGTGGCGGGCCTTCGTTTCCCTTGGGAGGGATCGTCAACGCCGCCGTGCGCGGCGGGTGTTTCTCTGAACCGTATCGGAGACGGCAGGACCGGTCATAGCGCCGACGGCGCCGCCGGCGACGGCGCCCACCGGGCCGGCGACCGCGCCGACGCCTGCGCCGACAGCAGCGCCGCCCACCCGTTCCTGAGTGGTGGTGCAGCCGGCGGCCGCTATAGCCAGAAGAGCCGCGAAAGCGAGTTTCTTCATGAAAACCTCCCGAGCAAGCGGACGAACACACCATCAGTGAACCAGGAGGCCCGCAGAGTCCGCTCATCCACAGGCGCTCAGCTAACGCCAGTCCGGCGGCTAAGGTTCAGGAAAATAATCGACCGGCCGTGCTGCGGATCTTGCCGGCTAGGTCGATGGTGGAGGCCTTCACGCGCTCCACCCGGGCGCCGGGCAGCATCGGAAAGGTCACGACGGAGATTTCCCACAGGTCGAGCCTTTCAAGACGCCGCAACCCGGTGGGTCGCTCCGCCCTCGCCCGCTCCACGCGAAAGCCGATGGACAGGCCATCCACCCCGCCGTCGCGCATCAGGGCATGAATCTCCCGGGCGCGCTCCACGGCGAGGTTGAGCTTACCGCGCACATGCAACCCCCGCCGGTCTTCCTCCATAGCGAGCCAGCGGCCGATGGGCTCGGATGGATCGTGCTGCCAGAGCAGCCGGACGTCGGCGGGCCCGCGCTTCTTCAGGCTATCGGCGAAAGCACCCGGCATGACCACGTCCTTGCCCAGATCGGCGACGCCGAACAGGCTGGCATAGCCCTCGAAGATCCCGTCCACGTCGACCTTGTTCAAAGGCTCGGCCAGGAGCTTCACCTCCCGGATGATCGGAGCGCCGGAAGCTTTCATCGGGCGGCTCCGCGACCGGCCTTGGGCGAAGGGGCGTCCAGCTTCTCGAGCTGACGGACGAAGTCGCGGAACACGAGCGAGGCGCGGCTCTGCGTCTCGCGCGCGGCCTTCGGCTTGCGGGCGGGACGGGACGATGCGCGGGTCATGGCGCGGGTCATGGGAGGTCTCCCGAGTGGCGTCGGTTAAAAAGGGTCAGCTCGCGCACGAACTCGTCGAAGCGGCGGTTGGCCGCGAACAGGTCTCGAAGCGTCATGGCAAGCAGCGCGGATGCTCCGCTCGCCCAGACGAACAGGGCGAGATGAGCAAGGTCGCCGCGGCTGATGACAGCCTCGGTGACCTGATCGTAAATGTTCATGATTTGTTCTTAGAATGAGGAAATTGGAAAATGGGTGAAGCGGGCAAGGACCTCATGAAACAAACAGCCGGCCGGAGGCTTACACCACCGGAACCGGCGCGAAGGAATTGATCGTGATGAGCAGGACGCCTCGATTGGCCCTGGTGGCCGCCATCATGGTCCTCGTCGCCAATGGAGCTTTGGCCATGTCATCCGTCTGGCAGAACAACCGCGTCTTCATCGTCTTCGCCGATACGTCGGATCCACAAGTGGAGGCTCAGACCAGCGCCCTCCTGGCCCATCGCGACGAGATCGCCGACAGGGACATGGTGGCCATTGCGGTCATCGGCGACGACGTCAAGACGATCTATGGAGAGGCACCCGCCGGTATGGACGCGAACGCCTTGCGGGCACGATATCAGGTCGAAGCCGGATCCTCCTTCACGGCCTTGCTGATCGGAAAGGACGGCGGTGTGAAATGGCGCGAACAGAGACCTGCCGATCCTGGCGAATTGTTCGCCTTGATCGACACGATGCCCATGCGCCGACAGGAGATGAAGCAGTCATCGGGCGGCTGACGGTCAGACCATAAACGCGACATGGCCCATCGTCGTATCAATCGCAACTACTGCCTCCGCCCATATCCCACGGCCTCGCGTTTCTCCTCATCGGTCAGGAATGACGCCGCCGACACCCTGCGCCAGAGGCTTTCGCGCTCGGTCCCCAGGGCCTCGACCGCATCGAGATCGGGTTCGAGGCGCAGGGCGTCGCTGAAGGATGGAGAGAGCCAGTGCGCGAGGGCTTCCGCCGTGCGCTTCACAAGCGGGATGACGGTCTGGCGGTAGAATGCGCGGTTGGCCTCCGCGTAGTTGGCGTGGGTATTGTCGCCGGGAAGGCCCAGCAGCAGGGGCGGCACGCCGAAGGCGAGCGCGATGTCCCGCGCGGCCGCCGCCTTGGCTTCGACGAAATCCATGTCCTTCGGCGACAGGGACAACGGCTTCCAATCGAGGCCTCCCTCGAGGAGCAGCGGACGGCCTGCATTGGCCGCCCCCTGATAGTTGATCTCGAGCTCGCCCTTCAGCCGGTCGAACTGCGCATCGGTGAGCGCCGTGCCGCCGACCACGAGCGCGCCGGATGGCCGCGCGGCGTTGTCGAGCAGCGCCTTGTTCCAGGCGCCCGCCGCGTTGTGGATGTCGAGGGCGGTGGCGGCCGCTTCCATGGGCGAGAGACCGTAATGATCGTCCGCCGGATGGAACAGCGTCAGGTGCAGGATCGGCGCGATACTGTCCCCGTCCCTTTGCGCAAAGCGGATGGTCTCAGCCCCCACGGTGTAATCGTAGGCCGTGGGCCAGCCGTCGGCTCCCGGCACGACGCGCATGCGGTCGGGCCGCAGGGCGTGGAGTTCGCGCGGCGCGCCGTCCACCTGCACGGCCTCCACATAGGCATTGCCCGACACGAGCAAGTGTCCGTAAAGGCTTTCCAGAAAACGCTGTCCGCCCTCCCGTGCGTTGGGACGCGCGAGCAGCGCAAGCAACGGGTGCTCCGTCAACTCCCCTGCCCCGCGTTTCAAGGTCAGCGAAAGCTACGCCGCCGCTTCCGCGACGAGCCGCACGGCGCGGTGCACCACGGCGTTCTTCTGAAATCCCTCGCGGGAGAGCGCCGTGTAGTCACGTGGTGTCCACACGGCATGTCCGGCCACATAGAGCGCGACTGAAGCATGCGCGCGCGAGGCCTTGGCTTCAGGCGGCGCTTGAAGCCAGCGGGTCATTTTTCGTAACATTCAAAGCTCCGGGAATTCCGGTGAAGTCCGACGGTCGGACCAACGATTCATCGAGAATCCCCGGAGCGATCCGGGGACGGGTCTTAAGCAGCCGTGGCTCGGGATGCGAGGTTCCGGGCGGCCATCACGTCGAGGAAGCGGGCTGTGGGCTCACCCTCGACCATCGGCGCCATCTTGGCCCAAAGAGCGCGCGCGTGAGGCAAGGCCTCGCGGGCAGCCCGCTCGTCGTCGAAAAGGGCCACGACGACCACCTCGCCGCTGTCTTCCATGAGCCCGATCCACTCGCGTAGACCGGGTTGGGCATAGATCGCAGCCTCGTTCTGATCGCGCCAACGCCTCATCTCGTCGAACTTGTCGGCTTTTACGCGGAATGTCGTCAGCCGTGCGTACATGGTGACCTCCTCATGGAGGTTGATATGGCTGGCATCAGGCCAGCGCTGACTGTCAACGACCGCACGAATTTAGACCTTCTGAAGCCGGCTGGGAAGGCTTACAGCACCCTCACCCGGGGCTCTTGCCTGTCGCGCAGCATCAGCTCCGTGAGCGCCCAGCCGAGAGCGTCCATCCGGTCCGGGGATCGGCCTGAGGTCAGGCCGCCCGGGCCGAAGTCGCACATCTCGTCCTCCAGCCCCGGCAGCGCGCCCACGTGGCGCACACGGCCCTGCGCATAGAGAACAGAGACCGGCTCGGCGCGCAGGTATTTGCCCCGCGTGGCGCGCACGCTCGTGACGGGCACGGACGGGTCCACCTCGCGGATGACGCCGGTCGCCATCTCGCCGCCCTGGTTGGTCTCGACCACAAGCGCATCGGCCTGTAGACGTCGGTAGAGCGCCACCGCCTTTGCGGCCCATTCGGGCGGCTTGAGGCCGGACCCGGTGGCGTCCTCCAGCACATAGGCCGTGCCGCCTTCATCGAATCCTGCCGCCACGATCCCGCAGGCGTCGGCCCGCTTCGACGACGAGGCGGGCGGATCCACCGCCACCACGATGCGCAGGAGCGGCGGCGCAGCATCAACGCGGTTCGCTTCGATCAGGTCGCGTGTCCAGAGCGCATCGGGACGGTCCTCGATGATCTCGCCGTCGAGTTCCTGCCGCCCGAGCCGCGTGCCTGCATACCGTCCGATAACGGCGTCAAGAAAGACCGGTGCGAGATTGGCGGCGTTGTCAGCAGTCTTGACCCGCGACACCGCCACGAGGGGATCGGCCAGGAGGCGCTTGAGCAGCGGAATCGGGCGCGGCGTCGTCGTCACCATCTGGCGCGGATGCGCGCCCAGGCGAAGTCCGAATTGCAGCATGTCCCAGGTTTCCTCAGGGTGCTTCCATTTCGCGAGTTCGTCCGCCCAGGCGGCCTCGAATTGCGGGCCGCGCAGGGAATCCGGGTCCTCGGCGGAAAAGACCTGCGCCACCGCCCCGTTCGGCCATTCGAGCCTGCGCAGGGAGGGCGACCAGGTGGGGCGCTCCCGTCGCGTATGGGAGGCTAGAATTCCGGCTGGTCCCTCCACCATCACATTGCGGGCATCGGAAAATGTTTCGCCGATGAGTGCGATGCGCCGCATCGGAGGAGACGCGAAATCCGGCTCGCCCAACGCGATGCCGCGCACCCATTCGGAGCCGGTGCGGGTTTTGCCCGCCCCTCGCCCGCCGAGAATGAGCCAGGTCGTCCAGGGGTCGTGATGGCGGGCGAGTCCCGGCATGCGCTGGTCCGGCCTGCACCGGAGCGGCCAGTGCCGCAGCGCGGTTTCGAAATCGCACTCAGACCAGGAGGCCGTCGCAGCCTCGAGATTCCTCCTCCGCGATAACCCGCTCAAGATGCCGAGCAAGTTCGTCGCGCAATTCGTGGATGGTGCGCTGTGGTCTGTCGTCATGCCCGGTTTCATCGAGCCTGCTGCCTTCCTGCTCCAGGAGCGCCTGCGCGGTCGTCAGCGTCTTCGCATAGGCCGCAAGCGTCCGGGCGGTTTTGTCATGGTCGATCTCGCGCTTCACGTGCTGCTCCTTCACAAGAGCGTCGATGCGGGTTCGGGTCACCTGCACCAACGACATGGCGGCTTCCTGCAAGGAAGATGACAACGCGGGCCGCCCGACAGGCAAGCCTGCCGAAGCCACGCACTTCACGCCCGTTTCCGCGCCGGCCTTCACGTCCCGGCGCGGGGGCCAGCCCCACGCCTGCCGAAGTCGGCGGAAGGTGGACCGGCTCACGCCGAGATGCGTTGCAATGGCCTCGAGGGAGATCTTCGGATGATCCACATAGTAGTCGTAGGCCCGCTGCCTGGCCGCCTCGGGAATTTCAATGGTCGGTCGCATGTGAAAACACCTTCATGCACTGAGGGTGACGCCGATGCGGGACGCGGCCGCGATGGTTTCCTGGGCGACGGCCTGCGCACCCAGGGCGCTGCCCCAGATCTTGTACGTCGCCCAGCGCGCGTTGTTGCCGCTGCCGAAGCTGTGGGGATAGATCGAGTTCATCAACATGCCCTGCACCGAGACGGAGTCCCAGTCCGGAGCATCGGCCTCGACGGAAAGCTCGCCGTCGAGATAAATCTCGAGCTGGTTCGAGGGCAGCGCCGGATCGAACGTCACCGCAATGGCGAGCCAGACATTCGGGTAGATCCGCCCGCTGACGGCGCGGTTGCCCGTTCCGGCCGTGCCGGCATTCACGTTGAACCCGAGATCCTGCCCTCTCCAGACCACATAGGGGAGCGGGGTATTGCCGGCGATGAAGTACACGCCTTGCGCGCTGAAGTTGTCGTGGTTGACCAGGAACAGGGTCGAGAACGCGCCTGCCGGCAGGCTAGCGGCGCTTTGCAGGATCTGCGTGGTGGTAGTGCGCAGAACCTTGGAGCCGTTCAGATCCTCCAGGGTCGGCTCATGATCGGCGGCCGGGAGCCACGGCGCGGCGTTCGCGCCGGCGCTGGGCACGGTGGTCACTCGGTCATCGACGGTTGTCGCGTTGTCGAAATCGAGATCGACGAGTGGATCCGGCACGGATTGGTAGCGCAGGACAACCGGCTCGGCGAAGCCCGAGATCCTGTCGTGGTGCATGCTGGCGATGCGCACTTCGATATCCTGCGACAGGTTCGTGAATGCGTAGGACGTGACGCCTCCGGGCTCCACCCATTGCGGCGGACTGTGCTCGATTCTGGTCCAGCCGCCGGTGGAACTCACGGCACGAAATTCGATAGCGAAATGCGACGCATCCGAGTCCGGCGCGGTCCACCGGACGGATGCGCCGAGCACCGTGACGTCGACCGGCGTTCCGAGCGCGACGCCGCCGGTCAGGAGCGCCGGACTGAGCGCTTTCCTGGCGAAGCGATGCCCGATGGTGCGCTGGCCTTTGGCGTCATAATGAATGTTGCCGGCCAGCGTGTGCGACGCGACCGGCCCCTGAACGAAAGCCGCGTTGGCGAGCCGCCTCGGCGTCGCCCGGTGCACGGCGTCGATTTGCGCGCTCAAGGAGGCCGGATTCTGGCCAATCCATTCGGGCACCATCTGGCCAATCAGGATGAACGCATCCTCGGCGTTCGGAATCTGCGTGCGAAACGCCTGCAAGGTCGCGTCGAGCGCCGCCTGATAGGCCGACGCCGCCACCCCGTTCAGCACGTCGCTTTCCCCCTGCACCCAGAGAATGTGGGTGAGCCGCGCATTGGGAAGCGCATCGATGGCGGAAGTGGCGGCCTGGACCGCAAGGTTGAACTGCGTCCCATTCGGCGAACTCCAGTCGGAACCCACCAACGCCGTACCGCCGACCGCTGCCGGCACCAACACGATGCTGCGCCCGGGCGGCGTGAACGGGAGAAGCTTTCGCGCGAATTCCATGCCGGCTGACGGACCCCACTCGGTCCCGAACTCGGGCAGGTTCTGCAAGCCAGGCCAAAGCAGCGGATCGCGGGCTTTCAAAAGCCTCTGCGCATAGGTTGCGTCGTTCCCGTTGCCGCCGGTCGGCGACCACTGGAAAATCCGGTCATGCGTCCAGTCGATGAGCGCATCTTCCGTGCCTGGTCCGGTGAAGCCGACCATGTTGGACTGTCCGGCCAGCAGGATGACATCGAACCCGACCGGCCGAGCGTATTTCCACTCCTGCGTCCCGTCATCGGCGTAGGGCATGCGTTCCTGGCCCGAAAGCAGCACGGCCTCGGGAGCCTCGGTAATTCTGGTCATGTGCGAAGTCTGTCTAAAGCTGGAGAAGGGAGCCGCTCATCGACGCGATCGGCAGGCCCGACCGGGACAGGATGCTCTCGTAAGAAAGGGGAAAACGCGCCCGGGCCCGCCTGCGCTGGAACCCATAGCCGTAGCCGCAGAAGAACGAGATCATCTGACGATCTCCGCGAAGGAAAAGAGCGTGCCCTCCTGACAGAAGACGGGAACCTCCTCGCCGGGCTCGATGAGCTTGCCGCCCGACGCGGAAGCGGTCGGATCCTCGCCCCAGGCAACTGCGACTGGGTTGTCCGACGACCCGAGGCACCGAACAAGGGCATAGCCCGTGAAGTCCACGCCGAAACGGGGCGCGACGGGCCGCGACGCTGCCCCCGTCGGCGCAGCCGTGACGTTCAGCGTCCGCGCCTCCCCATGAATGCTCTGGATGATGTTGTGAGCCGATCCGTTCAAGGAGCGGCCCTCGCCGAGGGTGACCCATTCAATGCGGGCGCGAGAGCATCGGACGATTTGTCGGACCCGCTCCGTTCCTACCCCTGCCTAGCGGAGAAAGGTGGAGCGTCGTGGATCCGCTTTTTCGTCCGATGCTCGAGCAGCCATTGGTGATTTCCGTATTAAGAAGCATGGGGCGGGCCGCTTCGGCCGACCCCAACAAAAAACCGCCCGAGCCGATGAGGCTGGGCGGTCATGGACTGACGGTACGAGCGAGGCCGGGGGGCTTGGTCTCATTCACACTTCGTCAGTGTTCACGTTTTGTACTCTAAGAGCGGTACGCTGTCAAGGTCGGTTTCAGCCGCTAGGCCGCCTGTGGACAGATATGACGTGTGTTCCTGAAAAGTTCCATACGGAGGAACAAAAATAAATAATGTAACATTAATTGCGATCAGAATTAGAACATTCAGGCAATAAAAACGAAACATAAAACGGGTCGAAACCAGTAAAATACAATAACCTATACATTCATATAGTAGATTTTCTTACTTTATTACTTGCAATGACGTTGCGTAATATCCTATATAAATGGATAGGTTATCTTAAAACACTGTTCATTCCCTCGCTGGAGCCGACGTTAAGGGTATGCGGACGGCCTTCGCAGCTTGCGGAATTCCCTACCTGCGGCGAGAAGCGCCTCGCGATCCTAGAAGCTGAGATCCGCCATAAGCAGGTCGTGATCCGAGGCGGGGTCTCCATTCTGGTCAAGAACCGGGATGACCTGCGGGTTTCTGGCCTCAAGTCCCCGGACGACAATCCAGTCGAGCTTTCCGAAGGGTGGCTTGGGCTTTCCAGCCGGATCGGTTCGCTGAGTCGGACCGGCCACGTTCGAATGCCGCCATGAAAATCCGGCCGCGCGCAGATCATCGAAGAGCGGTTCCTGGCGCTCCGTCTCATCCCGCGGCAACGCCTTGGTGTTGAAGTCACCCCCGATCACGCAGGCATCGCGGGGGGGGGCCAGCCTGTCGAGGGCGCGCAGCAGAGTCTGCATCTGCGCCTGGCGATCGGCCGGGTCCGTCTTGCTTTCCAGATGGACGCTCACGAGCCAGAAAGGTTGGGGTGCTGCCTCCATCCGCGCCGCCAGTGCCATGCGACCGCCGATTCGCCGTTGCGCACCATTGCGGCCCGGAAACCACAAACCGCCCTCTTCCAACCGAATCAGAACCGGATCCGCCAATTCGAGGGCGGCCACGATGCCGTTGCCGTGAAAACCGCAGGCGTTGCGCTGTCCATGATGATCACGCATCTCCCGGGCGTCTCCGAGGTCGAGCTCCATGAACTCGACCCCAAAGAGGAAGCCCTCGCCCGATGGAGCGGCCAGCTCACCGATCGTGTGAACGTTGCCCGAGCGTGCCATGCCCGCATCCGCCTCGCTCAGCAGCGCTGCGTGAAGCCCTGCCCTGTCGAGCAGCGACCGAACCGCCGCCCGGTTCTTCAGGCGCTTGGCGTTGAGCGCCGCGATCCTGAAGGAGCCTGGCCATGCGGCGGGTCGCGACGGAGGTCGCCGCTCAATGACGTGGAAGGCCTCGATGTGCTCGAAAAACTCAGCATGGACGGACCGCGATGGAGCCCCTGTGCGAGCCTTTTCGAGAAGGCCCTCATCGGGCGCCGGCACGGTGTGAACGATTTGCTTGGTCAAACGCACCATAGACAGGTTCCATCGGCTCTGAATCCATAACATCCAAAGGGGTTCCACCGGGATCAAAAATTTTTTCGCATATTAGGAACTTATTGCCGAGCTTCGTGTTTATGTGCGGCATCCATAGACCTTCCGGGAGAGAGCCCATGATCACTTGGGCTAGCCTTTTCACGCTCGCAACGGGCGTTGTCGCTTACGCCAGCAGCGCTGACGTGCCCTCCATGCTCATGAATCTTGCCGAACTTGGCGGAGTTCTCGCCTTGTTCGCCCTCGTGTGCGCGACCGAATCCTTCAACTGATCTCACGACCATGACCCAGTGCGCAGGTGCGGCGACGTTGTCGGCGCGCGCCTCTGGAAATTGTGATTAAGTTACACTAAGTAAGGAGGTGTCGGCCAAGCTTCCGTCGATCCGGCCGAAAATTCAGGAGCCCACGACGCCTTGACCGCCTCAGCCTCCTCCATGCAAGCCCATGCGGCCATCGATGCCGCTATGCAGAAAGTGGTCGCGTCCTCGATCGAGACGAGTGTCGACGCGCGCCTTTCAGTCATCCTCGAAGGCATTGGCGACGCGTTCTATGCGCTCGATCGGAACTGGCGCTTCACCTACATCAACCGCGCCGCGGAGGCCTTCTACCGCACGCCGCGCGAGTCCATGCTCGGTCAGGTCATCTGGGATGTGTTTCCCTGGTCGGACGGGACCGACCTGCGCGCCCGTTACGAACGGGTGTTCCTGTCAGGCGTTGCGGAATCGTTTGACGGGAATGCGGTCAGCTCTCCGGACCGCTATGTGGAGTTTCACGTATTTCCTTATAACGGCGGCGTCGCTGTCAGCTTCCGGGACTGGACCGAGAGGCGCAGGGCCGAGGAGGAGCTGCGGGAAACACAGGCGCGCTTGAGCGCGCTCGCCGACAATCTCCCGGTCGGCATGGTTTTCCAGATGCTGGAGGGCGACAACTTCTACGCCCGCCGCTTCATCTATCTGTCCGCCAGCTGCGAGCGCCTGAACGGCATTCCGGCCGACCGCGCCCTCGAGAACCCGTTTCTTCTCTACGAGCTTCTGCTGCCTGAGCACCGGGAGCGGATGTTCGCGAAGCAGGTCGAATCCTTTCACCTGCGTCAGCCCTTCGATATCGAGGTTGCGCTGCGCCACGCCCAGACCGGCGAGGTCCGGTGGCAGCGCCTCGTGGCGACGCCGCGGGAGCTGCCGACGGACCTCGCCGGTCTGGGATGGAATCCAAATCGACATCACCGATCACAAGCGCGCCGAAGAACACCTGAAGCTTCTCGTCAACGAGTTGAATCACCGGGTGAAGAACACCCTGGCGATCGTGCAGTCGCTGGCGGCGCAGAGCTTCCCGAAGCCTCGTCCCAACGAGGATGACGGTTTCGCCGCCGCCCGGGGCGCTTTCGAGGCGCGCCTGTTCGCCCTCGCCCGCGGCCATGACGTGCTGACCCGGGAGAACTGGGAAGGCGCGAGCCTGGAGAAGATCATCGACGAGGCCTTCGCGGCCTACAGGAACCGTCCCGGCTGCGGGGATGCGTTCGACATCGACGGCGAAGATCTGCGCGTGACCCCCGCCATGGCCTTGAGCCTGTCGATGGCGCTGCATGAGCTGTGCACGAACGCACTCAAATACGGGGCGCTGAAATCGCCCGGTGGACGGGTGCGGGTGTCCTGGTCGACCATCACGTCCTCCGGGGGCGATCGCCTGGCCATGCGGTGGGAGGAGAGCGGCGGCCCGCCTGTCGCGCCGCCGACCCGCACGGGCTTCGGATCACGCCTGATCGAACGGGGGCTTGCCAGGGAGCTGGACGGGACAGTGACGCTCTCATACGAGCCGAGTGGGGTCGTTTGCGCGATCGACGTGCCGCTTCCTTGAGCAGTTCACGTTAACGTTCCCACCAATCATCTCAGCCATTGGTCGATAGTGCATGGAAACCTTCTTGCGGGCGTCTGCAAATTCGGTCTCTATTGGCGCCAAGTGACAAAGTCACGATCCAGGGAGGAATTCCAAATATGAAACGTCGTCAGTTTTTGCAGGCCGCTACCGTAGGCGCAGCATCGACGGCTGTCGCCGCCCCGGCGATCGCCCAGTCGATGCCGGAAATGAAGTGGCGCTTGCAATCGGGCTTTCCGAAGTCGCTGGACACGATCTACGGCGCGGCGGAGGTGATCGCGAAGTTCGTGTCGGAATCGACCGACGGCAAGTTCCAGATTCAGCCCTTCGCCGCCGGTGAAATCGTCGGAACTCCTCAGGTCGCCGACGCAGTTGGCAACGGCACCATCGAGATGGGCCATACCTGCTCGTATTACTACTTCGGCAAGGATCCCACCTTCGCCCTCGGCACGGCCGCGCCCTTCGGCCTCAACGCCCGCCAGCAGAACGCCTGGCTCTACCACGGCACCGGCAACGATCTGCTCAACGAGTTCTACGCCAAGCACAACCTCTATGGCATGCCGGCCGGCAACACCGGCGTGCAGATGGGCGGCTGGTTCCGTAAGGAGATCAAGACCGTCGACGACCTCAAGGGCCTGAAGATGCGCATCGCCGGCATCGCCGGAATGGTGATGTCCAAGCTCGGCGCGGTGCCCCAGCAGATCCCGGGCGGCGACATCTACCCGGCGCTCGAGCGCGGCACCATCGACGCGGCGGAGTGGGTCGGCCCCTACGACGACGAGAAGCTCGGCTTCTCGAAGGTCGCGCCGTACTACTACTATCCGGGCTTCTGGGAAGGCGGCCCTTCGATCCACCTCTTCATCAATCAGGCGAAGTGGAAGGAGCTGCCCAAGGCCTACCAGTCGATCCTGACGGCCGCGGCCGGTTACGCCAACAACGACATGCTGGCGAAGTACGACGCCCGCAACCCGGCGGCCCTGCGCCGCTTGCTCGGCTCGGGCACGCAGCTCCGCCCCTTCTCGCAGGAGATCCTGGAAGCAGCCTTCAAGGCGGCCAACGAGGTCTATGACGAAGTCTCGGCCAAGAACCCGGACTTCAAGAAGGTCTACGAGAGCCTCCGTGGCTTCCGCAACGAAGAATACCTTTGGTTCCAAGTGGCGGAATACGCCTACGACACGTTCATGATCCGCGCCCGCGCGCGCGGCTGAGCCGTCTTCAATCCGCGATTCAAGAAAGGGCGACCCTTGTCGCCCTTTTTTTATTGCCCGCCAGCCGGGAGCGAAACCGGACAGGCGCTCCCATATGGGGCTTTTCTCCACATGACTGGCCTGTTATACCAAGTCCCGCTGATCAGAACCGGTGCGCCCACTCCCGCAGGCCGAGGGACATGATCGTCCAGGGTCGATCCGT
>NZ_QOIO01000070.1 GCF_003332305.1 Microvirga aerophila | reverse complement strand
GCTGTCTCGGCCCGGGCTCGCAGGACCGAAGTCCAGGTGCGCTCCGCCACCTCCTGCACGAGCGCCACCTCATCCTCGCGCCAGCGGCGCGGCTCAGCCTGATGCACAGAGAGGGATGCCGCCACCCGCCCGCTTCGGATCAGAGGTGCGATGATGGTGGCGCGCCTGCCGGTGTGCAGGAACTCAGCCGCGATCGCCTCCTGTGCAGTGAGCGGATCGGCCAATACGTCGTCGATGCGGGTGGTGCGTCCTTCCCTCAGCTCGCTTTCGATGAGCAGACCGAAGTCACTCACGTGATACTGGCCGACAAAGGTTGGGATCCCGGCATCGGTCCAGTCGCACTCGACGGCCGAGGCCTCTCCGCTCTCACTGTGCTCGGCATAATCGACGCGGCTCGCCTTCAGATGCGAGCCGAGCATCTCGGCCGCTGTGGCCATGACATCCTGTGCCTCGGCCACTCCGCGCAGGCGAGTGCTCAGATCGACTAGGAACCGCAGACGATGCTCGGTGAGCACCCGCTGTGTCGTCTCCTGCAAGGTGATGAGGACGCCACCGACCGTGCCGGACTCCTGCCTCACAGGGCTGAACGAGGCGGTCCACCACGTCTCCTCGGGGTGGCCGTGGCGCTGCACGACTCCGACCGGCACGTCCTCAACGTAGGTGGCTTCACCCCGGAATGCCCGCGCAACGAGAGAGGACACGGCGTCCCAGAACTCCGCCCACGCCTGGGGCAGAGGGCGTCCAAGCGCCTCCGGTCGAGTTCCGCGTAGCACCAGGTAGGCATCGTTGTAGAAGGTGCTCAGCTCTGGTCCCCATGCGAGGCAGGTAGGGAATTTGGAGTGGAGCATATTGCTGAGAGTGACCCGGAGCGACGGTGGCCAGGCCTCGGGCGGGCCGGGCGGTAAGCCAGACCAATCGTACGCTTGGATCCGCGCTCCCATGGTGCCTGCATCGGCCAAGACATTCTCGATCTTCAAGCCCATGACCTCACGGCTACCGTTGCGGTCAAGCTAATCCGCCGGCGATCCCCTTGATTGTGCAAGATCGTCTTAAGTTGCAAATGCGGCGGAGCTGGCGGATTGAAGCACCTGTGCCTCGATAAGCTCACTGGAATGCGAAGGTCTCCTGTGGATCAGTTTCTGTGATTTCCATGCCCTTAGAAACGTGTGATGTTCCCGCCTGAAGCGGACATTCTATTTACTTCCGCTCAGTGTCGATTGTGTTCTCTAATGGGTCAAGGGATGGCTCGCCGATCCTGAGCAGTTTTGTGATCCCAAAGGATGTCTGCGTGCTCGAGGGCACATGATGGGTCGGCTGGGGTGGAGCAACTTGGTTGAACCCGTAGTCGGCCCTTGGCACAGGCCGCATGCAACACAATCGGCGTCGCCAGCCACACCAGCCCTCGAGCGACGCTCTGCTCGAGAGCTCGTCTTGACCTGTTTCTGCTGCCCCTCTCAGACCGCTTGGAATGGGCTGCCGTGCCGGAGGACGCCATGCATGGTGATAGCCAAGCGGCTGGCAAGCGCTGCGCGTGCCTTCCTCATGGCGAGCGCCGGGCGATCCCTAAGGCCCATTCCTACAGAGCCAGCGCGCCGCGATTGCGCGTCAGCATCATGTTGGCGGCTTCGCTTGCGGGCCGGGTGCCCGCCGCCGCTGAGCGTCGCCTCGAGTTCAGTGCGCTCGGCCTCACTCAGCTCGACCCGGTAGCGTATGTTCGTGAGGGCGTCTCCGTTATGACAGGCGTAGATGGATCGGTCGTGTTGCGAATGGTGGGGCAAGGCTGCACACAAACGGGGGCGGTACTTAGCCTTCACCGACGCCTACACCTAGGTCCACGGCCACCCTCCGGGGCGTGCGCAGCATTGAAGTGCACGTAGCATCGGAATAGTTGCCTGTCCTCCGTCCAACCGAACCCGTCAAATTCTCTGGGCCGAGGATCTAACCGGTCCTGTGCCGCCACATCTCGTAAAGATCGCTCCCGTCGGGGCGGATGGGCAGATAGGTGGCCTTGATCGACTGCTGTGCGAGAGGCTTTGCCATCTCGGCGTCCTCGCTGGAATAGGCATAGGTCACCTCGCTGACCCCGGTCACATGCATAGCCGCGAGGCACATGGGGCAAGGCTGGCCGCTGGCATAGATCGCGCAGCCGTCGAGGCGCAGGCTGCCTAGCGCGCGGCTCGCGGCGCGGATTGCCTGGAGCTCGGCATGGGCGGTCGGATCCTGCGTGGTCGAGACTTCGTTGACGCCTGTGGCTATGACGACTCCGTCCTTGACGACAACGGCACCGAACGGCCGTCCGCCCTTGCGGATGTTCTCGCGTGCGAGATCGATGGCTTCACAGAGAAAGCGCTCGGCCGTGGACATAACGTGTCTCCTCACTGTTTTATTTCATCACCGTCGCGCAGACACACAAGCGGCAGCGGAAGGTGACGATACCGCGTGTTGGCTTCTCCTTATCGGGCGAGCCATCCTCCATCCACCGGGAGAATGACTCCGTGGATGTAGTCCGCCGCGCTAGAGGCGAGAAAGACGGCGGCCCCGCCGATATCCGTTGGATCTCCCCACCGCCCGGCCGGAATGCGACCAAGGATTTGCGCATTGCGGTCTGGGTCCTCGCGCAGTGCCTCGGTATTGTTCGTCACGAAATAGCCCGGAGCGATGCCGTTGACGTTGATCCCCTTCCCGGCCCACTCGCATGCGAGAAGACGGGTGAGGCCCGCTAAGCCGCTTTTGCTGGCCGTGTAGGATGGAATGCGGATGCCTCCCTGAAACGAAAGCAGGGAAGCGATGTTGATCACCTTGCCGCCGCCGCCGTCCGCGAGCATCCGACGCGCAACAGCCTGCGTCAGGAAGAACACGGACTTCAGGTTGACGTTCATCACCGCATCCCAGTCACCCTCGCTGAACTCGATGGCGTCGGCGCGGCGGATGATCCCAGCATTGTTGACCAGAATGTCGATGCGCCCGCTCTCGCCCGCCTCGGAGATAACCCGCTCGATCGGCTCCAGCGTCGAGAGATCCGCATGAACGGCTCGAAACGAGCGGCCGGTGCTGCGGATGGCAGCCTCCGTCTCGTCCATGGAAGACCGGCCCACGGCCACGATCCCGGCTCCGGCTTCGGCCAGCGCTATGGCTATCGCTTGGCCAAGGCCCGTATTGGCGCCGGTCACGAGTGCAGTCTTTCCCGAAAGATCAAAGCGGGTGGTCATCCGGTCACCTCAGCGGAGTTTGGACATGGCGACCATGTCCATGTCTGTGTAGTCCTGGTTGTCGCCGCCCATGGCCCAGATGAATGCATAGTGGTTGGTGCCGACGCCGGAATGGATCGACCAGCCGGGTGACAGGATCGCTTGTTCGTTGGCGACGATCAGGTGGCGGGTTTCCTGCGGCTCGCCCATCAGGTGGACCACGCGGTGGTCCTCATTCAGGTCGAAGTAGAGGTAGGCCTCGGAGCGTCGGTCGTGGGTATGGCATGGCATCGTGTTCCACATGCTTCCGGGCTCAAGTTGCGTGAGCCCCATCACGAGCTGACACGATTCGCAGACCCCTGGAATGATATACTGATAGATCGTCCGCTTGTTGGCGGTCGACTGCTCGCCCAGCCGGATGTTGTTGGCCATCTCATGCGGGATCTTGACGGTCTTGTAGGCAGCGTGCGCCGGAGTGCTCACCAAATAGAACTTCGCGGGCCGTTTCGCGTCGATGCTTTCGAACGTCACCTCGCCTGCATCCTTGCCGACATAGAGAGCATCGCGGCGTCCCAGCTCATGAACCTGGTCGCCGACAACAACCCGCCCCGCGCCGCCGACATTGATGACTCCGAGTTCCCGGCGTTTCAGAAAGGCGTCTGTCCCGACGGACTTCGGTGTCGGGAGCACGATGCGATCTGCTCCGGGCATTGCGCCGCCGATGATGAGACGGTCAATGTGGCTGTAGGTGAGCACGACCTCTCCGGGAGAGAAGATCTTTTCGATCAGGAAATGCTGTCTCAGTTCCTCGGTGTTGAAGCGCTGCACGGCTTCCGGATGGCTAACCTGCCTGACTTCTATCATCATCTCGACTCCCAGTGTTCAATTTCGATGCGGCTTCGGAATTTCGTATGTCAGGATGAAGCTGGCATGTCGGCGGCAGTCTGGGCAGGCAGCGGGTGCAACCTGCCCCTTCATAGAGCCGATCTAGTTTGTTCCGCGCTTCTTGGTGATCTCGGCATTCACCTCAGCGGCGAGCGCATCGCCAACTTCCTTGGTGTATTTGTCGACCACGGGCTTGATCTTCTCGCGAATGCGCGAAATCTCCTGGGGCGACACCTCGTTGACTTGCATGCCGGCCTTCTTAAGGTCCTCCAGAACCTGTGTGCTCTTCTGACGCGAGACTTGGCGTTGATACGTCTCCGCTTCGTCGAGGGAGGACTGAATGATCTTCTTCTCTTCGTCCGAGAACTTGTCCCAGGTTTTCTTGCCCATGATCACCGACTGCGCATTGTAGATATGCCGGGTCAGCGAGAGGTATTTTTGCACTTCCTGGAACTTGGTGTCGAAGATTACAGTGACGGGATTCTCCTGCCCGTCAATGACACCCTGCTCGAGGGCCGTATAGACCTCCGGGAATGGCATTGCGACGGTATTGGCTCCCAGCGTGTTGAACAGGTCGATGAACAGGGGAGATTGAAGGACGCGCAGCTTAATGCCCTGAAAATCCTCCACCTTCGTGATCGGGCGCTTGCTGTTGGTCACATTGCGGAAGCCAAGCTCGAAGTAGCCCAAGCCCACAAGGCCCTTCTCGGGAAGCTTGTCGAATAGCTTTTGCCCTACAGGCCCATCGACGACCGCGTCGGCCTCTTCGGCCGTGTTAAACAGGAAGGGCAGATCGAGAACGGCGAAATCCTTGACGATGCCGACCAGCAGGCCAGCATTCAGCACCATCAGGTCCAAGGTCCCGCCCTGAAGCGCAGACACGTTCTGCAGGTCACCACCAAGCTGACCGCCGGGGAAGATCCGAACCTTGATCTTGCCGCCGCTCTTCTGCTCCACGAGGTCTGCGAATTTCTTGGCACCCATACCTTGGGGATGGTCCATCGAGTTCTGTTGCGCCCAACGAAGCGTCCGTTCGCTGATTTGGGCGTTGGCGTGACCAGACAACAGAGCAGTGCTGCCGACGACAATGGACGCCAGTAGGAATTTCAGATGTTTCATAAGCGCTTCCTCTTGGTTAGACGCCTCTTCAGTGTGATTTTGTTCTTCTGGTTGGCGCTACGGCACTTTGCGGCCTCTTTTCTCAACCTTCAAGTCGGTAAGCCGCTCCGACTGACTTATGATCAGGCTTGATACCTTGTCACCCTCCCGTGGCACGGAGCGCCCTTGGGCTCATGCCTCGTCGGCCGACGCAGGACTGCCGAGTGACGGCGTGTTGACCGTACATTCGGCATCAGCAACGATCCAGGCCAGATTCTGTCCCGCCCAGGCAGCAACAGGAACGTCCCTATGAGCCGCATTGTCTATGTTCTAAATGGTCCCAACCTGAACCTGCTCGGCAAGCGCCAGCCTGCGATCTATGGCTATGAGACTCTGGCCGACGTGGAGAATGATTGCCGGCGCGTGGGGCAGGAACTCGACCTCGAGATCGAGTTTCACCAGAGCAATGCGGAGTACCAGATCATCGACTGGATCCACGAGGCCCGCGAGCGGGCTGGTGGCATCGTCATCAATCCGGCTGCCTTCACCCATACCTCCGTGGCCATTCTGGGTGCCCTGAACGCCTGCGAGTTCCCGATTATCGAGGTGCACATCTCAAACGTGCACAAGCGAGAGTCCTTCCGCCACCACTCCTATGTATCGTTGGCGGCCTCTGGGGTCATCGCGGGTTTCGGCACGCAAGGCTACCAACTCGCCCTTCATCGCCTCGCTCGCCTCATCAGCGAGGCAAAAGCGTAGGGCGGCCGAAGTCGGTCGGATATTACTGGAGGAATGCGGTGACAACGAAAGTGAAGCTCGCCGTGCTTGGCGCAGGACTGATCGGAAAGCGGCACATCGAGCATGTGCAAGCTGAGCCCGAGGCGGAGCTCATAGCCATCGTCGACCCCTCTCCGTCTGGAAGAGCGCTGGCGGAGGAGATCAGTGTCGGGTGGGCTCCCAGCTTTGCGTCTCTCATAGAGACCGACAAGCCCGACGGGGTCATCATCGCGACACCAAACCAGGTCCATGTAGCCAACGGCCTGGAGAGCATTGCGGCCGGCGTTCCGGCCCTAGTGGAGAAACCGATCGCTGACGATGTCGCGTCGGCGACAAGGCTCGTCGAAGCGGCCGAGGCCGCACGGGTGCCGCTTCTGGTCGGTCACCACAGACGGCACAACCCGCTCATTCAGAAGGCGAAGGAAGCCATTGAGTCCGGCCGCCTGGGACAGGTTCTGGCAGTCCACGGCACGTGTTGGTTCTACAAGCCGGATGACTATTTCGATACCGCCTGGCGGCGCGAGAAGGGTGCTGGCCCAATCTTTCTCAACCTGATTCATGATGTGGACAATCTCCGCTATCTCTGTGGAGACGTCGTTTCCGTCCAGGCGGTGGAGTCCAATGCCGTTCGCGGCAATGCGGTCGAGGAGACGGCTGCGATTCTCCTGCGCTTCAGGAGCGGAGCTCTCGGAACCATCACCGTATCAGACTCGATCGTTGCGCCCTGGAGCTGGGAGCTCACCACGGGCGAGAATCCTGCCTATCCCCACGCCGCCGAGTCCTGCTATCACATCGGCGGCACGCATGGTTCGCTCACCGTCCCCTACCTTGACGTCTGGCACAACGAGGAGAAGCGGAGCTGGTGGGAGCCGATCCACCGCACGCGCCTTTCCTTCGAGCCTGAGGATCCGCTCACCCTTCAGATCCGGCACTTCTGCAAGGTTATCCGAGGCGATGAACCTCCCCTCGTCTCCGGCCGGGAGGGCCTTAGTACTTTGAAGGTCATCACTGCCGTCAAACAAGCCGCAGCGACTGGACAGCTCATCACCATCACCTAGTCCGCTTGACCGTTACTTAGACCAAGCGTTGTGTCGGCACGCCTGGCGGCACTGGATTTACAAGGTCTCCTGGAGAACCCACATGATCTATTAAGGGAGACGCAATGACAGAGAAGAAGGATCCAAACCGATCATTGTCGGCCGGCGGCAGTCCCGGTTCGATGATCGATTCTTTCCTGGACGAGGCTAAGCGGCTGGCTCCGCTGGAGGGTGGTGCGCCTCGCGCGCGACTCGTGTTCGCTCTGGACGCGACCATGAGCCGGCAACCCACCTGGGACCTCGCCTGCCGGGTTCAAGGCGAGATGTTTGCCGCGGCCGGCAAGGCTGGAGGCCTCCTGGTCCAGCTTGTCTATTTCCGAGGCTTCGACGAATGCCGGTCCTCGCGCTGGGTGGCAGATCCCCGTGCCTTGACCAATCTTATGACGACGATCACCTGCCGGGGCGGTCAGACACAGATTGGACGTGTGCTCCGCCACATTCGCGGTACAGCGAGCCAGACACCTCTCAAGGCGTTTATCTATGTGGGAGACGCCATTGAGGAACCGATCGATCATCTGTGCAGCCTTGCAGGCGAACTTGGATTACTCGGGGTCAAGGCGTTCATGTTCCATGAGGGCCAGGATCCCGACGCAGCACGAGCCTTCCAGGAGATCGCCCGCCTGACAGGAGGAGCCTACGCCCGCTTCGATGCCAGTGCACCACAAGCGCTTACAGAACTCTTGCGCGCGGCAGCGGCCTATGCGGCCGGTGGTACCGAAGGCCTTACGCACCTTGCTCCCCAAAGTGAGCAGGCTCGGCGCCTCCTGACAGCAATGACGAGGCGCGAGCCATGACCGTGTTGTACGGGATCGCGGCCGTCGCCTTGCTATGGGCGCTCGTGAACCTGTTCGCACGCGCCGACACGACCGCTATCGCCAAGGCTGTCCGGGTGTCTGGCGGCATTCTGGCCATGGGTGCAGCGGTGCTGCTGGGCCTGCGGGGGCGCATTGACATGGCCCTCGCCCTGGGCAGTCTCGGAATCTGGCTCCTCGGGTGGAGCAGTCTGAAGCTTCCAGGCTTGCAGGGGCGCAAGCCGCAAACCTCCGGCAGCGTCTCGCGGGTGCGTTCGATCATGATCGAAATGGAGCTCGACCATGATACAGGTGAAATGGATGGTTCTGTGCTGGCCGGCTCCCTGGCGGGGCAGCGGCTCAACTCACTCGACGCGGCGAGCCTCCAGCAGCTTTTGGCAGAATGCCGCACAGGAGATCCAGAGGGCGTCCGGCTCCTGGTGGCGTATCTCGACCGTCGCTTCCCTCAGTGGCGCGAAACAGCTCAGGACAATGCGCATGACCGGCAGGATGCTACCTCAAGATCAGGTAAAATGACGGAAGACGAAGCCTACAAGATCTTAGGATTGCAGACTGGCGCCAGCCCCGACGACATTCGGAAAGCACATCGTACTTTGATGAAGAAACTTCACCCCGATCAGGGTGGATCGACGTATCTCGCGGCCCGAGTGAACGAAGCCAAAGACATCCTGTTGAGCCCTCGTCGCTGAGACGTCAGAAAGGTGATGAGGTTCCGCCCGCTCGCCGTGCCAACTGCAAAACGCACCTAGCCTGCGCGGAACCCGGAAATTGCAGCCAAGACGATTTGATTGTGCGACCATCCTCAGCCATTCGAGGATATTACGTCCAGTACAGCACCTGCGCCTCAGGAAGCCGGACGGGCAGCTCGACCATGAAGAACTCGCGCATCTGCTCCATCACCTCGGGCTCATAGACATACTTGAGAGAGCCGTACTTCGTGCGCTTCGGAGCCCGTGTGGCCTCGTCCATGTCGAGGCTCGAACCCGGATACCAGCTGGTCAGAACCTCTTTTGTTCCATTCGTGAAGCGGTGCGTGATCAACTCGATGGCGAGGTCTGCCCCAGGACCTTCGCCAAGGGTCGTGGCGGCGAGGTCGAGCAGCGCCCGATACTGCTCCCGCCAGCCCTCCACCGGCATAATGGGTGCAATCGTGAGGCCAATGCGGTAGCCCGCCTCCGTCATCCGGCGCGCAGCCTGCAGGCGGGCCAGGAGGCCTGACGTCCCACCCTCAAAGCGCATGAGCGACAGGGCGTTGACGGACACGCGCATGCGCGTGCGCCTGTTATGGTCGAGGGTGAGAAGCGGCTCCACGGCATCGAACTTGGTGGTAAAACGCAATTGAACGGCAGCATCGAGCTGCCCGAAGTAGCGGATGGTCTCGGCGAGGGAGCCGGTCAGGTGCTCGATGCCGAGCGGATCAGTGTAACAGGACGCTTCGAACGTGGTGCCCTCGTACCGGCGCTTGGCAGAGCGTGAGGTGACTGACCCACGATCGAGGTGACGCTCGGCGGCGCTCAAAATCTCCGGGAGATTGGCATAGGCCCGCGTGACCGGTGGACCGCTGAGGCTGCCGGCTAGGTAGCAGTACTGACAATGAGCCGGGCAGCCCTCCGCCAGATCCAGCCGCCAATCCGCACTTGGCGGAATGGGCTGCAAGCGCAGTTTGGTAGGCGGAGCGACAACGATCGCAAGCGTGCTCTTGGCATCCCCATAGGTGCGCCTTGGATCCTCGTCTGCCAAGCCCACGAGGCGGTTCGCCTTCAGGCGCACGACCTCACAGCCCAGGGCTTCGGCGCGGGCGAGCATGGCGTGGCCGTGCTCCCACTCCAGAGCGGCAGGTGTGACGAGCACACGCTTGGGCCGCCAAAGCTTCGGTCGGGGCAAAGTGACCGTCCGCTCGGTATTTTGATTGGCTGAGCGGTTCGAAAGGGGTTCGGCCGAGAGCACACCCATTACGACAATGTGGGTAGCCGAAGACGAGGATCCAAAATGGCAGAGCGCCGCAGAGTGTCGAGCAGCAGTGGGAGGAGTTCGAGCAGATTGATGAATCCCATCTGCGGACGCCTGTGGCGGCACGACGGCTCCCGTTGCCGCCCACAGGCCTCTCGAACGTCGCCTTTGGGTCAATCGGAGCCCTCAAGTGAGGTCACGTGAAGGTAGTCTCACAGCCCCATTGCAGGATAAGGCTAAGGTCTGCCTCATGCCACTTGCGGACGTAATCAACCAACCTAAAGTGGATGAGTGCGAGGCTTATGCAGGGGGCCTTACCTTCTCTGCAGCAACCCTATGGACACTTCGCATCCCTAAATCGCAAGAGGCTTTTGCATTATTCGCTGCCTTTTGTCTTTGGCACGTAAGGTCCGTTGCCGTCGAAGCTGTAGGCGGTCTTGACCGTGGTGTAGAACTCCTGCGCGTAACGTCCCTGCTCGCGCGGGCCGTAGCTGGAGCCCTTCCGGCCGCCGAACGGCACGTGGTAGTCCACACCGGCGGTCGGCAGGTTCACCATCACCATTCCGGCCTCCACATTGCGCCGGAAATGACCGGCATATTTGAGGCTCGTGGTGCAGATCCCGGCCGAGAGCCCGAACGGCGTGTCATTGGCGATCTCCAGCGCCTCGTCATAATCCCGCGCCCGCGTCACCGTCGCCACCGGGCCGAAGATCTCCTCCCGGGCGATCCGCATCTTGTTGTCCACCTCGGTGAACAAGGCCGGCGCCAGATAAAAGCCCGGCGTTTCCCGGCTCAAGAGCTCGCCGCCCGCCACCAGCTTGGCGCCCTCCTCCTGGCCGAGGCGGATGTACTTCAGGTCCTGGTCGAGCTGGTTCTGGTCCACCACCGGACCGATCTGCGTGCCGGCTTTGAGCGCATCGTCCACCACCAGCGTCCGCAGGCGCTCGCTCACCGCCTGGACAAAGCGGTCGTGGATGCCCTCGGTGACGATGATGCGGGAGGACGCGGTGCAGCGCTGGCCGGTGGAGAAGAACGCCCCATTGACGGCACATTCCACCGCCACGCTCATGTCGGCGTCATCGAGAACCACGAGCGGGTTCTTGCCGCCCATCTCGAGCTGCAGCTTCTTCATGGGATCGGCCGTGATGCAGCTTTGCGCCACCCGCCGTCCGGTAGGCACCGAGCCGGTGAACGAGATGGCCGAGACCTTGGGGCTCTGCAGCATCGCCTCGCCCACCACGGAGCCCCGGCCCATGACCAGGTTGAACACACCCTCGGGCACGCCGGCCCGGATGATGATCTCGGAGAGCGCATGCGCGGAGGCCGGCACGAGCTCGGCCGGCTTGAACACCACCGTGTTGCCGTAGGCGAGCGCCGGGGCGATCTTCCAGGCCGGAATGGCGATGGGGAAGTTCCAGGGGGTGATCAGACCGACCACGCCCACCGGCTCGCGGGTGATCTCGACCTCCACGCCGGGCCGCACCGAAGGCAGCTTGTCGCCGGCCAGGCGCAGGCATTCGCCGGCGAAGAACTGAAAGATCTGGCCGGCGCGCACCACCTCGCCGACGCCCTCGGGCAGCGTCTTGCCCTCCTCGCGCGAGAGCAGGCGGCCCAGCTCGTCCTTTCGGGCGATGATCTCGTCGCCGACCTTCTTGAGGATGTCATGGCGCAGCTGGATCGAGGAGCGCGACCAGGCCGGGAAGGCGTCATAGGCCGCGGCGATCGCCGCCTCGGCCTCGGCCGCCGAGGCGCGGGCGAACTCGCCCACCACGTCGCCCGTATTGGATGGGTTGATGTCGGATGCCCCCTCAGAGGCAACAACCCACTCGCCGCCGATGAAGTTCTTGGCCTGTATGTTCATGATCACCGCTCCGGGTTTGATGTGAGGAGGCCACGCTGGGCCAGATTGGCCATGAAGGCGCGAAGGCCGAAGGTCCAAGGCTCGCACTCGGAGCTGGTCTTCATGCGGTTGACCAGCGCTCCGAGCTTCGGCGCCGCAATGGTGACGATGTCGCCGGGCTTGTGGGTGAACCCCATGCCCGGGTCGTCGCGATCCTGCGTCGGCGCAAACATCGTGCCGAGAAAGGAATACGGATGGCCTTCCTGTGAATAAGGTCCGCCCCTTCTCTCTTCGTTTGAGCCGATCCGCGGGCACTAGCCTCCGCGGGCGCGGGCGCGGATCATGTAGGTCTCATAGGTATATTCGGTGACCTGCTGCCAGAGGTACTGTTCACTGCGATAGGCCATCATGTGGTCGTGAATGCGCTTGAACAACGGGTTTTGAGCGGAGATCTCGGCGTAGACCTCGCCTGCTGCCTTGAGGCAGGCGTCCATCACCGGAGCCGGGAACGCTTTCAGTTGCACACCGGCCGCAACGAGACGACGGATCGCACCAGGATTAAGTTGGTCGTACTTGGCAATGGTAACTGTGTTGGCTTGGTGCGCCGCTGCTGTCATCAGGGCCTTGTCTTCAGGGCTGAGCGCATCCCACTTGCCCTTGTTGATGAGAAGGAAGATCGCCGATGAGCCCTCCCACCAACCGGGATAGTAGTAATAGGGAGCAACCTTGTTGAAGCCGAGCTTCTCGTCGTCGTAGGGGCCGACCCACTCTGCAGCATCGATCGTGCCGCGCTCAAGAGCCGGATAGATATCGCCTGCTGCAATCTGCTGAGGCACAACGCCAAGCTTGGCTAGCACTTGTCCGGCGAGGCCGCCGATGCGCATCTTAAGGCCCTTCAGGTCGTCAACGGTATTGATCTCTTTCCTGAACCAGCCTGCCATTTGTGCGGTCGTATTGCCGATAGGCAAACCAAATACGTTGTACTTCGCGAACAGCTCGTTGTTGAGCAGATCCAGACCGCCGCCTTCGAAGAACCATGCGTTCTGCTGGCGCGTGGACAAACCGAAGGGAACAGCCGCCGCGAAGGCAAAGGTCGGGTCCTTGCCGACATAGTAGTAAGGCGCCGTGTCGCAACATTCAACTGTGCCATTCTGAACGGCGTCGAGAGCCTGGAGGCCGGGAACAATTTCGCCCGCAGCTAGATGCTGGATCTGAATTCGACCCTTCGTGATCTCGGACAGCACCTTGATGAAAGTTTCGCCCGCGCTGTAGACTGCGTCGAGCGACCTCGGATAGCTGGACGTCATGCGCCAGGAAATCCGAGTCTGGCCCGCATCCTGCGCTCCGGCGGAGGTGGAGCCGATCACGGCGGCGGAGGCAAGCGTGGTCGCCCTAAGGCCGCCCTTCAATAGGTCACGTCTCTTCATGGATCATTCCTTCCCTTGTGAACCCTCTGCATGTTGATCAAGCTTGGGCACTTCAGCTTGATCAGGTGCTTTGCATTCAGGTGGAAGATTGATGGCGTCCTTCTCACCTGGCTTTCACGTTGTGTATCGGAACGCCTCAGGCACTCAGCCGGAGAGGCTCGCCCGCATAGGCCGCCTCGAGAATAGCGCGGTAATCCTCTACGCTCGCCGGACGAGGATTGGTCGCGGAGGAGTGATCCTCCCTTGCGCTCTTCGCGATAGCCGGGAAGCTCTCCCGCGGCACACTCATCTCGGCGAGCGTTGCAGGCATGCCGAGCCGCGCATTCAGGCTGCGGATGTAGTCTGCCAGGCTCTCATCCGGCTTCAATCCAAGCCTGTGGCGGATCGTGTCGTACTTCGCTCCCGAGTACCCCTCGTTGAACTCCAGCACATACGGGAGCAGCACGGCATTCAGTGTGCCGTGATGCAAGGAGACCTGCTTCAATCCGCCGAGAGGGTGCGAGAGCGCATGGACGGCTCCCAAGCCCTTCTGGAACGTCAATCCGCCTTCGAGCGCAGCCATGAGCATCTCGTATCGAGCCTGACGGTCAGACCCTTGGTTCACAGCCCGCTCGATATGGGTGACGGCGCGAACCAAGCCGTCGAGCGCAATCGCCTCGGCTGGCGGGTTATTGCGCGGGCTGAGATAGGTCTCGATGCAGTGCGTGATGGCATCCATGCCTGTGGCAGCCGTCAGAGCTGGCGGCAGAGCGAGCGTGAGTTCAGGATCGCATACGGCCTGCTTGGGAATGAGGTAGGGCGAGATGAACCCGAGCTTGCGGCCATCCTCTAAGGTGATCAGGGCCGCTCGCCCGACCTCGCTGCCGGTACCAGCCGTTGTTGGGATGGCGATCAAGGGCGCCACCGCGGGCGTGATCTTCGGGATCCCGCCCAGGATTGCCGCATATTGCTCAAGTGGTCCTTCATGGGTGGAGAGGAGAGCTACCCCCTTGGCCAGATCGATGGGTGAACCGCCTCCGATTGCGATCAGTCCGTCGCAGCCAGCCGACTGATAAAGCTCCAGCGCCGCCAGAACAGCACCCTCGGTCGGGTTCGTTGGCGTTCCCGTGAAAACAGGCACGTCCTGCCCTACCAGCAACACAGCCTTGAGACGATCGACGAGGCCCGCTCTCGCAATCCCTTCGTCGGCAATGATCAGCGGCGCTTTGATCCCGAGCTCCCGCAGGTCATCTCCCAGTCCGGCCAAGGCTCCGAAGTCGAACCGGATCGTCGTTAGGTATGAAATCAAAGACATTCCAGGTTTCCTCCATGTGCCCTTATGGCCGAGCGCCTCTCACGGGCAGCTCTTGAGAGATTCCGTCCTAACCTTGACACAAGGCCGCTTGAAATATTGCAACGCGGCCCTGCCCCGGGTTCGGCATGAACATGGATCAGCCTCGCGCATCTTGCTTTGCAGTGTCCATATCCTGAGCTATCAGAGGTGCTGTGAATACAGTTCACAGGTGGAGCATTGGATCGCTTTCGCGAACTTACGGTCTTTCTGCGCGTTGTCGAGACGGGAAGTTTCTCCGGAGCAGCACGAGATCTTGCCCTTAACCCCTCGACGGTTAGCAAGCTGATCAGCCGCATTGAAGAGCGCCTCGGCACTCGTCTGTTCGCGCGGTCGTCGCGGATCGTCCGCCTCACGACCGACGGCGAGGTTTTCCGGGCTGGGGCGTTGCGCGCGCTTGAAGCGCTTGAAGAGACAGAGATGGAAATCGCTTCGGCGCGCAGTTCGACGTCCGTCAAAGGCACCTTGCGCATCCACTCGCTTCCTGCTTTCGCGCGCTATCAGCTTGCTCCCCGGATGCCGGCATTCCTTGCCCGCTATCCGGATCTTCATGTCGAATTTCTCCTCAGCAACGAAACACCCAATTTTATCGAACAGAAAATCGACATCTCGATCCAGAGCGGCGCGCTTGTCGATTCAGCTCTCATCGGACGGAAGCTTGGCACGAGCCGCTGGGTGATCTGCGCTGCTCCCTCATACCTTGCGGCTCATGGCACCCCAGTGACGCCGGCTGACCTCAAGGATCACAACTGCCTGAACTTCACGCCTGAAATCCCTTTTCGTGAGTGGCCGGTGATTGACGGAGAAACCAGAAACACAACGCGCATTACGGTGAGTGGGAACATCTCCTCTAATCATGGTGAAATGCTTCTCGACTTGGCGCGCCTGGGAATTGGGATCGTCCGCCTCGCTGAGTTCCATATCGGCGATGACCTTAGGAAAGGTTCACTCGTGCCATTGCTCCGAGAGTACCAGAATGACGAGGAGGAGCCGATCCATGCTCTCTATTTACATCGACGTTTGACCCATATCCGAGTCCGGACCTTCCTTGATTTTCTCGAAGAGAGCTTTGGCAAAGAGCAAGCCCCTTGGGCGGCACCCTAAGTAACTCCGGGTCAGAGGGACGGATGCAGTTCGAAAATCAACGATAACAGCTCTGCACTTTCACAGCCCATTGAGCCGTACCTGGTACTCTGGTTGGTTCCTGATCCGTGTTGGCACCAGAGATCCGACTGGGTCAGGAGAAGGAAATTGATGCAAAGAATGGGACGTCCGGCTTACATTGGTAAGCTGACGAAGACCTTAGGAAATATGCTCAGTTTGGGTTTTGTCGGCAGGACAGCCGAGGTTCATTGCGGGGGCCTTCGTTTCAGGAGCACTGCAATGCAAGACAGTACCACTGGCCATACTCGCCGAACCACTACACCATGAAACCAGGGCAAGCTGATCGGCCCGAAACCGCCTCTGAAGGCCAAAGAGATCTCGTCCATTCAGGTCAGGCTCCAAGTGGCGCACCGCATTCAGGATTTGGCGTTGTTCAACTTCGCACTCGACAGCAAGCTGCGCGTCTGTGAGCTGGTCGCTCTCCGCCTTGATGATGTGGCCCTGCCTTCGACTGTTCTCTTGTATGACCTTACCTCGACCGGAGCGACGCTGCCGATAGGCCCCGTTGGAGGACAATGAATGCGAACAGGAGAGCGCCAATCGCAATTTTGGTCCACCAGGAGCTCAAGGTGCCCTCGAAGGTGATGTATGTCTGGATAAGGCCCTGAATCAGAACGCCGACCAAAGTACCGACGATCGTTCCATAGCCTCCGGTCAGCAGGGTACCGCCAATGACGACTGCCGCAATCGTATCGAGTTCGACTCCGGTCGCGGCGAGCGAGTAGCCTGCGGATGTGTAGAAAGAAAAGACTATTCCGGCCAGAGCTGCCAGGGAACTCGATAACATATAGATCTGGATCGTCGTGCTCCCGACGGGTATGCCCATCAGTTCGGCCGAGGTCTTGTTGCCGCCGAGTGCATAGACATTGGTGCCAAAGCGGGTGAAATGAGTCAGGACGATGCCAGCCGCGACCGTGACCAGCATCACAATGGCGATGAAGGTCAGGCGTCCTCCGCCCGGAAGCGCAAGGGCAATCCCCCCGATCTCGCCATAGACGGGCGCGTTGATCGGGATCGAATCCGTGGTGAGCACAAAGCATAGGCCCCGTGCCAGGAACATTCCAGCCAGCGTCACGATGAAGGCCGGGATCTGGAAGGTATGGATCAGGAAGCCCATCCCTGCGCCGAACGTTGCGGCGATGCCGAGAACGAGAATGAAGGCTAGATAAGGATTGACGCCATACTGCTCGATGGCAACCGCCAGGAATACGCCGGTGAAGGCTATGACTGACCCGACCGATAGGTCTATGCCACCGGACAGGATCACGAACGTCATGCCCACCGCCGCGATACCGAGAAAGGCATTGTCGGTCAGGAGATTGCCGACCACGCGAGTGGACGCGAAGCTCGGAAACTGCGCCAGACAGATCAGGTAGCCGACGATGAAGACGGCGAGCGTGATGAGAACCGGAAGGTGGCGCCTTATCATGCCTTCGCCCTCCAGACGGCGCGAACGGCGGATAGAATGGGTGACTGGGCTAGGAGCACGAAGAGGACCACGACGGCCTTCACGATAAGGTTGTATTCTGGCTGGAAGCCGCTCAGCAGGATGCCGGTGTTCATGGCTTGAATGATGAGAGCGCCGACGACCGCCAAGCCGAGGCTGAAACGCCCCCCGAAAAGCGAGGTGCCGCCGATGACGACGGCAAGGATCGCATCGAGCTCGAGCCACAGACCGGCGTTGTTGGCATCGGCCCCACGGATGTCTGCCGTGACGATCAGGCCCGCGACGGCCGCGCACAGGCTGCACCACATGTAGACCGCGATGGTGACGGCCTTCGTGCCGACGCCTGCATAGGCGCTGGAGCGGACATTGGCTCCGACGGCCTCGATGAAGAGCCCGAGCGCGGTGTAACGGGTCACGAGATGCATGATAAGCAGCATCGCAAGGGCGATCACCACCGGCATCGGCAGCATGAGGAAGGAGCCGCTGCCGATGCCGGCGAAACCTTCACTCACGAAGGTGATGATCTGCCCCTCGGTGATGAGCTGCGCGAAACCGCGCCCCGCTACCATCAGGATCAGGGTTGCGACAAAAGGCTGAATTTCGAGCACCGCGACGAGAAAGCCGTTCCACAAGCCGCAAAGCAGGCCAACTCCCACCGCCGCCGCGAGCGCGACGGGAAGCGGATAGTCCTGCGCCGTCAACGCAGCCGCTGTGGCGCCCGCAATCGCCATCACGGCGCCGACCGAGAGATCAATCCCGCGTGTAGCGATGACAAGGGTCATTCCCAGCGCCACGATCGCAACCGGCGCCCCCCGGTTCAGCACGTCGATGATACTTCCGAAGAGACGGCCGTCCTGAAGGCGCAAGGCGAAGAAGTCGCGAAAGACAAGCCAGTTGACGAAAAAAACAATTAGGAGCGCCGCAATTTGTGGAAGCCCTTTCGGCAGCGTGCGCGGAGCACTGGCTTGGATCAGGCTGCTCATTCAGTGGCTCGCGATGGTTGTCATGATGGTATCGGGGTTCACCTCGGGTCCGGAGAGCTCCCGCACATGCCGCCGATCACGCAGCACGACCACGCGGTCGCTGTAGGAGGCGATCTCGTCCAGCTCCGACGAGACGACCAGGAGTGCGAGACCGTCCTCGCACAGGCGTTCGATCAGCCGGATGATCTCCGCATGGGCTCCCACGTCGATGCCGCGCGTCGGCTCGTCGAGGATGAGAAAGCGTGGCTCGGTGGCAAGCCAGCGGGCAAGCAGCGCCTTCTGCTGGTTGCCCCCTGAAAGAAGTCCGATGGGTTTTTCTACGTCGGGTGTACGGATGTCGAGAAGCTTGACGAAGCGGTTGGCGATTTCATCCTGCTTGGATTTCGGGATCTTGTGCAGCCATCCGCGTTGCGCCTGAAGAGCAAGGATGATGTTCTCGCGGACCGACAGTTCCGCGACGATGCCCTCTGTCTTGCGCTCCTCGGGGGTGAAGCCGAACCGCAGGCGCGCGCCATCGCGCGGCGAGGCAATTCGGACAGGCTTGCCGTCCACGAAAGCTTGGCCCGTTTCCGCCCGCTCTGCACCAAAAACGAGCTTGGCCGTTTCGGTGCGGCCGGAACCGAGGAGTCCGGCAAGTCCCACGACTTCGCCGGCGCGGATTGAAAGATCGAACGGCTCGAGGTAGCGGCGCTTGCCGTAGTTTTTGAACGCGACGAGCGGCTCTCCATTCACGGCGGGGCGTTGGTTGCGATGCAGGGCTTCTTCGGCCAGTTCCCGCCCCAGCATCATGGATACGAGTTCGATCCTCGGCAGTTCGACGATCGGACGGGATCCGACGAGGCGCCCGTTGCGCAGTACCGTGATGCGGTCGCAAACGGCATAGACCTGGTCGAGAAAGTGAGTGACGAACACAATGCCGATTCCGCGGCTCTTCAGGACCCTCAGGATGCCGAAGAGCGTCTCGACTTCTCGGGCATCTAGGCTTGCCGTTGGCTCGTCGAGAATCAGCACTTTGGCAGAGAGATCTACCGCGCGGGCGATGGCGACGATCTGCTGAACGGCCACGGAATAGCTGCCCAGGGGATTGGCGACATCGATGCTGAGGCCGTAGCCTGCCAGAAGCTCGGACGCGCGACGGCGCATCTCACCCGTGCGCACAAGGCCGAAGCGATGGGGCTGGCGCCCGATGAAGAGGTTCTCCGCCACCGACAAGTTCGGCAGAAGATTCACCTCCTGGTAGACCGTGCCGATCCCGAGCGATAGCGCATCGGCCGGGTCCCGCGCTGCGATCTGATGTCCGTCCAGGCTGACGGTGCCGGCATCACGCTTAAACACGCCTGTCAGCACCTTGATCAGGGTCGATTTGCCGGCGCCGTTCTCGCCCAGCAGGCCGTGGATTTCGCCTGCCTGCAGGGTGAAATCGACATGATCGAGCGCCAATACGCCCGGGAAGCCCTTCGTCAGGCCTCTGATTGCAAGAAGCTCGGATCGTTCTTTTCGTGGCTGCATCACGCCCTCGCCGGCCCATACGCAAAACCGCCGGATCCCGGCGGGATTGACCGGCAGCAGGCGGAATCCGCCGCCTCCTGCCGGCTCGGCGCCCGGATGTCAGTAGAGATCCTTGCGCTTTTCGTACTCGGCCTTCGCAGTCTCGGGTGTGTAAACCTTGGACTCCGTCTGGATCCACTTCGGCGGCTGCTTGCCGTCTTTCTTGTACGCGATGAGCGCGTCAAAGGCCGGGCCGGCCATGTTGGGGGTCAACTCGACCGTTACGTTGGCTTCGCCGTCGGCCATCGCCTTGAAGATGTCGGGCACGGCATCAATGGACACGATCTTGATGTCCTTGCCCGGCTTCAGGCCCGCTTCCTTGATGGCCTGGATGGCGCCGATCGCCATATCGTCGTTATGCGCATAGACGGCGCAGATGTTCTTGCCGCCGCCCTCGGCCTTGATGAAGCTCTCCATGACTTCCTTGCCCTTGGTGCGGGTGAAGTCGCCGGACTGGGTGCGGACGATCTTCATGCCCGGATTGGCCGCAACGACCTGATCGAAGCCTTTCTTACGATTGATCGCCGGGCTCGAGCCTACGGTTCCCTGCAACTCGACGATGTTGCACTTGCCGCCGGTTTCCTTGGCAAGCCACTCGCCGGCGACTTTGCCTTCGTAGACCGTGTCGGAGGTCACGGCGGTGAGATAGAGCGAGTCGTCCTTCGTCTCGATGGAGCGGTCGAGCAGGACCACCGGAACCTTGGCCTCCTTGGCCTCCTTCAGCACGGCATCCCATCCGGTGGAGACGACGGGCGCGATGAAGATGGCGTCGACACCCTGCGCGATGAACGACCGCACGGCGCGAATTTGATTTTCCTGCTTCTGCTGCGCGTCGGAGATCTTCAGATCCACGCCCCGCTTCTCGGCCTCGATTTTTGAAACCTTGGTCTCGGCCGCCCGCCAACCCGACTCGGATCCAACCTGTGAGAAACCGACGGTCAGCTTGTCTTGTGCGTACGCGGCTCCAGATCCAAGCATCAGAGCGGCCATGCCAATAGTCGTCAGAAGTTGACGGGCCTTCATGCGTTCTCTCCCAGAAATTTGTCGTTGCTCTTCGGCGTTAGCAGCGCTCGGGGCGCTTATTAATACTATTATATGAACAGACCCTCCGGCATATACAACTAAAGTCCATGTCTCAACGCTTTTCTGAGGGGTCTAGGCGGAATAAGCTGCCGCCGGAGCCTGACTGCCAAGACGACATTCAGCACGGGCGCGGCCAGATAACTCCTGGAATGCGTCTGGCTTCGGGTAATGAGAGGAATGTCCGCACCGGGTCGATGCTGTTGAAGAACTCGGTTGTGTCGGCGCGAAGGGCATGATTCCGCTCTCCTCAGGATTTGTGGGGAGACGCAGCGATGATGGGGCGTCAGCAGAACGACCAAGCGCAGTTCTTCTACTCGTTTCATCTGGAAGAGCGCGTTCCCGCCGGCCACCTGCTCCGCAAAATCGATGTCTTCGTTACCCAG
>NZ_QOIO01000007.1 GCF_003332305.1 Microvirga aerophila | reverse complement strand
CGCCGGCCATGATGGTCATCCCGTCCTTGACGAGCCCGGCCATGGCCGAACCTGCATCCTTGTAAACCTTGTCCATTAACCCCTCTCTTGACGCCGTCCCTGATGTCGCACCGCTTCGGCGCGGTCTTCCGTCACCCTGCAACCTAGCCTCAATTTAGACAATCCCTTCGTATGAATATATGGAATCCTCCAACTGTGGCGCCGGATTGCTTCCGAGGCCCACCTCCACCACCGCCGGCAAGGCGCGTTCTAAGGTCTCGATTCGCTTCATGTCCCGCCGCGTCGTCTTTCTCATCGCGTTGATCGCGCTCGCCGTCCTCGGGGCGGCTGCCGCTCCCTGGACGCTTTCGGGCAGCGGTCTCTCGCGCAGCGTGGCAGAGCACCTGAAATACCATTACGGTCTCGATCTCGAAGTGAGAGGCCGCAGCACGTTTGCGATCCTGCCGACGCCGCGCGTCAAGTTCGAAGACGTGAATCTCGCCTTTCCCCGTGAAACCGCGAAGGTGAAAGGCGGTATCTTAAGGGGCGAGCTGCACCTTCTGCCGCTGTTCATCGGCCGGATCGAGCTGAAGGAAATCACCCTCAGCGATACCAGAATCGAGACCTCCCAGGAGGCCTTCCGCTCCCAGGACTGGGCCAAGCTGCTGGTAGATCCCGCTGCGGCCTCCCCGGCCACGCGCCTGATCCTGACGTCGTCGTCCCTGACCATGGTCGACGTCGATGACGCGAGCCTGGACAAGGTGAATGCGCTCGTTCAGTGGAGCGGCCCGGGCACTCCTCTGTCCATTGCGGGCTCCGCTTCATGGCATGGGGAAACGATCACCATCGAACAGGCTTCCTTCCGTCCGGATCTCCTGGCCTCCGAGCAGTTGAGCCCTGTCTCGCTGGTCCTGTCGGCTCCGACCGGTTGGCTTGCCCTCACTGGGGAGGCCCAACTTGGCAGAGACGCCCGGATTACCGGCGATAGCCAGATCCACGCCACTTCGGTCCGGAATTTCACGCGCTGGAGCGGCATCAAGCTGCCGCTCGGCTCGTTGGTGCAGGCGCTATCGATCAAGGGTGACGTCTCCCTCAATCGCCGCCGGGTGACCTGGCCGTCGGTCGCCGTGACCCTCGGAACGGACCAGCTCGAGGGAACCATGGCCATTCGCCTAGATGGCGAGAGGCCCGTCATCACGGGCACGCTGGCGGCTGAGAGTTTGGATCTGTCGAATTTCTTCAGACCGTTCAGCCAGGCCCGTGTCGCATCCGGCGCCTGGAGCGAGGAAGGGATCGAGCTCGACCCGGTCACCGGTAAGGATCTCGACCTTCGCCTCTCCGCCACAACGGCCCATCTCGGCCGCGTTCGCGTCGAGAACATGGCGGCCAGCGTCCTCGTGCGGCCAGGCTCGATCGAGGCCTCAATCGGGCGGGCAGACCTGCATCAGGGCACCCTCAAGGGCCGACTGTCCGTCGCGACCCGCGAAGGGGTAGCCGAGTTCAGGAGCCAGGGCACCTTCGATGGGGTGGACATGGCGGCCTTCCTGGGCTTCATGGGAGAGGCCCGTTGGATTACCGGACGAGCCCAGGGGCAGTTTCTCCTGGAGGGAACGGGCGAGACCCCGGCCGAAATGATGCGCCGGGCCCAGGGGCGCTCGACCATCACCATCCAGGAAGGCGAACTCATCGGCCTTGCCCTGGACGATGCGCTTCGCAGGCTGGAGAAGCGTCCGCTCCTGGCTTCCCTCAACTGGAGAGGCGGACGGACACCGTTCGATCAGGCTCAGGCACAGATTCTGGTGAAAAACGGAGTGGGCGAGATTGCCGATGCCCGCCTGGCCTCGCCAAGCCTGCTCACCACCCTGGCGGGTCAGGTTTCCCTGGTGGACCGGACCCTGAACCTCAAGGCGGATGTATCCGCCCCGGCTCAGAACCCCTCCCCGTCGATCCTGTTCGACGTCAACGGAGGCTGGGACAACGTGACCGTGACGCCGGATGCCCGATCGCTGATCCAGCGATCGGGAGCCGCAAAGCCCCTTTTCGGGCCCGACCGCCTGCCGCAATCCTCTCTGCAGCCCATCGTGAACGCTCAGTGAGCGTTCCGTTGCGAACGCAGAAGCGAGCGCTTGCTCAGCACAGTGGCTGAGACGACACCGAGCGTGACGATTCCGATGAGGATGGTCGAAGCGGCATTGATCTCCGGCGACAGGCCGAGGCGCACCTGGCTGTAGATCCGGATCGGCAGGGTGGTTGCTCCGGGGCCCGTGTTGAAGCTCGCAATCACCAGATCGTCCAAGGACAGGGTGAAGGCGAGCAGGAACCCGGCCACGATGGACGGCGCAATCAGCGGCAGCGTCACGGAAAAGAACGTGCGTAGAGGCGGCGCGCCGAGGTCCATGGCGGCCTCCTCCAAGGACCGGTCGAAGGTCATCAGGCGCGACTGCACCACCACTGTGACGAAACACATGGTGAGCGTGGTATGGGCGAGCGTGATGGTCCAGAACCCACGGTCGAGGCCGATGGCCACGAAGAACAAAAGCAGCGATAAACCCGTGATCACCTCGGGCATGACCATCGGCGCATAGACCATGCCGGTGAACAGCGTGCGGCCTGTAAAGCGCCCGTAGCGGGTAAGCGCCAAGGCTGCGAGCGTGCCGAGGACGGTGGCCAGGCTCGCGGAGAGGAGTGCGATGCGCAAGGTCACCCACGCCGCCTCCATCAGCGCCTCGTTGCGAAACAGCGCGCCATACCATTGGGTCGAGAATCCGCCCCACACCGTCACGAGGCGCGACGCGTTGAAGGAATAGACCACGAGCAGCAGGATCGGCAGGTACAGGAACGCGAAGCCGATCACCAGGGACGTCACGTTGAAGAGGCTCAGGCGGCGCGTCATCGCTGCGTCTCCACCCGGCGGGCTTCCACATCGCGATAGACCACGATGGGGGCAACGAGAATGATAAGAAGCAGGATCGCGACGGCGGACGCCAACGGCCAATCCCGGTTGGAGAAGAACTCGCTCCAGAGCTGACGCCCGATCATCAAGGTCTCGGACCCGCCGAGCAGATCCGGAATGACGAATTCGCCGACAGCCGGGATGAAGCACAGTAGCGAGCCGGCGATAATCCCCGGCATTGAGAGCGGCACCGTGATCGTCCAGAACGCGCGCCACGGGGTCGATCCGAGATCGAGAGCTGCTTCGAGGAGCGTATCGTCCATCTTCTCGAGGGACGCGTAGAGCGGCAGCACCATGAACGGCAGATACGCGTAGACGATACCGATATAGACCGCGGTTTCGGTGTTCAGGATATGGACGGGATCCGTGATCACACCCAGTTCGGTAAGCGCCTGGTTGAGCAGCCCCTCGGGCTTCAGGATCGCGATCCAGGCATAGATGCGGATTAGGAAGCTGGTCCAGAACGGCAGGATCACGAGGGCGACGAGCAGCGGCCTATGCCGTGCCGGCGCCCTTGCAATCCCGTAGGCGATGGGAAAGCCCACGAGGAGCAGGAGGACCGTTGAGAGCGCCGCGATCCGCACCGATGAGAGCGTCGCGCTGAGATAGAGGTCGTCGCCTGCCAGAACCTCGAAGTTCTCCAGGTCCAGGCCCTGGAAGAAGCTCACGATGTCGCTCAACTCGAAGACCGGCTTGTAGGGCGGCTGGGCCACGGCCGGGTCCGAGAGGCTGATCTTGAGGACAATCAGGAACGGCACCAGGAAGAAGATGCCGAGCCAGAGATAGGGGATGACCGGCACGAGGCCGTCCGTCAGCCTTCTCGCAAAGGGGCGCCGGGTCATGACTTATTCCGCCAAGATCACGGCCGCATCCGGCGCGAAGGTGACATAAACCTGGTCATCCCAGTCGATGGGGCTCTCCACGAACCGGGACCTGTTGGCCAGCGTCACCCGCAGGATGGCTCCCGAGGCGAGCTTAACCCGATAGACCGTCCAGTCACCGAGATAGCCGATGTCCCACACCTCGCCAGTGAGCACGTTGACGGCTCCAGGACCTGGCGGGTTTCGCTGAATCACCATCTTTTCCGGGCGCACGGCGATGGCGACGGCCTGCCCGGAGTGAAGCACCTCGTCCGGATCGTCGATGGTGAGAGGAGCCTCGGCGGAGGGGGTCTGCACGTGCCAGAGGCCGTTCTCCTGGCCGAGCACGTTGCCCTCCAGAATATTCACGTCGCCGACGAATTCCGCAATGAAACGGGTCTTGGGCTGCTCATAGATCCCGCCCGGCGTCGCCACCTGAACGATGCGACCATGGTCCATGACCGCGATGCGATCGGCCATGGTCATGGCCTCCTCCTGGTCGTGGGTGACGACCACAAAGGTCATGCCGAGCTCGTGCTGGATGTCCATCAGCTCGAACTGGGTCTCCTCGCGCAGCTTCTTGTCGAGGGCGCCGAGGGGCTCGTCGAGGAGCAGCACCTTGGGCTTCTTGGCCAGTGCTCGCGCCAGCGCCACCCGTTGGCGCTGGCCGCCGGAAAGCTGGCTCGAATAGCGTTTGGCGAGACGCTCCAGCTGGACCAGGCGCAACATTTCGCCGACCCGCGCCGCAATCTCATCCTTCGGCAGACCGTCCTGCTTAAGCCCGAAGGCAATGTTCTTCTCGACGCTCATGTGCGGGAACAGGGCGTAGGACTGGAACATCATGTTCACGGGCCTGCGATAGGGCGGCACCCCAGCCAGGCTTTGTCCCGCGAGCGTGATCCGGCCCTCGCTCGGATGCTCGAAGCCCGCCAGCATCCGCATGAGGGTGGTCTTCCCGCAACCGGAGGGCCCGAGGAGGCAAAAGAACTCGCCTTCGAAGACGTCCAGCGACAGGTCGTTGACCGCAATGGCATCCCCGAAGCGCTTGGTGACGTTCTCGAAGCGGATGAGCGGCTTGGCGTCAGGGTCGGCCCAGGGGGCGAAGGAGCGGCGGACGGCTCCTACGGAGGCGAATTTCGGGGGGCGAGGCAAGATGTTAGTGCTTCCAACCTGTACGGAGAAGTGAAGGCGGCAACCTAGGATGTCCGCGCCCCGAGAACAACCGTCTAAAACCTAAACATCTCAGGCAGTTCCCTAACGGTAAGGTATCGTGCAAACGGACCTGCGATCGACGCTCGCGCGCCTGGCAGGAACTAATCTGCATTTCGTCCGTTAGGCACGGTTGAGTTTTCTCCCGCCAAGCTTCAGCTTGTCGTCCAGACTGGCGAAGCATCCCGTCAGCGTAAAAGGGCTTCACTCGTGCCGCGTGCAAAGCCAAGAGGCAAAAACTTCTTTCTGCCTCTCCAGGTACTGGTTGTCACAAGTTTGGTCGGGCCGGCTCTTTTCTTCGCCTACACCGCTTGGACCAACTACCACCTCATCTATACTCAGTCCAAAGAACGGATCGACCGGGCGCTGGATGTTCTCCAGGAGCATACGCTCAAGGCGTTCCAGACCATCGAACGCACCATCGCCGAAGTGAACGAAGTGTTTCATGGTGTCTCCGACGAGGGGATCCGTGCCGAGGAGGCGCGCTTCCAGCGCCGCCTCAAGCAGACCCAAAATGCTCTTCCGCAGGTGGAGGCGATTTGGGCATTCGACCGGGATGGCCATCCCCTCGTCTCCAGCACGATTTTTCCCGTTCCGCGCCAGCTCAACAACTCTGACCGCGACTACTTCCGCGTCCAAAAGGAAAGCGCAGGACAAACCTATATCGGGGAGCCGATTACGGCGCGGATCGGCAACACTCGGTTTTTCGTCGTCAGCCAACGTCGGTTGAGCCCAGATGGCGCGTTCAACGGGGTGATAGCCATCTCGGTCCTGCCGGAGCACTTCCGAGACTTCTACGCCAGGATCTCGCGAGGCATCGCGGATTCATTCAGGCTTGTCCGTGCCGACGGCAGTTTTCTGGCGCGCTACCCGTCACGCGGTAGCGAACCGCTTCGCCTGAATGCCCAAAGCAGCTTCGCACAGGCCATTCGGAGCCAGCCTGAGGCGGGGGTTTTTACCAGCGTCTCGCAGATCGACGGCATCGAGCGCCGCATCGGCTATCGCCGGATTCTGGGCTATCCGGTCTATGTCCAGGTCGGGGTCGAGACGGGGGCGATCTGGCGTGCGTGGTGGTCGAGCATGAGAGGGCATCTCGCCTTCGGCATCCCGGCCACCTTTGTCCTCTTTGGCCTCAGTCTTTATGCCCTCCGGCGCACCCGCGGCTTTTATATGGAGGTCGACCGGCGGGAAATCGCCGAGGCCGCCCTCAAGCAGGCGCAACGGCTGGAAACGGTTGGCCAACTCACGGGCGGCATAGCCCATGATTTCAACAACCTGCTGATGGTGGTGAAAGGCAACGTCGATCGCATGCGGCGGCACCCGGTCAGCGACCGCCAGAAGCGGTCGCTCGACGCTATCGAGAATGCCGCAACCCGCGGAGCGAGCCTGACTCGCCAGCTCCTTTCCTTCTCCCGCCGGCAAACCCACGAGCCCACCGCCGTCGATCTGTCCCATCGGCTGCCGGATCTGCAGGATATGCTCAGATCGTCTCTGCGTGGAGATATTGCCATCGACCTGAAGCTCGCGGATGGCCTATGGAACATCAAGGCAGATTTGAGCGAGCTCGAGCTTGCCGTTCTCAACATCGCCGTCAATGCGCGTGACGCCATGCCAAACGGCGGACGGCTGACGATCGCGGCTCAGAACGTCAACCTGACCGATCCAGGCATCATCGGCATCAGCGGCGAATTCGTCGCCGTGAGCCTGAGCGACACGGGCGAAGGAATACCCGCGGATCTTCTGCCGCATGTGTTCGAACCGTTCTTCACGACCAAGGAAGTCGGCAAGGGCACCGGTCTCGGATTGAGCCAAGTATACGGATTCGCAAGACAATCGGGCGGGACCGCAACGGCTGTCAGCGAACCTGGGCGAGGCACAGTCATCACCCTCTACCTGCCCCGGACGCAGGAGAGCGCGGTCGAAGCAACAGCGTCCGAAGCCGCTATGCCGCGTCGTGACGGAATCGGACACATTCTCTTCGTGGAGGACAACCTGGAGATCGCCGAGGTTACTCATTCAAATCTGGAGGAACTCGGCTATCGGGTCACTCATGCGGCCGATCCTCACGCGGCTCTCGCGCTCCTGGGCAAAGGCAGTCGGTTCGATCTCGTGTTCAGCGATATCGTCATGCCGGGGCTTCTGAACGGCGTTGATCTGGCCCGGTCCATCAAAGAACAAGATGCCGGCCTGCCCATCCTTCTGACCACGGGCTACAGCAATGTCACTCAAACGGCCATGGACGAAGGCTTCCCGATCCTGCGCAAACCCTACGACATCTCTGCGCTGCGCAGCAGCATCCAGAAGGCGATGCAAGCGACCTCCGTCGAGGCCGGGGTCAATCGAGGATCGAGCTCTCACTAGCGTGTCGTCGGGTGTGCCGCTTCCAAAGTTGGGCATAGGGTGGACCCCAAAGGTGGAAACCACTTTTGGGATCATTGCACTAGTGCCCCCCGCCCCCTCCGGCCGGAGCAGCGCGCGGCTTGCGGATGAACGGCAGTGCCAGGATCAGCGCCAGGAACAGGAACGTCAACAACAGGAACACGTCGGCGAAGGACATGACCAGAGCCTCTCGTCGGACCATGTTGGAGATGGTCTTAAGGGCTGCCTGACCGGCATCGGAGCCGAGGCTCTGGAAGCCCATAGTCATCGTGTTGAGGGTTTCGACCGCCGACGAGCGGGCCCAGTTCACGCTCTCCCGCAGCCGCTGGAGATGGAGATCCGTACGGTCGTTTAGGATCGTGTTGATGAGCGCCAGTCCCACCGCGCCACCGAGATTCCGGGTCAGGTTATAGAGGCCCGATGCGTTCTTGATCCGCTCCGGCGGCAAGGTGCCCAGCGCGATGTTGTTGATCGGCACCATGCAGATCATCAGCCCGACGCCGCGGAAGATCTGGGGCACGAACAGCTCCCAGAAGTCCCAGTCCTTGGTCAGTCCCGTAATCAGCCATGTGCCGAACGCGAAGGACGCGAAGCCAATCGCCATCATGACGCGGGGATCGAGCTTGCGCGACAGGATGCCGGCCACAGGCGCCATCAGGAACATGCACGCGCCTGACACGAACATGGTCTCGCCGATCTGTAGGGACGAGTAGCCGCGCACGCGTCCGAGATAAACCGGGTAGAGATAGGTCAGGCCGTAGAGGCCGATGCCCATGACGAAACTGAAGGCCGAGCCCGCCATGAAGTTGCGGTCGGAAAATGCCCGCAGATCCACGATCGGGTACTTGGCGGTCAGGACGCGGTAGAAGAACCCGATGGCGGTGGCAACGCACGTCACCGTCAGGATCAGGACGAGTTCGTCCTGGAACCAATCGTTGATCGGCCCCTCCTCCAGGACGAACTCAAGGCTGCCGAGGAACACCGCCATGAAGCCGAGGCCCGCCCAGTCGAAGGTTTTGAACAGGCTCCAGTCAGGCTCGTCGAAATCGACCAGCAGATAGGTCGAGATCGTCACGAAGATGCCGGGCACGATGTTCACGAGGAACAGCCAGTGCCAGGAGAACAGGTCGGTCAGATAGCCACCGATGGTGGGGCCGACAGTGGGCGCTAGCGTCGCCACGAGGCCGATGATCGGCGAGATGACGGGGCGCTTCTCCGGCGGGAAGATCGTGAAGGCTGAGGCGAAGACTGTCGGGATCATGCCGCCGCCGATGAAGCCCTGGAGCGCGCGCCAGACGATCATTTCCTCGATGGAGGTCGATGTGGCGCACATGAAGCTCATGAGCGTGAAGCCGCCTGAAGCAATCACGAACATCCAGCGCGTGGAGAGCACGCGCGAGAGCGTCCCGGACAGCGGGATCATGATCACTTCGGCGATCAGGTAACTCGTCTGCACCCATGAGATTTCGTCCGACGATGCCGAAAGGCCGGCCTGAATTTCGGCGAGCGACGCCGAGACGATCTGGATGTCCAGGATCGCCATGAACATGCCGAAGACCATGCAGAAGAACGCGAACGTCCTGCGCCGGTCGAGCGGCGCGGACGCCGCTGCGGGCGCAGAGCCTGCAGGCTTGCTCGTGATGGCGGCTGAAGCGGCCATGATGCTTTAAACCTTTTAGCGCTGGGCCGTCTTTGCTGGTGCGGCCTCGGTGCGCGTGTCCACGCTGACCACCACCGACAGGCCGGGACGCAGAAGCCCCTTCTGGGCGATCTCCTCGCTGACGGTGACCCGCACGGGAACACGCTGGACGATCTTGGTGAAATTGCCGGTGGCATTCTCGGGCGGCAGCAGGCTGAAGACCGCGCCCGAGGCTGGTGCGACGCTCTCCACGGTTCCGACGATGTCGGTATCCGGGAAGGCATCCACCTCGATATGAACCTGCTGTCCGGGCTTCAGGGAAGCGAGCTGGGTTTCCTTGAAGTTGGCGTCCACATGCACGCTGGTGAGCGGGACGAGGGCCGCAAGACGGGCACCGGGCTGGACGAAGGTGCCGACCTCGGCCGCCTTGTTGCCGATCACGCCGTCGAAGGGCGCCCGGATCTCCGTAAACGAGAGATCACGCTCCGCCTTCTCGACGGTCGTCTGAAGCTCGGCCACCACGCGCTGGGCCTCCGTCCGCTGGGCCGACAGAACCTCCACATTCGCCGCCGCGGCCGCCTGGGCCGCCTGGGCGCTTCTTACGTTCGCGTCGGCGCGGTCCCGCGCTGCCTTGGCGTTCTCGAGCGTGGCCTTGCTGGTATAGTCCGAACGGGAGAGTTGAAGCTGGCGGTTGTAGTCGGCCTCGGCGCGCTCGGCATCCGCCCGCGCGGCGGCGACCTGAGCCTCGGCCTGGGCGGCCGACGCCTTGCCAGCTTCAATCTGGCGGCCAATGCGCGCCACGGTGCTCGATTGGGTGGCGAGCTTGTCCTTGGCGGACTGCAGAGCGAAGCGATAATCGCCGTCGTCGATCTTGGCGATCAGGTCGCCGGCTTTGACGCTCTGGTTGTTGGATACCGCAAGAGACGTCACGTAGCCGGACACCTTGGCGGAAAGAACCGTGATGTCCGCTTGAACATAGGCGTCGTCGGTCGACACCATGAAGCGGCCATTCGTCCACCACTGGTGGCCCTCATAACCGCCGAAGCCCAGCGCGGCCGCAAGAACGGCCAGAATGATCGGCTTCTTGCCGATCTTTCTATTGGCGTTGGGCTCCGCAGCCTGCCGAGCATCCACGGCTGGCTGCTCCACGGTCGGATCCGGCGTGTTGTTTTCCAGGACAGGCGCAGCCCCGTCGCCGCTGCCTCGACTGAACTCTTCCCGGTAAGCCATCTGCACCCTCTGCCCGCGTGATGAAGTGTCCGACTGCAAAGTTCAGTCGCTTCCTTGCCGCGTTGCTCTATGATCACTATGTAGCCTATATGAGTTGACTGAACGGTTCGGTCAATGACTGAAAGGTGACGAAACGCACATGAGCGACATAGCTGATATCGCTCGCACGCAGACCTCGGCCTCCTCGACGGAAGGGTGTGCCGACTGCACCAAGCGCGGGCAAATTCTGAATGGCGCCCGGCAGGTGTTCCTCGCACACGGCTTCGATGGCGCAAGCATGGGCGAGATCGCTAAGGTCGCAGGCGTCTCGAAGGGCACCCTCTATGTCTATTTCGACAGTAAGGAAAAGCTGTTCGAGGCTCTGACGATCGAGGAGAAACGCGGTCTGGCGGAGGTGCTCTTCAAGCTCGACCCGGATGATCCGGACGTGCGCGCCGCGTTGACCAGGCTCGGCCATACCTATCTGGCCCGCATGGGCACGCCGGAGCACATCTCCTCGGTCAGGATGGTCATCGGCGCGGCGGAGAAATTCCCGCGCCTGGGCCAGGCCTTCTACGAGGCCGGACCGTGCCAGGGCATTGCCCGGCTCAAGGCCTATCTGGACGCCCAAACGAAAGCCGGCCGCCTGACCATCTCCGACACGGAGGTGGCGGCCCAGCATTTTCTCGACCTGTGCGGATCGGCCTTGGTGCGGCGTCTGCTCTTTGCGGTTGGCGAGCCGCCCACGAAGGAGCAGATCACCCGCACGGTGGAGAACGCCATCCGGGTCTTCTTCGCGGCCTATGGGCCGGCGGACGGGCGCTGAGCTCAGGCTTCCTCGCGCATGGCTTCCGCTACGCGGGCCTGAAGGATGTCGGGCTGACGCAGAATGAGGGCTCCTCTCGTGCGCTCGATCAGGCCCTCCTGAGACATCATGGTGAATTCCCGGGTCACCTGCTCGCGTCGGCAGCCGATGCGCGCCGCCATGATGTGATGGAAGGGTGGAGGCGTAATGACCCGTTCGCCGATTCTCTCGCCGCGCGGGCTGGAGAGCCGCAGCAGCTCCGAGTAGAGCCGGTGCCGCAGGTCGAGGACCGTCTGCTCCATGAAGCGGGCATTGAGTTCGCGGATGCGTGACGACATGAGGCAGAACAGCCGGTCGGCCACGTCGCGATAGGAAAAGACGATCTCGCGGAACACGGAAGCCGGCATGACGCAGGTTTCGCCCCGCGTGAGCGCGGTCACGTTGGCCGAGCGCTTGATCCCGTCCATGGCGGCAAGCTCGCCGAAAAGCTCGCCGGGACGCATCTCGTCGAGGATGACCTCCTTGCCGGCCGCCGTGCGCATGAGAACGCGCACATCACCAGCCAGGAGGAAATAGACGTCGGTCGAGAGTTCGTCGAAATCGACCAGGATCTCTTCCGGATCGAAGCGCCGCCATTTCGATCGGGCCTCGTAGGGAGCCAGATCGATCGGCAGCCCCTTGAAGAGCAAAACGCCGGACAGTCGCGACATTTTCATTCTCCCACTGCCGTCTTAATATAACATTATTACATTTACGGTCAAGCTTGCTGCAAATTGTCGCCCACTCCCCTGTAAAAGGGAAGCAGGAACCAATCTCGAGCCCCACCTTCATGCGGGGAATAAAGGATGGATTTTTACGATCCCTGCGGGCCGGGGCTAATCGGGCCTCACCTCGCGTGCCCAACCACAAGCCGATCCTCAGACTGTCACGATCAGTTGGGATGACAAATGCGTCACGGCTGGGAGCGCCCATTCATCGAACCGCAGGGTTCGACATGCTCGCAGGTCACCGGGACCTGGGGATCTGCGTCATCCACGCATGCCCCGCGAGAGACGAACATCCTTCTTGCCAGGGACCGCCTCAGAAGCCAAAAGGCACCATGCTTCACGTCAACGACCTGACCTATCGCATCGCAGACCGGATCATTCTCGATCGGGCCACTTTCGCCCTGCCGACAGGCAGCAAAGTCGGTCTCGTCGGGCGCAACGGCGCCGGCAAGACAACCCTCTTCCGGATCATCCAGGGCGAGGTTTCGCCGGAAACAGGCGACATTGCCCTGCCCCGCGGCATGCGGATCGGCGCGGTCGCCCAGGAAGCGCCCGGCGGTCCGGAGACCCTGGTCGAGGTCGTGCTGGCAGCTGACAAGGAGCGGGCAGCGCTGTTGGCGGAAGCCGAGACCGCCGATGGCTTTCGCCGGGCCGAGATCGAGACGCGCCTGACCGATATCGGCGCGCATTCCGCTCCGGCGCGAGCGGCCGCCATCCTGCACGGCCTCGGCTTCGACGCAGAGGCGCAGAACCGGCCCTGCTCATCGTTCTCCGGCGGTTGGCGAATGCGCGTGGCCCTGGCGGCGGTGCTCTTCGCCGAACCCGATCTTCTGCTTCTCGACGAGCCGACCAACTACCTCGACCTCGAAGGCACGCTCTGGCTCTACGAGTACCTCGACCGCTACCCCCACACGGTGCTGGTCATCAGCCACGACAGGGAACTGCTCGACACCTGCGTCAACCACATCCTGCATCTCGACCGAGGAAAGCTCACGATCTATCGCGGGGGCTACACGTCGTTTGCCAAGCAGTATGCGGAGAAGCGCGAGCTGACGGCCAAGATGCAGGCCAAGCAGGAGGCGGAGCGAAAACACCTCCAGGCTTTCGTTGACCGCTTCAAGGCCAAAGCCTCGAAGGCCCGTCAGGCGCAGTCCCGGGTCAAGCGGCTGGCGAAGCTGGAGCCCATCGCCACCATCGTCGAGGATGATGTCCTGCCCTTCGACCTGCCGGGACCGGAGCGACCGCTTGCGCCACCGTTGATTGCGGTCGAGAGCGCGGCCGTCGGCTACGGAGACAGGGTCGTCCTCGACCGGCTGAACCTGACGATTCAGCCGGATGATCGGATTGCGCTCCTCGGGGCGAACGGCAACGGCAAATCGACCTTCTGCAAGCTCCTTGGCGGACGTCTTGCCCCGCTGAAGGGCGACGTCCGCAGGCCGGGCAAGATGGACGTGGCCTATTTCGCTCAGCATCAGGTGGACGAGCTCAACCCGAGCGCCACCGCCTATGAGCATGTCGCGGCGCGGATGCCCGATACCCCGGTGGCGAAGGTCCGTGCACGAGCGGCCCGGTTCGGCTTTGCGGGCGCGAAGGCGGATACGCCCGTCTCGTCCCTGTCGGGTGGCGAGAAGGCGCGGCTTCTCATGGGACTGGCTGCCTTCAACGGCCCCAACCTGCTCATCCTCGACGAGCCCACCAACCACCTGGACATCGACAGCCGCACCGCGCTGATGGAGGCGATCAACGACTATACGGGCGCGGTGATCCTCGTGAGCCACGACCGCTTCCTCATCGAAGCCTGCGCCGACCGTCTCTGGGTCGTCGGCGGCAGCACCGTGAAGCCCTTCGACGGGGACATGGACGATTACCGCCAACTCGTCCTGTCCGGAGAGCTTGAGCCGCAGCGGCGCTCCGACAAACCGCAAGGCCCCTCCTCCCCGTCCCGGACCGATGAGCGCCGGGCGGCAGCGGAACGCCGGGTCGCGCTCGCCCCCCTGCGCAAGAAGCTGGAAGGCCTTGAGGCCCGCATGGCGAAGCTCACAGACGTGATCGGCAAGGTGGATGCGGCGCTTGCCGACGGAACCGCTTTCCAGAAGGACCCGGCTAAAGCTACCGAATTGGCGAAAATGCGGTCCGAAGCCGCCGAAACGCTTGCCTCCGTCGAGGAGGAATGGCTGGCGCTCAGCGAGGAGATCGAGACGGCAACAGCTTAGTGGCCCCAGCTCCACACCCGGGTCAGTGACAAAACCTCAGCATCAGAGGCAAGCCGCAAAAAACATTCATGTTGCAAACTCGCAATCCGCACATGAAGCCCATTGCTAAGCCCCGAGCCCAGTATGTAAGCACGGCCTTACTATAGGTAAACTGGGGGTTTAAATGGCAAAGCTCAACTTCGGTGGGCACACGTATCTTGTCGTCACTAAGGCTTTGGACTGGTTCAGCGCCGAAGCGAATGCCGAGGCCAAGGGTGGTCATCTCGTAAAGATCGACTCAGCACGAGAGAATTCGGCTGTTTTCAATTTTCTCATGAAGGAATCTGCGAGCTGGTCCAAGCACTACATCGCACCGGACGGCGGAGGGGCAGAATACGTTTGGATTGGGGCCTCAGATTTTGCCGAAGAGGGTCAGTGGCACTGGGCCGATGGCAGCTCGCTGAAATATAGCAAATGGGGCCGTGCAGAACCTGACGACTACCAAGATCAGGATGGGGCGGCGATCGGGCTCGAGGCATGGCCCAAGTCGAAAGGGAACCTCGGGCAAGCCGGCGAATGGAACGATGTCGACGTCACGAACGGCCTCTTTTCCCTCATCGAATATGACGGCATTGCTGGCGGCAGCGGCACCGACAAGATTATCGGCACAACCAAAGCCGATACCCTTATGGGGTTGGGCGGCAACGACATCTTGACCGGTGGCAAGGGGAAGGACGCCTTCGTTTTTAATACGAAGCTGAGCAGAAAATCCAACCTCGACAAGGTCACGGACTTCAACGTGAAGGACGATACTATTCGCCTGGACGATGCGGTCTTTAAGTCTTTAGCGCCTGGGAAATTGTCAGTCGACTCATTCCACACCGGCTCCGGCGCTCACGATGCGGATGATCGGATCATCTACGACAGTAAGAAAGGGGCTCTGTTCTATGACGCGGACGGCGACGGAGCTGAAGCCCAGATCCAGTTCGCAACCCTGAGCAAGAACCTCAAGATGACAGGCGCGGACTTTCTCGTGATCTAAAAACCGCAAGGGCTGGCTCATCGGCCAGCCCTTTCTTCAAGTCCGAAGAGAATCATCGACAAAAGGGATTAAGGCCTCACAATCCGGTCGAGCCGGTTGTTGACGAAAAAATACAGCTCGCGTCCGCCGGGCTCCGAATAGAGCACCTGAACCTCGCGCTGGCCCTTGCCGCTCTCGCCCACCAGCACGTCCGTGGCAGCCTTGCCTTTGAGGCGCACGAGGTCGCACTCGCTGATGCCGGGCTCGATGGTTGTCGCGGTGCCGAAGCCGGTGACCGTGCAGCGTCCGTCCGGCCCGAGCGTGGGGCCGTCGATGACCGGGCCCGTGGGTGCGGCCGGCCTCGCAACGGGAGGAGCCGTTGCGACGACCGGAGCTTCCGACTGGCCGCTGTTGCAGGCCGCCAGTCCGAGCGTCACGAGAGCCAGAGCCGATACGACGTCTAAACGCATGCTGTTCAATCCTTGTTATCCGTCGCCCGCGCCCGCAGGGCATCCTCATAGAGCCGCTGCGCGTCGGCCCGGAAAGCCTGGCGCGATCCCTGGCGCGAATAGAACATGTGGCCGCCCTCGTAAACCTTGAGCGCCAAACGCTGCTGGGGACCGATCTCAGGCATCTGGTCGATCAGAAGCTGAGACGCGTAATAGGGCGTCACCAGATCGGTAAAACCATGGACGACGAGAACCTGCAGATTCCCGTCGAGAGCCATGGCCTGCCGCAACTCCTCCAGGTTCTCCGGGGCCTGTCGGCCGTTGCCCCAGCGCCACGCCCCGTTCACTGATCCGTTGAGGAGATTGTATCGCCCCTCCGTCTTATAGTTCAGCGTCGTGGTCAGGTGATGAATGACGGCGCTGGTGAGAGGCGCCGTCATAGCGTCGAGCACCGAATCTTCGAACCGACCGGTATTGGAATTCGGGTTGGGATCGGCGGTCGCCACGTCCGTGTCGTAGGCGCTGACGATCTGCTGTTCGTCGCGTCGCAGTTCCTTCTGCACCGTGCGCATGTCGATGCGCCCGGCGAGACGTCGCGTAAGCTGGGGATCGAGCCCTGTCAGCTCGGCCACTCGCCGGCTGACCCGCTCCACCGCCTCCCTGTCCCGTGGCCCTCTGATCAGATCGACGAGATACTCGCCCGATGCATAGCGCTCGACGTCGCGCAGCGCTTCCCGGGTGACCGGGCCCTTGCGGGCCAAGGCGGCGGCGGCAAGCGATGGAAGCCGCGCCGAATTGGCCAGGGCTTCGCTGGCGTCATGCTCGATCCAGGCGAAATCCAGAACCGGCGAGACGAGAACCAGCCCGCTGAAGCCGATGCCCTGATCGCTTTGAAGCTTCTGCGCCAGCAGCGGCCCCCGGAACCCGCCATAGCTCTCGCCCGCGAAGAACTTCGGGGACCGAAGGCGATCCTTCTCCTTGAGCCAGCGCATGATGACGGCCGCAAGACCGTCAATGTCACCCTGGACCGAATAGAAGCGCTCCCGCACCTGATCGCCGCCCAGGACGCGGCTATAGCCCGTTCCTGGAGGATCGATGAAAATCAGATCCGTGAAATCGAGCCATGTTTCGGCATTCGGGACCAGGTTCGGCGGAGCCGACGGGCTAATGGCCGGTCCATCCAGCGGGAGCCGCCAGGGTCCGATGGCGAGAAGGTTGAGATAGGCCGAGGAGGCTCCGGGCCCTCCATTCACCGCAAAGGTGACAGGCCTCGTGGCCGCTTCGGTGTCGTCCCGGACATAGGCCGTGAATCCGATCTCGGCCTGCGGCGCTCCCTGAGGATCGGTCAGGGTCAGGGCTCCGGCAGTCGCGGTTAGGCGAATCGTGCGGCCGGGGAGCTCAATGGTGTGACGGGTAACGGATTCAGCCGGCAGGCGCTGCGGCTCAGAGGGACGGCGCGGCTCCTGCCGCTCGGCTGCCTGCTCCCGTCCCCTCGCCTCCTGAGCTTGCGCTCCAATGGGCATCGTGACGGATAGGCACAGTGCGGCGAGCAGAGACAGACGCGAGATCCGGATCATAGTGGACATCCTCATGGCCCCCAGCAAATGGGACACAAGCGGCCTGTGCCAAGTCACATCCGGGTGACCTCAGGCTTTGCGCTGCCAGCGGCCCATCTCGTCCTGCTGCCAATAGGTCGCGTCATGGCCGCCCTCCTTCACTCTGCGCCACTGATCGCGCGCAAGGGCGAGAGCCTGGACGTCGTTGCCGTCGAACAGGATCGCGATCCGCTGATAGGCCGCGATATCCTCCGGCAGGTCGGCGCCTTCCGCGAGAAAACGGATGGAGGCTCCGTTCGGGTTCTGGCCGGCGAGCGTGATCAAGATGGGCTGATCCGCCGCATGGGCCTCACGATCCGTGCCGTGGGGCAGAAAGCTTTCATCCGTAAAGGTCCAGAGGTGGTCGTCGAGGGCAGCGAGCCGCTCCTCGGTCGTGACCTGGACCACTGCCCGCCAGTCCCGCTCCAGCGTCTTCTGCAGGAGCATCGGGAGAACGGCTTCCAGAGGCTGGTTCTGGAGGTGATAGAAAAGGACTTCCGCCATCGGCGCTCACATTCCGCTGCGCCAGAGGACAATGGCGGACAAGTCTTGTCCGGCTTCCATCAGCGGGTCTCGTAGTTGTCACGCACCAGGCGGTCGAGCAGGCGCACACCCCAGCCGGAGCTCCAGCCCCGGTTGATATCGGTCTGCGGCGAGCCCATTGCGGTACCGGCGATGTCGAGGTGGGCCCAAGGCAGGTCGTTCACGAAGCGCTGGAGAAGCGCCGCCGCCGTGCTGGAGCCCCCGTGGCGGCCGCCGGTGTTCTTCATGTCGGCGAACTTCGATTCGATCATCTTGTCGAATTCCGGCCCGATCGGCATGCGCCAGACCCGCTCCCCGGTCGCCTGACCGGCGGCCGTAATGCGCTGGGCCAGCTCGTCGTTGTTGGAGAAGAGGCCCGCATATTCCTGCGCGAGCGCCACCAGGATCGCGCCAGTCAGGGTCGCCAAATCGATCATGAATTTCGGCTTGAACCGGTCCTGCACGTACCAGAGCACGTCGGCCAGCACGAGGCGGCCTTCCGCGTCCGTGTTGATGATCTCGATCGTCTGGCCCGACATGGTGGTGACGATGTCGCCGGGGCGCTGAGCGTTGCCGTCGGGCATGTTCTCCACGAGGCCGATCACCCCTACCACGTTCGCCTTGGCCTTGCGGCTGGCAAGAGCGTACATGAGGCCGACCACGCAGGCGGCTCCGGCCATATCGCCCTTCATGTCCTCCATGCCGCCGCCGGGCTTGATGGAGATGCCGCCGGAATCGAACACCACGCCCTTGCCGATAAAGGCGACCGGCTTGTCCGATGCCTTGCCGCCGTTCCAGCGCATGACCACAACGCGGCTTCCCCTGACAGAGCCCTGCCCGACGCCGAGAAGAGCCCGCATGCCCAGCTTCTGCATGGCCTTTTCGTCGAGAACCTCGATTTCCACACCTACCTTGCTCAGGGCCTCGGCGCGGGCGGCGAATTCCCGGGGCCCGAGAACGTTCGGCGGCTCGTTGACGAGGTCGCGGGCCATGATGACCCCGGTCGCGACACCTTCCCGCGCCTTGACGGCCTTTTTGACGGCTGCCGGGTCGGCTACGGTAAGAGTCAGCCGGACCGGTCCGTTGCCACCGTTCTCGTCCTTCTTGGTCTTGTAGCGGTCGAAGCTGTATCTGCGCAGGTGGATCCCGAGGATCATGTCCGAGACCGCCTCAGGGGTCACGTCAACGCCTGGGATGTCCAGGACAGCCGTCGCGGCCTTTCCGGTCACCCTGCCGGCGACGATCCCGCCCACTTGAGCCCAGTCGATCTTGGACTGTTCCTTCTCGCCGCTCATGCCGATCACGACGAGCCGGTCCACCGGCAGGGCGGACGGGGCCGTAATGCTCATGGTAGACTTTGCCTTGCCCTTGAAGTTCTCGGCGGCCGCTGCCTTGGCGATGAGGTCGACGGCCTTCGGGCCGATTTGCTTGGCGACGGCAGGGGTCGGTTTGAGGTTCTCGCCTACGAAAACAATGAGATCCCCTGCGCCGACCGCGCCATGCGCCTGAAAATCGATCTTGAGGCTGTCAGCCATGAAACCCTCTCAATTGAGCTGTAGGTGGCCGGCTCCGCCGGCTGCGACTTGGTGACATACAGCAAATCAGACGCCGGATCACGCGGGCTTTACCGCGGATGCGCATATTCTCAAGCTGGCGGCAAACGGGCCGGCCTTGCCTGTGTTCATGTGACAAGGTACCCAGGGCCGGAATGCCCAAAGGCGAAAGGCTTCATGACCCTTCTCGAACGCTACATCCTCAGAAACGCCTTTACGGCCTTCGTCTCATGCCTCGTCGCCCTGACAGGGGTCATCTGGGTCACGCAGGCCTTGCGCGAGCTGGACCTCCTCACCGGCAAGGGACAGACAGTGCTCATCTTTCTGACAGTCACGGGTCTGTCCCTGCCGGCACTGATCAGCGTCATCTCGCCGGTCGCCCTCTTCATCGCGACCCTTTACGCGCTCAACAAACTGAACAGCGACTCCGAGCTGATCGTCATGAGCGCCGCAGGAATGCGGCCGTTGCGGCTCATGAGACCGTTCCTCACCCTGGCGGCCTTCGTGTGCCTCGCGGTGGGCATGATCACCGTTTACGTCATGCCGGCGAGCTTCCAGGAGATGCGCAATCTCGTCACGAAGATCCGCGCGGATTTCGTCGCAACCATGGCCAAGGAAGGCCAGTTCATCACCCTCGATAACGGCATCACGTTCCATTACCGGGAGCGGTCGGGCGACGCTCTGCTGGGGATCTTCATGGAAGACCAGCGCAACAAGGACAAGGTGGTCGTGTACCTGGCCGAGCGCGGCCAAACCGTCGAGAACAACGGGCAGGCCTATCTGGTCCTCGAGAAGGGAAGCATTCAGAGAAAGGAGCCGAACAGTCGGGACTCCTCGATCGTGGCTTTCGAGCGTTACGCGGTCGATCTGAACGCCTTCAACAACGAGGACAGTACAATCACCTACAAGCCGCGCGAGCGCAGTACGACCCAGCTGATCTTTCCGGACAAGGCCGAAACTTTCTACCAGATGCAGCCGGGCCGGTTCAGGGCCGAATTGCATGACAGGCTCTCGTCGTGGCTCTATCCCCTGGCCATGGTGGCAATCGCCTTCGCGGCCCTGGGCGATCCGCGGACGACCCGTCAAGGGCGCGGCCTCTCCATCGCGGCTGCGGTCGTTGGCGTGATCGTGCTGAGAATTGCCGGCTTCGCGGCCTCGAGCGCCGTAGTGCGAACACCGGCGGCGGTCGTCGCCGTCTATGGCATTCCCCTCCTGGCGATCGCGATCTCCCTCATGCTGATCCTGCAAGGCGCGACCCTCAGGTCGATCAGGGCCAAGGCCGGCGCCCTGTTAGGCCGCATCGCGTTCCCGTCCCGTCCCTCGAACTCTCAGAAGGCTTGAGCATGCTGATCGGCGCAACGCTCGGGCGTTATTTTTCCAGGCAGTTCCTGAAGACGATTTTTCTCGTCTTCGCGACCGTTTTTACCCTGATCTACACCCTCGATTTCGTGGAACTCATGCGCCGGGCCGGCGACACCGAGGGCGCGACCCCGGGCGTGATCGCTCAGCTCGCCCTGTTCAGGACACCGTCCATCGCTGAGCAGGTCATGCCATTCGCTATCCTGTTCGGCAGCATGGCGGCCCTCCTCCAGCTCAGTCGCAAGCTCGAGCTGGTGATTGCCCGGGCGGCCGGGATTTCCGCATGGCAGTTCCTCCAGCCGGGGCTTTTCGTGGCTCTTGCGATCGGGCTTCTGTCGATCATGGTCTACAATCCGGTCTCGGCCATGCTGAAGCAGCACGCTTCCGACCTGGAATCCCGTGTTTTCAGCACGTCCGCACAAAAGAGCGAAAAGCCGATCTGGATCCGCCAGAAGAGTACGGACGGGCAGGCCATCTTCCGCGCGGAAGGGTCGATCAACAACACCGCGACGATCACCGGGGTGACCGTCTATGCCTTCGATCCCGCGGGCGCGTTCTCGCACCGAATCGAGGCCAAGGAAGCGACCTTGCATGAGGGCTTCTGGGAACTCGCCCAGGCCCGGGTCCTCAGTGCGACCGAAGAGCCGCATTCCTACGACCGCTTCGTGGTCGCCTCCAGCCTCGAGCCGACCCAGGTGAAGCAGAGCTTCATCGCCCCTGACGCGGTTCCGTTCTGGAACCTCAAGCAAACCATCGAAAGAATGGAGCAGGCTGACATAAATACCACAGCCTACCGGCTCCATTACGACGTGCTCCTGGCCCGCCCATTGCTTTTCATTGCAATGGTTTTCGTCGCGGCCTCCGTGTCGTTAAGATTCTTTCGATTTGGCGGTGTAGCGGCAATGGTTCTGGGTGGCGTCGCCGCCGGCTTCATGCTTTATGTCGCGACGGAACTAATGGTAGAGCTTGGGGCAGCCGGAATCATCAGTTCGGTTGTTGCTGCCTGGTTTCCTGCTGTAGTAGGCAGTTTGTTAGGGACTTTGGCCCTGTTGTACCAAGAGGACGGCTGACCGTTCTCGACACGGGGCTCGGTGGGGAGTGGGCATGGAAAGGGTCAAGGCAACGATCGCAATGTCTGCGGTCGCGGTGGCGCTTCTTTGTGCCGCCGGGTCTGTGCCTGCCCTTGCGCAAACCCTTAACGAATCGATCGGCGCCAAAGCTCAGGCCGGCTCGGGACAGGATCGGCTTCTCGTCGACGCCAAGGAAATCCTTTACAACAACGACGCCAACACGATCGCGGCCTCCGGCGACGTTCAGATGAACTATCAGGGTCGGACCCTTCAGGCCGACCGGGTCACCTATGACCGCAATACCGGCCGGGTCTACGCCGAGGGTAATGCGCGCCTGACCGATGCGAGCGGCGCGATCGTCACCGGCGACCGATTCGAGCTGACGGACGATTTCAAGAGCGGCTTCATCAACTCCCTGCGGGTAGTTCAAACCAGCGTGGACCAAGGCCGGCCGCTGACCACCCGCTTCTCGTCGCCGCGCGCCGAGCGTTCGGAAGGCGAAACGACAACGTTCGAACGCGGCACCTACACGGCCTGCGAGCCCTGCCAGGACAATCCGGAGAGGCCTCCGCTGTGGCAGGTCAGGGCCGCCAAGATCATTCACAACAATAGCGAGCAGACGATCTACTACGAAGACGCGACGGTAGAGATCTTCGGTCTTCCGGTCGCCTACATGCCATATTTCTGGACGCCGGATCCGACGGTCAAGCGCAAGACGGGCTTCCTTGCCCCGCGCTACGTCTATTCGTCGAGCCTCGGCGTCGGGCTGCAGGTTCCGTTCTTCTGGGCGATTGCTCCCAACTACGACCTGACCGTGTCGCCCACCGTCCTGAGTCGGCAGGGCCTCCTGGGCCAAGTCGAGTGGCGGCACCGCCTCGAAACCGGCGCCTACAACATCCGCGCCGCGGGCATTTCGCAGCTAGATTCCGACGCGTTCCTACCCGGCCCATATGGGGCAGGAGATCGCGAACATCGCGGCTCGCTGGAATCGACCGGCGTGTTCAACATCAACCAGCACTGGAAATGGGGCTGGGACATCGCGCTGCTGTCCGACAAGTGGTTCCTGTCGAACTATCGCATCCGCAGCGAAAGCCTCAGCTCGCTCTACGTCAAGGAATCGATTTCGACCATCTTCCTGCAGGGCCAGGGCGATCGCTCGTTCTTCGATGTTCGAGGCTATTATTTCCAAGGCCTCTCGACCAGCGACTGGCAAAAGCAGCAGCCGGTTGTTCATCCGGTGCTGGACTACAACAAGCGCGTCACGCCCGAGGCCTTCGGCGGCGAACTCTCCATCGACGTGAACGTGACGAGCCTGTCGCGTGAAGCGGCACAGTTCCAGGAAATCCCGGAGCAGCAGACCTATCTCTTTGGGCTCTATGAGACCTGCGCGATCTTCCAGCGTGGCTCGTGCCTGGTTCGCGGCATCAGTGGTTCCACCTCCCGCGCCTCGGTCAACGTGTCCTGGCGGCGCGAATTCGTGGATCCGGCGGGCCAGGTCTGGACGCCGTTCGCCTATCTGCGCGCCGATCAATTCTGGATCGCTCCTGATTTCAACGGCTACCAGAACATCGAGCTTGCGAACTTCCTCGGCGGGGACGACGACTACATGTTCCGCGCCATGCCGGCCATCGGCCTGGAATACCGGTTCCCGTTCGTGGCCGATCTCGGCACCTCTGGCACGCAGATCCTGGAGCCAATCGCGCAGGTGATCGCCCGTCCGAACGAGACCCGGATCGGCCACCTGCCGAACGAAGACGCCCAAAGCCTCGTGTTCGACGACACCTCGCTGTTCGATTGGGACAAGTTCTCGGGCTACGACCGCGCCGAAGGCGGCGTGCGGGCCAATGTGGGCCTTCAATACACCGTTACGGGTGCCGACGGCTTCTACGCGAACCTGCTGTTCGGCCAATCCTACCAGCTCGCCGGGCGCAACTCCTTCCGGCAGGGCGACCTGGCCAATGTCGGCCCGGATTCAGGGCTCGATTCCCGAGCGTCCGATTATGTGGGCCGGTTCCAGATTGCCCCGAACGCGAATTTCTCCTTCGTGACGCGTGCGCGGTTCGACCAGGAGGATTTCGGGATCAATCGCATCGAGGCAGGCCTGACGGCGAACTTCGCCCCCTACCTGCCATTCTCAACCTCGCTCACCTATGCCCGCTATGAGGCTCAGCCGCAGATGGGCTTCGACCACCGTCGCGAAGGCATTCTGGCGAGCGCGCGCTGGAACGTAACCCCGAACTGGTATGTGTCGGGTTCCGTCCTCCTCGATCTCGACCGCTACCTCCTGGCGCGCGATACATTTGCTACTCAGTACGCTCTCGATCCGGTGAATGCGGTCTATAACGGCACCGATTCTGCCTATGTGAGCTCCATGTCGTTGGGCTTGGGATATATCGACGAGTGCACGACCTTCTCGATCAACTACTCGGTGGCGCCGCGCGATCTTGCGGTCACGTCGGGCGAAAGGGACCGGAACCATACCGTCCTGCTCCGCCTCGAGCTGCGCACCCTCGGTGAGGTCGAGTTCAACCAGAACCTCGGTGGATCCGACACGGGGCAAGAGGGCGTCTCGGCTCAGTGACGGGTCCTTGTGAGGTCCCTCTCCTGCTGACCCAGGGCGATCCCGGCGGGATCGGTCCCGAGCTGACCCTCAGCGCTTGGCTGAAACGGAACGAGGTGTCATTGCCGCCTTTCGCGGTTGTTTCCGATCCGGATCATCTCGGTCGCGTGGCACAGTCACAAGGATGGGATGTTCCCATCGCTTCGGTCGAACCGGCTGAGGCGCGCTCGGTTTTCGACCGGGCATTGCCGGTCATTCCCCTTAAGGCTGCTGTGTCCGCTATCCCGGGCAAGCCCGATCCTGCCTATGCGCATTCCGTGATCGAATCCATCGAGACCGCCGTGCAGCTGGTCCGCGATGGCCGCGCCGCAGCGCTTGTCACCAATCCCATCGCAAAGCATGTGCTCTACGAGGCGGGCTTTCGCCATCCGGGCCATACGGAGTTTCTGGCGGCCCTGGCAGCGGAGCCGGGAGGCCCGCCCCCTCACCCGGTCATGATGCTATGGAGCGAAGAACTGGCGGTTGTTCCGGTCACGGTGCATATCCCGTTGTCCTCTGTACCCGCAGCCCTGACCCCGGAGCTGATCGTTCTGACGGCTCGGATCGTGGCGCGGGAACTGAAGGACCGGTTCGGCATTCCTCATCCGCGCCTGGCCCTCGCCGGCCTCAATCCGCATGCCGGGGAAAACGGAGCCATGGGGTCCGAAGACAGCACCATCATCGCCCCAGCCATCGAGACCTTGCGTGCAGAGGGCATCGACGCTTCAGGGCCGCTGCCTGCCGACACCATGTTCCACCCCCGCGCCCGCAGACGCTATGATGCGGCGCTCGCTATGTATCACGATCAGGCGCTGATCCCGATCAAGACCATCGCATTCGACGAGGGGGTCAACGTGACCCTTGGCCTTCCCTTCGTGCGTACGTCGCCGGACCACGGCACGGCCTTCGACATTGCCGGAAAGGGCATTGCGCGGCCCGACAGCCTGATGGCTGCGCTCAGGCTTGCGGCGCGCTTGGGCGCAGGGCACGCCGGCCCATGAGCCAGATCGACGATCTGCCGCCCCTGCGGGACGTTGTTCGCACCCACGGGCTCATGGCCAGGAAATCGCTGGGTCAGAACTTTCTGTTCGACCTCAATCTCACGAGCCGGATTGCCCGCTCGGCGGGCTCCCTCGAAGACGCCACTGTGGTCGAGGTGGGCCCCGGCCCCGGCGGCCTGACCCGCGCCATCCTGGCGGCTGGCGCCCGGAAGGTGATCGCCATCGAGCGGGATGCCCGGTGCATGCCGGTGCTGGCGGAAATCGCCGCGCACTATCCTAGTCGGCTGGAGGTCATCGAGGCGGACGCCCTTGCGTTCGATCCCAGGCCCTTGATCGGCGAGGGCACGGCCCGGATCATCTCCAACCTGCCCTACAATGTCGGCACAGCCCTGCTGACCGGCTGGCTCACCGGCGAGGCCTGGCCGCCGTGGTGGAGCTCGCTCACGCTAATGTTCCAGCGCGAGGTGGCGGAGCGCATTGTCGCCGACGAAAACGACCCGAAAGATTATGGCCGCCTGGGCGTGCTCTGTGGCTGGCGGACGGAGGCGCGCATCCTCTTCGACGTGCCGCCCTCGGCCTTCGTGCCGCCTCCCAAGATCACGTCGAGCATCGTCCACCTGACGCCCAAGCCGGAGCCCCTGCCCTGCCGGATCGGCGCGCTCGAGGCGGTTACCCGTGCGGCCTTTGGACAGCGGCGCAAGATGCTGCGCCAGAGCCTCAAATCCGTCACGCCCGACCCGTCTGCGATGATCACCGCCGCTGGCCTCGAAGAGACCACACGTGCCGAGAACGTGCCCGTCGAGGGCTATGTTGCTTTGGCCAACGCCCTCGATCGCATCAAAGCGTCATAGCACGCCTGCCTTCGCCGATTGAGCGCATGCTTCGAGCAGCCGTTCGGTCCTATTCCGCCGGCACTGCTAAGAGGCCGTCGATGAAGCCCTCCAATTCGACCTGCCGTTCCCGGCGCAGGCGCTCGGCTGCCAGAATCGCCTTCAGGTCGCCATAGGTGCGGTCGAGGTCGTCGTTGATGAGAACGTAGTCGTAGGCCTGCCACTGGGCGATCTCGTCCCGCGCGTTGCGCAGGCGGCGGGCGATGACCTCGGGCGTATCCTCGGCCCGTCGCTCCAGCCTTGCCTTCAGCTCTGCCATGGAGGGCGGGAGGATGAACACGCTCACCACATCGGAGCGCATCTTCTCGACGATTTGCTTTGTGCCCTGCCAGTCGATGTCGAACATCATGTCTTCGCCCCGGGCGAGGGCCTGTTCGACGGGCTTGCGCGGGGTGCCGTAGTAGTTTCCGTGCACCTGCGCCCATTCGAGAAGATCGCCACGGTCCCGCATTTCCTCAAAATCGGGCACGCTCTCCATGAAATTGTAGTGGACGCCGTTGATCTCGGACGGACGTTTGTGACGGGTCGTGACCGAGATCGACAGGCGGATCCCCCGGTCCTCGCGGACGAGGTTGCGCGTCAGGGTGGATTTGCCCGCCCCCGACGGAGACGACAGGATCAGCAAGAGCCCACGCCGCTTCAATTCCACTGCACTCAACTCCATCACTCCACATTCTGAACCTGTTCGCGGAACTGTTCGATCACGGCTTTCAGGTCAAGCCCGATCCGCGACAGGGATACGTCATTGGCCTTGGCGCACAGGGTGTTGGCCTCGCGCCCGAGCTCCTGAGACAGGAAATCGAGCCGCCTCCCGACAGCGCCGCCATCCTGGAGCATCGTCCGGGCCGCCTCCACATGGGCGCGCAGCCGGTCGAGTTCTTCGCGGATGTCGGCGCGGGCGGCGATCAGAACTGCCTCCTGGTGCAGGCGCGCAGGATCAAGCGCATTCTTCCCTTCCAGCAGTTCGTCGATCTGAGCCTCCAGCCGGGCCCGGATGGCGTCGGGCTTGCGGGCCGGCGCGGCATCCGCTTCGTCCACGAGGTGAGCGATGGAATCGAGGTGCTGGAGAAGCACGGCCGCCAATGCCTTCCCCTCGGCCCGCCGTGCAGCCTTGAGATCATCGATCAAGGGGCGGATTCCGGCCTTGAGCGCCTCCACGAGAGCCTGGTCCTGCGCGGGATCGACGGCATCGTCATCGAGTTCCACCACGCCGCGGACGGTCAGGAGTCCATCAAGGGAAGCGGGCTGCACATTGGCCGGCAGGGTCAGGCTGCCGACGGCCTCGATGAGTGAGTGCAGAACCTCCTGGTTGACGCGCAGCTTCGGGGCAGACGAGGCTTTGGCGAGCGTGAGGTTGAGTTGCCCCTGCCCTCGGGTGAAAGCCTTGAGGATCTGGCTGCGTGCCTCCTCGCCGACGGAATCGAGGCCGGACGGTGTGCGTACGCGGACCTCGAGGCCCCGTCCGTTCACGGTCTTGATCTCCCAGGCCCATTGATAGGGACCCGTAACGCCGGCTTCGCGGGCGAAGCCGGTCATGCTCGCAATAGCCATGCGCTTGAACCTCGGCACTGAAAAGTTGGCGCGACCATACTGGCCGCCCGCCTCAGCCACAAGCAGCGATGGTTGCTGGAGGATCGTGCGAAAGCGGACCCAGTGTTGCGGGTACAACGATGCGCTGGTTCCGATCGAAAGCTTGGAGTGGGCCCAAAATGAGCCCCGTACGCTCGTCCGATGCTCTACGGCTCACGCAAGACAGGAACGTTCTTGGGAGTGCTCAGGTCGAACGTCTTGTTCTTGAGAGGATCCTTGTCGGTCCCCTCGCTGGCGTCGAAGCCACGGGCGCGCCCCTGTCGCGGGCCTCCGCGCACCACCTCGGTGGAACCACGCAGGTCTGGCGCAAGGCCGCCCGACGTGCCGGGCGGAACAGAACCTTCGCTGTCGGGTTCGACCCGATCCACCGCGTCCGGCGCTTCGGTCGTGGCTCGGGTCTTCTCGACCTGCCGCCAGCGCGCCACGTTGCGCTGATGCTGTTCGTAGGTCTCGGCGAAAGCGTGGCCGCCTGATCCATCGGCCACGAAATAGAGGTCCTTCGTCCGCGACGGATTCGCGACCGCCTCGAGAGCCGCGCGGCCGGGATTGGCGATGGGACCCGGAGGCAGTCCTTCGATCACGTAGGTGTTGTAGGGCGTGGCGGTTTCGATCTCGCTGCGCATGATTCCGCGGCCGAGGGTGCCCTTGCCGCCGACGAGGCCGTACACGATCGTAGGATCGGACTGGAGCTTCATGCGCTTCATGAGGCGGTTGATGAAGACGCCTGCGACCCGGGTGCGCTCGTCGGCACGACCGGTCTCCTTCTCGACCACGGAGGCCAAAATCACCAATTCCTGGGCGGTTTTCACCGGCAGTTCGGGGGACCGGCGCTGCCAAATCTGGGCAAGGGCCTGGCGCTGCGCCGCCTGCATGTTGTTGACGATCTGCTGGCGCGTGGTGCCACGCTCGAACTTGTAGGTGTCGGGAAGAAGCGTGCCCTCCCGCGGGGTTTCGGCAATCTCGCCGGTCAGGATCTCGTTCTCGTAGAGCCGAGAGACGATCTGCTCGCTCGTCAGACCCTCCGGCACTGTCACGGAGTGCAGAATCGCCTTGCCCTGCACCAGGGTGTCGATGGCCTCGTCGATGCTCGTGCCGGCCTTGAAGAGGAACTCGCCGGCCTTGAGTTGTCCGCGCTGACGATTGATCAGGGAGTACATCTCGAACAGCAGGGGCTGTTCGATCACTCCTTCGCGCTTGAGGATGCCGGCGATCTCGCCCGTGCCGGTATTCTTCGGGATCAGAACGACCTTGTCGTTCTGGAGCGGACCCTTGGAAGTCACCTCGCTGTTCAGCATGCCGAAGCCGAAAATGGCCGCAATGGCAAAAGCGATGAAGAGCGTCAAGAGGCCGCTGAGGATCGACAGCATGCCGCCACGCCGGCGGCGAATTCGCGGCGGCGGTGGCGGAGCCGCCATGGGCTTGATTGCCTCGCTTGGGGACTTCGGAGAAAGACGCGGCTGCTGCTCGTCCTGCTGAGCTTCAACCGACGACATGAGAGTATGTTTTTTTCTGCCGAACATCACGCTGCTTTTCTGGTGTCGATCGGCAGTTATGCCGTCCGTTCGACACCCTAATCGGGATTATGGCGAAAAGCCGTAACGCGTAACCGCAGGATCAGGATACCCGCCGGAAGATTAAAGAAGCATTGGTGCCGCCGAACCCGAAGGAGTTCGACAGGGCCACGTTGACCTCTTTGCGCTTCGGGGTGTGCGGCACGAGGTCGATTGCGGTTTCAACGGACGGATTGTCGAGGTTGAGCGTTGGCGGCACGATGCCGTCGCGCATGGCCAGGATCGAGAAGATCGCCTCGACGGAGCCGGCTGCTCCAAGCAAATGGCCGATGGCCGACTTGGTCGACGACATGGCGAGCTTGCCGGCCGCATTGCCGACGACTCGCTCCACGGCCTTCAGCTCAAGCTCGTCTCCGAGCGGCGTGGAGGTGCCGTGGGCGTTGATGTAGTCGATCTCGGAGGGCGAGATTCCCGCCCGCTTGACGGCGGCGGACATGCAGCGATAGGCCCCGTCCCCGTCCTCGGACGGCGAGGTGATGTGGTAGGCGTCGCCCGACAGGCCGTAGCCGATGACCTCGGCATAGATCTTGGCCCCGCGCGCCTTGGCGTGCTCGTATTCTTCCAGCACCACGATGCCCGCGCCTTCGCCCATAACGAAGCCGTCACGGTCCTTGTCGTAGGGGCGCGACGCCCGGGTCGGATCGTCGTTGAAATTGGTCGAGAGAGCGCGGCAGGCCGCGAAACCGGCGATCGACAGGCGGTTGATGGGGGATTCCGTGCCGCCGGCTACCATCACGTCCGCATCGCCGAGCGCGATGAGGCGGGCCGCGTCGCCGATGGCGTGCGAGCCGGTGGAGCAGGCTGTCACGACCGCGTTGTTCGGGCCCTTGAGGCCATGCTCGATGGACACGTAACCGCCCGCGAGATTGATGAGGCGACCGGGAATGAAGAAGGGCGAGACCCGGCGCGGGCCGCGCTCGATCAGGGTTTGGGACGCTTCATAGATGCCGCCGATGCCGCCGATGCCGGAGCCGATCAGCACGCCGGAAGCGCATTGGTCCTCGTAGGTGGTGGGCTTCCAGCCGGCATCGTCGAGGGCCTGCGTGGCGGCCGCCATCGCATAGACGATGAAGGGATCGACCTTGCGCTGCTCCTTGGGCTCCATCCACTGGTCAGCATTGAAGGTGCCGTCGGAACCATCGCCGAGGGGGATCTGGCAGGCGATCCGGCAGGCCAGATCGTCGATTTGGAAACCGCTGATCTTGTTGGCGCCGCTTTGGCTATCCAGAATTCGAGACCAAGTCTTTTCGACCCCGCAACCGAGCGGGGTGACCATGCCAAGACCCGTGACCACAACACGCCGCATGATGTTTCCTGCCATTGAATAGAAATCGGGCGTCGGATGGTTCACCCGACGCCCTTTGGCGCTTAGGCCGCGTTCTTCTCGAGGAACTTGATCGCGTCGCCGACCGTCACGATGGTCTCAGCCGCGTCGTCCGGGATCTCGACGTTGAACTCTTCTTCGAACGCCATAACGAGCTCGACGGTGTCGAGGCTGTCTGCGCCCAGGTCGTCGATGAAGTTGGCATTGTCGGTGACCTTGTCGGCTTCAACGCCCAGGTGCTCGACAACGATCTTCTTCACGCGATCAGCGACGTCACTCATCGTTCTTTCCTCAGTGGCTGCCGCCTCAGGATTGGGCGGGTCAAGAAATCAAAATTGGATCAGCTGTCCGGCTGACAACGCTGGAGCGGCTGGCTTGCGCCGTGCAAAGCCGCATTTTTGAGCGCTGGTCAACCCCTCCGACCAAATCGAGCACATGCTTAACACAAGCTTATCGGCTCTGGCGAGGGGTCCGCCGGGTTCTGCAGACAAATTCCGAAAGGGCTCTCAAACCCTTTTAGAACATGGCCATTCCGCCATTCACGTGCAGGGTGTGACCCGTCACGTAGCCGGCTTCGGTGGACGCGAGATAAACCACCGCCGAGGCGATTTCCCCGCCCTGGCCGAGGCGGCCCATGGGGATCGTGCCCAGGATTCCCTCGCGCTGTTTCTCGTTCAGCACATCGGTCATGGGCGACTCGATGAAGCCCGGCGCCACGCAGTTCACCGTGATGCTGCGGCTCGCCACCTCGGCCGCCAGCGCCTTCGTCATGCCGATGAGGCCGGCCTTGGACGCGGCATAGTTCCCCTGCCCCGGATTGCCGGTGGAGCCCACCACGGACCCGATATTGATGATCCGGCCGTAGCGCCGGCGCATCATGTTCTTCACGGCCGCGCGGGAGAGCCGGAACGAGGCGGTGAGGTTCACGGCGATGACCGTGTCCCACTCCTCGTCCTTCATGCGCATGAAGAGGTTGTCCTTGGTCACGCCGGCGTTGTTGACCAGGATGTCGAGGCCGTCCATGGCCTTTTCGGCTGCTGGCACAAGGGCTTCGACGGAATCCTTATCGGACAGGTTCGCCTCGACCACGTGGACCCGGTCGCCCAGGGAGGCGGCCAGTTCGTCCAGGGCACTGCGCCGGGTGCCCGACAGGGCGACGGTCGCACCCTGGGCGTGCAGCGCCCGGGCGATGGAGCCGCCGATGCCGCCGGTGGCGCCGGTGACGAGGGCCTTACGGCCGGAAAGACCGAACATTTGAGGCTCCTTACCCTTGCAGGGAGGCTTTGAAGGCGGTCACGTCGTCCGGCGACCCGATGGCGACGGCGGATGCTCCCGCGGCTATGCGTTTCACGAGGCCGGTCAGGACCTTGCCGGGCCCAACCTCATAGAAGGCCTCAACTCCCTGGGACGCCATGTAGGCCACGCTTTCGCGCCAGCGGACGGTGCCGGTGACCTGCCGGACCAGGGCGCTGCGGATCGCATCCGGATCGGTGATGGGAGCCGCCTCCACGTTCGCCACGACCGGGACGACCGGTGCATTGACCGTCACCCTCGCCAGCGCGTCACGCATGGCGTCGGCGGCGGGTTGCATGAGGGCGCAATGGAAGGGGGCGGATACGGCCAGCATCACGGCGCGCTTGGCGCCCTTCTCCTGGGCGATCGCAACAGCCCGCTCGACCGCCGACTTGTGGCCGGACACGACCACCTGCGCGCCGCCGTTGTCGTTGGCCGCATCGCAGACCTCTCCTTGAGCTGCCGCGTGGGCAACCTCCAGGGCTGCATCAAACTCGAGCCCCAACAGGGCCGCCATCGCGCCCTGCCCCACCGGCACCGCGTTCTGCATGGCGTTGCCGCGGATGCGCAGCAGGCGGGCCGTGTCTCCGATCGAGAGGCTGCCCGCGGCCGCCAAAGCCGAATACTCGCCCAAGGAATGCCCGGCCAGGAAGTCCGCATGCCGCTTGAGGTCGAGGCCGGCCTCTGCCTCCAGGACCCGGATCGCGGCCAAGCTGACGGCCATGAGGGCCGGCTGGGTGTTAGCCGTCAGGGTAAGGTCCTCCGCGGGCCCCTCCCACATGATGCTCGAGAGCTTCTGCGACAGGGCGTCATCCACCTCGTCGAACACGGCCTTGGCCTGAGGAAAGGATTCGGCCAGGGCCTTGCCCATCCCGACCGACTGGCTTCCCTGTCCGGGGAAAATGAATGCGCGCTTCATGTCAAAGTGCCGTTCTGTTGAAATTTGGGCGGGACTCGCATCGTCAAACGTCCAAGTCAAGCGCAACGGCCCGACTCTGACCCAGCCTATCCCCTTGTTTTCTCGCGCTAACCCGTGTATCCAGCCGGTCTTCCGATATTTTCGAACTCAAGAAGGAGCCTCTTCATGGCTCGTGTGACCGTCGAAGACTGCATCGACAAGGTCGACAACCGGTTTGAGCTCGTGCTGCTCGCCAGCCACCGGGCGCGCCTGATCTCCTCAGGTTCGCCGCTCACCATCGACCGCGACCGCGACAAGAACCCCGTGGTGGCTCTCCGCGAGATTGCGGACGAAACCATTGCTCCCGACGACCTGAAGGAGCAGCTCATCCACTCGATGCAAAAGTACGTCGAGGTGGACGAGCCGGAGGCCGAAACCGTTCCGCTGCTCGGCAACACCGCCGCGGCCGCTACGGCCAGCAAGGACAACGACACGGACGTCCAGTTCGACCGCATGAGCGAGGAAGACCTGCTCCGCGGACTGGAAGGCCTCGTGCCCCCGAGCAGCAGCGCGGACGAGGACGACCGCGAATAAGCCGCACGACAAAATATTTTGGACGAAAGCCCGGCTTTAAGCCGGGCTTTTTCGTTATAGGACCATGGAGACGGCCAATGAGGCAAAGGGAAGCCTTGCGGTTCACCTTTGTTCCACAATATCTTTTTAACTTCAGCCGCCTAAAGCCGGTGGCAAAGGAGATGGCCGCCGAATGATGCGCCAGTATGAACTTGTCGAGCGGGTCAAGCGCTATAACCCCTCGGCTGACGAGGCGCTTCTCAACCGCGCTTACGTGTATGCCATGATGGCCCATGGCAACCAGAAGCGTGCTTCCGGCGACTTGTTCTTCGGCCATCCCTTGGAAGTGGCGGCGATCCTGACAGAGCTCAAGCTCGACGAGGCCACCATCGCGGCCGCCGTCCTCCACGACACCGTGGAGGACACCGAGGCGACGCTGGAAGAAATCAACAAGACCTTCGGACCGCAGATCGGCGCTCTGGTGGACGGCCTCACCAAGATCAAGCGTCTCGACCTCGTGTCGAAGCGGGCCGCCCAGGGCGAGAACTTCCGCAAGCTCCTGCTCGCCATCGCGGACGACGTGCGGGTCCTGCTGGTGAAGCTCGCCGACCGCCTGCACAACATGCGCACGCTCCAGTTCATGCCGCCGGAGAAGCGCAAGCGCATCGCCGAGGAAACCCTCGACATCTATGCGCCGCTTGCCGGCCGCATGGGCATTCAGGAAATGCGCGAGGAACTGGAAGACCTGTCCTTTCAGAACCTCGACCCTGAAGCCTATGAGGCGATCACCCGGCACCTGCGGGAAGTCACCGCCAAGGCCGAGAAACTGGTCGAGGAGATCGAGCGGGATCTGACCGCCAAGCTGCAAGCCCAGGGCATCGTCGCCGAGGTGAGCGGCCGCCAGAAGCGGCCCTATTCGGTTTGGCGCAAGATGGAGCGCAAGTCCGTCTCGTTCGAGCAGCTTTCCGATATTTTCGGCTTCCGGATCATCGTCGGCACCACCGACCAATGCTACCGAGCCTTAGGGATCGTCCACACCACCTGGCCGATGGTCCCCGGGCGCTACAAGGACTATATCTCGACGCCGAAGCAGAACGATTACCGCTCCATCCACACCACGGTGATCGGGCCCGGACGCCAGCGCGTCGAACTCCAGATTCGCACCGACGAGATGGATCAGGTCGCCGAACACGGCATCGCGGCCCATGCCCTCTACAAGGAAGGCGTCAACGACAATTCCCGTCTGGCCAATGAGAGCCGGGCCTATCAATGGCTGCGCCGAACGATCGACCTCCTGGCCGAAGGCGACAATCCGGAGGAGTTTCTCGAGCACACGAAGCTCGAACTCTTCCACGACCAGGTTTTCTGCTTCACGCCCAAGGGCCGCCTCATCGCCCTGCCCCGGGGCGCGACACCCATCGACTTCGCCTATGCGGTTCACACGGATGTCGGCAACACGGCGGTGGGCTGCAAGATCAACGGCCGCGTCGCCCCCCTGCTGACGGAGCTGCAGAACGGCGACGAGGTGGAGATCGTCCGCGCCGACGGGCAGACGCCTCCGGCCGCTTGGGAATCCCTCGTGGTCACTGGCAAGGCGCGCGCCTCCATCCGCCGGGCGACCCGGACAGCTGTGCGGCGTCAATATACCGGCCTCGGCCGCCAGATCCTGGAACGGGCCTTCGAGCGTGCCGGCCGCCCCTTCGCCGACGACAAGCTCAAAGGGGCCCTGCCCCGTCTGGCGCGGGCCTCCCTGGAGGACGTGCTGGCCGCCGTAGGCCGGGGCGAAATGTTCTCGGGCGACGTGGTGCGGGCCGTCTATCCCGACTATAAGGGCGGCGACGGCATGGTCCGGTCGGACAAGCCCAACGGCGGCGGCAAGGACGGCTCGGGAGACGGCGCGTCGAGCGGCATTCCCATTCGCGGCCTCAATGCCGACATGCCGATCCGCTTTGCGCCCGAAGGGGGAGCCGTGCCGGGCGACCGAATCGTCGGCATCCTGACGCCGGGCGAAGGCGTGACCATCTACCCCATCCAGTCCGCGTCCCTGGCGGCGTTCGACAACGAACCGGACCGCTGGATCGACGTGCGCTGGGACTTCGAATCCGGCCCCCAGCGCTTTCCGGCGCGGATCAAGCTCCAATCCATCAACGAGCCGGGCTCTCTAGCGCAGATCGCCCAGGTCATCGCCGACCACGACGGCAACATCGACAACGTGAACATGCGACGGCGGACGCAGGACTTCACCGACGTCACCATCGACCTGACCGTGTGGGACCTGAAGCATCTCAATGCGATCATCGCGGAGCTGCGCGCAAAACGCGTGGTGAGCCGCGTGGACCGGGTCACAGGGTAAGCCGCCGTGCCCCGGAGGCCCCGCATCGCCGTCATCATGGACGAGAACACCAGCGTGGACGGCACCCGCTATGACATGACCAAGGGGTATTTCATCGCCGTCCAACGGGCCGGCGGCCTGCCCTTCGGAATTCCCTATTTCGGCGACATGATCGACCCGGTCATCGAGGAGTTCGACGGGTTCCTGAGCGTTGGCGGCCGCTTTGCCTTTCCGGATGCCTGGTATCAGGATGGAGAAGCCTCCCGTTCCCCGTTTTCGGAGCGCCTTGAAATCGAGCAGGCGCTCATGCAGGGCTTTCTCGACAGGAACAAGCCGGTGCTCGGCATCTGCAACGGAATGCAGATCCTGGCCGCTCTCACTGGATGCCGCCTGTCGCCCGATGTCCGGTCGCTCGGCCCCGACATTCTCGATCATGACAGGCGCGGAGCCCTGCATCCGGTCTCCATCCAGCCGGGCACGATTTTGTCGCGCATCCTCGACCGGCCTGAGATTGCCGTGAATACGTTCCATCGGGAAGCAGTGGTGAGCCTGCCCCCCTCGGTCGTCGCCAGCGCTCATGCCGAGGACGGCGTCATCGAGGCCATCGAGGTGCCAGGCAAGCGCTTCGCGATCGGCGTTCAGTGGCACCAGGAGGCCTTCGCGGCCCAAGAGCATCCGGGAAACCGCCTCTTCGGCGCCTTCGTCGAAGCAGCCGGCGAACCAATCTAAGCCGGTTTCGGCGAACTGCTGAATATAGAACGATATTTCAGAACCAAGGATCTTTACTTCATCGCCCGCCGAGCATGGTGCATCGCTGCATGAAACCGCAAAGCTAAGGCTAAGGCCTTGCGGGTGCATGATTTTTACTGAACGCGCACAAGCAATACTTGGCTATCCAATAGAATATATTCAATTCAAGTTTAAACCCGGCGAACTCTAGTTCGTCCAAAGGTGTTATGCTATCAGCCTTTGCTAACGCTTAGCCGTGCTTTGAAACAACCTGCTGGAAGCTAAATCCAGAGGAACCTCGCTGAAGAAGAAATGAAACGAATCCGTATTATTCTGGGAGCGATACTGCTCCTCGGAGGGCTCTATATCGTCGTCGGCGAGCACCTCTCTGGAACAAGCGCCGACGCCACGATCAATGCCGGGACCACGGTCCTGCGGGCCCCCGTCGAAGGCCAGATCGAGTTCACGATCCGCAATATTGGGGCACGGGTATCCGACGATGAGACCGTCGCGCGCATTACCGACGAGCGCTTCGATACGGCCCGGCTGATCGATCTCGAGCGAGCCCGGTCTTCCCTCGAGGCGGATCTTGGGCGCATCAAGGCTCAGGTGGCAGCCGTGGGTGAAGCCAGGAAGGTGCTTCAGGCGCAGGCGAAGGACTACCAGGAGGGACGGATCAGGCAGATCCAGGCCCGCATCGCCGAAGCTCAGGCCACCCAGGGTTCGGCGGCGGCCCGTTTGCGTGAGGCCGAAAGTGCTTTGAAGCGCACCACCGAGCTCAGCGACCGCGGCGTCCAGACGGCCATCACTCTCGATCGGGCCAAGGCGGAATTCGATGTCGCGAAGCAGGAAATCGAGAGCTCGCGCGCGCGCGCCAATTACCTGACGACGGAGCTGTCCTCGGCCCAGAACGGCGTCTTCATCGGCGATTCCTACAACGACGCTCCATTTTCGACGCAGCGGATCCGGGAGTTCGATCTGCGCCTGGCCGAGCTTGCGGCCGAGACCGGCCAGATCAACCTGCGCCTCAAGCAGAGCGCGGAGCAGATTTCCGCCGAACGCCTCAGGGTGAACCGGCTGACCTCGGCTGACCTCAATGTCCAGCAGCCCGGGATTGTCTGGAACTTCCTCGCCAGCAACGGCGAGCACGTCAACCGCGGTCAGGATCTCGTGAAGTTCGTCGATTGCTCGAGCGTCATGGTGACGGCAAGCGTGAGCGAGTCGCTCTATGCGAGGCTGAAGATCGCCATGCCGGCCCAGTTCCGGCTCAACGGCGACAGCCGCGTGTTCAACGCCACGATCACCCGCTTGGGCGGATCGGGCGCATCGAGCCTTTACAGCAATCTCGCCATTGGCCCGAGCCCCGAGCACCTTACCCGGTTCGACGTGACGCTGACCGTACCCGAGTTGGCAAACAACCCGGAGCTCGCCTGCTCGGTCGGACGCACGGGTCGCGTCATCTTCTCCGGAGGGCCCCTCGCCAGCATGCGGCAGGCCCTGGGGCGCTTCGGCTTCTAGATGCTCGCGCTGGACACATACCTCTCGAGCTATGCCGGGGCGGCCATCGTGGTGGGGCTTGCGCTCATGCTTCTGTCCACCGGCAGCAAGCCCAGCGGGGGACTGCGCGTCTTTCTTCTGGCGATGACCGCGTTCCTCGGCTGGCGCTACATCTACTGGCGCATCACCGAAACAGTGCCATCCAACGGATCCCTGGTGGACGCTGTCTTCGGATGGATTTTCGTGACCATCGAGGCGCTGACGCTGGCCTCTTCGACGCTTGCCTATCTGATCCTCACCCGCAGGCGCGAACGGCACGAGGAAGTGGACCAGAACCTGAAATGGTGGGGCGACAAGCCCCCGCCGAGGATCGACATTTACATTGCCACCTATAACGAGGAGCTTGAGGTTCTCGAGCGCACCCTCGCCGGCGCCAAGGCCATCGACTACCCATCGTTCCGAATCTTCGTGTTGGACGACGGACGCCGCCCCTGGCTGGAAGCAGCCTGCCAGCGTCTGGAGGTCGGCTATCGGACGAGGCCGGACAACAACCACGCCAAGGCCGGCAACATCAACTACACCCTGTCTCAACGGTTGAAGGACGAGGATGCGCCGGACTTCGCGGCCGTGCTGGACGCCGACTTCGTTCCTCACCGCAACTTCCTCAGCCGGGTGCTGGCCCTCTTTCATGATCCGAAGGTTGGGCTCGTCCAGACCCCCCAGCACTTTTTCAATCCCGATCCCATTCAGCATAACCTTGGCATCGCTGCTGCGTATCCGGACGAGCAGCGCTTCTTCTTCGACCATCTCGAACCTGCCCGCGACGCATGGGGCATCGCAGTCTGCTGCGGAACCTCGTCCATGGTGCGGATCGCCGCCGTGCAGGCCATCGGTGGGCTTCCGACCGAGAGCGTTACTGAGGACTTCCTGCTGACCCTCCGCTTGGGAGAAAACGGCTGGCGCACAGTCTATCTCAACGAGCCGCTGACGGAAGGCCTCGCGCCGGAGGGCCTTCAGGAATACATCGTGCAGCGCGGGCGCTGGTGCCTCGGCATGATGGAGATCGTGCGCAACGTCTACGCCCCGTGGGGCTCGCACGGCCTGAACTTCATGGAGCGCTTGAGCCTTCTGGACTCGCTGCTTTTCTGGACCACGACGTTTACGTTCCGCATCATTAGTCTGATTTGCCCGCTTCTGTACTGGTACTTCGGCGTGATCGTGGTCGAGGCGACGCTGCCCGATATCGTTTCGTACTACGTCCCCTATTACGTGGCGGTTCTCATCAGCCTGAACTGGATATCGGGCGGCCTGATCTGGCCGGTCCTCAACGACGTCTCGCAGCTCCTGGCGGCGTGGCCGATCACCCGCGCGGTCTGGATGGGTCTTTTCACAAAGGGGCCGCACAAGTTCAAGGTGACGGCCAAGGGCGGCGACCGCACCAAGACTGTCGTCCAGTGGCCGATCCTCAAGCCCTTCGCGATCCTGTTCGGGTTGACGATTCTCGGGCTCCTCCTCCCCCTCCTGTTCGACTTCGGCTTCAATCACGTCGGCAAGGCCGGCGAAGGCATCCGGGTCGTCCTATTCTGGACGCTCTACAACCTGCTGGTACTTGGCGTCACCATGTTGGCCTGCATCGAGCGGCCGCGCGCGAACCGGCCGCAGCGGATGGGTTCGGAGATTGCCGCGCTCTTCATGGATGGCCGGCGCTTCCGGTCTTGGGTACTCGACCTTGGCGCCGATCAGGCCCGGGTGCGGGGTCCGTCCGGGCTCACAGTGGGCGAGCAGGGCGTCATCGCCTTCGATGATGTGGGCGATGTGCCGGCGCGTATTTCCGGCGAGCTGATCGATGGGTACCGGCTCGATCTCCAGCCGACGCCCGAGCAGCGGCTCGGCCTGCTTCGCAAGCTCCACACGGTTGATGCTGCGCCAGGCGCGCAGCGAGGCGATCTGGTCCTGATGATGAAGGGCTGGATGCGGTCTCTGTCGTCACGCTGATTGAACGAAAGGCATTTCTCGATGGCCCTGAAATTAAAGAACGTTGTGTTTCTCGGCGGCGCCCTGTTCATGATCGCCCCGGCCCTGATCGCAGGCTCGATCTTCACGGATGCGTTTCAGCGACGGGCCGAGACGGCGAATGCGAATCGTCTTCAGGTTATTGGCGAACTTGCCGCGGAACAGCTCGGACGGCGCATGCATCAGCTCTGGCGGGACGTGGAGGGAATGGCCCGCCTCGCGGACATGGAGAAGCCCGAGGACCTGCGCCGGCAGTTCTCCTTCCTGGGCAGCATGGACCCCCGCTATTCCTGGGTTGGCGCCGCGAACGTGGAGGGCACGGTCGTCGCCGCCTCCCAGGGCATGCTCGAAGGGCAGAGCGTCGCTCAGCGCCCATGGTTCCGCCGTGGCCTCGAGGGCCCGGCCGCAACCGACGTGCATGACGCGGTTCTTCTGGCGAAACTCATGGCCCCGTCAAAGGAGCCGCGCCGCTTCGTCGATTTCTCGACACCCATTCGCAGCGCAGAAGGCCAGGTCACGGGCGCGCTGGGCGCGCATTTCGACTGGAAATGGGTTCAGGAGAACGTTGGAAGCCAGAAGGTGCCGGGAGTGGACTTCCTGCTCGTGTCACGAAATCGGGTTGTCCTGTCCGGACCCGCAGATCTCCAGGACAAGACCCTCTCGGTCGGTTCCGCGATTGCGGCCGGGCAAACGGCCGCCGTCTCCCTCGACGAGCTCTGGCCGGACGGAAAGCGCTATATCACGGCCGTGGTCCCTGCCGTTCAGCACCAGGACATGCCGAGCTTCGGCTGGAGCATCATCGTCCGGGCAGACGCGGACGCCGTTCTCGCGCCGACGCGGTCGATCATCCGTTCGTTCTGGGTATTGCTCGGAGCCGGAGCGCTCGCTGCGCTGGCGCTGTTCTATGTCTTCGCCACATGGCTCGCCACCCCCTTGAACCGTCTCGCAGGCTTTGCCGAGAAACTCGTGAGCGGCGACAACCGCCAGCCGCCTTACGAGGAAACCCGCTATCAGGAGGCGTCCCGCCTGAGCGCCGCGCTCACAAACCTTCAGACCCGGGAAATGAGGCCGTACCAGCCGGTAAAGACATCCGACAAAGTTACCGAGCTGCGGCGCCAGAAAGGCAACTAGGAGCTTTTCCTGCGCATTAGCAAAGCTACCCCTTGCGGAACCAACGAACTTGCGGTGCGATGTTCCGCAAGGGAAGCCCAGCGCGGCGGCCTCCCGCTTTATCCGAGAAGGTTACCCGGCGCTCCTGTCGACAGATGTCGAGTTGCGGCTTCTGTCGTGTGAGACTTGCTGGCATCCCTTGAACCCGCCGGACAGTCGTTTCCCGCGCTGGTCGGTCGCCGCGACGCAGGAGTGAAATGATGAGTCGCCTGTTCGAGCCGTTGAGCATTGGCAATCTTCGGCTGCAAAACCGGATCGCTATCGCGCCCATGTGCCAGTACTCGGCCGAGGACGGCCAGGCGACCGATTGGCATATGATCCATCTCGGCCATCTGGCCCTGTCGGGCGCAGGCCTCATGATCCTCGAAGCCACGGCAGTGTCGCCACAGGGGCGCATCACCCCCTGGGATCTTGGCCTCTACTCCGACGAGACCGAAGCGGCCCTCGCCCGCGCGCTCAAGGCGGTCAGGACTTACTCGCCGATCCCGGTCGCCGTGCAACTCGCCCATGCGGGACGCAAGGGGTCGAGCCGCACTCCATGGGACGGCGGCGCGCAGATCCGCCCTGACGAACCCCTGGGCTGGCTGACCGAGGCCCCCTCTGCCGTTCCGCACGCCGAGCACGAGGCGTCGCCGATGGGACTTGATCGGGATGGACTGAACCGCGTTCGAAACGACTTCGCCCGGGCGGCCCAGCGGGCGGCGCGGCTCAGCCTCGACGGCATTGAGCTTCATGGCGCTCATGGCTACTTGCTTCATCAATTCCTGTCGCCGATCGCCAACAAGCGCGAGGACGAATACGGCGGCAGCCTCGAAAACCGCATGCGCTTTCCGATCGAGGTCTTCGAGGCGGTGCGGGATGTGTTTCCGGCCGAGAAACCCGTTTGGATGCGAATCTCCGCGACGGACTGGGTCCCAAACGGCTGGGATATCGAGGGCACGATTGCACTTTCGAAAGCACTGAGGAGCCGAGGCTGCGCGGCAGTTCACGTGACGACCGGCGGCGTCTCTCCGGCACAGGCGATCAAGCTTGGACCCGGATATCAGGTGCCCTACGCGCAGCGGGTCAAGGCGGAGGTGGGCTTGCCGACAATGGCCGTCGGCCTCATCACTGAACCGGAGCAGGCGGAGGCCATCATTGCCAACGGCGAGGCCGACATGGTCTCACTCGCGCGGGCGATGCTGTACGACCCGCGTTGGCCATGGCATGCCGCCGCCAAACTTGGCGCCCAGGTCCGCGCACCCAAACAATACTGGCGCTCGCAACCGCGCGAGTTCAAGGATCTGTTCCAGAACGCGAAGCACGGGCAGCGTTAGGGGGGCAAAAACGGCATCGCCAAGCTTTGACCTTGCGTCCCGTCAAGGCGCCTGCCAAAGAGCGCTCATGCAGGAGATACAGGCCATGACCCAAGACGACATCCTCGATGAATTCCGCTCCGCCGGCGCGTTGCTGGAGGGCCACTTCATCCTCTCGTCGGGGCTGCACAGCTCGGTCTTCCTGCAGAAGATGTTCGTGTTCCAGGACCCGGCCCGCACGGAGCGGGTGTGCCGGGCGCTCGCCGACAAGATCAAGGAAACATACGGGCCCATCGATTATGTGGTGTCGCCCGCGGTCGGCGGCATCGTGCCCGGCTACGAAACCGCCCGGCATCTCGGATGCAAGGCGATCTTCGTGGAGCGTGAGAACGGTGTCTTCGTCCTACGGCGCGGCTTCACGATTCCGGAAGGGGCCCGGGTCGTCATGGTGGAAGACATCGTCACCACAGGCCTTTCCTCCCGCGAATGTCTGGCGGCCCTGCGCGAGCATCCCGGTACCCTCGTAGGCGCCGCCTGCCTGATCAACCGCTCGGGCGGCAAGGCGGATCTCGGCGCACCCCTGGTTTCCCTTGTGCAACTCGACATCCCGGCATACGCGCCCGACCAGCTCCCGCCGGAATTAGCCAAGATTCCCGCCGTAAAGCCGGGCAGTCGTAATCTTAGAACATAGAATAGCTGTTTACTGTTTCACAAAACACTTGACCTGTGACCTGCCATAAACTTGACACATTAACGTAGCGCCGTTTTACTATTGGCGTTGCAGTTTTTTACTCATCTGATGGGTTTCAAGCCGCCTGTTTTTGGAAACGCCGTAAAACGATCACGCAAAATATTTCATTTGCGAAGAATTTTGATGCCGCTCTGCTAAACAGGCTTCTTGCGAAGCCCAGCCGGATCCACTCAGAGAATAGTTATGTCAGGCCAACAACGGATCGCGCTCTTCATCGATGGAGCCAACCTTTACGCTACGACGAAAACACTTGGCTTTGATATCGACTATAAGCGTTTGCTTAAGGAATTTCAGAGCCGCGGCACCCTGGTGCGAGCTTTCTACTATACGGCTCTGGTCGAAGACCAAGAATACTCATCCATCCGCCCGCTGATCGATTGGCTCGACTACAATGGCTACCGGGTCGTGACGAAGCCCACCAAGGAGTTCGTCGACTCGACCGGCCGCCGCAAGGTGAAGGGCAACATGGACATCGAGCTCGCCATCGATGCGCTCGAACTTGCCCCTTACATCGACCACATGGTCCTGTTCTCGGGCGACGGCGATTTCCGGTCCCTGGTGGAGGCCATGCAGCGCCGTGGCGTCCGCGTCTCGGTCGCCTCGACGGTGACCACCCAGCCGCCGATGGTGGCGGACGAGCTGCGCCGTCAGGCCGACGAGTTCCTGGATCTATCGCAGCTGGCCTCCCGGATCGGGCGCGACCCTTCCGACCGCCCTCAGCGGAATCCCGGCGACAACCATGAGCGCCCGGAGCGCTCCCGTCCCCAGCCGCCGCAGAGCGGCGGTTTGGAGCGCCGTTATGGCATCCGTCAGCCGCAGGACGACGATTTCGAGGTCTAAAGACCACGAGGAACTTGCCCGCTTCATGCCCGGCCACGTGCCGGGCATTCGCGTTTCTTACCCAAGCACTGGCCTTTTAAGCAACGATGGCCGGGGTTGCCCCGGCCATGACGGTCTATGCATCGAGCTGCGTTGGGCTCTCAGCCCTTGTCCCGCATGAGGCGGGCCTTTTCCCGGTTCCAGCTCCGCTCCTTCTCGGCCTCACGCTTGTCGTGGAGCTTCTTGCCGCGCCCGAGGCCGAGTTCGACCTTCGCCCTGCCGCGATCGTTGAAGTAGATCTTGAGCGGGATCACCGTGAACCCCTCCCGTTGGGTCGCGCCGATCAGCTTGTTGATCTGGCGCTTGTGGAGGAGCAGTCTCCGAGGCCGCCGCGTCTCGTGATTGAAACGGTTGGCCTGCAGGTATTCGGGGATATAGGCGTTGAAGAGAAAGATCTCGTCCCCCGACGGGCCCGCATAGGCCTCACCGATGGTTGCCTTCCCCTCGCGCAGGGATTTGACTTCGGTTCCGGTCAGCGAGATGCCGGCCTCGTAGGTGTCCATGATCTCGTAGTTGAACCTCGCCTTCCTGTTGTCGGCGACGACGCGGTTCGTGTTCTTCGGATCGTTCTTCATCACATTCAAGCGTTGATCAGGCCCGCGTGCACCATGGCCGAACGGACGGCCTGCTTGGTGCCCTCCGAGACCGGGATCATGGGCAGGCGCACCGTGTCTTCCATGAGGCCGAGCACGGAGGCGGCATACTTCACGGGGGACGGATTGGTCTCGATGAAAAGAGATTCATGCAGGGGCATGAGGCGATCCTGCACCTTGAGGGCCGATGCGAAATCGCCTTCGAGGCAGGCCTTCTGCATCTCGGCGCAAAGGGCGGGCGCCACGTTCGACGTGACCGAGATGCAGCCATGGCCGCCATGGGCCATGAAGCCAAGCGCCGTCGCATCCTCGCCCGAGAGCAGGATGAAGTCCGGCCCCATGGCCTTTCGCTGCTGGCTGACGCGGGCCATGTTGGCCGTCGCATCCTTTACGCCGGCGATGTTCTTGAGCTCGTAGAGCCGCGCCATGGTGTCGACCGACATGTCGATGACGGACCGGCCCGGAATGTTGTAGATGATGATCGGAATGCCGATGGCGTCGTTGATGGCCTTGTAGTGCTGATAAAGGCCTTCCTGCGTGGGCTTGTTGTAGTAGGGCGTCACGACCAGAACGGCGTCCGCCCCAACCTTCTCCGCATGCCGGGCGAAGGCCACCGCCTCGGAGGTGCTGTTGGAGCCGGCGCCGGCGATGACCGGCACCCTTCCCTTCGCCTCGTCAACGCAGATCTCGACGACCCGCTCATGCTCCTTGTGGCTCAACGTGGGGCTCTCGCCCGTCGTGCCCACGGGTACGAGGCCGTTGGTGCCGTTCTCGATCTGCCAGTTGATGAAGGCCCGGAACGCTTTCTCGTCCACGGCTCCATCCTTGAAGGGGGTCACGAGAGCCGTGATGGAGCCTTTGAACTGGGTCATGAAAAATCCTCGAAAACGGTGCGCCAGGGCCTGGAGAGTATAAGGGTTTAACACATAGGGGCTGCGGCGCTTGCGCGCAAACTGCCTTTTGGCCTGTTGTCCTAGCCCGGCAGTTAGTGTTTCCTCAAGAGAAACGTCGTCACAATCATGCTCGCGACGGCACTTGAGAGATTTGTGGGGGACTTCATGAGCCTCGGAACACGCCTCGTTACGCACCTTTTGGCGTCGGCAGCGCTTGCCCAACTCTCGATGCTGCCGGTTCAGGCGAATGAGGGCCCTCCCCGGCCGCCGTTTCCGGATGTGGCGGTCACGGGCTCGATCGAGGCCAGCTATGTCCCGCTCAGCGAGCCCTTGGGGGATTTGGACTACCTGCCGCTGATCTTCAAAGCCTACCGAGGCAACGACTGGACCGAGGCAGCGATTTTGAAATCCAAGCTGGCCCAGCCCGGCGCGATGGCGCTGGCGGAATGGTTCGCCATCAAGGCCGGCATCCCCATGAAGTTCGACCGGCTCATGGCGTTCCGGCAGGATTACCCGGACTGGCCCGCGTCGAGCCAGACCCGCAGGAGAACCGAAGAGGCGCTTCTGACGGAGCGCAAGGCTTCGTCGGAGGTTCGCGCCTATTTCGCCACGCAGCCGCCCATGTCCGCCTCCGGCCGGATCGCGCTCGCCTTCGCCCTGAAGGCGGATGGGGCCGACCAGGAGGCCCAAGCCCAGATCAGGCATGTCTGGCGGGAGGACACTTTCGGCAATGACATGGAAAGTCGCATCCTCGACCGGTTTCCGGGCGTTCTGACCGAGGCCGACCATCGCTACCGGATGGAGCGGCTGCTGCACAAGGAGAACTGGGGCGCGGCCACCCGGGCCGCCGGTTATGCCGGCAAGCCATATGCGAGCCTGGTGAAGGCCCGCATGGGGAGCTTCCAGGGTAAAAAGGCTGCCGAAAAGGTATTCGGGTCCGTGCCGGCGGACTTGCGCAAGGACGCCTCTTACATGTTCTCCCGGGCGCTCTTCCTGCGCCGGTCGAACAAGCTGATCGAGGCGGCTACCGTCATCAAGCAGGCCCCGCGCGATCACGAAGCGCGAGTCGACGGGGATGAATGGTGGGCGGAGCAGCGCCGGATCACCCGCGATCTTCTGGATAAGGGCGACGCCCAACTGGCTTATGAGGTTGCCCGAAACCACGTGGCGGAAAGCCCGGTGCAGCAGATCGAGGCCGAATTCCACGCAGGCTGGATTGCCCTGCGTTTCCTCAATAACGCTTCGGCGGCCGCTGAGCATTTCGCCACCGTGGCCAAGACCGCATCCAGTCCGATTTCCATCTCGCGCGTGGCCTATTGGCAGGGCCGTGCGGCGGAGGCCAGCGGCTCCCCCCAGGACGCCAAGCTTTTCTACGAGCGCGCGGCGGACAACCCCACGACCTATTACGGCCAACTCTCCAAGGAGAAGCTGGGACAGAAGATCCTTCTGCGGTCCGTCGATCCCTTGACCGGGGACGGCCGCAGGGCCTTCGAGGCTCTCGCGCCGATTCAGGCGGTTCGGCTTCTGCAGCAGATCGAAGAACCGGAGCTCACGCTCAGTCTTTATAGCGAGTTGGCCCAGGGCCTGACCGATCCGAGCCACCTCGACGCCTTGGCGGCCCTGGCATCCGCCGAGAAAAATCCCCGGGCCGTTCTGGCCATCGGCAAGATCGCGATGCAGCGCGGCTTCCCGCTCGATGTCCATGCCTACCCTGTCTCGGCCATCCCGGAATTCGAGCGTGTCGGGGACGAGGTCGAGCCCGCGATGGTTTATGCCATTGCCCGGCAGGAAAGCGCCTTCAACCCACGGGCTGTTTCGAGCGCAGGGGCCCGGGGCCTGATGCAGCTCATGCCGGCAACGGCCAAAAGAACGGCCCAACGCTTCGGCGTCGGCTTCAACCTCGATCGGCTGGTGGAGGATCCGTCCTACAACGCCAAGCTCGGGTCGGCCCACCTGGGCGAGTTGATGGAGGACTGGAAAGGCTCCCATATTCTGGCCTTTGCGTCCTACAATGCAGGCGGCGGCAACGTGAAGAAATGGATCGACGCCTACGGGGATCCCCGCAAGCCCCACGTGGACGTGGTCGACTGGATCGAGCGCATTCCGTTCCACGAGACCCGCAACTACGTTCAGCGCGTGATGGAGAACCTGCTCGTATACAGGCAGCGGCTCGATGGCGGCGCGACACCGGTGACGGTGGAGGCGACACAGCCCGATTATTGAGGCAGGATCGCCGCCCCAGGGGCGATATCAGGAAGACCAATGAACGGCCGTTACCGCGATCTTTTCGTGTCCGCAGCCGATGGCTTGCGGCTTTACGCCCGTGACTATGGACCGGAAGCCACCCATGCTCTTCCGGTCGTGTGCCTTCCGGGATTGGCCCGCACATCGGCGGATTTCAGCGAATTGGCCGAGTCCCTGAGCCAGGATGAAACCCGGCCGCGCCGGGTGCTCGCCCTGGACTACCGGGGGCGCGGCCGGTCCGAATGGGACAAGAACTGGCAGAATTACGACGTTCGCGTCGAACTGAACGATACCCTTCAGGTCCTCACGGCCGCCGGCATCGAAAAAGCGATCTTCGTCGGCACGTCGCGCGGCGGCCTCATCACCATGGCGCTGAGCGCGATCCGGCCGACATGCCTTGCCGGGGCGGTTCTCAATGACGTGGGGCCCGTTCTCGAGGGAAAAGGCCTCATGCGCATCCGCTCCTACGTGGGCAAACTGCCGAGTCCTAGGACAATGAGCGAAGCCGGGCATATCCTGAGGCAGATGTCGGATGCCCAATTCCCCCGCTGGACGGACGATCAGTGGGAAAGGCTGGCGCGGGGTACCTGGCGTGAGGACGGCGATCGGATCGTCCTCAACTACGACCCCAATCTGATGAAGACGCTGGAAGCCCTTGACCTCGAGATGCCCCTTCCGGACCTTTGGCCCCTGTTTGGCGGACTTAACCCCTACCCGGTGCTGGCCATCCGCGGCGCGAATTCGGACCTGTTCGCCGCCTCGACCCTGGCCGCCATGCGGGAAAGCCATCCGCGCTTGACCGCCATCACCGTGCCCGACCAGGGCCACGCCCCGGCGATCGAGGGTGAACTGGTCACAGCCGTCAAGGAGCTAATCGCAGCAGCTGAAGCGAGTCCCTAGCCTAAGGCATTTCCAGCATTGCGAACCCGATCCGGCCAGTTGACTTCAACGGCGGCAGGACCCGGCATTTCCCTAAAAGGTCTTATGGCAAAAAGAAAACCCCGGTGTTTCCACCGGGGTTTCCTCTAACCAATCGGTTTGAGCCGATTAGAAGTCGCGCTGAACGCGCAGGCGGCCTTCCCAGCCGGTGGATTCGCGGAGCGGGAAGCCAAGAGCCGTCGTGCCACGCAGATCGACGTTCGCGTAGATCACTTCGACGCCGAGATCCAGGCCGGAAACCGGCTGCCAGAACACGTTGGCGCCAAGGCGGTACTCGCGGAAGTCACCTGCCGTGTTGAACGCCAGACGGCTATCCGAGTCCAGGTACGAACCGAAGATGTTCGAACGAACCTGCGGGGTCCAGTAGTGGCGCAGGCCACCGGCGATGGCCCAAGCACGGGTCTTCTCGAAGTTGCCGGTCACCGGATCAACGGTGCCGTCAGCCAGGATAACGCCGCCGTTTTCGAAGGCAGCGAACGGGCTGATGACCGAGCCAGCGAGGCCGCCGTTCAGGTAAGCCGGAGCGCCGTCAGCGTAGGTCGCAGCGAACCAGAGGGCATCGCCAGCGCCGAGCATCGGCAGGTTCACGCCAACGGTACCGGAGATGGCGAAGCCATATTCGGTGTCGAAGTCAGCGTTCGGGCCAGCAACCGTGTTGGTGCGGATCTGGTGAACCGCGCCGGAGAGCTGAGCCGTACCCCAGGTGCCGGTGTACTTGAAGTTGCCGACCACGTCCGGAACGCGCTGGCCGCCGTAGGTCTCGGGGAGACCGGTGGCGAGGTTCACGATGCCCGAGCGACGCTCGATGCCGTCTTCAAGCGAGATCGAGGCCGAGAAGCCGTTGCCGAACGAGAAGGTGTAGGCAAGCAGGTTCACTTCAGGAGCGTCGTCGAAGCGCAGGGTGCCCATGTGATCGGTGGGCAGGTCACCGTTCGAGAAGAACGAGGTGACCCGACCAGCGGTGAGGCCGCCGAACTGAACGAACGCCTGGGCGATGTCGGGAGAGGTGCCGACCGTGCCGGCGCCGCCGTTGAACGGCGTGCCGGACGAGCGGGTGATCTCGTAGCGGATGTAGGCGCGCAGCAGGCCGTAAGCCGTTGCCGTGCGGGTGTCGATGTTCAGACGGCCACGGGCGCGGAAGCCGATGGCATCCTGAGCGCGGTCAATCGGCTCGCCGTACAGATAGTCGGCGCGAACACGGCCGCCGACGCGGAGGCAGGTTTCGGTGCCGGGGATGTAGAAGAAGCCTGCACCGTAGGTGGAGCAGACGCGAACGTACTCAACGGGAGCAGCCTTCGCGACGGGAAGATCGGCGGCCTGAGCCCCGGCAACGGCGGCGAGACCCGCGACCGATCCGAGCAGAAGGCTCTTAACGAGCTTCATGGTTGACCTCCAAAGTTTTTGAGACCCTTGGGGGGCCGGGTTTTGTGCCTCGAGAGCTTCTGCGAAGCCTAAAACACGTCCCATTTCCCCTAGGACTTGGCGCTCTCAGCCCTCGCGGCTGACAATCACCAAATCACGACCGGGGTGCCCCCGTCGCTGAAGCCACATTACCCAGCACGAACCCGCAAACAACCGAGTGAAGGCGCAAAATGGGCAGGATCGTGGGCTTTTCGAAGGCATGTTGCACAAAGGCCACGATACAGACCCGGACTATTTACCTTTCGTAAAGGATTGACCCAGTTTCCTAACAAAGCCTTAAGATAAAACAACTTTTGCTCGCCGACCCTGCTACTCTTTGCCCATGAATCGGGGCCCGACAAGAAAAGTTACGCAACGTCAGGCTGTGAATAACCACATTGCTGCCTGTGGAGCAAAACCAGTTCCAAACGCATGAATCGGGGCCGAACTATCCTGCCCTGTGTCGAATCGAGGCCTAAAGCGCAACGCTGCAGTGGCCACCTTCGCGCTCTATCACAGCATCGTGCAGACTTATTGGACGAGTCCCTGTCAGGCCGCGTCGGGCTGGCGGGCCGGCGCGGCTTCCTGGAAGGCCGGTTGCGCGGCGCAGGCCGCTTCCACCGAGACGATGTTGGGATAGGCATCGAGCGGGATATTGAACCGTCGTGCGTTGAAGATCTGCGGCACGAGATAAATGTCGGCGAGCGTCGGATGCGGGCCAAAGGCGAAAGGCCCCGGCTCGATCATGGTCTCGATGGCCTCGAAGCCTTGGTGGATCCAGTGCGCGTACCATTCATCCACCGTGGCTTGATCGTGGCCCAGCTGACGCTTGATGTAAGAGAGCACGGCGAGATTGTTGAGCGGGTGGATGTCGCAACCGACAAGACTTGCAACCGCGCGGATCCTGGCGCGCTGCACCGGATCGCCCGGCAGCAATGGCGGCTCGGGGTAGACTTCATCGAGGTATTCCAGGATCGCCGGAGACTGGACGAGGACCGTATCGCCGAGATCCAGCGCCGGAAGACGGCCATGAGGATTGACGACTCGGTAGGCCTCATCCCGATGCTCGCCCTTGAGGAGGTTCACCGGCATGGACTCGTAGGCGACGCCCTTGAGGTTGAGGGCGATTCGCACCCGATAGGCCGCTGATGAACGGAAATAGGTGTAGAGCTTCATGCCTCTTTCCTCTCCTCTGCCGCCAGAGATCGCGCATGGCCGCTGAGCTTGGCCACAATTCCAGCAAGCATGTCCTGCTCCGCCCGGGTCAGTATCGAGACGAGACGCTCTTCGAAAGCCAGGGCCTCCGGAGCGAGAGCCTCATAGATGCCACGTCCTTCCGGCGTGAGAGCGAGCAACTCCTCGCGCCTGTCATCCTGGTTGGGGTGGCGAACGATGAGGCCCTGTTGCTCCAGGGACGAAACGGCGCGCGAAATCGTTGATTTGTGCATGACCCCGTGGGCAGCGATATCCCGCGCAGTGCGTACATCGTATTGCCCGAGAGTAGCGATCACCCTCCAGCCCGGGATCGTGAGGCCGAACCGCTCTGCATAGATCCGCGCGAGCGCATTCGACGTCAAACTAGCCAGAACGTTGAGCCGGTAGGGCAGAAAATCCTCGAGAACCACCAGAGCCTGGGAGGCTTCCTTCCGGGCTGTCGAACGGGATTGCATTGCGCCCCCTTAACCGTTGCCGGCGCAACCAATACCGCGGATGCGTTGCAGCCGCAACGGACTGGCTGGCTGTGTCGTCGACCGACAGAAGCAACGAAAACGCTGCATTTTCGTTCGGCCATGCGCGTGAGTCCCACGCGCATGGCCGAACCATTTTGACTTAAGCGCGCCCGCGGGTGCGGATCATGAAGGTATCGTAGGCGTACTCGTTGAGCTGCCACCAGGGCAGCACGTCGCCCCGATAGGCCACCATTGAATCGTAAGCCTTCTTGAAGTCCGGGCTCTTGGCGGAAAGCTCCGCGTAGAGCTCATTCGCAGCCTTGAGGGAGGCCTCCATGACGGGCGGGGTGAACGAGCGCAGCTCGGCTCCGCCGCCAATCATGCGGCGCAGAGCCTGTCCGTTGACCGCGTCGTATTTGGCGAGCATCCAGCTGTTCGCGGCCTCGGAAGCCTGGGACAGGATGGCCTGATACTGCTTGGGCAGTTCGTTCCACTTCTGCTGATTGACGACGAGGTGCAGCATGGCGCCGCCCTCCCACCAACCGGGAGCGTAGTAGTACTTGGCGACCTTCAGGAACCCCAGCTTCTCGTCGTCGTAGGGGCCGACGAACTCAGCCGCGTCCAGGGTGCCGCGCTCGAGCGCCGGATAGACGTCGCCGGGGGCAAGCTGCTGCGGCACCACGCCGAGCTTCGCCAGCACCTGCCCGCCCAGGCCGCCGATGCGGAACTTGAGACCCTTCAGGTCCTCGACCGTGTTGATCTCCTTGCGGAAGAAACCGCCCATCTGGGTGCCGGAATTGCCGCACGCGAAGGAGATCGCGTTATACCGGGCCAGAATGTCGTTGATGATTTCCTTGCCGCCGACGAAGTGCCACCAGGAATGCTGCTGACGCGCGTTCAGGCCGAACGGAACGCCGGTGCCGAAGCCGAGAGCCGGCTCCTTGCCGATGTAGAAGTAAACCGGGGTGTGTGCGCATTCCACCGCGCCCGACTGCACAGCGTCGAGGGCCTGAAGGCCGCCGACGATCTCGCCGGGAGCAAAAACCTGAACCTGAAACTTGTTGTCGGTCGCCTCCGCCATGTACTTGGCGAAGGTCTGAGCGGTGCCGAAGATCGTATCCAGCGATTTCGGGAAGCTCGACGTCAGCCGCCAGCGGATCTCCGGCATGGATTGGGCAATGGCGGGGGCCGCCACCGTGCTACCGGCCGCTGCGAGGCTTGCTCCCGTCAGGAAGCTTCTTCTTTTCAACGTCATTGTCGTCATTAGGCGTTTCCCCAAAAAGTTTTCCGTTGCAAGTTCAGAGAACCATAACAACACGGTCGGTGACTATGAAGCTTTCTTCCCTCAAACAAGGCCGCGACGGCAGGCTCGTCGTCGTTTCAGGCGATCTGACCCGGGCAACAGACGCTTTTTTCATTGTTCCGACCTTGCAGCAAGCCTTGGACGATTGGGAAAAAGTCGAGCCTCGGCTCCGTGATCTGGCGGAACAGCTCGAACATGGCTCCGTCCCGTCCTTCCGCTTTCACGAGCACGATTGCGCCTCGCCCTTGCCGAGGGCCTATCAATGGGCGGATGGGTCGGCCTACGTGAATCACGTGGAGCTGGTGCGCAAAGCGCGCGGCGCGGAGATGCCGGAATCGTTCTGGACCGATCCGCTCATGTACCAGGGCGGATCGGACAGCTTCCTGGGACCGCGCGAGGCGATTCCGGTGGCCGATGAGGCGCATGGGATCGATTTCGAGGCCGAGGTGGCGGTCATCACCGGGGACGTCCCCATGGGCGCGAGCCGTGAGGAGGCCGCCGCAGCAATCCGCCTGGTGGTCCTGGTCAACGACGTATCCTTGAGAAACCTGATCCCGGCCGAGTTGGCGAAGGGGTTCGGCTTCTTCCATGCGAAACCCTCCTCGACCCTTTCCCCGGTTGCCGTCACGCCGGACGAGCTGGGCGATGCCTGGGACGGTGGGAAGCTTCACCTGCCCTTGCGGTCGATGATCAACGGCCGACCTTTCGGATGCCCGGATGCGGGGGTCGACATGACCTTCGATTTCCCCACGCTGATCGCCCACGCGGCCAAGACGCGCGCTTTGAGCGCGGGCACGATCATCGGGTCCGGCACGGTCTCCAACAAGGATCGGGATGGAGGTCCCGGCAAGCCTGTCGCGGAGGGCGGCCTCGGTTATTCCTGCATAGCGGAGCAACGCACGGTCGAAACAATCGTCCATGGTCAGGCCAAGACCCCCTTCCTGCAGATCGGCGATACGGTCCGCATCGAGATGAAGGATAAGGCAGGCCATTCGATCTTCGGCGCGATCGAGCAGATAGTCACCGCTCATAGCAGTCAGATCGCCTGATTCCCCGCCGCCGGGCGTGGCATCGGCGCCGCAGTCGCGGAACTCTTTGGGGTGCCGGCCTTTCTCAAACTGTCGAAACCAATCACGACAGGGAGAACGGACATGAACCTCGGCAGCATCCTTGAAGGCCTCATGGCGAACCAGGGCCGCAATCAAGGGCCCTTCGGCGGCGGCCGACCAGGCATGGGAGGCCAACCCGGCGGCCTCGGCTCCATGGTTCCAGGCGGCATGGGCGGGCTGGCCGGCGGAGCCCTGCTGTCCATGATCCTAGGCTCCGGCGCAGGCCGTTCTCGCGGCGGATCCCTGCTCAAGGCCGGAGGCCTGGCGGTGCTCGCAAGCGTGGCCTTCAAGGCTTATGAGGACTGGAAAACAAAGCAGATGCCGAACCCCAACCAGGCCAATCTGCCGTCCCAGCCCCCCGCCGGGAGCGGCTTCCATCTGGACGAGGAGAAGGACAAGGACGGCAACGAAATGGGTTTGGCTCTGGTCCAGGCCATGATTTCAGCCGCCAAGTCCGACGGGCATCTGGATAGCCAGGAGAGCGCCCGCATCCAGGAGCAGATCCAGCAGCTAAGCCTCGGCAACGACGAAAAGAGTTTCCTTCTCGACCTCATGGCCAAGCCCGCCGATGCGGCTGCGATCGCCCGCCTGCCCCGTACGAAGGAGCAAGCGGCCGAGCTCTATGTCGCGTCCCGGGTGGCGATCGGTGACGTCAACACGCCGGAGGAGAAAGCCTATCTCGATCGTCTGATCGCCCTGATGGACCTGCCGGGGGACCTCGTCGCCCATCTGGACACCCAGGTCGACGCCGTCGGCAAGACGGTTGCGTCCTGATCTTTGGCCTGAAGCTTCTGTCTTATGGCCGGGCTCGTCCCGGCCATTTTCTTTGGTCGCAGCAGCAGCAGCGAGGTTCTTCGCGACGGTCGTTATTTCGAGGAGCTGCAAAAATCGCGCATCTAAAGAGGATCCGGTTCTAGCCGAAAGCGCCCTCCCCTTTGAACCGTCAGGCTTCTTAGACCGGTGGCCCGTGCGGCGATCTATCCTTCCAGTTCCTCCCGCAACATCTCCAGCTCCAGCCAGCGCTCTTCGGCTGCGCCCAACTCGGATTGCAATGCTGTCAGGGTGTCCATCGCCTTCTGGAAGCGAGCCGGATCGCGGGCATAGAGGTCCGGATCGGCCAGAATGTCCTGCACCTTGGCGACCTTGGCTTCGATCTCGGTCATGCGCTTCGGCAGGGTCTTGAGGTCGTGCTGCTCGTTGAAGCTGAGCTTGCGCTTCGCCGACGAGGGTGCCTGCGAGGGAGCAGGCTTCTCAGCCTTGGGCTTGGCGTCTTTCTCGACGGAGCGTGCCTGAACGCCCTGGCCGCGCTGGGCCACCATGTCGGAATAGCCGCCCGCATATTCGAGCCAGCGCCCCTCGCCTTCCGAGACGAGAACCGAACTGACGGTCCTGTCGAGAAAGTCACGGTCGTGGCTGACCAGGATGACGGTGCCGGAATAGTCCGTGATCATCTCCTGAAGGAGATCGAGGGTTTCGAGGTCGAGGTCGTTAGTCGGTTCGTCGAGGACCAACAGGTTCGATGGCTGCGCCAGGGCGCGGGCCAGCATCAGGCGGTTCCGCTCGCCGCCCGAGAGCACGCCGACGGGGGTGCGGGCCTGTTCGGGCGAAAACAGGAAGTCCTTCATGTAGCCGATCACGTGCTTGGCCTGTCCACCGATCAGTACCGTGTCGCCGCGCCCGCCGGTCAGGGTCTCGGCCACAGTGGCGTTCGGGTCCAGGCTCATGCGGCGCTGGTCGAGGGTGATCATCTGCAGGTTGGCCCCCAGCCGGACCCTGCCCTGGTCCGGTGGAAGAACACCGGTCAGGAGATTGATCAGCGTCGTCTTGCCGGCCCCATTCGGGCCGATGATTCCGAGCCGGTCGCCCCGCAGGATGCGCAAGGACAGATCCGTCACGATGGGGCGGCCGTCATAAGCCTTGGAAATGCCCTCCGCCTCGACCACCAGGGTTCCGGATTGCTCGGCCTCCGCGAGACTCATCGAGACTGTTCCGACGGCGCGATTCCGGTCGCGGTATTGCGCCCGCATGGCATGGAGGTTGCCGAGGCGGCGGACGTTGCGTTTGCGCCGGGCAGTCACGCCGTAGCGAAGCCAATCGGCCTCCGAGGCAAGTTTTCGTCCAAGCTTATGGTGCTCGGCCTCCTCCTGCTCCAGAACCTCGTCGCGCCAGGCCTCGAAATGGGCAAAGCCCCGCTCCATACGGCGGGTCATGCCGCGATCGAGCCAGACGGTGGCCTGGGAAAGACTTTCCAGGAAGCGCCGGTCGTGGCTGATCAGCACCATGGCCGAGCGCAGGCTCTTGAGCTCGCTTTCCAGCCATTCGATAGCCGGAAGATCGAGATGGTTCGTCGGCTCGTCCAGCAGCAGGATGTCCGGCGCGGGCGCCAGGACATGAGCCAAGGCCGCCCGACGGGCCTCGCCGCCCGAAAGATGAGCCGGCTCTTCCTCGCCGGTGAGCCCCAACTGCTCAAGAAGATATCTCGCCCGATACGGATCATCGCCCGGTCCGAGGCCCGCCTCCACATAGGCGAGCGTGGAGGAGTAAGCGCCCAGGTCGGGCTCCTGGGCCAGATACCGGACCGTCGCCCCCGGCTGCACGAAGCGCTTGCCCCGATCAGCCTCCACGGAACCGGCCGCGATCTTGAGCAGGGTGGACTTGCCCGAGCCGTTGCGGCCCACAAGACATGCCCGTTCGCCCGGAGAGACCGACAACTCGGCGCTTTCGATCAGCGGCGTGCCGCCGAAGGTGAGCGCGATATCCTGAAGGAGCAGAAGTGGAGGAGCCATCCGGGCTCCGTGACATCTCCACGCGTGAGATGCAAGACCGCCTTCGCCGCAGGGTGGACGCTCGCCGATCTTTGTGATCCTGTACGCTCGACGAGCTGGACCTTTGCATGACTCTTACGAAGCGCTTGCTTCTCCTCGCATTGATCTCGGTTCTGCCCGCGATCGTAATCTGGACCTACACAGAGGTGTCGCTGCGCCGCGCCCGCGAGGCCGAAATCAACGACCTCGTACTGCGCCAGGCGAAGCTTGCAGGGTCGGAGGTCGAGCGCATTTTCGACGGCATCCACAGCCTTCTGATCGCCGTGGACGAAATACCTTCCATCAGAACCTTCAACACTGCCGGGTGCAGCTCCTACCTGCGGAGCCTCCAGCAACGGGTTCCTTATCTCGTGGCCATCATTGCCCTCGACCGCGATGGAGGCGTCAAATGCAGCGGGGCACAGTTCGTCGATGGCGGACGCTACAACAACCGGCCCTATTTCCAGGAAACCATTGCGCAGAACAGCTTCGTGATCGGCGCTTATACGGCAGATTTCGCCGAGGGAAATCTGAGTGGGCGCCCGGTTCTTCCCCTGGCCCTGCCGATCTGGAACGATAATGGCGAGACCATAGGCGTCGTAGCGGCTGCTCTCGATTTGCAGTGGCTCGGCGACAAGCTGAAGGAGCGCATTCTCCCTGCCGGCGGCTCGCTCACGATCTCAGACCGGAGAGGCACCATCGTGGCGCGGCAGCCGTTGCCGGAACGCTTCGTCGGCACCACGATCCCCGATGCCTTCCTGAAATACGTCAGTGCCGAAGAACCGGGTGTCTTCGAGGCGGTGAGTCAGGACGGCGTCAAGCGCATCGTCGGCTACATCCCTCTCAACGTGCCGCCGAAGGGTCTGTATATCAGCGCGGGCCTGTCGTCGAAATCCGCCTTCGAGGCCATCAACCGCACGGCGAAGCGCGGTTTCATGCTGATCGGCGCGGCGCTTGTCCTAACCCTGTCCCTATCCTGGCTGACCAGCCGCGCCTTCATCACCAAGCCCTTCGAGACAATGACCGATGCGGTCCGCGCGTGGCGCCGCGGCAATTATCGCGCCCGCATCGACCTTCCCGGGAGCCCCGGCGAACTCGGTCTCCTGGCCAGCGCATTCAACGATCTGATGGATGACGTTGCAGAACGCCAGAAAGCCCTGCAGGCCAGCGAGGAGCGGGCACGCCTTGCGCTCGACGCTGGGCAGATGGGCACCTGGTGGTACGATCATCACAAGAAGATTGGCGGCTGGTCGAGCCAAGCCGCTGTTCTGCTCGGCCTCCCGCCGGAACAGAAGTCCGTGAGCATCGATGACTGGCGCGCGTTGGTGCATCCGGACGACCTTGAACGGGCCCTCGAGAAGCTGCGAGCCGCCACGCAGGGAAGCGGTGACTATGAGGATGAGTACCGCGTCCTTCATCCCAACCGGGAGATCCGCTGGATCAACTCGCGGGGCCGGGTCTTCCTCAACTCCGAGAAGAAGCCGATTTATTTCGTGGGCATCTTCCAGGACATCACCAATCGCAAGATGGCCGAGGATCAGCAGCGATTCTTCCTCGACGAGTTGAACCACCGGGTGAAAAACACGCTTGCGACCGTGCAGTCCATCGCGGCCCAAACCCTGCGCTCGGCGTCGAGCCCGGCGAACTTCAAGGAGGCATTTGAGGGGCGCCTGCTCGCCCTGTCGAAGACTCACGACCTGCTGACCCGCAACGCATGGCGCGACGCGAACCTGCACGACATCGCCAAGCAAGAACTGGCGCCCTATCGCAAGAACTATGATGACAGGATTATTGTTGAAGGCCCGAAGGTGAACCTCCCGGCTCGCTATGCCATCAATCTCGGCCTCGTCCTGCACGAGCTCGTGACGAATGCCGCCAAGTATGGTGCTCTGGCGACTCCGACGGGGCAGCTCGATCTCAAATGGACCGCCAATGGAACAGCCGACGGGCCGTTGCAGCTTCATCTCCATTGGGTCGAAGCCGGAGGCCCCCCGGTGGAGCCGCCGAAGCGCCAGGGCTTCGGGTCCCGGCTGATCAGCAGAAGCATCGAGGGAGAGCTGTCGGGCAGCGTCGCGATCGACTTCGCGCCGACCGGGATCCGGTACGACATCTCCGTCCCCCTGCCCGCGCGCAATTGAAGCCTATCGCAGCATGAAGGACAGCAGGCGATCCATGCGGCTCCCGTAGGGAGGCTTGGTTATCCCGGCCGCGTTGAAGCGAGCCTGGTGAAACACGGACTTCGCATGGCTGAACGTGCGGAACCCTGCCTCACCGTGATAGGCCCCCATGCCGCTCTCGCCGACGCCTCCAAGGGGCAGCTCATCTGGAACTGCATGGAGCATCGTGTCGTTGATGGCGACGCCGCCGGCGACGACACGATCGATCGCCCGGTCGACCGTCCCCCTGTCGTGACTGAACAGATAGAACGCCAGAGGTTTCGGACGGGTGTTGATCTGGCGGTACGCCGCATCCAGATCGCTATACGCCATCACCGGTAGCACCGGCCCGAAGATCTCTTCCTTGGCCACCAAGGCATCGTCGGGCACATCAGTGAGAGCCACAGGCGCGATTTTGCGTGATTCCGGCTCGAGCTGCTCCTGCGCCGGGTTGATCTCGTGCACGACAGCGCCGCGCTCGCGGGCGTCGACCACGAGATGCCTGACGCGCTTGTAATGCCTGTCGTTGATGATCGCGCTGTAATCGGGGTTTTCAGCAAGCGTGGGGTAGAGCCGCGCTGTCGCCGCCCGAAAGGCATCGACGAAGGCAGCCTCGCGCCCTTGCGGAACAAGCGCGTAATCCGGCGCGATGCAGGTCTGCCCGGCGTTGAACAGCTTGCCGGCCGCGATGCGCTGGGCCGCATCCTCAAGGGAATAATCGGGCGCGACGACGGCCGGAGACTTGCCTCCCAGTTCAAGCGTCACAGGCACCAGATTATCGGCTGCCGCCCTCATGACCTGACGTCCGATGGACGTCGATCCGGTAAACAGCAAGTGGTCGAACTTGAGACCCGCAAAAGCCTGCCCTACGTCGGGACCACCTTGCACAACGACGACCTCGTCGGGTTCGAAAACCTCCGCGACGACCTTTTCCAGCAGGGCCGAGGTCGCAGGCGTCGTCTCCGAAGGCTTGATCATGACCCGGTTGCCCGCGGCAATCGCTCCCGTCAGCGGCGCAAGGGCCAGCTGCACCGGGTAGTTCCAGGGGCTGACGATGCCGACCACGCCAAGCGGCTGATAGACGACACGCCCGGAAGCAGGCCTGAACATCCAAGGGATGGGGCGACGGCGCGGCTTCATCCAGCGACGGAAATGCCGGCGAGCGTGGCGCAGGCCGGCGATCACCGGATAGATATCGGCCAGCTTGGTTTCATGAACGGAGCGGTGGCCGAAATCGCTTTTGACAGCGTCCGCGAAGGCGTCGGCATGGCGCAGCAACGCAGCCGCAAGCGCATCGAGAGCATCCGCCCGGCGCTCGACGGAGAGAGGCCCATGATCAAGCCACGCCCGCCGCTGGAGATCGAGCCACGCGGACAGCCGCTCCCCTGTGGGACTTGGTCTTGAATCATGCATGAAATGAGAAAGCCCTGCCGAATCCATCGCCAAGATATGGCGGCGGCCGGGCGATTCTCAACGAGAGCGGCTTCGAGGCCCGGATGCAAGATCCGCGCGGGCCCGCTCCCGAGGAGAATCCCCTTTTCGCCAAGGACCCATGTGGATGGATTGACGGGGCAGCCCATATGGCGAGGATGGGCGGCGTCTCGAAGGCTTCAGGAGAACCGGATGGCAAGCCCCTCCCCCGTGCTGTCGATTGAAGGCCTCACTCTCGGGTTGCCCAACCTCGCGGACCGCCAGCACGCCATCAAGGACCTGTCGCTTTCCATCCAGCCCGGAGAAACCCTGTGCGTCGTGGGCGAGTCAGGGTCGGGCAAGTCTATGACCGCCATGGCGGTCATAGACTTGCTGCCGCGAGGCATCGGGGTTCTGTCCGGATCGATCAAGCTCGGCGATGTCGAACTTCTGTCGATGACCGAGTCCGAGTGGTGCGCGGTGCGGGGAAGGGACGTCGGCACAGTCTTCCAGGAGCCGATGACATCGCTCAACCCCGTCATGCGGGTTGCAGACCAGATCTCCGAGACGTTCCGGGCTCACGGCCTGTTGAGCCCGGCAGAGCGCAACAAGCGGACCATGGAGCTTCTCGAGGAGGTGAACCTTCCTCATCCCGAGCTGATCGCACGCGCCTATCCGCATGAGCTTTCCGGCGGTCAGAGGCAGCGGGTCATGATCGCCATGGCGCTGGCGCTCGAGCCCAAGCTCCTCATCGCAGACGAGCCGACCACGGCCCTGGACGTCACCACCCAGGCCCAGGTCCTGAAGCTGATCGACAACCTGCGGCGCAAGAAGGGAACGGCGGTTCTTTTCATCACGCACGATTTCGGCGTCGTCGCCGAGATTGCCGACCGGGTGGCGGTGCTCCAGCATGGGGTGCTGGTGGAACAGGGCACCGCCGAGGAGGTGCTGACAAGGCCGCAGCATCCCTACACGCGGCGTCTGCTTGCGGCCGTGCCCTCGCTAACGCCCCCTGCCCCGAAGAACCTGGCGGGGGAACCGATTTCCCTGAAGGTCGACGGGCTGACGAAGACTTATGGCGGGCGCGGCCTCTTCAGGAAAGGGCGCGAGGTTCAGGCCGCGGATGCGGTGAGTTTCGACATCCGGCGCGGCGAGACGTTGGGCCTCGTGGGCGAATCCGGCTCCGGGAAATCCACCGTGGGACGCTGCGTCCTTCGCCTCGTCGAGCCCGATGGTGGTCGGATTGAAGTCGGGGACGTGCCGTTCAGCGCTCTGTCGCAGCGGGAATTGAGGCCGCAGCGCAGGCACATCCAGATGGTGTTTCAGGACCCCTTCGCGTCCCTCAATCCACGGCGAACGGTAGGCCACATCATTTCCGAGGGGCCGATCACCCAGGGTGAAAATCCCGAGGCGGCGCTCGCCAAGGCGCGAGACTTGCTGGATCTTGTCGGTCTTCCGGTCCAGGCGGCCGACCGCTATCCGCACGAGTTCTCCGGCGGGCAGCGTCAGCGGATCGGGATCGCGCGGGCGCTCGCCATGCGGCCCGACGTGCTGGTGGCGGACGAGGCCGTGTCGGCCCTCGACGTGTCGGTCCAGGCCGAAATTCTCAAGCTTATCCGCAATTTGCAGAAAGAATTCGGTCTTGCGATCCTGTTCATCACCCACGACCTGAGGGTCGCGGCTCAGATCTGCGACCGCGTGGCAGTCATGCAAAAAGGGCGGATTGTGGAAATGGCTGAAACCGCGCAACTCTTCGCCAGCCCCCGGGACGCCTATACGCGCCAGCTCTTGGCTGCCGTACCCGGCACACACAGAACGATCTAGGAGGATGGAAACGTGGACGATCAGGTCAGCGCCCAAGGCGGCCGGAACATGACTTACCAGAACCTCATCGGCGGACGCGATACGGCCTCGTCCGACGGAGCGATGCTCGACGTCCTGTCGCCGGTCGACGGCTCCCTCTTCGCCCGGATCGCCTCCGGCACTCCGGAGGACGTGGATGCCGCCGTCACGGCCGCCCGCGCCGCATTCGAGGGCGCCTGGGGCAAGCTGACCGCGACGGAACGGGGCCGCCTTCTCGTCAAGCTCGCCACTGCGGTCGAGGCCCATGCGGAGGAGCTGGCCGCGCTGGAAAGCCGCGACAACGGCAAGCCTCTGCGCCAGTCGAAGGCGGACGTCGCGGCACTCGCCCGCTACTTCGAATATTACGGCAGCGCCGCCGACAAGCTGCACGGTGAGGTCATCCCCTATCTCAACTCGCATTTCATCGGTGTCGAGCGGGTGCCGCACGGAGTGACGGGGCACATCGTGCCCTGGAACTACCCGATGCAGATCTTCGGCCGCTCCGTGGGCGCAGCGCTGGCGGCCGGCAACGCCACGGTGGTGAAGCCCGCCGAAGATGCCTCGCTGACCATCCTGCGCGTCTCGGCGCTCGCCCGCGAGGTCGGCTTTCCCGAGGGCGCGCTCAACATCGTTACGGGCCTTGGGCGCAGCGCCGGCGCAGCGCTGGCGGCTCATCCCGGCATCGACTTCCTGTCCTTCACCGGAAGCCCCGAGACCGGCACCGCGGTGCAGACCGCCGCCGCCCAGAACCATGTGGGCGTCACCCTCGAGCTGGGAGGAAAATCGGCTCAGGTGGTGTTCGACGACGCAGATCTGGAACGGGCTCTGCCGATCCTTGTCACCGCGATCATTCAAAACGGCGGACAAACCTGTTCGGCTGGAAGCCGCCTGCTGATCCAGCGCGGGATCTTCAACGATGTGGTCGCCGCCGTATCGGAGCGGTTCCGCAACCTGAAGGCCGGCCATCCGGAGCACGAACCCGATCTTGGCCCGATGATCAATCAGGCTCAGCAGCGGCGGGTGCAGAGTTATCTCGACCGCGCCGCAAGCGAGGGTCTGAGCGTCGCAGCGGCAGGCGGCATCGCGACGGATGCTCCGAAGGGTGGCTACTACGTGCCCCCGACCTTCCTGGCCCCTGTGCCGCACGAGAGCACCCTGTCCCAGGAGGAGGTCTTCGGACCGGTTCTCGTGGCGACGCCGTTCGACGACGAGGCGGAGGCGATCCGGCTTGCCAATGGTACGCCCTATGGCCTTGCGGCGGGCGTGTGGACCCGCGACGCCATGCGCTCGACCCGGGTGGGCCGTGCGATGCGGGTGGGTCAGGTCTTCGTGAACTGCTATGGCGCAGGCGGCGGCGTCGAGCTGCCGTTCGGCGGCTTCGGCCGCTCGGGCCATGGCCGTGAAAAGGGCTTCGAAGGGCTCGTCGAGTTCACCACGACCAGAACCATCGTCATCGCGCACGGGTAAAAACTCGGCTTCCATCTTGAAGGGGATCAGCATGAAACGCCTTGAAGGCAAGGTGGCGCTCGTCACGGGCGCCGGCTCCGGCTTCGGTCTGGGCATCGCCGAGACATTCGCCCGCGAGGGCGCGAAGGTCGTCATCGTCGACATCAACGAGAACGCCGCACAGGACGCAGCGAAGAACATCGGGCAGGACACCATCGGGTTCGCGGCCGACGTATCGAAGGCGGCCGATGTGAACGCGGCCGTGCAGAAGACGGTCGATGCTTTCGGCAAGCTCGATATCGTGATCAACAACGCGGGGATCAGCCATCGCAACCGGCCGATGCTGGAGGTGGACGAGGCCGAGTTCGACCGGGTCTTCGCCGTCAATGTGAAGTCGATCTATCTCTTCGCCCAGGCGGCTGTTCCGCAAATGCGCGAACAGGGCGGCGGCGTTTTCATCAATGTGGGCTCTACGGCGGGCCTTCGTCCCCGTCCGGGCCTCACCTGGTACAACGGCTCCAAGGGCGCGGTTCACACTATCACCAAGTCCATGGCGGTGGAGCTAGCCCCCAATCGCATCCGCGTCTGCGCCCTGGCGCCGGTGGCCGGCGAGACGCCCCTGCTCTCCACGTTCATGGGCGAGGACACGCCTCAAAAGCGTGAGCAGTTCATCAACTCGATCCCGCTCGGGCGCTTCTCCACCCCCCAGGACATCGCCAACGCGGCCCTGTATCTGGCTTCCGACGAGGCCAGCATGATCACTGGGGTCGTGCTGGAGGTCGATGGCGGCCGCTGCATCTAGGTCGTGAAACTATAAATCCGAATGGCCGGAAATGCTGTTTTTTCGCAAGGTCTGCTTCTGGACCTTGCGGGCAGGCAGCCCAGGAGAGCGGCTCAGCCTTTATGTGCTGCCAACGTGTGGGCCACCAGCGCGTTGGCGTGACCATGGCCCATTCCATGGTCCTTCTTCAACATCGCAACCAGTTCCATGTGCTTCGCCGGAAGGTGCTTGCGCACCAGTTCTTGCCATTCGGCAATGGGCCGCCCGTACTTCTTCTCGATAGAAGGAAAGTAAGACGCCGGCCCATTGATCGGTTCGTCAGCCATAGGGGTAGATCCTCCAGGTGATGTGCGCCGGCACCATTTTCGCCGTCCGACAGTCGAACCGCAAGTTGGCGTTCGGGAACTTCGGGCGGTGCCGCCGACGTGAGGTGTAGTCAGTCCGTCGGAGAGTTTCGGCGACAGCCCCCTTCCATCCGGGTCTGGAGTGCGTAAGCTGAGGCCCGTCGCATTCACCGGATGGAATCCCGCCTTATGTCGAAGCGCTTTCTGGCCGCCGCCCTCCTGTTCTCCGTGAGCCTTGCGCCGGCTTACGCCGCCAAGACCTCCCTGGTCGTCGGCATGCCCATCGAGCCGCCAGGGCTCGACCCGACCATCGCCGCGCCGGTGGCGATCCGCGAAGTGACCTGGGCGAATCTCTATGAAGGGCTCGTGCGCATAGACCGCAACGGCAAGGTCCAGCCGATGCTCGCCAAGAGCTGGGAGGTTGCGCCTGACGGGCTGACCTACACGTTCCGCCTGCAGACGGGCGTGAAGTTCCATGATGGCTCGGCCTTCGATTCGGCCGACGTGAAATTCGCCTTCGACCGCGCGCGGGCGCCCAATTCCACCAATGCCCAGAAGCAGATCTTGGCGCCTATCGAGGCGATCGAGACGCCCGATCCCGCGACAGTGGTGATCAAGCTGAAGGAAACCTCAGGAAACTTCCTCACCTATCTCGGTTGGGGCGACGCGGTGATCGTGGCGCCTGAGACGGCGGAGAACAACAAGGCGAACCCGGTCGGGACCGGGCCGTTCAAGTTCAAGTCCTGGACACGCGGCGATCGGGTCGAGCTGACCCGCAATCCCGATTACTGGCAGAAGGAAAAGACCAAGCTTGAGACCGTGACGTTCCGGTTCATCAGCGACCCGCAGGCGCAAGTCGCCGCTTTGCGGGCGGGTGACTTGGATGCCTTCCCCAATCTCAGTGCGCCGGAGCTCTTCAGCGAGTTCCAGAAGGACGCTCGCTTCAAGGCTGTTGCAGGCAACACCGAGGGCGAAATCGTCGCCGGCATGAACAGCGCCAAGAAACCCTTCGACGACCCGCGGGTACGTCGTGCGCTCATGCATGCGGTCGATCGCAAATCCCTCGTGGAAGGCGCCTATTCGGGCTTCGGCCAGCCCATCGGCAGCTTTTTCTCGCCGAACCATCCGGCTTTCGTCGATATGACCGCCGTCATTCCTTACGATCCCGCGAAGGCCAAGGCGCTTCTTGCGGAGGCGGGTCATGGAGGTGGATTGTCGATCACCATCAAGACCCCGCAGATGGCCTATGCGAGCCGTTCGGCGGAGCTCTTGTCCGCCATGCTGGCCGAGGCAGGCGTCGAGCTGAAGATCATCCCAACGGAGTTTCCGGCCAAGTGGATCGAGGAGGTCTTCAGAGGCAAGGATTACGACATGACCATCGTGGCCCATGCGGAGCCGCTGGACATGGATATCTTTGCCCGTGACAACTATTACTTCAATTACAAGAACGATAAGTTCAAAGCTCTGATTGCTGACGCCGCCAAGACCACGGACGAGAAGGCGCGCTTTGCCAAATATGCTGAAGCTCAGAAGATCCTGGCAGAGGATGTTCCTGCCCTCTTCCTTTTCCAACTGCCGAAACTTGGGGTTTGGAACGCCAAGTTGAACGGCCTGTGGGAGAACTCGCCCGTGCCGTCGAACGACGTCACTGAAGTCACCTGGTCGGAATGACGGGAAGCGGCGCGCCTCTGTGAGCGCGACATCGTTGGGCAGTTCTTCCCTCCCCCTTGCGGGGAGGGATCGAGGGTGGGGGTCGTAAAGTCGGAGCAGCGAGCGTGGATGCCGATACAGCTCCTGACTTAACAACCTCTCACCCGGTCGTCCGACCCCCACCCCTCCCCCTCCCCCTCCCCGCAAGGGGGAGGGAAAGGAAGCCAGCTAGAACTCATGTTGCGTCTCGTCATTTCGCGCTTCGTTTCGCTAGCAGTCACCCTACTCGCCGTATCGCTTGCAATCTTCCTGATCCTGGAAGTGCTGCCGGGCGATCCGGCGGCCATCATGCTGGGTACAGCCGCCCGCGAGGATACGCTGGCTGCATTGCGCCAGGAGCTTGGCCTCGATCAGCCGGCCTTGGTCCGCTATCTCCATTGGATCGGCGGCATCCTGCGCGGGGATCTCGGCACGTCTATCACCTACAAGATGCCGGTGTCGACGCTTGTTGGCGAGCGCATGGTCGTGACCCTGCCGCTCAGCCTGCTGGCAATCCTGATTTCGACGATGCTTGCCCTGCCCCTCGGGGTCGCGGCGGCGGCGCGGCGTGACGGGCCCGTGGATCGGGCCGTGCTGGTGTTCAGCCAGCTCGGTGTGGCGGTCCCGAATTTCTGGATCGGCCTCCTGTTCATCCTGTTCTTCGCCACCCGACTCGGCTGGTTCCCTGCTGGCGGCTTTCCAGGGTGGAACGCAGGGATCGGCCCTGCCCTTCAGGCGCTCCTCCTGCCTGCTGTCGCATTGGCTCTGCCGCAAGCGGCCGTGCTGACCCGGGTCACCCGGTCGGCAACGCTTGAAGTGATCGGAGCGGATTTCGTGCGCACCGCGCGGGCGAAGGGCGTCAACAAGGGCGCGACCCTGCGCCGGCACGTGGTGCCCAACGCGCTGATTCCCGTCACGACGATCCTCGGGCTCCAGCTCTCGTTCTTCTTCGGCGGCGCGATCTTGGTCGAAAACGTGTTCAACCTTCCGGGTCTCGGCCGCCTCGCCTATCAGGCGCTCAACCAGCGCGACCTCGTGGTCATCAAGGACATCGTGCTGATCTTCTCAGGCCTGGTGATCGTCGTGAATTTCGTGGTCGATATCGGCTACGCCATTCTCGATCCGCGTCTGAGGAGCCGACCATGAGAGGAATCCTGCGCCTGCGCTGGAATCCGGCCCTCCTGGTGGGCGGAATCCTGACGACGCTCCTCATCGCAACCGCCTTGATATCCCTGTTCTGGACGCCCGAATCCCCAACCCGTGTGCGCATTGCGCTCCGACTGAAGGCGCCTCTCGAGGCAGGTCTTCTCGGTACGGATCATTTCGGCCGGGACGTAACCTCGCTCCTGATGGTGGGGGCCTGGAATTCCCTCGCGATCGCGTGGCCCGCCGTTCTCCTCGGGGCTGCCATCGGCACGGCCATCGGCTGCGCGGCAGCCGCCTGGAAAGGCGTCGCGGACGAGATCGCCATGCGGGTGTCGGACGTGGTGTTTGCCTTCCCGGCGGTCCTGTCCGCCATCATGATCGGGGCCCTTGTCGGCTCCGGGCCGCTCGCGGCGGTGCTGGCGATTGCGGTATTCAATATTCCGGTCTTCGCCCGGGTCACCCGAGGCGTCGCGCTCCAGGTCTGGACCCTCGATTACATCGCGGCGGCCCGGGCTCTAGGTAAGCATCCGCTGCGCATCACGTGGGAAGACGTGATCCCCAATATCGCAGGCGCCCTTATCGTGCAGGTGACTATCCAGCTGGCCCTCGCGATTTTGACGGAGGCGGGACTGAGCTATCTCGGCCTCGGTGTCCGCCCGCCAAACCCGAGCTGGGGCCGCATGCTCAGCGACGCGCAAACCTATCTGTCGCAGGCCCCTCACCTGGCCATCGCGCCGGGCGTGGCGATTGCGCTTTCCGTGCTCGGCCTCAATCTCCTGGGCGACGGCCTGCGCGACGCGCTCGACCCGACCCTGCGGGGGCGGGACGTGCCGGTTTGAGCCGGGTCAGTAATGGGGCGGCGGTGGCTCCGGAGCCCCTCGGCCGCCCGCGTTGTCCTCCGCCTCGAGGATGCGGTCGGCCAGACTGGCGATCTGCCGCGTCAGCGCATCGATCTGCTTCCACTGCGCTACGACGGTCTGGTTCAGGTCCTCGATTGTCTGGTCCTGATAGGCGATGCGCATTTCCAGCGCATCGATGCGGGCGCCAAGGGTCTCGACCTCACTCATCGGACCCATCCGCGGCTGGTTCCATCGAACGCTCCCGGAGGCCATGTCCCAGGGCGACGCGCTCGTCGAACACGAAGCAATCTCCCTTCCACCGGCTTTGGGGCTGGGGAACGTCCTCCAGGTACTTCAAGATGCCTCCTTTGAGGTGGTAAACCTCTTCGAAGCCTCGGGAGAGCATGTAGGCGCTCGCCTTCTCGCACCGGATGCCGCCGGTGCAGAACATGGCGACCTTCTTGTGCGTCTTCGGATCGAGGTTGCTTCCGACAAAGTCCTTGAACTCGCTGAAGCTCTTGATCCTGGGATCGATCGCGCCTTCGAACGTGCCCATCTCCACCTCGAAATCATTGCGGGTGTCGATCAGCACCACATCGGGCGCTTCGAGAAGTGCGTTCCAGTCCGCGGGCGCCACGTAAGCCCCGACCCGCTCCGTCGGGTCCACGTTCGGGTCGCCAAGAGTGACGATCTCCTTCTTGAGACGGACCTTCAGGCGTCGTAACGGCATCTCGGTGGCCGACGAGTATTTCAGTTCAAGATTGTCGAGGCGGCCGCCGAACAGTGCGCCGCTCGTCAGCTCGCGAACGAACGCCTCGATGCTTTCCGGACGGCCCGCAACGGTGCCGTTGATGCCCTCGTGAGCCAGGAGAAGGGTACCCCTGATCCCGAGGTCGGCACACAGGCGGTGAAGCGGCTCCTTCAGATCCTGAAAGTCCGGAAGCGAGACGAATTGATAGAGGGCGGCAACTTTATACGTCATGGCTGTGGGGTCTATCAGTCTCGCGGCGTTCGGAAAACCCGGCAAAGAGCTACGGGACGGAGCCCGAATGTCTTTGCTGCAGATGCTTTACTTCCTACGACCCTGAGTAATGTTGAACACTGAAACTAATCTAGAAGTTAATTTATTAATAACACGGCAGAGTATCTTAAATATTAAATGAGATTACGTTGCGTCATACGGTCGCCATATTCTCTAATTGAACTTAACTAATCAGGAGATCTTAACGCGACAATGATCAAGATATTTACAATTCTTGGAGCTTCCGCTCTTGCCTTGGGAGTGATGGCTGAGCGTGCCGAAGCAAAAAAGGTCTTCTACGAGATCAACGGGAAGCGTTATTCCTACGAAACCTCGGACCCTGAGCAGATCGCGACCGCGCGCAAACGGATCGATGCGGCAAACGCGGCGGATGCCGCCAGAGCCAAGGCGGAGGCTGAGCGCACCGCCAATCCCCTTGCGTCGGTTTTCGGTTCGCCAGCCCAACAGGAAGCAATTGAAGCCAAGGCTCGCCTCGACCAGCTGATTGCCGAGCAGGACAAAGCCGCCGAGGCAATGCGCCAGCGCGCCGCCAAGGCAGCCAAGACGGAGCAACCGAAGAAGCAGGCGGAGGATCAAAACCCCACCTCGACAGAGGAAAAGGCCGTTTCGTCTGCACCGCAGGCCCCCAAGGATGAGCCAACCAAGGACGCGCCCGCCAAGACTGCGTCGGCCGATGATGCGACTGATCCGGCGCCGTCCCAGGCGTCACAGAAGCCTGTGGTCAAATCCCTCTCCTTCGACGGAGAATCAGGCATCAAGACCGTGATCATGACGGACGGTTCGATCCACGAGGAGCCATTCGACACCAACATCCTGTCGAGCCTCGCAGACCAGAGCGGCCGTAGCAGCCTGACCGCGTACCTCAATGGATTCCGCAAATCCTCCCCTGGAGATACCACCGGCTCCACCACGCCCATCGCCCCACCGGCCGCCCCTCGTCAGGAGGCATCCCCGGCACCGGCGAAGCCACGCGAATGAGCGAAAAATCCTTCATTAAGGCCAAAATCAGCCGACAGGTTAAGCGCTCGGAGACATCTATACAGGAGGAACCGCAGCCCCGATTTGAAGAGGTTTCGAGCAAGCAAACAGCCACCATTTCCTAATGATTTCGAAGTATTTCTTGGGCCCTTACTGCGTTCTAGAAACTCTATTACACGCCATAAGTAGTAGTGAATAATAGTTAGGGTTCCCAATCTTGCGCTAAGCGCCGCGGTCGTCGTTAATCGAGTCCTAACGATCAGGAGGCTCGGCGTAACGATGAAAAAGCAACTCGCTTTGATTGGGGCAACGGCGATTGCCTTAGGAATAACGGTCCAGAGCGTCGAAGCAAAGAAGGTTACCTACGAGATCAACGGCAAGCGATACTCGTACAGCACAAACAACCGTCAGCAAGTGGCGACGGCACGCAAGCGGATCGAGGCCGCCAAAGCCGCAGACGCCAAGGCAAAGGCCGAGGCCGAACGCGCCAAGAACCCCCTCGTGTCCCTTTTCGGATCGCAAGCACAGCGTGATGCTGCGGAGAGCCAATCGAAGATTGATGAGGCTGTCACCGGGAAGAGCGCGGCGAGCGCCGGAACCCCGAGAGCCGCCCGCGAGAACCAGCACAAGAAAGACGCCAAGGAGAAGCTGCAGACAGCCGCTCTGGCGCAGGAGCCGCCCCGTCCGAAGCCCAGCCCTGTAGCGGCAGCGGCGTCGTCTGCTGCTGCGATCGCACTTGTGAAGGCCGGGACCCTTGCGACACCCATGGTGAAATCGGTCTATTTCGATGCGGAATCCGGCATCAAGACGATCATCATGACGGACGGCTCGGTTCACGAAGAACCCTTCGACAACAGTATGCTGTCGCGTTTGGCGTCTGACGATGGCGGCCCCAGCAGCCTGACGGCTTTCGTCAACCAGGTCCGAAGGGCCTACCCTGTCGAGACCACCGGTTCCACGCTCATTCGAACCGCCCAGCCATTCTGAAGCCTTATATCAGAGCCTGGGCCAAGGTCGCTTGAACGGACACATGGTCTCCCAGGCCTGACTGAGACGCAGCACTCCCATGTCATCGAACCGTCGGCCTGTAATCTGCAGGCCGATGGGCAGCCCCGAGTTGGTGAAGCCCGCATTGACGGACGCCGAGGGCTGATCCGACATGTTGAACGCGACCGTATAGCCAATATGCTCGAACGGTTCCTCGGGATCGTGGATCGGGGAAGCGAGTTCGGCCTGATAGGCGGGAACCGGCGCGACCGGCGAGAGTACGAAGTCGAAGCGATGAGTAGCGGCAATCGCGGCGTTCCGCATGACGATCATCTGGTTCATGCCGTTATAGACCTCGGCCCCCGACAAGGCTTTGCCGCCCTCCGCCCATGAGAGAATGTAAGGAAGCACGAGTGCGCGCTGCTCCTCGGACAGCGCTCCGATATCCATCCACGCCCGCTGCCTCCAGAAGACGTCGAGGCCATTGAGCATGTCACGAGTCACGAAGGGCGGAATCTGCTCGATCTCGGCTCCCGCCTCTTCGAAGACTTCGACGGCTCTCTCGATGCAGGCGCGAATCTCCGGATCGAGCGGCATGCCGATGCCTGCCTCCATCATGACGCCGATCCTGAGGCCCTTCACGTCGATGTCGAGGTCGAGCCAGGGCAAATCATGCGCTGGCAGGCTCATGGCATCGCGCACGTCCGGCCGCGACAGGGTCCGCATCATCAGCGCGGCATCGCGCACGGTGCGGGTCATGGGTCCAGCCACGCGGCCGTAATAGGCCGGATCAATGGGAATGCGCCCGAAGCTCGGCTTCAATCCGAACACGCCGCACCATCCGGCCGGCAAGCGGATCGAGCCGCCGATATCCGTCCCGATATGAAACGGTCCATAGCCCGCCGCAGCAGCGGCTCCGGCTCCGGCCGAGCTGCCGCCGGGATTCTTGGACAGGTCCCACGGGTTGCGCGCGAGTGGATGGAAACTCGAAAGCCCGGATGACAGCATCCCGTAATCCGGCATGGTCGTCTTGGCCATGATCACCACGCCGTCCTCCCGCAGTCGGGCGGCGGGCGGGGAGTCCTCTTCCTCTGGAACGAGGGCGCGGGCGGCGGTGCCCAAAGGCACCGGCGTGCCCTTCGTGGCGATGTTTTCCTTGATGGTCGTTGGAATGCCGTCGAGGGGCCTTGCCTCGCCGCGCATCCAGCGCTCCTCGGAGGCTTTTGCATCTGCGAGGGCAGCCTCGGGATCATAGGCATAGAGCGCTTGGAGCCGAGGCTCATAAGCATCGATGCGCGCGATGACTGCCTTCGCGACCTCCACCGGGGAGACCTGCTTTCGGGCAAAGCCGTCGAGCAGGTCCGAGCCCGACCAGTCGGCCAGATCGGCGGCGGGTTCCCGATGTGAGGACGATTGCGTGCTCAAGTCCAGGCCTCTTCAGGTTCGTTGCAGGCATGACGAATTGATTCCGGCCCATGCTGCTTCATCGTCATTGGAGCGTAAACGTCTTTCGAGGCATGGGCGGCATGCGGCCACGCTTCCCGTGATGTAAATCGGATGGGAATATGCACCGGGGCGACAATTCCAACCTACGGGCGTATAGTCGAGGTGAGTTCGGTTCACGGTTTCGCGTGACCGGCCGTCAAGCACGGCATCACCGTGACCCGTAACCGACACCCATCGGTTCTGGAGGAACGGTATGGCCAATTTCCACGTAATCGCCGGCGCGAACGAAACACCTGCCCATCCGGTCGTACGAAAGATCGGTCTCAGCGACCTTCGGGAGGCCTTGTCCAGGGGTCTCGACGACTTCATGGCGATGCCATCCCATCTGGTCTTTCTCGGTCTCATCTATCCGATCGCCGGCGTATGCCTTGCGGCCCTGACCTTCAGCAACAATGCGCTTCCTCTCCTCTACCCCCTGGCCACGGGCTTCGCGCTGGTGGGTCCTTTCGCGGCAATCGGCCTTTATGAGATCAGCCGCCGCCGCGAACTTGGGATGGAAACCAGCTGGCAGGATGCATTCGACGTGCTGAAGTCGCCGTCGATTCCCTCGATCGCGGCGCTGGGCGTCCTGCTGCTGGTGATCTTCCTCGCCTGGCTGACCACCGCCCGAATGCTCTACCAATCGCTCTTCGGATATGCGGTGCCTTCTTCCTATTCCCAGTTCATCAACGACGTTCTGACCTCGCCCCAGGGAATGACCCTGATCCTTGCAGGCAATGTGCTAGGCTTCGTCTTCGCCGTGGTGGTTCTCAGCATCAGCGTCATTTCGTTCCCGCTTCTGCTGGACCGGGATGTGGGCGCGGCCGTGGCGATACAGACTTCCATCAAGGCGGTTCTGGTCAATCCGCTCGTGATGGCTGCATGGGGCCTGATCGTGGCGGCAGCGCTTCTCGTAGGCTCACTGCCGCTCTTCGTCGGTCTGGCAATCGCGATGCCAGTATTGGGCCATGCCACCTGGCATCTCTATCGGCGCGTGGTGGACCCGGATTCAATGGCAGACGTCCCGTCCTCGATGCCGCGCTGAAGCCTGGCAACGCCCTCAGCCAAGGCATGGGCCGGCTCCATTCCCATGGGGCCGGCTTTTCTACGACCCGGTGGCGAAGAAAACCAAGCGGCTCAGAAGAGTGTAGTCCGCTTCCAGCGCCATGATCGCCACGAAGACCAGAACGGCCGCGATGGGAACCAGGATGGCGTAAACCAGGGCAAGCCGCTCCCAGGCCATATGCATGAACACCGAGACGATGAGGCCTGCCTTCAGCATCATGAAGAGAATGATGAGAGAGTATCTGAGATACCCCTGGAGTTGGAAATAATCCACCAAGTACGAACATGCGCTCAGGATGAAGAGCCATGCCCAGATCACCAGATACAGCTTGATCGGGTGCTGTTGCGTGTGAGCCTGTGCCGTCGCGTGCGCCATGGCGGTGCCTCTCACCAAAGATAGAAGAACGCGAAGATGAATACCCAAACCAGATCGACGAAGTGCCAGTAGAGACCCATGATTTCCACCGCTTCGTAATTGCCCTTCCGACTGGTGAAGAAGCCGCGCCTTTCAGTGTCGTAATCTCCGCGCCACACCTTCCTGGCCACGATGAGAAGGAAGATCACCCCGATGCTCACATGGGTGCCGTGAAAACCGGTGATCATAAAGAAGCTTGAGCCGAACTGAGCCGCGCCCCAAGGATTGCCCCAGGGGCGAACACCCTCGTGGATCAGCTTGGTCCACTCGAAAGCCTGCATGCCCACGAAGGCTGCACCGAGGAGCGCGGTCAGCATCATCAGGATCGCGGTCTTCCTGCGGTCCCGTCGGTAGCCGAAATTCACGGCCATCGCCATCGTGCCGCTGCTGCTGATGAGCACAAAGGTCATGATGGCAATGAGGATGAGGGGCAGGGTCGTGCCCGCGATGGTGAGGGCGAACACCTCACTGGGATTGGGCCATGGCACGGTCGTGGACATCCTGGCGGTCATGTAAGCAATCAGGAAGCAGCTGAACACGAAGGTGTCGCTCAGGAGAAAGATCCACATCATGGCCTTTCCCCAGGGCACGTTCTTGAAGGCGCGCTGATCCGAGGACAGGTCTGTTGCAATGCTTCTCAGGTTGTTCGGCCCTGAGAGCGTTCCGCCCGCATCCGTCAACGCATGGTCCGTCATCGACAGCCCTCCGTTTTCAAGTCAGCAACTGGCGACAGATCTCGACGAATTGGTCGGCCCAGCCGGTCAGAAGGCTGAACAGGATCAGCCAAATCAAGAGCAGGAAGTGCCAATACATGGCGCACAGGTCGACGCTCAGCCGCACCTGATCCGTGGCGCCGCCGCGCCAAGCCTTCTCGATGGTCCGCTCCAACGCAACAAGACCGCCAAGCATGTGCAGCCCGTGCAGGCCGGTGATCAGGTAGAAGAAGGCGTTGGCTGGGTTTGCGGCCAAAAAGTAGCCCGACGCGTTCAACTGCCGCCACACGAGCAGTTGGCCGATCAGGAACCCAGCCGCGAAGACGCCGCCGGCCACGAGACAGACTTTCGTCACGTCCGCGTCGTCACGATCGGCGGAGACCTTGGCCCATTGCAGGGCGATGCTGCTCATGATCAGCATGCCGGTGTTGGGCCACAGGAGGCCCGGGGTGGGAATGCTGCGCCAGTCCTCCAGGCCCATGCGCATGGAATAGGCGCTCAGGAAAAGCGCGAACAGGGCTCCGACGACGGCAAGAAAGACTCCCAAGCCAACTTTCACTGCCGGAAGCGCTGTCGCTTCCGTGCCGGGAAACTCGCCAAGAGCCCCCTCCTCCAGCCACGGCTTGGCCGCGAGCCTCTGCCGCGCCAGCCACCATCCGGCGATAAGGGCGAGCAGGCCGACGAAGAGGATGATAATGCTCATGGAGCGGCCCCTGCCGTCGCAGGAGCGATCGGTGGATGGTTCTGCGGCAGGAAGTCTTCCTTAGCGCCGGGCACGCTGTAATCGTAGGCCCAGCGATAGACGACGGGCGTTTCGTTGCCCCAGTTGCCGTGGGGTGGCGGTGTCGTGGGCGTCTGCCATTCCAGGGTCGTCGCCCGCCAGGGATTGCCGCCGGCCTCGCGCCCGTGCCTCAGGCTCCAGATCAGGTTGAACAGGAACACGAGCTGGACCGCGCCGACGATCAGCGCCACGACCGTGATGAAGGCGTTCAGCGTGTGAGCCGATGCGGGAATGAAGGCGAAGTCCGCGACATCGTGATACCGGCGCGGCATGCCGATCAGGCCGAGATAGTGCATGGGGAAGAAGATCGCGTAGGCTCCGAGGAACGTGACCCAGAAGTGAAGCTTGCCGAGTGTGTCGTTCAGCATGCGCCCGGTCACCTTGGGGTACCAATGATAGATTGCCCCGAAGATCACCAGGATGGGCGCAACACCCATCACCATGTGGAAATGCGCCACGACGAACATCGTGTCGGACAAGGGCACGTCTACGACCACGTTGCCTAGGAACAGGCCCGTCAGGCCTCCGTTCAGGAACGTGACGATGAACGCGAGGGCGAACAGCATCGGAACCGTCAGGTGGATGTCGCCGCGCCACAGGGTCAGGACCCAATTATACACCTTGATGGCCGTAGGCACCGCGATGATGAGGGTCGTGGTGGCGAAGAAGAACCCGAAATAAGGGTTCATGCCGCTTACATACATGTGGTGCGCCCACACGATGAAGCTGAGGCCACCGATGGCCAGGATCGCCCAGACCATCATGCGATATCCAAAGACATTGCGCCGCGCATGGGTGCTGATCAGGTCCGAAACGATCCCGAAAGCCGGCAGCGCGACGATGTAGACCTCCGGGTGGCCGAAGAACCAGAACAGGTGCTGGAACAGCAGCGGAGAGCCGCCGTTGCGATCGGTCTGCTGGCCCATCTCCACCATGGCCGGCATGAAGAAGCTGGTCCCGAGCACTCGGTCGAACAGCATCATCACGGCGCCGACGAAAAGAGCCGGAAACGCCAGGAGCGCCATGACGCTGGCGGTAAAGATGCCCCAGACCGTGAGCGGCATGCGCATCAGCGTCATTCCTCGCGCTCGTCCCTGGAGCACCGTCACCACATAGTTGAGGCCGCCCATGGTGAAGCCGATGATGAAAATCATCAGCGACACGAGCATCAGGATGATGCCCCAATCCTGCCCCCCGGGCGTGCCGGACGTGATGGCCTGCGGCGGATAGAGAGTCCAACCCGCACCTGTGGGTCCGCCGGGTGCAAAGAAGCTCGCGACCAGCACCAATACGGCCAGCAGGTAGAGCCAGAAGCTCAGCATATTGGCATAGGGAAACACCATGTCCCTAGCCCCTACCATCAGGGGGATGAGGTAGTTGCCGAAGCCGCCGAGGAACAGGGCGGTCAGCACGTAAACCACCATCATCATGCCGTGCATGGTGATGAACTGGTAATAGGCATTCGCATCGATGAACGAAAAGACACCGGGAAATCCCAGTTGGAGGCGCATCAGCCACGACAGGACCAGGGCGATGAGACCAACCGCCAGTGCGGTGGCCGAGTACTGGATGGCGATGACCTTGGCGTCTTGGCTGAAGACGTACTTCGTGACCCAGCTATGGGGATGATAGAGTTCGACGTCTTCAACTTCCGCCGGTGGAACAAGACCGGCTGGGCCCAGTGGAACATCGACCATTGCGCGCTTCCTCTCCTTGCGACCTTTCGTGTTGGGCCGTCCTCTATTTCTCCGGCGCGTTCAGCCGCGCAAAGGTGCGTTGAGACTGCTCCTTCAGCCAGTTTTGGTAAGCAACCTCCGTCTCGACCACGACAGTGCCGCGCATCTGCGGATGACCTACGCCGCAGAGCTCCGCACAAAGAACCTCGAACGTGCCGGTTCGGGTGGGCGTGAGCCAGAAGTAGGATATTTGCCCGGGAACCAGATCCATTTTGGCGCGGAATTCCGGGACATAGAAATCGTGCAGAACGTCGATAGAGCGGAGCAAGGCCTTCACCGGCTTGCCGAGCGGCAGCCGTAATTCCGCGCCTTCGATGACCACATCGTCCTGCGCGTTGGGATCGTCCTTGCTCAGGCCGAGAGGATTTTCAGGGGTGATGTTTCGGGTATCGGACTTGCCTAGTCGGCCATCCGGCCCAGGGAGGCGGTAGCTCCACTGCCACTGTTGCCCCACGATCTCCACGTCGGTTGCGTCCTCGGGCACCGTGACGAACTGGTTCCAGACCACCAGCCCGGGCGCCAGCATCGCCGCGACCCCGACTCCCGTCACGACCGTCAGCCACCATTCCAGCCGCTTGTTCTCGGGCTCGTAATGCGCCCGCTGCCCAGGCTTGTGTCGGAAGCGGAAGACGCAATAGGCCATGAACAGAACCACGGCGACGAAAACCGCGCCGGTGATCCAGAAGGTCACGATAAGGGTGTCGTCGATATAGCCCCAGTTCGAGGCAATGGGCGTCCACCACCACGGGCTCACAAGGTGGAACAACACCGAGCCAACGGCGACCAGAACCAGTGCGAGTACGATAGCCATCTCTTATTCCATCCCTGCCGCAAGGCTTCGGATACGAATGAAAAGGCGACTCTTCTTAGACCCCGTCTCTAGTTCACGTCAGTGTTTTTGAGCCCGCGAAGGCTCGCGCCGGTGCGAGTGCCGGCTGTAACGTTTTTATGATCCCCCCGACCGGCCAAGTTGTCAATCGAGGGGCCGAGAGGCGCGCCTGTGTCGCCGCACTGCCGTTCGTGGAGGAAAGCCCCCATTTGACGGAACGATTCTCGCGACGAGGGTGTTGGCTTGATGAGCACCGATGGAGGATTCCCATGTGCCATGACAGAAGGTCTTTCCTCTCCGACGAGAAAGCCAAGGCAGCCCCATCCAAGGAGCAGCAGACGAAACAGTCGGAAACTATCGGAAATATGCTGCGCGAAGCCAAAGAGGGCGCTCAGAAGAGCCCTGCCGAGGCACCCGCGAAGGAAATAATCGGCGCTAAATAGAGCAGCGGCCGACTGACCGGCTAAGCTCGTACCTGTAAGGAAGCCCCGCTCAGGCGGGGCTTTTGTCAACCAAACAAGATGGATGAATGAAGTCGGGTCCACTCCATGCTTATCTGGCCGGTGCCGGGCCGGATGGCCGCAACCGCAGCATCGATGAGGTTCTGGCTTTCTCCGACGAGAAGCTTGAGCAGGTTCACGACTACGTCCAATGGCTCTTCCCGCTCCCGACGCGCAGTTCCGCTCAACCGTCCGCTCCTGTTCTGACATTGGACGAGATCGGCGGCATTCGGGCGGACGAAAAAGCTCAGGTCAATCTCCGCCGCGCCGCCGAGCGCATGCTGGCGTTCTACGGCGCGACGCAGTGGTGGCTCGCCTCGAGCGACCACAACCATCTCCGGATCACGCGTATCCTGCAAAGCCTCAGGCTCCTTGCCGGTCAGGAGCGTGCCCAAAAATTTTATGATGTCATTCTGGAGCGCCACCGGGCCGCTGGATCGCCGATCAGTCCGCATAACCTTCGCTACTGGGCTGCCGCGATGAACCCGCAGCCGCCAGGGGACCGCTGATCCGCACCCTGGCGGCCGTTATGCTTTCGCCAAGAGGTCCGGCATCGCCGCATCGTCGATCGCCGTCCAGGAATGGGTGATCGTGGCCACCGCCCCCAGCATGATCGATGCCGAGCAGTACTTTTCCTTCGACAGCTGAATGGCCCGCTCCACTTTGGCGGGGGCAAGATTCCGGCCAGCGACCTTGTATTCCATATGAATGGACGTGAAGACCTTCGGGTCCGTCTCGGCTCGCTCCGCGCTGACCTCCACCACGCAATCCGTAACGTCCTCCCGCCCACGGCGGAGGATTTGAACCACGTCGAAGGCTGTGCATCCGCCCAGGCCGATAAGCAGCATCTCCATGGGTCGGATGCCGATGTTGCGGCCGCCATATTCCGGCGCACCGTCCATCACGACTGCGTGGCCGCTCCCGGCCTCTCCCACAAAGGTCATCCCATCGACAAATTTAACGCGAGCTTTCATTGCCCATCCTTCCCGGCACCGTGCATCGGCGCGCTTTCGCAGACCCCCAAGGGTGTGCGCCACTGCATATCATGTTCAAGGGGGGCGGCTGCAAATGAAAGCCGTGCCGCGCAGCCGGATCAATCATGACCACAGGAGTCAGGCCGAACAGAACACCCCCTTGCGGTGTGCTTCGCCGTCGCAAGTCGGGCGGCCTAACGGGAAAACGCCCCTGCGCTTGGACGGGCATAAGCGGCCCGAACCTTCACGTTCGTCCCGAAGACCCGGGAAATACCCTCAAGGAATACATCGAGAGCCGTCGCGATGACCCGGTCCTTGTCCTCATGAACAGGGGATTCGTAGATGTATTTTCGCACGCCGTAATAGAAGATGCCGCTATGGAGCACCCACGCCAACTCCAGCTCGGCTGGCGCCGGCCTCTCCTGAGCCGGCAACCCGGCCTCGAAGCGGTATTCCTCGATGATGCGGACGAGAATCCTGTCCTGCACCATCGCCACGTACCACCGATTGAGCTCAAGCCCCTTGAGGCCGGAGAACAGGTAGATCCGCATCCACTCACGGGTGAAAATCGCATCCGTATAAAGACGGTAGAACTTCTCGAGCCTTGGTCGGATCGGCAGTGAACGGTCGCCCAGGAGCGTGTCCCAGCCCGGGTCCCATCGGTCGATGTAAACCGCGCGGTAGACCTCGTTGATCAGCTCTTCCTTGCTCGGGAAATACCGGTAGAGGAGCGGCTGCGTGACGCCGAGCTTGCGGGCGAGTTCGCGGGTGCCTCCGTCGAAACCTTCCTCGGAAAAGAGTTCTACGGCCTTGCGAATGAATTCCCGTCGCCGTTCATCGGGCGACAGCCGCCGGCGTTTCGGTTCATCGGTCGCAGACGGAAGCGTCGTGGTCTTCTTCATGATAGTCCATCAGGTGACGGGCCCGGCGACACAAACCCTGGTTCCAGCCCCGTATATCTTCTCCGGTTCGGAAGCCAAGCAGCCAAGGCTCCGAACCTCAAGCAGACGATATATCATCTGCAACGAAATGGCTTGCACATAAAGCTGCTGCCCAATGGTGCTTGCCTCTGTTCCCTCTGCAATTCATTATCGTTTGATAACTATGCTATTTTTCACTTGATAAATCAAACCATCAAGTGAATGATCGGTGCAGATAGTCGGTCGCGAAATGAACCGGCGCGTCACCGAGGCCGAGAGCGACGATCCAGACGGCGTCGGAAATGCCTCCAACAAAAATAAAATATCGCCCCAAACGGAGAGGAACGTCATGTTCAATAGATTGAGATCGACCTTGAAGGTTCTGGCTGCGGCGGCTGCTCTTACGCTGCCGGCTATGGCAGCGAACGCCCAGGACAAGTTCACCTTGATGCTTCCGGTGAAGAGCGTTCTACAATATCATCCATTCTACATCGCCCAAGAGCTCGGCTATTTCAAACAGGAAAACCTCGACGTTCGGTTCGAGGTCGCCAATGGATCGAGCGCCGCCCTACGCCAGCTCATCGCCGGAAATGCCGATGCGGCCCTGCCGAGCCCAGGCGCCTTCCTGAATGCGGTGGCCCAGGGCAACGACCTGCGCTGGATCTTCTCCTATGAATACGCCAACATCTTCACCCTCGTGACGCCCGCGAACGGCCCCGTCAAAACGATTGCGGACCTCAAGGGCCGCAGCGTGGGCGTGTCCGAGCTTTCCGGTGGTGAAGTGCCTCTCGTTCGCGCGGTTCTGCGCAAAGCCGGTCTGGGAGAGAACGATACGAAGATCCTGCCCGTCGGCGAAGGATCTGCGCTGACCGTCCAGGCGCTTCAAAGCGGCCAGGTGAACGCCTATTCGTCAAGCTTGTTCGACGTGGCGGCGATCGAGGCTGCGGGCCATCAGATGCGCGTCATCCTTCCGCCGGATGCGCAGCTCTACCCAGCCAACGGCATCGCGACCACGGCCGACGTTCTGAACAAAAAGCGCGATCAACTCATTCGCTTCGGCCGCGCCTTGGCCAAGGGGATTGCCTACGTGAAGGCCGACCCGAACCGCGCGCTCACCATGGCGAAGAAGCTTGGCCCGGAGGAGTTCGAAAACGAGAACTTCATCAAGTACGGCTGGCAGGCAATTCAAACCCTGACCACCCCGCCGGAATCGCTGAAGAGTCAGCCGATCGGCGCGCACTACACGGAAGGCTTCAAGAACTACCACGACTTCCTGCGCGCCGGCAAAGAAGAGGAAGGCGCCCTCCCCCGTGATGTCGATCTCACGAAGGCGCTGGATTCCTCGCTTCTGAAAGACATGAACAACTTCGACCGCAACACCGTCAAGTGAACGAGACTTTCAGCTGATGCCGAATCCAAAACTCCAACTGGTGGAGGCTCCGGTCGCCGGAGCCTCCGATCGGTCCGTGATCAACACTCGGTCGATCTCCAAGATCTTCAGCCTCCCCGAGGGGCCGGTCACGGCACTTCGCGACGTCAACATCACGGTCAGCAAGGGCGACTTCGTCTCCTTCGTAGGGCCGAGCGGCTGCGGAAAATCGACGCTGCTCAACATCATCGCCGGTCTGCTTCCGCCAACGTCCGGAACGGCGGAGCTTTACGGCGAAGCCATCACGTCACCGTCGCGGCGAATGGGCTTCATGTTCCAGACCGCGGTGCTGCTGCCGTGGCGTACGGTCGAGGGGAACGTCCTGCTGCCGGCGGAAGTCTACGGCATGGATCCAAAGGCGGTGCGGGACAAGGCCCGCTCGGTCATCGAAGCCGTCGGCCTGAAGGACTTCATCAAGGCTTATCCGAAGCAATTGTCCGGCGGCATGCAGCAGCGCGTCGCGCTTGCAAGGGTGCTCACCTATGAGCCCGAAATCCTGCTTATGGACGAACCTTTCGGCGCGCTCGACGAGTTCACTCGCGAGGCGATGAACCTGGAGCTGATGCGCATCACCCAATCCGCCGGCATCACGTGCATCTTCGTCACACATAACATCACCGAGGCGGTCTTCCTGTCCGACAAGGTGGTGGTGATGACGCCACGGCCCGGCAAGGTTTCTGGCGTCGTGGACGTGACCCTGCCCCGGCCCCGCGAGATCGAAACCATGAAGGACCCTGCCTTCGCCGACCTCATTTTCGAAGTACGCAACCTTCTCGGGCGTCACATCTAGTCTGGATCGGAGCCTGTCATGAAACACGTCGACCAGTGGACCGACAACACCACGCAGCGCCGCCAGGACTGGTATTTCCGTCTGGGTGCCATCGGGATCGGCATCGCCATCCTAGCCCTGTGGGAGGTTCTTCCCCTGACGGGATTGGTCAATCCGATCATTCTTCCGCCCTTCTCGAAAGTGGCTGTCGCCCTCTTCACGCTGATGCAGCAGCCCTTCTTCCCAGGCCACCTGGCCGTTACGTTCAACGAGATCATCATCGGTTTCATCATCGGCACGCTGCTCGGGCTGGGGATCGGCATCGCCCTTGCGGTCTGGCCTTCCGCCAAGCGCTTGGCCTATCCCTTCGTGGTCGGCTTCCAGGCGATCCCCAAGATCGTCTTCGCGCCGCTCTTCATCGCCTGGTTCGGCTTCGGTCAGACGTCGAAGATCGTCATGGCGGTGGTGATCGCGTTCTTCCCGGTTCTGATCAACACGATGGTGGGGCTGGAATCCGTCCCGTCCGATGCCCGCAAGCTGATGCGCTCCCTGAAGGCCACGCCCTTGCAGATCTTCTGGAAGGTCTCGTTCCTGCACGCATTGCCGATCATCTTCGCGGGCGTCCAGGCCGCTTTCACCTTCGCGGTCATCGGCGCGATCGTGGGCGAGTTCGTCGGGTCGCAGGAAGGCCTGGGCTATCTGCTCAATCTCTACAACTTCCAGCTTCGGATCGATCGCGCCTTCGCGGTCATCGTCATCCTGGCGACGATCGGCGCGGCGGGCTTCTTCCTCCTCGAATGGGCGGACCGCAAATTCATCTTCTGGCGCGAGCGGTCGTGACCGGAAGCTGAGCAACCGCCTGAATCAACCCTGCCTCTTCTTCTCGCCTCATCGAACGGAGCCTACGAGTATTATGATCGAAAGTAAGAACCGCTACGGCCGAACCGCCGCTCGCATTCACACGGCGGACGGACGGGCGCGCCGCCCCTCGACGACCACCATCGACATCCATGCCCATATTTTCGTGCCGCAGGCTGCCGCCCATGCAGGGCCGCACGTGGATCTCAGCCGGATTCCGCTTGCGCATTTCGCCAACGAGCAAACCCGGGAGATCAACAAGCTCCAGGATCAAGACCGCACCAACGTCATGACGCAGATCGATAAGCGCCTGCTCGATCTCGACGCCATGGGAATTGACGTTCAGGTGATCGCACCGGCTCCGCCCCAGTGCTACTACTCCATCGACCCCAAGATCGCCGAGACAGGACATCGCCTCACGAACGAGGGCGTGGCCGAGTTCTGCTCACGCAAGCCCGACCGGTTCGTCGGCCTCGGCACGGTGACGCTCCAGGAGCCGGAGCTCGCGGTGCGTGAGCTTGACTACATCATGGGCGAACTTGGCCTGAAAGGTGTGCAGATCCTCACCAACGTCGATGGCCAGGAGCTCTCGGACCCGAAGTTCCGCCCGTTCTACGCCAGGGCGGAAGAGCTCGGGGCCTTCATCATGATGCATCCGAACGGCTTCACCCAGGGCCAGCGCCTGACGGATTTCTACTTCAACAACATCATCGGCAACCCGTTCGAGACGACGCTCGCCCTGCACAAGCTCATCTTCTCCGGGACGCTCGCGCGCTTCCCCGAGCTGAACTTGATGGCAGTCCATGGCGGCGGATACCTGCCGTCCTATTCAGGCCGCATCGACCATGCGTGGGGCGCGCGCCAAGACGCTCATGCGGATATTCCCCTGCCGCCGACCACCTATCTCAGGCAGGTCTATCTCGACACGGTCGTGTTCTCGTACCACCAACTCGCCTATCTGATCGACCTGTTCGGTCCGGACCACATCCTGATGGGCACCGACTATCCCTACGACATGGCCGAGTACAACCCGGTCGGTCACATCGCCGGGGTTGAGGGCATGGACGAAACGACTCTCAGCCAGATTGCCGGTGGCAACGCGGCGCGGCTGCTGGGCCTCAATGTCTAGCTTCGACTGCATGAACTCATGAGAAGGGCGCCTCTCGAGGAGGCGCCCTTATCGTTTTGAGGGTTACTCAACCATCGCGCAAGCTCAGGCCTGCTGTCTGGCCACTTCCAAGGCGAACTCGGCTTCGATGAGCGGCACGAGCTCCGCCATAGTGTCCATGAGACGTTCGGCACCCAGTTCCGCATGAGGCCTGTGGCTATAGCCGTAGGTGACCGCAAAGGCCCGAACCCCGGCCTCGCGCGCCGCCTGCACGTCATGATAATTGTCGCCGATCATGATCGCTGCCTCCGGCTCGACGCCAAGCTGCTTCAGGGCAAGCAGAACAGGGGCCGGATGGGGCTTACGCTCGGCCAGGGCATCTCCTCCGATGACGACCTCGAAAAAGGACCTGAGGCTGAGCGCGCCGAGAATTTCAACCGTGGCCGTGAAGGGCTTGTTCGTCACAAGCGCCAGCTTGAGACCCAAACGCCTTAACCCCGCCAGCGTCTCCGGCACACCTGCATATGTGACGGTATGGCGGGAGGCGTTGGCCTCATAGACTGCAAGGAAACGGGGAAGCAGGACAGGGAGGCGCCCAGGATCGCCGCCCGCTGCGGCAACCGCGCGCTCGACGAGCTTGGCGACTCCATCGCCGACCATGGACTTGATCTCATCGAGCCCAACCGATCTCAGCCCCTCTTCGGCCAGGACGACGTTCGTTGCGTCCTGCAGGTCGCGCGCGCTGTCCACCAAGGTTCCGTCCAGATCGAAGATTATGGCTTCCGGGCATGTCATGGATTTTATCTAGGGCTTTTGCGCGGCTGGGTCACCTTGGCGCTGGACGAAACGCTGGAGCACGCCATGACGCCTCTTGCGCCCGAAGAGCCGATAGCCCCACTTTATGCCGGTGACTGGAGAGGAGACCGCGCAATGAGCGACGTCGTTGACAATCCTGCAGCGCAGCGCTTCGAGCTCCCGTTAGGTGGCGAGACCGCCGTGGCCTACTACCGGGTCGACGGCGACCAGGTGGCATTGACTCATACGGAAGTTCCCAAGGAGCTGTCAGGACAAGGGATTGGCTCGAAACTGGCCGAGGGGGTTTTCGAAACCCTTCGCAACCGTGGCAGCAAGGTGGATGCGCGCTGTCCCTTCATGGCCGCCTATGCGAGCCGGCATCCGGAATACGCCGCCCTCCTCGTAGACTGAGAGACCGGGGCCGTCGCCGAACGACGTGCATATAGTCCTGCGACATCATCGGCAGGAACGGCTTTCGCTAACGGCACGTTTGCTTCATGTGCGGCATAACACAGCCATAGGAGCCGGGTTGTGTTGATGTCTGGCTGCCAGGAGGAAAGGTCGATGCGTTCTCTATCCGCGATTCTGCTGATGGTTGTTTCGAGCGTCCTCGTGGCCAGCGCCGGCGCGCGTGCTGAGACGGCGAACACGCGGGTGGCTCTGATGCCTTATACCGAATGCCTGGCCATCATCGCCGAAGCATCGCAGGAAGTGGACGAGGAACCCGTCATTCTCGTCAGCAGCGACGATCTGCAGACCGTGCGGATCAATGCGTCCGACGGCTTCGTGACCGTCTCGTGCGACCGCACCGAGAACAAGATGACCCTCACCAAGAGCCCGGTCCCGGAAGCCGCCGGCATGTCCGCTTCCCGCTGAGACCTTCTGCTGAGACGTTCCCGGAGGAAGGTTGCTGTCCTCATGGATCTACGTCGAGCAGCAATATCACCGCGGCGGATGGAGTCTCCAAAGAGGTGCGCCGAATTCTAAGGATTCCGCAGAAGGCGGTTATGGGACGGGAAGAGGCGCCTTTAGGCAGAAAGGCCCTTAGACTTCCTTTGCCAAATGCTGATTGATCCACCTCTGGGCTTCTTCCAGATCAGCGAAGGTCGGGTGGCCCGGCCTGTCCAGACGCCCAAACCCGGCCTCCAGGTACCAATGGCCGGATATGCCGTCGTACTGCTCGCTCAGGTAAGTCAGCACCGCCGCAAGCCGCAGCTCCCCATCGAATACCAGCAGGCCCTCTTCATCGCTGCCGGTCACAACACGCACGGGCTGGAAGGTGAGCGTCATGCCGCGGCCTGATCTTGTTCCAGGTGAAGGTAGCTCGGGTCGAAATCACCTACATGCTTCAGCCTCTCCCGGTCTGGAACGCTCACCTGCGTGCCCTTCGTCTCGATCAGGCCATCGGCCCGCATATCCTGAAGCACCCGGTTGACGTGAACCGTCGAGACCCCGACCGCATCGGCGAACTCGACCTGGGTGATCGGCAGGTCACAAGCGTGATCCTCGGCCAGGCCAATCGCCTTCAGGCGCACCAGCATCTCGCACAGGACATGGGCTATTCGACTATAGGCGTCGCGGCGTCCAACATTCGTCACCCACTCGCGAAAGATCGCGGCGTCGACGAGAGTCTCGCGCCAGAAGGCGACGGTGATCCGGGGATAGCGCTCGCAGATGTCGCGCAGCGCGTCGTGGGTGATGAACCCTACTTGGCATGGGGTGAGGGTGCTGACGCTGTTGTCCAGAACCTTCAAGTGCAGGCTCTGCAGGTCGGGAATGTCGCCTGGGATGCTGAAGCCCACGATCTGGCGCTTGCCGTCTCCGGTAACCTTGTACACGCAGGCAAAGCCGCTCAAAAGCAGGCAGGACCGAGAGGGACGATCACCCTCGCGTACGACGTCCTGCCCCTCCTTGATGACTGCAATCTGCATTGGCAAGTTTCTCAACGCCTGCCGCTCGTCATCTGTGAGGGGGAAGATGCTCTCCAGCTTCCGGATGAGTGGATTTTCTTCTGGATGTGAAGTTCTGGCTACGGCAGCCCTCCCGCTTTATTTAGGCGGGAGCACTCGCATCTCTCAGCTGTCAGAGCCCAAGATTAATGTCTGACGATAAAATACTTATAGTACTGGAACAAACATCTGTAATTAACCTATGTCAGGCGCATGAGCAAACATAGGCAGCCGATCCATATGAGGCTGCTGGTGTTTTTGCGCCTGCCGGCAAAGCCGCGAAGCACCATTTTCGCAGAAGACGCTGCATGAACCGGGTACCGCCCCGTTATGCTGCAGGACGTCGCTGAGCGAGAAGTGATGTCCACAGCTCCCTGCTACAGAGCCGTTACCGCGATGCAGCTACAAAAACGCCTGACGGGCGCCAAGCTAAGCTACTGATATCGGTAGAGAAATTGAATGGCGGAGACGGAGGGATTCGAACCCTCGATACCCTTTTGGGGTATGCTCATTTAGCAAACGAGTGCCTTCAGCCGCTCGGCCACGTCTCCGGTGGCGGAGTAATTAGGCTGTCAGTGTTTCACGGTCAATCCCGTTTCGGTCTTGGGCAGAAACAAAGCCTCGGGAGAATGTAGTTAGATCAGCGGGATTTGGGCGATATCCGCCCGAGCCTATAGGCGCGACCTCGGTTACCATGAGCGCCGATGTGCTAAGCAGTCTGCTTCCGCATTAGCTTGAGAGGCCTACGTCGTGACTGGAATCAATCGGATAGGCATTGCAGCCCGGTACAGCGATCTGGTGATCCTTGGTGAGACCGCATATTTCTCCGGTTACGTCCCCGAGACGAGCCTGGACCTGGGCGTTTCCGAGCAGACGAGAGACATTCTCGACCAGATCGATCAGTCGCTTCGAGAGATTGGCAGCGACAGGTCCCGGCTCCTGCACGCCACTATATGGCTGGCCGATATGGCCGCATACGGCGAGATGAATGCTGTCTGGGACGCCTGGGTGGTTCCCGGCCAAGCTCCGGCGCGTGTCTGCGTGGAAGCGAAGCTCGCCGACCCGAAGTATCGCCTGGAAATCCAGGTCATTGCCGCCTGTTGACGGGCTGTGCGCCCCGGCACGCCGCTGCTGCGAAGCGTTGCCCTAGTCTGGCTTCCTGAGAAACTCTCACGGAGAGCCGAATGCAGGACCAAGACTTTCGTCAGCGTCGCCCAGCTTCGAAGACCGGACGTCCTCTGGAGCGGATTCGAGAAAATTATGTCGCCGGATGGCCAGCCGGTCCCGTCGAGCGGCTCCTCCTGTCGATTATCCTAACGCTCGGCGGCCTCTGCTTCGGGCTCTTTGCGTGGCTCAGCTTCGATCTTTCCGACTCGCGCCGTTTTTCAGAGCGTTCAGGCGCTTTTTCTCATAGTGCTTGGCGAGCCGCAGGTGTCTTGAGATCGCGTAGTTCATCGCCGTAAGAAAGCCGTAGGTTCCTCGCAGGGCGTGACGTCGCCCAATATAGGCCTTGATGAACGCAGCAGGGAGTTCGAAGAACACCCGCCAAGTCGGAATGGACACGCGCCTGATTTCGAGATCCACCGCCTGCTGATCGGAATAACGGTTGAGCTTGGCAAGCTGATCCCCAAGGGAGCGCACGGAGCGGTGGTGAATGACCGCCTTCAGCTTGCCGATCCTTGTGCCTGGTTGCAGATCGACCCGATCATGGACCAGAGACGGCGAGTACCGGCCATGATCCTTGCGATAAAGCCGCACCGGCCAAAGGGTATAAGCCAAGGGATGAGGCGCCGCCTCTCCGGGAAAGATCTCCGCGATGCCTATCTGGTAAGCCTGGCGCTGCGGCTCTCCCCCGGCGAAAAGGGCCCTGATTTCGACCGCCAGCTTCGGGGGCACGACTTCGTCCGCATCGACGTTGAGCAGCCACGGATGGCGGCACTGATCCTCTCCGAATCGTTTCTGCGGACCATAGCCGGGCCATTCGTTGAAGATGACGCGAGCTCCGAGTTCCTCGGCAATCGCCTGCGTCCCATCCGTCGAGCCCGAATCGATCACGATGAGATCGTCGGTCAGGTCGCGGACCGCGCGGATGGTCTCCCCTATCCGGTCGGCCTCGTTCTTGGCGATGATGAAGACAGAAAGTGGAAGCATGTGATCAGGGCGCCGCGCCACGGCTCCCTAGCCGTCCAGACTGCTGGTGGCAAGGGCTGCGGCTTCGCGCCAAGAGGCAGGCTCTCAGCCCGTTCACGCGCCCGAAGGTCGTTCAGCACAGGGCTTTGACGCCCTCCGCCCCCATTGCCTCCTTCACGCCGGGCCGGGCGGCGACGCGCTTCATGTAGGCGAGAAGCCAGGGGTGTTTGGCGAGGCTGATCCGGTGGAAATGCGTCCAGTTCAGGACGGTGAATCCATAGGCATCCGCAACTGTGAACTGCTTGCCCAGGAGGTAGGGTCGGTCCGCCAAATGCCCATCCAGATAACCGAACAACCGATACAGGTTATCGATGCTCGACTGCCTCTCGGCCGCGGAGCTGGCGGGCCTCCACAGCGGCATGAAACTGCCGTGAAGCTTGGTGCTTATGAAATTGAGCCATTCCTGGACCCGGTACCTGTCCATGGAGCCCGCCAAAGGATCAATTGGGCATGGGGCGCTTGGTCAGCCAGGAACTGCACCACCACCGACGCTTCGGTCAGGACTTCGCCATTGTTGAGGCTCAGCGCCGGAACGCCCCCTTTCGGATTGATCTTGCTGAAGGAGCACCCTGACGCAGTAGTCTGATTCTTCAGATCGACCTTGTCGTAATCGATCTGAAGACCGGCCTCGCAGGCGACGATCCGCGACGCGAGGGAGCCGGCCCCAGGGGTATAGTAAAGCTTTATGGAGGTGTCCTGTCCCCTGTGTAGCCGCCCCAGCTTTTGCAATTTGTCGTAACGTAATATAATTATTATTACGCGGCAACGCTCGCTTTTGTGCAGGGAAAATCGAGCCTTTGCATCAATGCAAAAGAGTTACAGCAGCTCCTCCTCGAGGGTTAGCACCTCGGAGGCGGCAAGGCCGGTCGTGTTGTGGACGCGTAGTTCCGCCAACAGGGGGAAGTGGTCCGACGCGACGCGGGTGAGCGTGTTACGGACCGGCGCCGCGGCGACCACCTCAACCGACTTCGTTACGAAGACATGGTCGAGCCGAAGGACCGGCGCTCGGGTATGAAAAGTCGACTGGGGCTCCCCGGCAGGGTTCGACACCTGCGCGTCCCGCATCTGATCGGACAGAAGGCGATACGATCTCGAATAGGGCGGCGCGTTGAAGTCCCCGAGAAGCACGGCCGGGTCAGCGCAGTCCGGGTGACCGATCCAGTCCGGTCCCAACAGGGCGGCCGCCTGGGTGCGACGCTCGCCGGAACGGAGGGACAGGTGAGCGTTGACCACCTGAACCCGATGCCCGTCCACATCGACCGAAACCCACAAGGCGCAGCGCTTTTCAAAGGCCGGTCGCGTCGAAAGGGTCGGCAGACGCCCCGACTTCACGATATTGGACGGATGACGCGACAGAATGGCGATCCCGTACTGTTCGCCAAGCATGCGGATCGTCGGCTGAAAATGCAGGTCCATGCCAAGCTTGGACGCCACCATGACGGCTTGGTCCGACGCTCCGGCATGGATGCGTCCGGCCCTTACCTCCTGCAATGCAACGATATCAGGCTCGCAGGACGCAATGACATCGGCAATGCGGGCGGGCGAGACCTTTCTGTCCGTCCCAAGCCAGCGGTGCACGTTGTAGGTCAGGATTCGAACGATCCGCCCCTGCTTATCGATGTTCTTCAAAGGTCATTACCGGCTTGAGAAACGGATTACAGTTATGCGGCCAGTCCGAGCGGCACAAGTCAGAACCTCGTGCCCGGACATGGTGAGAACATGCCGGATCAATGACACAGGATTGGTCAAGGTTCCGGCACCCGCGCTCTCAGGTCGTTACCCCAAAACGTTACGTCATATCCCGAACGGAATTCGAATTGACTTCGTCTGCCTGTTGTACGTTATATAGTACCTAAGACTAAATTACTGTTTGGCTAACGACTTATTTACCTTAATAGGGAAATGCTTAAGCTTGGTACCTGAGTCGAACACAAGTCGTAACAACATGACTGATTACGCTCCTTATAAACGTCCTGGTGAGGACACCATCGCCCGCGTCCTGGATTGGGTCGGACTGGAATTCGGCCTAGGCGTGATCGTGCTTGTGGCAAACGTCTCACTCGTCGTTCTCTGAACTACACGCTCCAGCGATCCCCATCGTTCCCGTTCGACCGCAGCCTGAGCATCCCCTGTCCCGCCATCCATGAAGGCAGCGGGAGCCAGCGTCCCAATGCTTGTATTCAGGACTTGACCTTCCCATCATTGGAAGGATCACACCATCGGCCAGTATGTTGAATCAGGAGATTCGTCATGGCTGAATACAAGCGCCCCGATGCGGAACCGGCCTTCGACATTCCAATCGAGGGCATGAGCTGCGCCTCCTGCGTCGCCCGAGTGGAAAAAGCCATTCGGTCCGTCGAGGGCGTCGCTTCCGCCAACGTCAATCTGGCGACCGGGCGCGCAACGGTGGCTCTTGCGCAACCCGGTGCAGCCCCCGAAGCGGTCGACGAAGCCATCCGTCGCGCCGGCTACGAACCCCAAAGCGACAGAGTCGATTTGGCCGTCGAAGGCATGACCTGCGCCTCCTGCGTGGGGCGGGTGGAAAAGGCCTTGAAGCGGGTTCCAGGCGTTCTCGAAGCCAGCGTCAACCTTGCCACGGGACGGGCCTCCGCGCGCTTCCTCGGCGGGCATGACACGGTGCGCCGGCTGATCGCAGCCGTCGAGACGACCGGGTACGAAGCCCAGGAGATCCGCCAGGGAGACGATCACGCGGATCGTCAGCAAGCAGCGCGAGAGGCGGAGACTTCAAGTCTCTGGCGCTCCCTGCTGATCGCACTTGTCCTGACGCTTCCCGTCTTCGCGCTCGAAATGGGCTCCCACTTCGTCCCGGCAATCCATGACTGGGTGCAGGCCACCCTGGGCCACCAAGAGAGCTGGTACCTGCAATTCGCCCTCACGACGATCGTCCTCTTCGGGCCGGGGCTTCGCTTTTTCAGGAAGGGCGTCCCGTCCCTGATCCGCCGGGCGCCTGACATGGATTCTCTCGTAGTGATGGGCACGGGCGCCGCCTATGGCTACTCGGTAGCGGCAACCTTAGCGCCGGGCCTGCTCCCGCAGGGCACGGCCAACGTCTATTACGAGGCCGCCGCCGTTATCGTGACGCTGATCCTGCTGGGGCGGTATTTGGAGGCCAAGGCCAAAGGGCGCACATCCGAGGCGATCAAGCACCTCCTCGGCCTTCAGGCCAAGACCGCGCGGGTGATCCGCGATGGCGAGAGCCTCGAAGTCCCGCTGGAGGAGGTCCGCGTCCGGGATTTCGTTCAGGTCCGTCCCGGTGAAAAAGTGCCGGTCGACGGCGAGGTGATCGAAGGATCCTCCTTCGTGGACGAAGCCATGATCACGGGCGAGCCGGTTCCGGTCCTTAAGGCCGAAGGAGCCCAAGTTGTGGGCGGGACCATCAACAAGACCGGCAGTTTCACGTTCCGGGCCACGCGCATCGGGGCCGACACGGTCCTGGCCAGCATCGTCCGCATGGTCGAGCAGGCCCAAGGGTCGAAGCTGCCGATCCAGGCGCTCGTGGACAAGGTCACGTCATGGTTCGTTCCTGCCGTCATGGCGGCGGCCGCCCTCACCTTCCTGGTCTGGCTGGTCTTCGGCCCGGAGCCAGCCTTGAGCTTCGCCATCGTCAATGCGGTCGCGGCGCTCATCATCGCCTGCCCCTGCGCCATGGGACTGGCCACCCCGACCTCGATCATGGTCGGCACGGGCCGGGCGGCGGAACTCGGCGTGCTGTTTCGCCAGGGCGAGGCTCTGCAAAGCCTGAAGGAAGTGGGCGTCGTTGCTCTCGACAAGACCGGCACGCTGACCATGGGGCGGCCCGATCTCACGGATTTCGTCACGGCGGAGGGTTTCTCCAAGACGGAAGTCCTGCGCCTCGTGGCCTCCGTCGAAAGTCGCTCCGAGCATCCGATCGCCGAAGCCATCGTCGAAGCGGCCAAGCGGCAGGGCCAGCATCCCGCCTCTGCCGACCAATTCGAGGCCATACCCGGGTTCGGCGTTTCGGCCATGGTCGAGGGCAAGAAGGTCGATGTCGGGGCTGATCGCTTCATGGGGAAGCTCGGGCTGAGTGTGTCGGACTTCGATCCGGTGGCGGCGCGCCTCGGCCAGGAGGGCAAGAGCACTCTCTACGTGGCGATCGACGGGCGGCTGGCGGCGGTCATCGCAGTCGCCGATCCGGTCAAGCCATCGACGCCGGAAGCCATCGCGGCTCTTCATGCGCTTGGCCTGAAGGTGGCGATGATCACCGGCGACAACCGCCGGACGGCGGAGGCCATCGCCCGACAGGTCGGGATCGATCAGGTCGAGGCGGAGGTGCTGCCCGACGGCAAGGTGGCTGCCGTCGAGGGCCTGCGTGACCGGCAGGGAAAGATCGCCTTCGTGGGTGATGGCATCAACGATGCGCCGGCGCTCGCGGCAGCCGATATCGGCATTGCCATCGGCACCGGGACGGATATCGCCATCGAAAGCGCCGACGTGGTGCTTATGTCCGGCGATCTCCGGGGCGTCGTCAACGCGATCGCGCTGTCAAAGGCGACTATCCGCAATATCAGGCAAAACCTGTTCTGGGCCTTCGCCTACAACGCGCTGCTGATTCCAGTGGCGGCTGGCGTCCTTTATCCCGTCAACGGCATGTTGCTGTCGCCCATCCTGGCGGCCGGCGCCATGGCGTTGTCCAGCGTGTTCGTCGTTGGCAATGCGCTCCGGTTGCGACGGTTCGAGGCTCCCATCGGGGCAAAGGCTGAACCTGATCCCAGGCACCAACTCACGGAGAAAACGGCATGAATATCGGTCAGGCAGCCGAGGCGTCTGGCGTTTCAGCCAAGATGATCCGGTACTACGAGTCCATCGGTCTGATCCCGAAAACCGTGCGGACGGAAGCCGGGTACCGGGTCTATTCAGACAACGATGTCCACACGCTTCGCTTCATCCGCCGCGCGCGGGATCTCGGGTTCTCGGTGGAGCAGATCGCCGATCTCGTCTCCCTCTGGCGAGATCGCGAGCGCGCCAGCATGGACGTAAAGCGCATGGCGCTCGCCCATGTGGATGTGCTGGAGCGCAAGATCGCAGAGCTTCAGGAGATGGCCGGAACCCTCAAGCATCTGGCGAACAACTGTCATGGCGACGGCAGGCCCGATTGCCCGATCATCGAGGAGCTGGCCAGCGGCGAGACGCGCCATGCCTCGTCGCGAGCTGCTCCCAAATTCGGACTTGCGAAGGAGCGCCTTCGCCCGTGAGCGCTTAGACCGCCATCTCCACTTCCCGCCCGCGGCCGAGCTCCCGCATCAACCGAGCCATCTTGGGGTCGCGCTGGACCTGCCTGGCGTAATGCCGCCGCAGGGCATCCACCAGACGGCCGTTGCGCGACAGAAGATCGTCCGCGAACCCGATCATGAGGGAATTCGGCCATGCCTGAGGCCGGATCTCGGCCAGACGCTCCATGATCCGGTCCTCGCTCTCCTCCGGCTCCGATTGCAGCATCAGAGTGGCCATTGCGGCGGTCGAACGCGAGACACCCATATGACAATGAACCAGCAGATGCCCCTCGGCCTTCGAGGATGGGTTCTGCGCCACGTCCTCGCCGAATTGCAGCACGGCCCGTACATGCTCCGGCTCCGGCAGGATCATCCCCGGAAGGGGCTCGATGATGTCATGGAAGCGAAGGACCGTCCGGTGGTGGGGATCGTAGGCCTGGAAGGCCTCCGGGTCGGGATGGTCGGGATCCAGGATCGACAGCACATGGGTGACGGATCGCGCACCTTGATCAGGCAGCTCCGAGATTCCGCAGATGGTCAAAAGAGAGATGGAGGATTTCATAAGGGACCGACTTTTCTATGCGGGCAGGTTGAGCGAGCCTTGTTTCACATTATCAAGGGCACGTCAGTAACGAGCTACGCCTGAATTCGGCCATAACAAAACTGTGACCGGCAAGGCACCGCCGGAACCTTGCCACATTTCAGCCATTGATGATCCACTATCCGGCCACGGCTGAGCTTTCTGACTTTCCTCAACTCCCATCGATGGCGAAGCCTTCAAAAACCAGAAACCGCGAGTCCCAACTGATGTCTGCTTCCGACCCGGCCTTGAACCGTTCCCGTCTGCAAAAGCTGTTCCGACTGGGTGCGATCCTGCTTCCTTTCGCGTTGGCCGCGTGCGTCTCGACCTCGCAGGCCCCTGAGCAAAACCTCAGGCCGCGAATCGATCCGACCTATGCAGCCATGTATGGACCGCGTCCCGATGAGCGATACGCCCTTCCGGCCACGGACATTTCCGAGGTCGATCCGCAGTTCCTCCGTCGCGAGGTCGCCTATCAAGGCCGCGAGGAGCCCGGCACGATCGTGGTCGATACGGATGCGCGCTTTCTCTACCTGGTGCGCGAGAACGGGCGCGCCATGCGCTATGGCATTGGCGTCGGCAATGAAGGCCTGGCCTGGAGCGGCCGCGCCCGGGTTGGACGCAAGGCCGAGTGGCCGCGCTGGACCCCCACCGCCGATATGATCAGACGCGAGCCGGAGCGCAATCGCCCCTGGGCGGGCGGCATGGAAGGCGGACTCAGGAACCCCTTGGGTGCGCGCGCGCTCTATCTCTACGATGGGGGCCGGGACACCATGTACCGCATCCACGGCACCACCGAGCCGTGGTCCATCGGACAAGCCGTGTCGAGTGGCTGCATCCGCATGTTCAACCAAGACGTGATCGACCTGTACAACCGCGTTCCGGTCGGATCTCCGGTGGTCGTGCTGAACGGAAACCGCCGCTTCTTCAATGAGCCCGAAGAGGAGGTCGCTGAACTCCCACGGGTGATTTGGCGGTAGCGGCGCAACTCCTTGATCCGCGTCATCCCGGAGCGCCTTCGGCGTCTGGGATGACGCCTTGCCCTCGTTTTCCCTGCCGCCGCCTTGTACCCGTGCCTATAGTGGGTTGTATCCCACCGCCCTAGTTGATCCTGTATGGGAAGGATTGCTCATGGACGAATGGCTGCTCCCGGCGCTGAGATTGACAATCCGATCCGTCGAGATCGGCGGCATTGCGATCATCGTTCTCGGCACGGTCGGCGCCACCGTCGCGGCCTTGTGGCAGGTGTTGCGGGGAGCATCGTGGGACGATGCCTTCATCCTTTTCCGATCCAATCTTGGAAGAGCCATCCTTCTTGGTCTCGAGTTCCTCGTGGCTGCGGACATCATCAACACGGTTGCCATCGATCAGACTCTTGAAAGCCTTGCCGTTCTGGGCGGCATCGTTCTGATCCGAACTTTCCTGAGCTTCTCGCTTGAGGTGGAAATCGAGGGACGCTGGCCCTGGGACAGGCATAAGGGCGAACCTGCCTATCCAGCCTCTCCGCCGCGAGCCGACGGAGCATAAAAGCAGTCCCGATCACGCAGGCAGGCACGCGTCGCAGATGGCCGCGATGTGCCGGTGATCGGTCCCGCAGCAGCCGCCGAGCACGGACAGGGTGCCGATCCGCTCCCGCAAGCCGCGGTATCGCCGCCCCAGATCAACGGGATCGCCTGGATCGAGCTCCGTCGCCTCGTCCAACTCCGCATGGCTCTTGGTCGATGCATTCGCCCTCACGCCGCCGAGGCGCTGGATCCACGCGTCATTGCCCGATAGGACGCTCTCGAAATGGGTCGGGTGCGCGCAGTTGATCATGTAGTAGACAGGCGCGCTCCCGGTCGCATGGTCCGTGCGCTCGATGGCAGATTGAAGCGTCTCGCCGGACGCGAGCCGACCATCCGTTTCGACCGTGAACGAGATCACCACCGGAATGCCCGCGGCCTGCGCCGCGTTGGCGACACCTATCGCCTCCTCCGCATAGTTCATGGTAACCGCCGTCACCATGTCGACGCGTGCGTCGCGAAACGCGTTGACCTGAATCGAATGATAGTCCTGCGCCTGTTCGGCGGTCATAAGATCGCCCGGGCGGTAGCCATCGCCGCGCGGCCCGATGGCCCCGTTGATCACGATGGGCGCCTCGCCTTCGGCATTCTCGTCACGAAGCGCTTTGGCCCACGCGACTGCCTGTCGGTTGATGTCCGCAATCGCTTGCGTCGAATAACCGAGTTTTGCGCCCCAGTCGGGGTTGGCGCGCCATGTAGGCGTGTCCAGGATGAAGCCCACCTTCCGTTCCTGGGCTGTCCGGATATACGGCTCGAAATAGCTTGCGAGTTCCCGCCTGCCATCATCGTTGAGCAGAAGCGGGAATGCGGCGAAACACGGAAGATCGATCCCTCTTAGGAACCGCAGGGTTGTTTCGAGACCGCCATCCGTCAGGAACACCGTTCCGTCGGATGATGGGAAAGCCGTTCGACCATCAGTCATGCGAGCGCCTCCGGTTGCAAGGAAACGCCCCATCGCCTGCTCTCGCAGACGTGCCCGGCGGCAGGATTTGCCCCAGAGTCGGATTTGTCAATGTCACCCGTAGGGGTGAGCGTCCTCCCGGCGGGAGGTCCCTGATCGATAACTTTAACCACGCAATGACTATCCTGCTGCCTCGAGTGAACGATCCGTTGCGGCAGCGCGGGTCATGATGAATATCTAGTCGGACCTCGCGCATTGGTTCCGTGAGGATCCGGGCGCGATTGGAGGTGGTGGCTATGGATGCGAGGATGAAGTGCCATGGCTGTCGGGGCGGCGAGCCTCTCCCGTTCGCATTCACGATGGCGTTTCACCCAATCATCGACATCGACCGAAAGACCGTCTGGGGTTACGAGGCGCTTGTCCGGGGCACCGACGGCCAGTCCGCTGGCCAGATCCTGAGCCAAGTGGACGATGCCGGGCGGTATAAGTTCGATCAGGCCTGTCGGGTCAAAGCCATCGAACTGGCCGGCATGCTGTTCCCGGACGACGGCAGCGCGCGTCTCTCCATCAACTTCATGCCGAATGCCGTCTATGAGCCTGCCGCTTGCATCCGAACGTCGCTCGAATCGGCGCGGCGTGTTGGCTTCGACACGAGCCGCATCATGTTCGAATTCACCGAAAACGAGCGGATGGCGGATACGGGCCACGTCGCCCGGATTGTAGCCGAGTACAAGCGCCTCGGCTTCATCACGGCAATCGACGATTTCGGGGCAGGCTATGCCGGCCTGAACCTCCTGGCGAGTTTCCAGCCGGACATCCTCAAGATCGACATAGAGATTATTCGCGGAATCGCGGACTCTGCCGCACGACAGGCGATCATTGCCGGCATCCTGACGATGGCTCGCGCCCTCGATATCACAGTGATCGCCGAAGGCATCGAGACGCAGGCCGAATTCTCGGTGCTCCGCGATGCCGGGATCGAACTCTTCCAGGGGTTCCTGTTTGCAAGACCTGCCGTCGAGAGGCTTCCGGGCATCACGTTTCCCGCATGAGTGAAGGGGCGTAGCCCATTGCCGCGACCGGGGTCCCGCCCAGCGCGGTTGCGGCAGTTGACCGCAGGCACGACAGGTTCTAAAAAGCCAACCGCCGGGCCAAGCCGCCGCCGCCCTTCCGCGTCCGTCGGCTCACATCGCTGTTCTTTTCGACACCAGTCCGACGTCTTGGTGCGAGCGTCGATGCGCGAGCTTTCAAAGCCCGCGCCCTAGAGCAGCTTTTTACTTCTCCTCGCAGCAAGACACGCCGATCGCTCAGAAGCGTACTCCGGTTCATCCCGAAGGGCCTGCTGCTCCGGCAAGAACTCGACTCATGAAAGACGCTCAAACAGGTCTGTTCCTGAACAGAATTCCCTATGTGAAAATCGGCGACGGTCCGAATCCCATTGTCGTGCTCAACGGTGGACAGGCATTCGTGCGGCGTCCTACTCCGGCTCGGACCGTTCGCGACGCCAAGCGGATCGCCCGAATCCTGCCGTCCGGCAGGCCGCTCTACATCTTCGGTTACGACCCCGCCCCACCGGCTGGCTACGATGTCGAAACGATCGCGAGGGATTTCGCCGAAATCATCCGTTCCGAAATCGGCCCCGCCGCCTTGATGGGGATCTCCTTCGGCGGGTTCGTGGCGATGCGTCTTGCGGCCGATCATCCCGATCTCGTCGAGCGGCTGATCCTGATGGTCAGCGCGCATCGTTTCTCGACCGAGGGCCGTCATAGCATCAATCGGCAGCTGGAATGCGCTTGGCAGGGCGATCTCCCCGGCCTTATGAGCGAGTTTGGCACAGTGTTCCGTCGCCCGTGGTTCAACTGGCTCATCCGGCTGCGCCTCCGACAGGAGCGCCTCCACCTTCACAAAAAGATGAGCGATCCGGAGACGATCGTGCGGGGCCTCGCAGCGGTTGCGGAGGAGGATTTCGGAGGAGACCGCTCGAGGCTCGGGCGTATCCGCGCCCGTGCCCTGATCGTCGGCGGAACCCGCGACCAGTTCTTCGACATAGAGGCCTATCGGGAAACGGCCGACATGATCCCGGCGGCACAACTGAAGCTCTTTGAAAAGGAGACCCACATGCTGCCCGTGGAACGAGCGCGGGCCGTCGCGCAGGCAACCGCACGTTTCCTGAGACCCCATTGACGGAGGGAGTGAGCAACCATGTTCGTTGTCGCAACCCGCGATATTGAAGCAGCCTGAGGGCTGGCTCTCACGAACGCCTCGACGTCGTCTTTTATAGCCCCTGCCCTATCTCTAAAGTGATTTTTCGGCGCGTGAGACTAAAGGGTACCCGAACGATGACGAACGATATGAAAGCACCGGCCGTGACCATTCCGCCGACGGAGGCGGCCATCGTGACGGCCAGCAACATGACCGAGTTGGAGCTGGTCCTGCCTGATCTGGGAGACGAGGACCTCCCTGAGATCGCCATCTTCCTCGTAGCCTGCGCCATGCGGTTCCACAGTGATCCGGGTTTCGTGCAAGAGCAGATGGAATGGCTCGTGCGGATGCACGATACGGAAGTGGACGAAGGCCTGAAGCCAAGCGAACTGAACTCGTCGAACGACGACTGACCGGTTCGCGCCGGTCAGCCGGTCATTCATGGCCTGTCATAGGCCAGTGCGGAGAGCGGGCAACCGCCTCAGTCGAGGAAGGCGACGGTGGTGCCTTTCTTGACCATCTTGGCGAGTTCAGCGACGTCCCAATTGGTCAACCGCACGCAACCCTGCGAATAGGCCTTGCCGACTTTCGCAGGCTCGGGCGTCCCATGAATGCCGAACGACTCGACGGAGAGATCGATCCACGTGGAGCCGACGGGATTGTTGGGGCCAGGCTTGATCACGAACTTCTCCTTCGCCTTCACGCCCTTGAAGGCATATTCGGGATTGTAGGTATAGGTCGGGTTCGGAGCGATAGCGCGAACCGTATGGGTTCCTGAGGGTGCAGGCTTTTCCTCACTGCCGATGGAGGCCGGATACACACCGATGGTCGACCCATCCTCCGCAAGGGCGCGCAGGACGTGCTCGCTCTTGCTGATTTCGATCTTGGCCACCTTCTGCTCGTGCCCCTCGCGCTTGGCCATGACGTTGGCCACCACGATGGACGTTCCCGCGCTGTCGAAGCTCTTGCCCAGATTGAGAGCCTTCAGCAGATCCTCGTCCATATGGAATTTCTCGGCCAAGAGCTCCTCGGGGCTCGTATAGGCCAGACGTTCGAGGTCGGCCTGATCCTCCAGCTTATCCGGGATCTCCTTGGCGAAGGGGCCTTTCACGTCCTCCTCGGCGATCGTGTATTCGACGAGGGCCGGATCCTGCGACGTCTCATTCAGCTTGGCCCACACCTCGTCGTCGAGCTCGCCGTCGACCTTCAACTGACGGGCCTTCTCGAAGGCTTTGAGAGCGTTCTGCACATTCTCGCCCTTGCGGCCGTCGATCACCCCTGGCGAGAAGCGGGCGCGATCGAGGAGCACCTGCGCCTTGATCAATGCCGGGCTGACGCCCCCCTCCTCCTTGGCGGCGAGATCGGTGTTGTTCACCGCGTCCCGTTCGAGACCCTTCGGTGGAGGAGCCGCAAGAGCAGTCCCAACCAAACTCCACGCGCCGAGAACCGCAATCGCCCATACCCTCATTCTGCTCTCCATCGAAACCGGTGATCAGACAAGGGACGAGACCTGCTCCCTGTTCCAGAATTCCTATTGGCAGATGCGGTAATCACCTTTGCGTTCGCGCATATCGACGTGAAGGTGATCCCCATGGGCCGCATCGGAGCCAGGCCCGAGCACCGTCGTGAAGATCGGGCAGGCCCCAGCCCGAACGGCTGCCTGGAAGGCGGCTTCCGGCGAACCGTCCGCATGTGTTCCGATGGTCAGCGCCGAGCGCTTGGCGAATTCGAAGCCCATGATGTCGAGACCGTTCCCAAAGGCGTGTTCACTCAGCTTCGCCCCGGAACGCTGATTGCGGCACTGGTAGGAGGTCCCGATGAGAATCTTGGTCGGCTTGGTCTGGAAATGCCGATCCGCCTCGGCGAGAAGGACCTCGCGGGTCCATTTGGCAAGGCTTTCCGCAGCCGAACACGTCATGAGGGAGGCAGGCGAAACCGCAACGTCATCCGGCAGCGACGAGACAAGGACTGGCCCCTTGATGCTGCACGCGTTCTCCTGAACGGCGGGCCGCGTCTCGAAACGTACACCAAGTTTCGTGAGACGGTCGGCGCATTCCCGCGCGGCCTTGGCGCTCTCCTCCGATTCCGCGTCCGTTTGAGTTGGAGCGGTGGATGCCCCCTGGTTGGCCTGGGGCTCCATTGGGGCCGGGGTCCGGTCGGGCCGTGGGGGCGGCAGTGGTGGTCCTGACGCGTCTTCTGCGGCGTGAAGTGACGTGAACGCCAGCATCGGGGCGAACAGAATACCGACCCAGCTCGCTTTTCTGCGTGGGTCCAGTCGCATAAAGCCTCCCAGGGCAATGGCTCAGTTTCGGTAGGAATAACCCTCTGCGGGTATGGCCCGTTCCCTCTCCGGAACCTGAACAGGCATCCACCGAACCCATTGACCGAAAAGTTACGAGACTGATCCCTGGTCATCCTGCCTCGGGGACGTTAGCATTCAGGCAATAGGCCCATGGAAGGACAGACAATGCTGCGTGCACTCTCCCTCGCCATCCTGATGACCGCCGCTACGGCCGCGACGCCGACCTTCGCGGCGAACACCTCCGACGACGCCGTCCTGGCCCAGCAACAGCAGAGATCAGCCCCTCAGCAGACCCCCAGGCGGGACTGCGAAAAGAACCAGGACGGGATCAGCTGACGATCTCCGCCAGCCCTTCCGTTTACCAGCGCTCTGAACATTGAAGTCGCGCCCATCGTTCCTCGTCGGGCGCGATGCGGTCATGCGCGCGCGAGCACCATGCAATCGAGCACCGCTCCATAGTGACAGGCGGCCGCGATGAGCACGAAGGCGTGCCAGATCGCATTCTGGAAGCGCAGGCGCTCCCAAAGATGAAAGATCACGCCGGTCGTGTAGAAGATGCCGCCTGCCGCAAGGAGCCAAAAGGTGGAGCTGGGCAACGTACCGAACAGGGATTCGAACACGACGATTCCGCTCCAGCCTGAAAGGAGATAGAGGCCGATCGAGACCCGATCGAACCGACCTGGGAAGCGCAGCTTCAGGACGATTCCCACCAAGGACATGGTCCAAATGCAAGCCAACATGGCCATTGCCTCGGCGCTTGCCTTCATTTGGGTGATGAAGGGCGTATAGGTTCCGGCGATCAGAAGGTAGATGGCCGAATGGTCGAACCGGCGCAGCATCCATTTGACCGGAGAGACGGGCCAGAGATTGTAAAGCGCTGAAACGGTCAGCACCGTCAGCAGGCCGCCGCCATAGATCAGAACCGACGTCAGTTCCCAGGGCCCGACCGTCCGGGCGGTGGCAAGGAACAGCGCGGTGACGGCGACAACCCCGAATACGATGCCCAATCCGTGAACGATGCCGTCGGCCAGGATCTCCCCTTTGTCGTAATCCCACCTCAAGATCGTCTCTCCACGGTTCTCCCGATGGTTCTAGGGGAACGCCGCTCCACGTCCAGGATCATAAGGTCGCGCTTGAGGACCATGCCCTTCGCCCGAGATTCCAAAGAATTTTGACGAAACGCCGCTTTGCGCGTCCTTTGAGGGTAGCGGCGGAGGCTCAGGGCGCACGAACACCTTTTCTCGGATTAAGCCTTGCAAAAGCCATTCTTGGCGGGCAAGGTCCGAAAATCGACTTTGGCCGAACAATCGGGCCGTTACGCCTTGGCATGCCAGGCGCACGTTCAGACGCTCTCCCAAACATCGACGAACCGAGTTCGCGGTCACGCTTACTGCGTGGCTTCGCCCTCACGTGCACTGACGCATTGCTAAGGATTACCCCATGAATACGGGCACCGTTAAGTTCTACAACGATCAAAAAGGCTTCGGCTTCATCCAGCCTGACAACGGCGACAAGGACGTGTTCGTCCATGCGACCGCTCTTGAGCGCGCTGGCATGCGCGGCCTCGTCGAAGGCCAGAAGGTGGCTTTCGACACGGCTGAAGACCGCCGCTCGGGCAAGATCGCCGTCAACAACATTCAGACGGCCTAAGCCAGACGATCTGGCGCGCCCCTTTCGCGCCATTGATTCGAGGCCGTGCCCACGGGCGCGGCCTTTCGCCTTTGAGTAAGTGGCCAGCCGCGTGCGGGCATTCGGCTATAAAACTCCAACGCACGCATTTGTTCGCAGTGTTTCTGACAGTCCTTGGAAGGAAAGAATTTGCAAGTTCTCGTACGCGACAACAACGTCGATCAGGCCCTCCGGGTTCTCAAGAAGAAGATGCAACGTGAAGGCATCCTCCGCGAGATGAAGCAGAGAAGAGCCTACGAGAAGCCATCGGAAAAGAAGATGCGCGAGAAGGGCGAAGCCGTCCGCCGCGCAAGGAAGCTGGCTCGCAAGCAGGCCATCCGGGACGGGCTGATCGCGGCTCCCAAGCCGAAGCCGCGTTTTGCCGGCGGCGGACGTGGTGGCCCTGGGCGTGGTCCCGGCACCAGCCCCCGCCCAGCCGCTCAACCGGCAGAGGCCGTGAAGGCCTAAAACGAGCCGTTGCGCTCGGATCTAGCAGTATTTCCGCCGCGCGGCATCGCGCGGCGTCGATGATCGCTGGTGGAGTCTCCGCTCGCATTGGAAGCGGCGGACGATCGGCAGAAGACGCCTTGCCGGACCGTGGCTCTTGCCATCGGGGAGCGAGACCGTAGGATGAGTTCCAAGCGCCGCAGACAGGCGCGGGAAACGTCCAGCCCCATGTCCACAGCAACGACTCCTCCAGCCGTTTCGCTTCGCAACGTCGCCATCACCTTCGGGGACGGGGGCAGCGGCTACACGGCTGTGCAGGCCATCGACCTTGCGGCGAAGCCCGGCGAGTTCATTGCCATCGTGGGACCGACCGGCTGCGGCAAGTCCACCCTGCTCAACGCGTCCGCGGGACTGCTCAAGCCCTCCGACGGTCAAGTGGAGATCTTCGGCGCGCCGCTCCTCGGCCTCAATGCCAGGGCGGGGTATCTCTTCCAGCAGGACGCGCTGATGCCGTGGAAGACAGCGCTTCAGAACGTCGCCGTCGCCCTGGAGCCGAAAGGCGTGAGCCGCAGGGAGGCAGACCAGAAGGCGCGCGAGTGGCTGCGCCGGTTGGGTCTGGCCGCCTTCGTCGATCGCTATCCGCACATGCTCTCGGGCGGGCAGAGAAAGCGCGTCGCCCTGGCCCAGATGCTGATCCGGGACCCTGAAATTCTTCTGATGGACGAACCTTTCGGCCCTCTCGACGCGCAGACCCGGCAGATCATGGGCAACCTGCTGCTCGATCTCTGGGCCGCCAATCGCAAGGCCGTGCTCTTCGTCACCCACGATCTGGAGGAGGCGATCTCCCTCGCCGACCGAGTGGTTGTCATGTCGGCCGGCCCCGCCGCCGGCATCATCGGCGAGTTCCCGGTCACGCTGCCGCGCCCGCGCGACATCGCCGAGGTGCGCCTCGACCCGGCCTTCCATCACATCCACAAGGAAATCTGGGCAAGCCTACGCACCGAAGTGCAGAAGGCCTACGCCCAGGGAGAAGGAGCCTCAGCATGAAGCGGTTGAAGCTGACCCTCCTTCAGATCGCGGTGGGCATTGGCTTTCTGGTCCTGTGGCATGTCCTGACCGCCTACCCGATTCTGGCTCCCACCAGACAGACGCAGTTCTTCTTCTCGACTCCCATCGAGGTGCTGGCGCGGGTCTGGAAGGAGTTCGCCTCCGGCGAGATCTGGCGGCATCTCGGCATCACGCTTCTGGAGACGATCCTGGCTTTCGCATTCGGGGCCGGCGGCGGTATCCTGTTCGGGTTCCTGTTCGCCCGGCGGGCATTGCTCGCCGCCGTGTTCGATCCATACATCAAGGCCGCCAATGCCCTGCCCCGCGTGGTGCTCGCGCCGATCTTCGCCCTGTGGTTCGGCCTCGGCATCTGGTCGAAGGTGGCCCTTGGATTTACGCTGGTCTTCTTCATCGTGTTCTTCAACGTGTACCAGGGCGTGCGCGAGGTGAACCCGGTGGTGCTCGCCAATGCCAGGATGCTCGGCATGAACGAGCGCCAGCTCCTGCGCCACGTCTATTGGCCCGCCGCGCTGACCTGGATGTTCTCGTCCCTGCACACCTCGGTGGGCTTTGCCCTCGTGGGCGCGGTGGTGGGCGAGTACCTGGGGTCCTCGGCGGGGCTCGGTTACAAGATCCACGAGGCGGAAAGCGTGTTCGACGTCACCGGCGTCTTTGCCGGCATGGTGATCTTGTCCGTCTTCGTGATCCTCATCGACATGGTCGTGACATTCATCGAAAGGCGACTGCTGGTCTGGCGTCCGGCCCCATCGACAAACGGGCAGGGTTAGGCAATCCTTCGCTGCCACAACACTGCATCCAAGCAGGGAGATTAGGATGGAACGCCGTACATTTCTCATCGGAACAGGCGCGGCCGCCCTGGCTGCGGGCATTGCTCCGAACGCCTTCGCCCAGGCCAAGCCCGAGAAGAGCAAGGTGACGCTGGGCGTCGGCGGCAAGCCGCTGCTTTATTACCTGCCGCTGACGATCGCCGAGAGGAAGGGCTACTTCAAGGAGGAGGGCCTCGAGGTCGAGATCAACGATTTCGGCGGCGGAGCCAAGTCGCTCCAGGCGCTGATCGGCGGATCGGTCGACGTGGTGACGGGCGCTTACGAGCACACGATCCGCATGCAGGCGAAGGGCCAGGACGTTCGCGCCATCACGGAGCTCGGCCGCTTCCCGGCCATCGTGATCGCCGTCAAGAAGGACAAGGCGGACAAGATCAAGTCCGCAGCCGATTTCAAGGGCCTCAAAATCGGCGTGACGGCCCCGGGCTCGTCCACTGCGCTCATGGCGCAGTACGCCATGGTGAAAGCGGGACTGAAGCCCTCGGACGCTGCCATCATCGGCGTCGGTTCGGGCGCGAGCGGCGTGGCCGCCATGCAGAAGGGCGAGATCGACATCATTTCGCACCTCGATCCCGTGATCGCCAAGCTAGAATCCGACGGGGACATCGTGGTGCTCATCGACACCCGTACGGAAGCCGGCACGCGGGCGCTGTTCGGCGGCTCCAACCCGGCCGCGACGCTCTACAGCAAGAAGGATTTCATCGACGCCAACCCGGTGACGACCCAGCGCCTCGTTAACGCCTTCGTGAAGTCGCTCAAGTGTCTCCAGACGGCCAAGCCGGAAGACGTCGCCGACACGGTCCCGCCCGAATATCACCTGGGCGACAAGGCGCTCTACATCAAGGCGGTGCAGAACTCCCTTGAGAGCTATTCCCGCACCGGCATCGTACCGCCGGACGGAATGACGAGCGTCATGGACATGCTCAAGCAGCTCGACCCGGAACTGAAGGACGCCAAGATCGACCTCGCGGCGACATTCGACGACCGCTTCGTCAAGAAAGCGTCAAGCTAAGGCTGCCAATGCATCGGTCATCCCGGGTTCCGCTCTCGCGGCCCCGGGATGACCGTGGGGAGACAGGCCGCGATAGATGCCTTAGGCGAGCGTGAAGGGCTCGTGCACGGCCGACTGGACCGATACACCCAAAACCGCGCCGCCTCCAGCGACATAGTCCCAGACCCCAATCACCGTGGCGCCGACCGAATGGTGCGGCGTCGGCATCGGCAGAGATTGCGCCTCGGCCCGGCCCTCGTCTGAACCATCATGCGGGCCGCGTCGTTGTGCCGTGGAGGCGGCGATAGAGCCGGCTCTGGGATCGGCGCATGGAATTAACCGGAAAACAGCGCATCGGCGCGAAGCGAACGTGATGGGTCTCAGCCGCATCATGACGAACCTGAGGGACGCGCTCGTCGGCATCCTGCGCGTTGCCGGCCGGCCTGTCCGGAGGGCGCAGGGCGAGAGGGGCGTGGTTCTCGAACCCTATCGCGGATACGGGTCCAGGGATGAGGTTTTCTTGATCGGCCGGGTGTTCCGCCAGTCGCAGGCCGATCCGGGAGCAGAGCGGCGAGACCTTCTCGAAAACATGCGCGACATCAGCCGGCGCATCGTGCGCCGCGCCGTGCCGGGCGCGGTCGTGACAGCGCGGTTCTATGGTGCGGAAGAAGCCTTCACCACCGACCGGGATGGGTATTTCAGGGTCCATTTGTCCCCGGTCGATGCGCCGGCAACCGATCGCCCGTGGCATACGATGGAGTTGTCGCTGGAGCAGCCGCAACCGGTTCAGGCCCAGGCTCAAATCTTCATTCCTCCTCCCAGCTGCCGGTATGTGGTCATCAGCGACATCGACGACACCGTCATGCGCACCGGGGTCGCCAACAAGCTCAAGATGCTCTGGCGGCTTTTCGTTCAGGATGCCGAGAGCCGCATCGCCTTCCCGGGCGTCGGGGCCTTGTACCGCGCACTCCATGATGGGGCGTCCGGCCAGCAGGAAAACCCCATGCTCTACGTCTCGCGGGCGCCGTGGGGCATTTACGATGTGCTCGAGGAGTTCTTCAGGCTCCATGCCATCCCGGTGGGCCCAATCCTGTTTCTGCGGGAATGGGGCGTCTCGTGGAAGAGCCCCCTGCCCCGCAAGGCCGAAGACCATAAGCGCGAGCTGATCCACAACATGCTGGCGCTCTACAAGGACCTGCCGTTCATTCTCATCGGCGACAGCGGGCAGCACGATCCCGAGATCTACCGGCAGATCGTCGATGAGCATCCGGGCCGGGTGCTGGCGGTCTATATCAGGAACGTTTCGCGCAGCTCCTCGCGGGTCACGGAGATCGAAGAGCTGGCCAAGGCCGTTGCCCGGGTCGGCAGCACCCTGTTGCTGGCGGCCGACAGCGTCGCAATGGCGGAGCACGCAGTGAAGCTCGGCCTTGTCCCGCCGGAGACCATATCGGAGGTCAAGAGCGAGAAAGCTGCCGATGCCGGCGGGACGGCACAGCCGACGACGCGGCGCATCGAGCGCTCCACGAAGGGAGAGACCGTGGAGGCGGTCTCACAAGGCGAGCTGAAGGACATTCTTGAGACAGGGCCAGGAACAACACCGCCGAGCGTCGTCGTCGAACCCGCTGCGCGCGGCTCGCAGCACGGCCCTGACAAGGAAGGGACCTAGCCCGGCGGAGCTTGCCTCAGTGCCCACATAAAGCGCGACACCATCCTGAGGAGCGAAGCGTCTCGATGGATGAGGGCTGCGTAGACGCTTCTCCTTGGTGAACCAGCCTCTCAGGAACGGTCAAGGCCTTAAACGGTCAGGATCCAACAGGCGGGTGTCGAGTTGTCTTCCAGTAAACTTGACTGGAAGGTTACCCATATGGCCGACCCGGCCCCGCCTCCGGTGCAGCCGGCTTCGCCTACTGCCCATTCCCCGATCCTTACCGCAGGCGGCATCGTCCTGGCGATTGGCGGGCTCTATTTCGGCCGCGATATTTTCATCCCGTTCGCCCTGGCCATTCTGCTCAGCTTTGCGCTGACGCCTCTTGTGAACTGGCTCAGACGGCTGAAGCTTCCGCGGATCGCGGCCGTGCTGGTCGCGGTGACCCTCGCGTTCATCCTGATCGGCGGGGTTGCCTATGTGGTCGGGCGCCAGGTCGTCCAGCTCGCCAACAATCTGCCAAGTTATCAGACCACCATCACGGAAAAGATTCGCTCCCTGCAGAGCTCTGCCCCGGGGGGCGGGGTCGTGGACCGGGTCACGACGACGATCCAGGACCTCAGCAAGGAAATCTCCGGGGAAGATAAGCCCCAGGAGCAGCCCAGCCGGACCCTGGGCGGCGGCACCGCCCCACAGGAGCCCGTCACCGTCAGGCTTGAACGCGCCGAGGCCAAGCCCCTGGAAATCATCCAGACTGTCGTGGGTCCGCTCCTTGCGCCGCTCGCTACGGCGGGACTCGTGATCATCTTCGTGATCTTCGTTCTGCTTGAGCGTGAAGACCTACGAGACCGCTTCATCAAGCTTGCGGGAGCGGGCGACCTCCAGAAGAGCACGCAGGCGCTCAACGACGCGGCCAGCCGCGTGAGCCGCTATCTCCTGATGCAGCTTGTGGTGAACCTGACCTACGGCGTGCCGATTGGCCTTGCCCTTTACTTCATCGGCGTTCCCAACGCCGTGCTTTGGGGGCTGCTTGCAGCCGTGCTCCGCTTCGTGCCCTATCTGGGCCCGTTCCTGGCCGCGCTCTTTCCCATAGCGCTCGCCTTCGCGGTGGATCCCGGCTGGTCGATGCTGCTGTGGGTCGTTGGTCTGTTTCTTTTGGCCGAGCTCATCAGCAACAATGTGGTCGAGCCGTGGCTTTACGGCTCCAGCACAGGCCTCTCATCCCTTGCGATCATCATGGCGGCGATCTTCTGGACCACCCTGTGGGGACCCGTCGGATTGTTCCTGGCGACGCCGCTCACGGTCTGTCTCGTGGTGATCGGCCGCTATGTGCCGCGTCTCGAGTTCCTCGGCGTCCTCCTCGGCAGCGATCCCGTTCTGGCTCCCGAGGAGCGGCTCTACCAACGTCTTCTTGCCGGGAACCTGGAAGAGGCCGTCGAGATGGCGGAGGACTATGTGGACGAGCATTCCTCCCGCGAGTTCTACGACCACGTAGGCCTGCCGGCCCTCCGCCTGGCCGAGAACGACCGTCAGCGCAGCACGACGGACACCAATTACCGCCGTCAGGTGGCGACCACCGCCACCTGCGTGGTGCAGGAGGTGGCGGATCACGTCCGCGAAAAGGAACCGAAAGCGGACGATGCGGACGACGCGGAAGATTCCGGCCAAGTCCTGCCCCGCACGTCGGGCACGCCGGTTCTGTGCATTGCCGGCCGCACGGAACTCGACCGGGCCGCCGCCGAAATGCTGGCGCAGGTGCTGGAGGAGAAGGATATCGGCGCGCGGGTGCTGCCCCCGATCTCCGTCACGGAAGGCGCTTTGGGGCAGCTCGACATCTCCGGTGTGGAAGTTGTCTGCTTGTCTTATCTCCATCCTCAGCCGCAGGTGTTCGCCCGCTATATCTGCCGCCGCCTGCGGCGGCGCGCACCACACCTGAAGCTCATCGTATGCTGCTGGAACCTGCCGTCTCACACCGGTCAGATGGAGGACACGACACGGCAGATGGGGGCCGACGCGGTGATGGTTTCCCTCGACGCCTGTGTGAATCAGGTGAATGCGTGGGTGTCCCACGAGATGGCCGTCGGCGAGACGGCTCCGCCAGTTCTGGACAACGAGCACGAGCGGCTTGCTGCGCTGCGCGAACTCGGCCTCACGTCGGCGCGCGGCAATCAGTTCGACGCAGTGGCCAAAAGGGTGGCTCAAGCGTTCGACGCTCCCATCGCCCTCGTGTCGCTGATGGAGGACGAGCACCAACCCCTGCCCGCCGCACCAAGCGCGTCGGCTGATCCCGCTGCGGCCCGTCAAAGCCCCCGTGAAGAATCCATCTGCGGCCATGTGGTTGCGGCGGAGGGCGTGATGGTGTCCGAGGACGTGACCAAGGACGACCGCTTCGCCGACAACCCGCTCGTGCTCGAAAAGGGCATCCGCTTCTACGCCGGCGCTCCCCTGCGAACTTCGGCCGGGCTGGTCGTCGGCTCTCTGTGCGTCATCGACACGGAACCTCGTCAATTCTCCGAAGCCGATCGCCACCGGCTTCAGGAGATGGCGGACGACCTGATGGCGGAGATCGAAAGCAGGCCCAAATCAGCCACCGCCTGAGACCTAGGCCCTCGCCCAACCTCGACCGGCCATGATACTCTTCGGATCGAAGAGGCAGATATGGCACGCCCTCATGAGCCAGAACGCCGGCTGACGGGCCTCGTCGAACGACGGCAGGTCACGGCCCTCGCCTATGACCTCGTCGGATCGACCCCGCTCGCGGAGAGACTCGATCCCGAGGAGCTGCGTGAAATCCTCCAGGCCTTTCACCAGGTGTGCACCGCGGCGGTCGAGGAATACGGCGGGAGGGTCAATCTTTATGCCGGCGACGGCGGGATGGCCTTTTTCGGCTATCCCATCACCTATGAGAACGGAGCCGAGCGGGCCATACGCGCAGGGTTGGCCATCACGGCGCGCTGCGGCGAGCTGTCCCCCACTATCAAGGGCGCAGGCGTCAAGCTTCACGTCCGCGTGGGGATTGCGACCGGACGGGTAGTCGCCGGCGAATTATCCGGCGACGGCCATGGCCGTCGCGAGGTCGTGGGGATCGCCCCTCACCTAGCAAGCCGCCTCCAGGCCGCAGCGGCCCCGAACACGGTTCTCGTCGCGGAATCCACCCGCAGTCTAGTCGGCACCCTCTTCCGCTTCGGGCCAGGGCGGGCGCTGGCGCTCGCAGGCTTTTCCCAGCCTCAACAGGCTTTCGCGGCCCTGCGCGAGCGCAGGCAGAAGTCCCGTTTCGAAGGAGCGCGATCCGGAACAGATACCCCGCTTCTGTCACGCGATGCCGAGGTATCGCTCATTCTCGACCGGTGGGATTCCGCCAGACACGGGCGGGGACAGGCCGTTGTCGTGACGGGAGAAGCTGGACTTGGCAAGTCGCGGCTCGCCGCCTCCGTCCGCGCAAGTCTCGCCGACGAGGCGACTTATGCTTGGGTGTTTCAATGCTCGCCGCTCCACATGGCCACCCCGCTGTATCCTGTCGCCGCATTGCTCGAGCGAGTGCTGCTGATGCGGCCCGACAAATATCCGAGCATCCCTGAGGCTCGTCTCAACCGGCTCCTGGCGGAAGCAGTACCGCCCTATCCTGAGGCGGCCCCATACTTCGCAAACCTCCTGCCACATGTCCCATCGAGTCATGAGGCGCCTCCGCCGTCCACACCGGAACAACTCAAGGAGGACACCTTTTCGGCACTGCTGGAGTTTACGGCGCGATTGTCAGCGCGCGGCCCCATGCTCATCATTGTCGAGGACGCACAATGGATTGATCCGACGTCCCTGGAGCTCCTGCGACGCCTGATGGACCGTCTCGCCGAACTTCCAGTGTTAATGATTGTCACGACAAGGTCTGGTCCGTTTCTTCGCGACGTCGACCCGGAGGCTATTACTCGGATCGAGCTCGCACCGCTATCCGAGGCCGCCGCGGCAATGCTCGTTGGGCATATGGCAGGACCAGTGGATCTGCCCCGCGAGCAGGTCCGACATATCGTCGATCGCGCGGAGGGCAATCCGTTCTTCCTCGAAGAGCTGACGCGGACGGTGCTGGCATCCGCAACTGCGGATAGCCCTGATCAGCGGTCGGAATGGGCCGTGGAAATTCCACGAACATTGTCGGACATGTTAACCGCGCGCCTCGATCAGTCGGGACGAGGCAAGCAAGTCGCGCAAATCGCCAGCGCAATCGGACGCTCCTTCTCCCTCATCCTGCTTCAAAAGGCAGCCGATCTGGATGCCGCTACTCTTGGAAAGGAAGTGAGACGGCTGATCACCCAAGGTCTTCTGACCTTCGACGCGCACCTGCCCCAGCCGGTCTTCGCCTTCCGGCATGCGCTCCTGCAGGTCTGCGCCTATGACAGCATGCTGAAGGCCCGAAGACAGGCGGTCCACCAACGCATCGCGGAAGTTCTCGAAGCCGATTTCCAAGACTCGTCGGAAGCGGCGTCCGAGATTCTCGCTCGCCATCTGGCAGAGGCCGGGCTCCCGCGCGAGGCGATAGCGAAACTGCGGATCGCCGGCCAAAACGCGGCCTTGCGGCCTGCGAATGTCGAGGCGGTCCACCTGCTGCAACGGGCCCTTGCCCTGTGCGCCGAGTTGGCCCCAGGCCCGCAGCGGGACGAGACCGAGCTGGACATCCGCCTGGCCTTGGGACCACTGCTCATCACCACCGCCGGACCGGGCGCGCCCGAGGTCCAGGATAACTACCAGGGGGCGGTTTCCCTGTGCGAAGGCATGTCTCCGGATTCGCGCCATTTCACGGCGCACTGGGGCTGGTGGCGGACCGCGCCCGACTTCACAATCATGCGGCAGCGGGCTGATCGGCTGTCGCACGTTGCCCTCAGCATCTCCGATCCGCATCTGAAGTTGCAGGCTCATCACTGCCAGTGGGCAACGCTCTTCATGCTGGGAGAGCAGAAGCATTGCTGCGAGCATATCCGCGAGGGCCTCGACCTTTACGACGCCGCTGAACATGGTACCGACGCCATTCTGTACGGCGGGCACGACCCCAAGGTCTGCGCCCTCGGCGAGAAGGCGCTCTCGCTCTGGATTCAAGGCTTTCCAAGCCGGGCAGCCGCGGTCATCAAGTCATGCGCCCGTCACGCGGCTCAACTCGATCACTTGGCGAGCCGGAGCCATTTCGAAGAAGCTGAAATCAACCTGCTTCATTACTTCGGCGATGTGGAAAGAGTGGCCGACAGGGCACGGCGCATGAACCGACTCGCGCGGGGGCTGGGATTTCGAGACGTCGAGGCCAAGGCGGAAATCTTCGGCGGGTGGGCCATGGCTTTTGCTGGGAATCCGGCAGGCGGAAGCGACCTGATCGAGCATGGGCTCGCGACCCAGAGAATGATCGGCACGCAAGAGGACTTTCCGGCCTATCTTGAAATGCTGGCCGATGTTCATGGCCTCGCGGGAGAGCACGCACGCGGTCTCGACGTCATCGACGAAGCGGTCGCAATCGCCGAGGAGACAGGCCTCCAGTATTGGTCCGCTGAACTTCACCGCCGGCGAGGCGAGCTTCTCTTGGCCCTCGGGCGGACCGCCGATGCCCTCGCGGCCTTCGATAAGGCTCTCGCGGTTGCCTCCGCGCAATCCGCCCATTCGCTGTTCCTCCGCGCCGCGACAAGCAAGACGGCCTTGCTGGCGCAAAGCGGCGAGCGCTCCGCCGGCTCCACCCTCCTCAAGGGCGCGATTGGATCCTTGCCGGAAGCCGCCGCAACCCAGGACCGGAACCGGGCAACCCGTGTCCTGGATCGGCTGCGGTGATCGCATGGCAGGCCCCAACCCTTCCGTCGAGAGTTGGCCAGCGTCTTTCCCGACCAACGGGACTGCCACACCCAAGACTTTTCGGCGCGGCGCTCATCGCGCCATCGAGCCCGAGGAAACCCTAACGCGATTGCAGCCCCTTCTCGCCTCCATGGAGATCACGCGGGTCGCCGACATCACCGGCCTGGACGTAATCGGTCTGCCGGTTGCGGTGGCAGTGCGCCCGAACGCGCGATCAAACGCGGTTTTCCAGGGCAAGGGCATGACCCGCGCGGCCGCCAAGGTTTCGGCCATCATGGAAGCCGTCGAAACCTTCCACGCCGAACGCCTGCATGGCCCACTGCTCTGGGCCGACGCACGGGAGCTCCGCCAGAAAGGCTATCGGCTTCTCGATGTGGGGCGTCTTTCACGTCGCACCGGCGTGGACTTTTCCGACGACACGAAAACCCTGTGGATCGAGGGCCGCCACCTTGAGGACGATGCGCCCTGTCTGCTCCCCTACGAGATCGCGCATGTAAACTTCACCCTTCCGTCCCCCGCAGGCAGCGGATATTTTTTGGCGAGCACGAACGGGCTCGCGTCCGGGAACAATCGGGCCGAGGCGCTCGTGCACGCCGCCTGCGAGGTGATCGAACGGGATTGTCACATTTTATTCGGCTTGGACCACACTGCCCTTGATGCCCGGCGGCTGGATCTCGCATCGGTCGATGATGACGACGCTCTTCTGGTGATCGACCGCATCAAGACCGCGGGACTCCTCTGCGCGGTCTGGGACCTGACCTCCGACATCGGTATCGCGGCCTTTCGATGTCACATCATGGAACGCGATGGAGGTCCCGGGGTCATGCCTCTGCCGGCGGAAGGTCATGGCTGCCATCCCGACAGGGGCATCGCGCTCGTGAGGGCCCTTCTCGAAGCAGCCCAGTCTCGCGCCACCGTCATCGCCGGGACACGGGACGAGGTGGGGCCGGATTTCTACCACCGGATGGACGATCCGGGCCAACTTGCCGAGTGGCGTGGCCGTCTCGCTTCCAGTTCCTCTGCCTGCCGCTTCGACAATGTCCCCCATTGCACTTTCGAGACGATCGATGAGGATCTCTCCCATATCGCGACGCAGCTTCGATCGGCGGGCCTCAGCGAGATCGTGGTTCTGGACCTGTCACCGGCCGACGCCCCCTTTGCCGTTGCGCGTGTCGTCATACCCGGACTCGAGGGGCCGCCCAGCCCCCATATCATCCCGGGGTCGCGGGCCCGGAGACATCTGGAGAAGATGCGATGACCATCGTGGTCTTCTGCGGCCCGACGATCTCAGCGGCCGAAGTCCAGGAACATGTGGAGGCGGTGTGCCGGCCTCCGGCAGCACATGGCGATATTCTGCGAGCCGTTGAAACAACCCCTGGTCTTCGCGCCATCGGGCTCATCGACGGCTTCTTTCGAAACGTTCCGGCCGTCAGGCACAAGGAAATCCTGTGGGCGCTTCAGGCGGGCATCCACGTGTTCGGGGCCGCCAGCATGGGAGCCTTGAGGGCTGCGGAACTGGCGGATTTCGGCATGGTCGGGGTCGGGACAATCTTCGAGGACTTGAAAATCGGTCGGATCGAGGACGACGACGAGGTGGCGGTCGAACACGGCCCCGCGGAACTCGGCTACATCCCGCTCAGCGACGCGATGGTGGATATCCGCGCCACCCTCGATGCAGCCTGCGCCGCAGACCTGATCGGCGATGAAACGCGTGGCCAGCTTCTCGATCACGGCAAGGCGACGTTCTATGCCGATCGTCACTGGCCGGATCTCATTCGACAGAGTCGAATTGCGGGAGCCGATGCGCGGGAACTGACGGCTCTGGAAGATTGGCTTCCAACCGGGCGCGTCAATCGCAAAAGGCTCGATGCAGTTGCGATGCTGACGGCAATTCGGCAATTCATGGCGCCCGATCCTGCTCCATTCATGCCGGGTTTTGCATTCGAGCGCACGGAGGCATGGGAGCGCGACCGGGCTGCGGCGAGGGCCCTGTCATCGGAAGGCGACGGCTTGCTTCTGATCGAGGACGTGCTGGATGAGCTTCGTCTGCTTCCCCGCGACCATGCAAGAATCCGCCGGGAAGCCCTCAGCCGGGCTCTTGCCCTTCACGAAGCCAAGCGTCGAGGCTTGGCTCCCACGGACGATGTGTTGGAAAACGTCCTGCGGGATTGGCTGCGCGAACTTGGAGCGGGCTTGAGCAGGACCCTTCGGGAAAGCAGGCTCAACGAGATGGAACTTGAAGCCTTCCTCAGGGAGGAGGCTCTCGTGAGGCAGGTTGTGGATCTCTCCGATGAGGCTATCAGGGCCGCGCTGCTCAACACCCTGCGATCGCGTGGATGGCTTCACGCATTGGCCGCACGGGCGGAGGCCAAGAAGCGCGCCCTTGAGGAGATGGGCAAGGACTCTGTGGCAACGCACACGGGCGGCATCTCACCGGCAGACCTTCAGGCGTGGTTCTGTCGCGAGTTGGCGCCGGGTCGGCTCTTTACCGTCCGACCCGAACAGCTTGCGGCGCGACTGGGCTACGATGATCCGTCAACAATGAGCCGCGCTCTCCTTCGAGAGTATTACTATAGGCAGCACAGCACCCAAAAAGGTATTACACCCCCGGCTCTCAGTCTTGACGACCGCAACAACTTCCCATGACACTATTCAGGACGAAGGAGCGGCTCCATGACTGATCTCCTCGAAGTTACCCAAAATCGACCTCATCCGCAGACGATGGGATACCGCCCGTCGAGGATCACCCTGTATGGCGTCCCCTTCTATCATCTGACGACAGATGAGGTGACGGTCTACTTCCTTCCGTCACCCCTAACCCAAAATCGATCGCTCGTTCTCGTTTACGGGTACTGCTATCAAGGGCATTGCTACACGTTGCCCGAGCCGATGGTTGTGCTCGTCGAAGCGCCGGGAACCCAGGCGAACGGCAGCTGCGGTTGGAACTCGCCCTATCTCAGTTGGGAAGTCGACAAGCTCGATGCCACCATCCAGTTCCAGGCATTCGGCGACACGTTCGAGGAACTGATCCTCAAACGGAACTTCAACGCCGCAAAGCAACCGGTCGCCTATTCTATCGCGTGGCAGATGGCGCACCGCGGCGGCAAGCTGATCGAATGATCGGATGGAGATGTTGCAATGGCATCCGTTTTGGGCGGTTTCGTTGGAAGGCTCGATCAAGACAGCGCGTTGAATGACGTCACTGTCCTGATCCCCCGTCCAGCTGACGCCGACCCTTTCACGGCAAGGCACCTTCTCATCCAGACGTTCGAACCGGCCTGCGAGAGAGGGCGAAACGGGCAAGTCTCGGCACGGATCGAGGGGGTTCTCGGCCCAATGGAGCGGTCGTTATACCCCCAATACGAGCAATACTGGAACGAACTCAGGCTTGCACCCGCCGATCGCAGAGCCGATCGGCCCTTCGGAGGAGTCGATGGCGCCTTCAGCCAGTGCGGCTGCATCCCGGAGATTAGTGGTTGTAACGAAGGGGATGAAGCCGTAGCCCTTGAAATCGATCGCCCCGTGCGGGCTAAATCCTTCTTGGTCACGCTCAACCTGCGCATCGAACACCTTGCTCCGGGCACAGTCGTCAGAGGGCTTGTGGCTCTCAACGATTTGGAGCCTCAGGACCAAGGGAATGCGGAGCCACCCGGCAACCGGCAGGAACCCGCCGATGCGCCGGATCACCGGGACGCGCAACCACGACATTAAACCTGAAGTGCCCGGATGGGGACATCGATCCTTCTCCACCGGAAGATCTCGCAGATTTCGTCATGGTGACGGCCTCTCGAAATACGTCGGTCGGCGTCCAGCAACGCGCCCGCAACACTGCCGAAGCTCAATTGATCCGGCGAAAGGTCTTGCCAGGCGGACACGAGATAGCGGCCGAAGAGGTCGCGCGCGGATGCGAGAGCGGCCTTGAAGGCGAAATGCCGATTGGCGTAGCTGCGCGCGAAGGCCTGCGAGACGCGTTCGGATTGTATGCCGGAGATATTCGTCTCGTAGGCCTGCGCCCAGAGTTCGCGCGGAACAAGGCCCCGGTCGGCGAGCTCGCAGGCATAGATGTATGTGATGATATCGAAACACGCCCCCGTGAGAGGCCGGGACATGTCATGCGGCTCCGCTCCCACGTCCGACATGCGCGTGCCGTTGCTCGCGAGGCGGATCTGCTTCGTATCCGCCACCTCGCCGAGGCGATTGAGCTCGTTGAGGACATAGATGTTGCCGCGACAGGCGCGCAGCAGGCGATCCAGCACCGTATCGAAATGCATCACGGCGATCAGAGCCGCCACATCGGCGGATGCCTCATGAAACGCCCGGAACTCGATTGTCATCTGACCGCTCTCGGGCAGCCCCATGAGCGAGAACAGGATCGAGTGACCGATCTCGTGGGCGATCACGTCGAAGTTGAGACCATAGGGCAGAGCGGTGCCGTCTTCCGCTATGCTCCGCCCGAATTCGATATAGCCGAACCCTGATTGCGCATTGTCCCAGTCGATGAGGGGAATGATCTCAAGCCGCCGGAAATGCTGGCCGAACTGCCATTCGATCCTGTCGCCGAGGTAGCTCTCGAAGATATCCAAAACCCTCCGAACAGACCCGTACATGTGGACCGCAAGAAAGTCGCGGGACGTGACTGGAAGATGCGCGAAGTGGCCCTCCGCATCGGGGAGCACCGGGGGCCTTGCGGGTCCGCGATAAGGCGGGAGATAGGGAAACTGGTACGGCTCGCGCTTGTCTATGGCGTCCACCACGTACATTCGGTCATCGGACGGGCCAGGCCCGACGCTTCCTGCGGCAGGCGACAACCAGACCACCTCCGGCTCGGCGAAGCCGGCCAGAAACGGCGCTTGAGGAAAGAGCCGGACGCGGGTTCCGAATTCCTGGGCCCGTCGGTCATAGAACAAAGTCATGACACAGCCGCTGAGATCGATCCTGATCCAGCTTGCGGGCTGATCGCCCGATGCGCAAGACGGCCTGAGATGGATAGACCCGGAATACCCAGCCCTCGCCGGATCTGATCCCGCGTCTAAGCAGCCCTATCGGCCAGGACAGGCATCTCTGGACAGACGTGAATCTCGAACGAGACACTGCACCGCCCGCTGCCTTGAATGTCCAACGTGGTTTCATACTCGGCCAGGATGTCCTCGACGATGCCGAGTCCAAGGCCGCTGGAGGTCGTGTCGGAACGACCTGTCATACCGCGCTCCGGCCGCATGCCTTTGAAACCCGGACCATCGTCCTCAATGGTGATGCGGGCTTTCTCGCCCATCGTGTCCACCCGAACGGCGACGTTGTTTTTCGCCCACTTGCGCGCATTGTCGAGCAGGTTGCCCATCACCTCGCCAAAATCGTGCGGATCCATCTCGACGCTCAGATCCGGCGGAACCTGGGTCTCCCAGACAAGATCACCCCCTCGCGGCATATGCTGCAGAAGCCTCAGAAGCCGCGCGACGGTGGCGTCCACCGCCGTATAGGCGCCGCAACCCACCGAGGCGCCGCTAGTGCGCGCCCGCGCAACCTCACGGTCCACATGACCGCGGATTGCGCCTAGTTGCTCGTGCAATCGTTCCGCCTCATCGCGCATGCCCCGTTGCTCGAGACGTCGCACTTCGTTGCCCAGAATGGTGAGAGGCGTCTTGAGGCCGTGGGCCAACGCTCCGGCGCGGTCGCGCGCTTTTCGAACGAGGTTCTCCTGGCGGTCGAGCAGCTTGTTGATGCTGTCGACGAGGGGGGCGATTTCTTTCGGAAAACGCCGGGTCATGCGCCGCATCCGCCCCGTCTGAACGTCGTTCAGCTGTTGGTTCACCGTTCGCAATGGACGAAGGCCGAGCCAGACCTGCAAGCAGGCGAACAGGACAAGGACAGCCGCAATGGGTGCAAGGACGCGCACAACGTCCCAGCCGAACGCCTCCCGCAACTCCACGACCTGCTTGTGATCCACCGCGACCGCGAGGCTGAATGCGCGCTGTCCGGCCTCGCCGTCGATGGTGACCACCTGCTCGACCGGTGATGTCACGGTAACTTTTGGTCAGCGGCTTATGAGCTAAGAGCCGCAGCATGACCCATCCCATCAGCTACAAGCGCCACCGTTTCCCGCCCGAGATCATCGCTCATGCCGTTTGGCTCTACTTTCGGTTTCCGCTGAGTCTACGCTTGGTTGAGGAGATGCTGCTCGAGCGCGGTATCGTGGTTTCCTATGAGACGGTACGCCGATGGGCTCTAAAGTTCGGACCTGAATACGCTCGCCGCCTCAGGCGCAAGAGGCCGAGCCGCCGCGATATCTGGCACCTCGACGAAGTCGTGATCACCATTGCTGGCGAGACGCACTGGCTGTGGCGGGCGGTGGATCAGGACGGCTATGTCCTTGATGAGATCGTCCAGGCTCGCCGCAACACCAAAGCGGCCAAGCGCTTGCTCAAGCGTCTGCTGAAGAAGCAGGGGTGTCCACCGCGACGGATGATCACCGACAAGCTCGGCTCGTATGCTGCCGCCCGACGGCAGGTCATGCCGGCAATTGAGCATCGGCAACACAAAGGGCTCAACAATCGCGCGGAGAACTCGCATCTGCCGTTGCGACGGCGAGAGCAAGCAATGCAAGGGTTTCGATCTCCCGGAGGCCTGCAGAAGTTCGTCAGTATCTTCTCAGCAGTTCGCAACCTCTTCGTCCCACCCCACTCCCGCCGCTCTGCCCTTGCTACCCATCTTCACCGCCTCAATGCCATGGCGGAGTGGAAGTCCGCAGTCAGCACTGCCGCTTAAGTCCATTCGGTGATCGAGTTTCCCTCAGTGCGCCCGCTCTCAGTTAATTTGACAACGCCGGTTGCGGACATGAGCCCTGAGGAGCTCGTCCGGGTGATCGACTTTCGCTATATCACCGATGCAATCACGCCTGAGGAGGCGCTGGAGCTCTTCCGCCGGGCCGAGGTCGGCAAGGCTGAGCGGAAGGCGATCCTGCAGCGGGAGGGTTATGCCTGCTACACTACCTCGGCTGGCTGGCTCGGCTACAGTGACGAGAAGCTCGCCCGGCTTGCCTTCGACGCAGTCGCGGCTGGGTTCCGGCACATCAAGATGAAGGTGGGCCGCGATGTCGAGGACGACATGCGCCGCCTGCGCATCTGCCGCGATGTGATCGGTCCGGATGTGAAGATGATGATCGATGCCAACCAGGTCTGGGAGGTGGATCAGGCCATCGCTTGGTTGAGGCAACTGCAATTCGCCCAGCCCTACTTTATTGAGGAGCCGACCAGTCCCGACGATGTGGAGGGTCACCGCAAGATCCGTGAGGCCATTGCACCCATGAAGGTCGCAACCGGCGAGATGTGCCAGAACCGCATCCTGTTCAAGCAGTTCATCACGCGGGGCGCCATCGACATCGTGCAGATCGATGCTTGCCGGCTCGGCGGCCTGAACGAAGTACTGGCGGTGCTGGTGATGGCAGCCAAGTTCAACTTGCCTGTCTGGCCCCATGCGGGTGGCGTCGGCCTGTGCGAGTATGTCCAGCACCTGTCGATGATTGATTATCTGTGCGTGTCGGGCACCAAGGACGAGCGGGTGATCGAGTATGTGGACCACCTGCACGAGCACTTCGTCGATCCCTGCGTGATCCGGAATGCAGCTTATATGCCGCCTCAACGGCCGGGCTTCTCGATCGAGATGAAAGAGGGCTCAATTCGGGAGCACCTGTTTAGCGCTGCTGGAGGCTAGAAAATCGCTCGCTAGCAGTGCTTGCTTCTCATACGCTTCCCAATCCGGCTTTCTGGGAAGCAGGCTCGACGCAAGCGATAGGTAAATTATTGAAAAGATTGGTGGGTGATGTAGGGCTCGAACCTACGACTCGCTGATACGGCAGTAACGTTCTTTCACTTGCTTGGACCCATCGGGGAAGATCTGAAAACAGGAGAAAACGACCTTTACTTGGTAAAGTTGGCGGTGCCGTTCCGAAATACCTCGCGGCGCGGTCCATCACAGGCTGGCCAGCAGAAGGCTTGCTCCAATGAATAAACCGAGAGAGGCAACAAAAAGGATCGATGCACGCTGGAACGATGGACCAGTGCAAGCAGTATTCGCATGACCTGCAGTGCTACCGTGAACATGTTGTGGAGATCGCATGCGTTCCATAAGATTATCCTGCCTGTATGGTGCTGTTCCAGGATCAGCTAACGCAGGTATCGGCAGACTTATTCCTTCATGGGGCGCATAAAAATATCTCGACAACGTCGGAACTTTACCGTCGCGACTGTTTTCTTTGCTCCTGTCCTAGAGGATATCGTTTTTCTCGAAGCATGGTGCTGCACCAACCTGCCGGTCGAACGAGAACGTGCAGTCATGCGCAAGTGCAAAATCCGAGATGGACTTGAGGGCCTCAGGAGAGGCCTGCGACAGCTTAACCACATCGAAAAGGCGCGTCAGCACATCCCCTTCCACGATCAGACTTGCTCCTGGGTCAAGGCGGTGCAGCTTGCCCGCCAACTCGTCCCGTGTCATGGGCGCCTCCTGTCCGGGTATGCCTGCAGCAACAGTATCATACAGATGGTGCCCCGGGGCGAGGCTGATCCACGGCGGGCTTCGCGACAGGTCGGCAGAGCTCAGATACAAGCACGTTCGCGTGTCACCGTTCCGAGGTGCTTGCTACCTCCAAAACGCCGCCGCAATCGGATTGTCGACGGCGCAATCCGAACTACCTTCAGCTCGAGCAATTATCAAGGACAGGCGAGTGTATCGAAACTGTGGCCCGTATCACCAACGCGATGAGCCAACGATGCCCGATCGGGAGGAGCGAATCCGAGAGGAAAGGATCAGGCTCCGCGCCTTGGAGATCTGGAGAGAGCAAGGCTGTCCAGAGGGACGTGCGCGGGAACACTGGAAGCAGTCAGAACGCGAAATCGGCGGCGACAACGTCAGTGAAGCAGGACGCAGCGATCAACCAGTCGGTCAAGCTGCTTCAGCCGGGGCGCCGACAAGGTCAGAAGAGCAAGCTTAATGCTAGCGGCACCATCAGCTTAAAGGCGTAGCTTTTGCTCCCCTGAGTTTTCGGACCACGGCACGATACCGGTTTTGGATCGCTAAGGCTGTAGGATCTTGACCCCAGACAGCCCTTGCGGGCTCAAGTTAACGATGCCTAACAGCATCATCTCAGCCCTCTTCGTCGGGGTGCAGGCCATCAGCCCACTTCCGATCATGACGGGGTTGCCTTCTTCCGCTGGAGCATTCCAAAGTCCCAATCGGATCCTTCATAGAGGAGGCGGTTATGTGTGGATATGCTCATGGCGCCCCTGCCTCCTCAAGGCCCCCGCGGCGGAACAGCTCGCGGAACACGGGGTAGATCTCTCGGCGATGAGTGACCCTGCGCATTGCAAGGGCACCCTGATCCCGCAACGGCCCGTAAGTCTGCCAGAGGGCGGACCGGTGCTTGATGAAGCCAGCCGGCGCTCTGTTCTCCTCAGTCCCAACCTCAAGGTAAGCGAAGTACTGGCACAGGGGCAGGATAGCGTCGGTCAAAAGGGCAGCGCAGGCGCTGTTGTCGTCTGGAGAATTGTCCCCATCCGATGCCTGAGCCGCGTAGATGTTCCAGTCCTGCAGCGAATACCGCTCCGCCACGATCCGCTGCATCTCAAGCAGGGCGGACGACACCACCGTGCCGCCCGTCTCAGGGCTGTGGAAGAAGGTCTGCTCATCCACCTCTTTGGCTTCATGCGTGTGGCGGATGAAGACGATCTCCACGTGCTGATACCGTCGCGTCAGGAAGATATAGAGCAGCATGTAGAAGCGTTTGGCCAGGTCCTTCATGTGTTCGGACATGGAGCCAGATACATCCATCAAGCAGAACATGACGGCTTGAGCGATGGGTCTTGGGGCCGGCTCCAACCGGCGATAGCGCAGATCCACCGGGTCGACATAAGGGATCCTGCGCGTGCGCTGCTGCAATTGCGTCAGTTCTTCCCGCAGCAGGGCCAGCCGGTTGTTAGATCCGCCCTGATGCTCAAGAAGCCGGATCTCCTGTTCGAGTTGCACCAGGTCACGCCTCTTGGGGCGCTTCATGGCAATGCGCCGGGCCAGCGCATGGCGCATCGTGCGCAGCAGGGCAAGGTTCACCGGGGAGCCCGTGGCGGAGTAGCCTGCCCGTCTGAAGCCCTGTGCCTCCGACGTCGCGAGGCGCCGCTTGGCGAGATCCGGAAGCTCGAGATCCTCAAGGAAAAGGTCGAGGAACTCCTCACGGCTGAGGACGAAGCGAAACTCGTCCTCTCCTCCGCTATCGCTCCCTGCCGAAGGCGAGCCTTCTGGGCCGCCCGACCCACGTTCGATCGTGTCGCCTTCGACAAACCGTCTGTTTCCAGGCAGAACGTGGTCTCGCACCCCACCTGTTGCCGCGCGCCGAAACCGCGGCTCGCGCACTCCTTCGGCTGGAATGGCGATCTCGCCGCTTTGCTCCAGGTCGCTGATGCCCCGCTCACTGGAGCCATCCCGCACGGCACGTTGCACAAGAGCCTTGGCCCGGCGCAGAAATCGCTGGCGATTGGACAGACTCTTGCCGCCCGGATTCAAACGACGGTCGATTATACTCATTGCGACGAACGCTCGCGGCAAATCCTCGGCCGGGTCATGGGGGCTCTCCTGTCAGAGACCTCGTCAGGTCAACAGATATGCACGCTCAAGGTTGCGTTCCCGGACTTGATGCCATGGCTGAGCATTCGGCTAGCTTAGCGGAATGCAATCCAAGTTCTCGATGCTCTCGGTTGGCGTTTGAGGGGCTGGGGAGAGGCTTGGTCAGCAAGCCGTATCGTGCGGTGTTTCCCGGGTGTTGCCATTCGGACTCGAGCGGTTGTGATCCGAGCTATGTTGGCCACGGCAACACCGCGCCCCCGCTTGTTGAGGCTGATACGATGCCGGCGCTGAAAGGCGGTCGTGGCGGTACGGTTCACGGTGCGACTGAACTGAGCGGCATGTTTTGGCGTGCGGATCGATGGGGTCGCAAGGGCCTCTGTTGGGGTGCCGAGCTCGGTCCTGACAGCGGCAAGGTGCAGCCATGCCCGTCGGCAGTATTCGACGCTGAGGGCACTCATCGTTTCGGATCGATGGCCGGCGCGGTACTTCATCAGAGCGCGACAGAGGTCGCCACCGGCCAACCGCCACGCTTTGGCCAGATAACCCACGCCAAAGCGCAGGTTGGTCCGAGGCTCCGTCAGGTCGGCCGGTAAGCCCCGAAAGCCCAGCAGCGCCGCAGTCTTCGGTCGCACCTGCATGAGGCCGATCTCGCCGACGCGGCCAACAGCGGTAGGATCGTACCGGCTCTCGATCCGCACCACCGCGTCAACCAGGGCCGGCGGCACCCCTTGAACTGCAGCCTCCTCCACGATCGCAGGTAGATGCGCGGTTCGAGCCCGCAGGACACGGGAGGAAGAAACAACCTCCAGAATGTCAGATGTCGAGATCAGCTCGATGTTGGGAGGAAATGGAAGCGACGCCAGTTGTTGATCAACGTCGATCTCGGCTACGTTAAAATCAGGTTTTGCGGAACCTGAGCTCGGGAACAAGAATAGGAAAGCAGTCGCATACGCAAGGTGACGCAAACTGAACATTGCCAAAGTCCCTCAGGGCTGGCGGATTACTCAGCTTTAAGCAAAAGTGTTGAGAGATCATGTACGACCGCAGCCGCCGTTTTCGCTCAGTTGTCCGATGTGCTGAGATATCGCTCTGGCACGAGCCAAGCGACGCCGTCTTGCAATCGCCACCGCGCTTATGATGAGCGGGGGCACGAGATACGGCCTGCTTCAAGCCGTTCCTGGGCATTCTTCATAATCCGCCTCAAGCTTTGCAGTGGCCAGTATCACCGTTCGTCTTCCTCTGGAACAGAAACGGTCCCGCTACTTCCCTCCCTATCCGGGAGAGCGGAGGGCACCATTTTTGTTCGATCTGGCTGAAACTACTTCGAGCCCGAGCTTTTGCCCTGCCGAGAGCCGCGTCAGGCCTTCAAGCTCTCATAAACCGCAGGGCCTCCTCACTCCGGCCAACACAGTGAGGAAGCCTTTCTGTTGCTCTCAATTTGCAGGCTGTAGCTTCACGCTCCATCTTCGGGGGAACTGTCGCAAACCGTCCGGTAACTGAGTTTGGCCTACGCCTCCGAGAAGCTCCGGAGGTGCGTTGTGTTCAAAGGCCGTCATTTCGATCGCTCAGTGATCCTTCTGTGCGTGCGGTGGTACCTGGCCTATGGCCTGAGCCTGCGCAATCTGGAAGAGATGATGGCCGAACGAGGCGTGACAGTGGATCATGCCACCATCCATCGCTGGACGATCCACTACGCCCCGATGCTGCTCGAGCAGTTCAACCGGCGCAAGCGAGCCGTCAGCCGGAGATGGCACGTGGACGAGACCTATATCAAAGTCCGCGGGCGGTGGATGTATCTCTACCGCGCAATCGACAGCCATGGCGACACGGTTGAGTTCTGGTTCAGCGAACGCCGCAACTTGGCTGCTGCAAAGCGGTTCCTGCGTAAGGTAGCAGCCGAGGGCTCCTCATCCCGCCCAGCGGCCAAACGCAGGACCGCGCGAAGGTCGTGCGCCAGCTCCCTCGAAGCAACCCGCCTTCAGCCAGCGCTGCGCCTGCTGGTAGACGGCGGCCCTGGGCGGCAGGTCGTTGGGCATCCAGCGCCAGGGCGCACCCGTCTTGATGATGTAGCGCAGGCCGTTGAACACCTCGCGCAGGGAGCGCTCTCTCTGGCTGGCGTCTTCGGGCAGAAGCGTCAGATAGGGCGCCACCAGCGCCCATTCCTCATCAGACACATCAGAGGGGTAAGGTTTGCGAGCAGAGGTCATCTCGCCTCAACGGCGATGACCTCAAGCCGGGTCCATAACAGCCTCTAGAAAGAAGCTTACAACAGCAGGGCGGAATTCGCCCAAGCGAGGATATTCTCGGACAATACGGGCATGAGGCTCCACAACTGAAGCGTGCCAGTTGCGAAGGATCAGAACCACGGAACTTACACTTCTTGAAGGTTTGCGATGGGTCACAAACCGAGATTCAGTGCGTTTTCAGAACGTCCGGTTCGATGAGGATTGCTGCCTTCGAGCTTAGGTCTCAGGCGTGCAATTTCAGGACATTCGCTCAAAGACCAGAGGCGATTAGCACTGATCTCCATCGAGCATGCGCCTAACCTTGTAGGCTAGTTCGGCATAGGTGAAGGGCTTCCCGATCAGATGCATTCCAGGGTCGAGGCGACTATGGTGGACATTGGCGTTCGAGGTATAGCCCGTGGTGAACAGAACTGGCACCTCTGGCCTGCGCCGGCAAACCTCATCCGAAAGGGCACGCCCATTCATTTCTCCGGTCAGAACGACATCAGTAGGAAGGAGTTCGATCTCCGGATGCCGCTCAAATATCTCCAGCGCCTCGCGAGCGTCGCCAGCCTCGAGGACACGCTATCCGAGATCCCGCAGGGCCTCGGTGGTGTACGTTCATAGATCGGGCTCGTCTTCACAACCAGAATGGTCTCGCCCGCGCCTCTCAGCATTGCGGAGCTCTTTGCCGGCATCTCAGCAGGTTCTCCATCAGAGCCGATCAGGCGGGTCAGATAGATCTTGATCGTCGTACCTTCGCCCAGTTCGCTGTAGATCCGGATATGCCCATTGGACTGACGAACGAAGCCGTACACCTGGCTCAGTCCCAGCCATGTTCCCTTGCCAGCTTCCTTGGCGGTGAAGAACGGCTCGAACACCTTCTCCATCGTGGCCTTGTCCATTCCGGTTCCGGTGTCTGAGACGACCACGAGCACATGCTGCCCGGCTAGGACCGGCTCGGCCAATACCTCGACATAGGCCTCGTCCAGACAGGCTTAGCGGTTTCGATGGTGAGTTTGCCGCTATCCAGCATGCATCGCGGGCGTTCACTGCCAGATTGAGGATTGCATTTTCTAGCTGGCTCAGATCTGCCTGGGAGCGCCAGAGACCGCCGGCGAGGACCGTCTCCAGCACAACCACTTCACCGAGCGTCCGCCTGCTTCTCTTCGTTCAGTCGCGGACGAGAAGGATGGCTTCGATTTCAACGGTCATGCGATTGGGCAGCGAGCCCATGCCGACCGCCGAGCGGGCGTGCCGCCCAGCATCACCCAGCACCTCGACCAGCAGATCTGAGCAGCCGTTGATGACCTTGGGGTGATCGGAGAAGTCCGGTTCGGCATTGACCATTCCGAGCAGCTTGATCACGGCTTCGATGCGACTGAGCTCACCCAAAGCCGATTTTGCGACCGCCAGCAGGTTAAGCCCTGTCAGGCGGGCCTCCTCATAGGCCTCTTCAATGGTTGCATTGCGCCCTAGGCGACCCGGACGATAGGTGCCGTCTGTGCGCTTGGGCCCCTGACCCGAGAGATACAGCAGATTTCCGGCCCAGCGATAGGGCACATAATTCGCTACGGGCACCGGAACCTCCGGCAGCACGAGACCGAGTGATGTGAGCTTCTCTTCAGGGGTCATGAATGGTGCCTCCTCAAATTTCTAGACATTGCCTTCGACGGATCAGCTACGCGCACTGCGCAGAAACTCTGCCAGGCGGGGACTCTTGGGATTACCAAAGATCTCCGCCGGAGGTCCCTGCTCTGCGATCTGTCCCTGCTCCATAAACACAACTCGGTGCGAGACATCGCGCGCAAACCGCATCTCATGGGTGACGATCAAAAGTGTGGATCCTTCCTCTGCGAGACTCTTGACCGTGAGAAGGACCTCCTGAACCAGTTCCGGGTCCAGTGCCGAGGTAATTTCGTCAAGCAGGACAAGCTTTGGGTTCATCGCCAACGCGCGGGCAATGGCAACGCGCTGCTGCTGCCCCCCGGACAATTGGCTCGGGTAATGATCAGCACGCTGAGAGAGACCGACACGGCCAAGCCACTTCTCAGCGATGGATCGCGCCTCGTCCTTCGGGAGACGACGCACCTTTCTCAAACCGAGCATGATGTTTCCGGCGGCTGTCAGGTGCGGAAAGAGGTTGAAACTCTGGAAGACCATGCCGGTCATGGATCTTTGTCGTGACAACGCCCGATCGGACAACCGGCGGCGGCGGTCGCCACCAATGCGGTAGCCGATCGATTCTCCGTCGAGCAGAATCTGGCCGCTGTCGAACTCCTCCAGCAGGTTCACGCACCGCAATAGGGTAGTCTTGCCAGACCCGCTCGATCCAATGATTGATACAACTTCCCGCTCGCGGACCTCCAGGTTGACACCCTTGAGGACCTCGACATCATGGAATCGCTTGTGCAATGTCTGAATCTGCAGAAGAGGACGCACATGAAGCTCCATTAACGAACGGCGACACGCCGCTCGAGTGCCTTGCCGGCCTGCTCAATTCCGAGATTGACCAGCAGATAAAGAAGGCCTGCGAAGAGATAGAAATCGAGCGTCATGAAGTTGCGGCCGACGATCTCCTGTGTCTTCAGCAGCAATTCGCCCACGCCGATGACAGACAGAAGCGTCGATGCCTTCACGAGTTCTGCGCCGGTGTTGATCCAGGTCGGCAAGATCGAGCGAAGCGCCTGAGGCAGGAGCACATAGGTCAGGATCTGCGGGAACGTCAGGCCGATGCTGCGCGCAGCCTCCGTTTGACCCGGTGGAATCGATTGGAGAGCTCCTCGAACGATCTCGCCGATATGCGCTCCACAGAACAAGATCAGGGCCAGGAGCCCGGCTTGAAAGGCACTGAGGTGCAGGCCCACGACAGACGGGATGTAGAAGGAGGCAAGGATGAGCACGAGCACCGGCGTACCTCGCATCACGTCCACGTAGGCCCGGCATAAGAGCCGAACGACCAGTGGCCCGTAAACGAGAACAATGCCGATGAGCAGGCCCAAAGCCGTCCCGATCAGAATTGAAACGACGGACGCCTCGATGGTCCGAACGAAGCCCTCCATCAGGGCGTCCCTGGCTATCCACAACTCACTGAAGAATGTCTCCATGCCGCCCTTCTCCAGCCTCAGAATTTAGGAAATCGGCGCTCAAGGCTTCGCAGGCCAGCTGCAATGACGAGACAGGTGGCGATATAGAGGCCGCTTGCCACGATCCACGTCTCGACGACCCGGAAACTCTCCACATTGATCTTGCGCGCCTGGAATGTCAGCTCCGGAATGGCGATCGCGGCGGCAATGGACGTATCCTTGAACAGCGAGATGAAGGTGCTGCCGAGCGCAGGAAGTGCATTTCGCAGCATGATCGGCATGACGACATAAAGGCTGATCTGAAAGCGGGTCAGGCCAATGGCGCGCCCAGCCTCGACAACACCCTTCGGCACTGAAACAAGACCGGCGCGGAACACCTCGGTCAAATACGCACCGGCATAGATGGCAAGTGAGGCGACGAAGCTCTGAACTTTATCCAGCCTGATCCCGTACTCGGGAAGGGCGAAGTAGGCCAGAAGCACGATGACGAGGATCGGCAGGTTTCGGATCACCGTCACATAGGCCCCCGCAATCCTCCGCCCAAGCTTGGACGGGCCGACGCTCGCAAACCCGCCAATCAGACCGATCACAGTTCCCATGGCTACCGCCCCGAGGGCGAGGCCAAGACCCAGGGCGAGCCCCGACAGGAGTTTGTCGAGGTTCGCCCAGATCACCGCAAAGTTGAGCGTATAGCCCATATCCGTACGCTCTTGCCGCCTTAGCGCAATTCACTCGGGAAGCCGATCTTCGGCTCAGGAGGCGCCTCCCCGAACCACCGTTCGAACGATGCTTTGTACTCGCTGAACTCGACGCCCAGCATTGCCTCACGCAGGGCGATGTTGACGAAGTTGAGCCAATCCGGATCGCCCAGCTTGACGGCGCAGGAATAGGTCTGGGGATTCCAGGCGTAGCCGGCATCCTGATAACGACCGGCATTCTGCTTCATGAACCAGCGCAGGGACGACATGTCGGTCGCAGCGGCGTCGGCGCGCTTCGAATTGAGAGCCTGATAGATCAGGTCAACGCTGTCATATTGGTCGACCTTGGCCTCCGGCAGAGCCTGATGAACCATTTCCTCTGCATACACGTTCTGTAGCACTGCAATCGTAACTTTATCTCCAGCGGCTTTCAGCGCGTCGTAGTTCGCGTAAGAGCCACCCTTCAGGAGTAGCAGGCCGACGCCCTCGCGGTAATAAGGAAGCGTGAATGCGACCTGCTGAGCCCGCGCAGCCGTGACGGTCATGAACTGGCAGGTGATATCGACCTTTCCCGTCGTAATGTTCGGAATGCGCGCGTCCGATGCCTGCGTCACGAACTCAATCTTGTTCGTATCGTTGAACAGGCCCTTAGCGATGATCTTAGCAATGTCGATGTCGAAGCCGGCCAGCTGGCCCTTCTCATCGCGGAAGTGCCAAGGGGGATTCGTGCTTCCAGTTCCGACGATGAGCTTCCCGCGCTGAAGCACCTCCTGAAGCTTACTCGAAGTCTGTGCCTGAACTGCATCGATTGCACCTACGGCCATGACAAGCGCGCCTAGTCCCATCAAAATTCTGCTGATGCTCTTCGACATTGCCTTCCCCTGGTTGTGTCCAATATATCAGATAGCAGTCTTGTATTTCGGACATCGCAACGCTAGGCCTGTTAAGGTTTTGGTGCAAGGGCTCAATTCCGGCCCTGAAAGGTTCTTGAATGGATGACCTGACTCGCCGCCCACTGAAGAACACACCACATTTATCTGCCCCGGCGGCGCGTGAGCGGCAGCGCGGAATCGACCGTGTCATCGATCTTCTTGAGACTCTTCTCCATCAGCGGGCGCCGACCCGCATCGGCGATATTGCACACCTCATCAATGCGCCGCGCTCCACCACTTATGAGATCGTCAACAGGCTGATTGAGGCGGACATCCTAGAGAGCGTCGGTGCGGAGGGACACGTTTATTTCGGGAAGACATCACATCTGTTCGGGCGCGCCTACGCAGATGCAAATCCATTTTACCGCCGGTGCAGGGAGACACTCGACCAGCTGGTTGCGGAAACCGGTGCGACGGCACAGCTCTGCGCCCTGAAGGGACGCAAGTACGTCGTGATCGACCAACGGGATGGGACTGGTCTGTTCCGCATCACCACCGATATAGGCATTGAGGTTCCGATCCCATGGACGGCCTCCGGTCGACTATTGCTCGATCACATGAGTTCCGAGGAAATCGAGAACTTCGTGCCGGCAGGAGATTTTCAGCTTCCGGACGGCCGGCTCCTAGAGCTGAGCAGCTTCCTATCAGACGTAACGCAGGCCCGCGCAGATGGTTACTTTTTGACGAAAGGCTTGGCGGATAGCTTCACCTGTTGTCTCGCGGCCCCGATCCGGAACCGCTCGGGTGCCGCCGTTGCCACCCTATGCTTCACTATCCCGGTCAATACCGAGACCGATGCGCGCGAAGTCTTGCTCACGCGCCTCGTCGCAAGTGCCAACGAACTCTCAGGCACAATTATATAAGGGTATGATTGCCGTGCTGGAGCATCGAACAGGTTTCCAAGAACCGGCCTTCCGTTACCTTCGTCACATGTCTATGAAACATAAGCCCTCCGAGACTCTCAAGGGACAAAGCCGCGGTGCGCCAAGTGAGTAGTCTGATCGATACCATGCGCCTCTTGGCACCTGAAATGAGCCGTGCCGAGCGCAACGTCGCGAATATAATCCTCTCCAACGTCGAAGCGGCGACGGGGATCAGTACCAAGAGCCTTGCGGCGCAGGCGGAGGTCAGCGAGCCAACGATCATCCGCTTTGCCCGGCGTATGGGCTGTGATGGGTTCACGGACTTCAAGATACGCCTCGCCCAGGACTATGCCCTCGGGCGCATGTATATCACCGCCGAGCGGCAGGAGCTGGACAAGACAGGTCGGGCGGTTGCAGAACATGTCTATGAGGCGACGGCACAGGCGCTGGATCATATCGCCTCGACCGCCAACACCTATTGCTGGCACGGCTCGGAGATCGATCTTGGCATTCTCGAGGCGATGTACGTCCACCAGTCGGCGGGAGCGCGCAGTTGCGTATGGCCCGGCGACATATTTGGACGTATGATCCGCAAGCACGATGTTTTTGCGATACCGCTCACCTTCGAGGCACCCTACGTGCGCATTCCCACCGACGGACCAGGTCTCGGTGTGCGCCTCGACGAGGAGGCAATTGCAATGTTCCGCGTCGCAGAACGCGTCATTTCCCTGGTCGAAGCAGGATCAAGAGGAGCCGACGGCCCATGCGCTGGGAAAAATTCACCACCAACAAAATCGCGGCGCTCGACCGCAACATTCCAGTGGTGCTCAACGTGGCGGCCATCGAGCAGCATGGACCGCACCTGCCTCTTGAAACTGATGCCTGCATCGGCGACCACTTCCTGCGGGTACTCGAGGAGCGGCTCGGCGAGGAGGTGCTCATCCTGCCACAGGTCAAGATCTGCTGCTCTGAGCACCACATGGATTTCGCCGGCACGCTGTCCGTCCGGCACGAAACCTTCCTACTCTACGTCGGCGACATCCTCGAATCCGTGGTCAGGCACGGATTTCGAAACATCGTCCTATTCAACAGTCACGGCGGCAACCAAGCCATCGGCCAGGTTCTGTTGGAGAGCTTCGGAGCCAAACACCGGGACTGCCGCATTGCCATGCTGACGTGGTGGCGTCTCGCCGCCAAGGAGCTGAGCGCCATTCGAGAATCCGGCTTCGCCGGCATTAATCATGCATGTGAGTTCGAGACGTCTCTCATGCTGCTGACCGCGCCCGAGAGCGTACAGCGAGAACTCATTTCCGGAATGAGCTATGTTGAAACCTACGGCTGGGCCAATGCCGACATGATCCTGCCGGCCCGCGGAGCCCTGTTCCGCAGCATGAAGGACATGTCCGACGGCACTGGCGTGGTCGGCGACCCGTCGAGCGCAAGCGTTGACAAGGGCGAGCGGATTACCGCCGCTGTGGTCGATCAGCTGGCGCATGTCGTCAAGAGCTTGGCGCGTGCGCGCTGAGGTGGCCCACGTGAATGCAAGAGGGAGGAAAGTAGGGATGTTGAGAACATTACGTTATGTCGGTGCGGCCGTCGCCGCCTTGACCTTCGGCAGCATGCAGCCTGCCGAAGCGCAGCAGCGTGGAGGCGCCGCAACGGTCGCAACGATCGGCGAGCCCAACACGCTCGATCCTATGGTCTCCGCGGGCGATCTGCTTGGCATGATCACGCAGCACTTTTACGAGACGCTCTACACCTTCGACAAGAACTGGGAACTGACGCCGCTCCTGGCTGAAAAGCTCCCGGAAGTCTCGGCCGACGGCAAGGTCTATACCATCCCGCTGCGTCAGGGGGTGACATTCCACAACAGTCAGCCGATGACCGCGAAAGACGTGGTGGCATCGCTCAAGCGCTGGACCGATCTCGCCTCGCGCGGCAAGCTGGTCGCCGGCAACATCCAGGCAATCGAGGCTATCGACGACAACACGGTACGCCTGACCCTCAAGGAGCCCTTCGCAGCCCTGACGGCCCTGCTCGCGTTCAACAATTCGGCTGCAGTCGTAATGCCGGCCGATCACATGGAAAATCCCATCAAGGAGGTCATTGGCACTGGTCCCTATCGGTTGAAGGAGCGCAAAGCCGATCAATACATTCAGCTCGTGCGCTTCGATGGCTACAAGCCGCGGGAAGGTGAACCCAACGGATTCGGCGGGGCCCGCAAGCAGTATCTCGATGAGATCCGCTTTGTACCCGTCCCGGATGCCAATACCCGCGTCGAGGGTGCGCTCGCCGGCCAGTTCGACTATGCCGACCTGCTGCCGGTCGAGGCCTACGATCGTCTAAGGGGTCAGTCGAAGACTGAGCCGTTGATGCTCGAATCCTTTGGTTGGGCCATGTTCATCATGAACAACAAGCAGGGAATGATGACCAAGCTGGACCTTCGCAAGGCCGTCCAGGCGGCCCTCAACGCGGAGGACATGCTGGCGGCGGCCTTCGGTAAGCCGGAATTCTACTCGGTCGACGGCGCCATGTACCCGAAGAGTTATGTCTGGCGCACGGAAGTCGGTACGGAAGCCTACAACCAGGGCGATGCCGACAAGGCGGCCGCCCTCGCCAAGAAGGCCGGCTATGACGGGTCGCCAATCCGCATCCTGACGAGCCGCCAGTATGAATTCCATTACAAGATGGCACAGGTTGCAGCCGAATATCTGAAAGCGGCGGGCTTCAAGGTGGACCTGCAGGTCGTGGATTGGGCAACGCTCGTTCAGCGTCGCGCTGAGCCGGCCGTGTGGGATATCTTCATCACGCACAGCCCCTTCCTGCCCGAGCCGGCGCTCATCGCGCCTCTGCCGGACACCTACCCAGGCTGGTGGGCGAGCGAGACCAAGAACAAGCTTCTGACAGCATTCAACACCGAGATGGATCAGAAGAAGCGCATCGCGATCTGGGCCGACATCCAGAAGCTGATCTACGAGGAAGTGCCCTTCTACAAGGTCGGCGACTTCAACGCCCTTACGGCAAAGTCTCCGCGACTTCAGGGCTTCACCGCGTCACCATGGCCTTATTTCTGGAACGCATCCTTGAAGCAGTAACATGAGGGAGGTGGGCGGCGTCTGAAACGCCGCCCACCTCCCTGCACAATCAGGAGCCTGGCAGCCATGACCCGCTACGTGATCCGGCGCTTCCTCGGCATGATTGCAGTGATGTTCACAGTCGTGACGATCGTCTTCGTCATAGTGCGCGTCGCTCCCGGCGATCCCGCCGCCGTCATGCTGGGGCCCGACGCAACAGCCGCCGACATCGCAACTTTGCGCGAGAAATTGGGGCTCGACCGGCCTCTCATCCTTCAATATCTCTACTTTCTCGGCCAATTGCTTCGAGGCGACCTTGGCCAGTCGATCTTCCTCAACATGCCCGTGCTCAGCGCCCTTGCCGAACGCGCCGAGCCCACGTTCTTCCTGACCCTGTTCTCGATCCTGATCGCTAGCGCCATCGCGCTGCCGGTGGGTATTCTGGCGGCCTACAAGCGCGGCTCATTGTTCGATCAAGTCGCCACGACGCTTGCCATGCTTGCCGCGAGCATCCCGAGCTTCTGGCTTGGCCTTATATTCATCCAGGTCTTTGCCGTCCGGTTCAGCTGGTTCCCCGTGTCGGGCTACGGCGGCCCCGATGCCTCCTTCATAGTACGGCTGTCCCACCTCATTCTGCCCGCAACAACGCTCGGAATCGTAAGTTCAGCGCTAATCACCCGCTTCACGCGGGCGTCTATGCTCGACGTGCTCAACGATGACTATGTCAGAACGGCTCGCTCGAAAGGCATGGGTGAGTTTCAAGTCGTGATGAAGCACGCCTTCAAGAACGCACTCATCCCGGTGCTAACCGTGATCGGCCTAACGGCGGCGCTTCTCGTTTCCGGCGCCGTCGTAACCGAAACCGTCTTCAGTCTGCCGGGTGTCGGCAATCTCGTCGTTTCCGCCGTGCTGCGCCGGGATTATCCTGTCATTCAGGGCGCGCTTCTCGTCATCGCAGCCCTCTATGTGCTGATCAACTTTGTCATCGACATGCTTTATTTGGTCGTCGACCCACGGGTGCGTTACTGATGGCTGTCACCTCGTCTCCTGCGATTGCTGGGCGTCCAGGCCTCGTGAGCCTCGTCTTCCAGCGCAAATCACTCCTGATCGGTTTGGTCGTGCTTGGAGCTATCACTGTTTTCGCGGTGCTGGCCCCGCTGATCGCGCCCTATGCTCCTAACAGGCTCTCGGTGGTCAACCGCTTGCAACCACCGAGCGGGCGGTGGTGGTTCGGCACCGACGAATTCGGCCGCGACATCTTCAGCCGGACGATTTATGCGGGACAATTGTCGCTTCTTGTCGGGGCAGCCGCGACCTTGCTCGCGGCTGCCATTGGTATCACGCTCGGCCTCGTTGCGGGCTTTTTCCGTAAGGCTGACGGGATTGTCGCGCGGATCATCGATGCCATGATGGCTTTTCCGGACATCCTGCTGGCGATCTCGCTCGTCGCTGCACTTGGCCCCTCCCTGGCTACGGTCATTGTCGCACTCGGCATCGTCTATGCACCGCGCCTCGCCCGCATCGTACGCGCATCCACACTCATCATCCGCGAACTGCCCTACATTGAGGCCGCGAGGGCTCTCGGTGTTCCAACGTGGCGGATCATGCTCCGCCACGTCCTGCGCAATCTCGTTTCGCCTATTCTCGTGCAGGCGACCTTCATCTTCGCCTACGCCATGCTGGCAGAGGCGAGCCTGTCCTTCCTCGGAGTCGGCGTGAGCCCGGAGGTCCCGACCTGGGGCACCATGATCGCTGCTGGCCGGCAATATGTAGGAAGTGCAGACTGGATGACTCTATTTCCGGGGATTGCCATTGTGCTCGCCGTGTTGTCGCTGCAACTCGTTGGCGATGGCCTGCGCGATCTTCTCGACCCGCGCCTGAGAAAGGATCTCTGAGCGATGGTTATAACAGCTTCCTCAGGAGTGGGGACCGGTGCCGCTCTGGCGCTCCCTCCTCACGTTCAGCTCAAGGTCGAGGACCTGCAGACCTATTTTATTCAGGGCGCTAGTACAGTGAAATCGGTCGATGGCGTCAGCTTTTCGCTGAGCCGGGGGCAAACGCTCGCGGTCGTCGGCGAATCGGGATCGGGAAAGTCGGTGACGAGCCTCACGATCATGCGGCTGCTCGCCCATCCAGGCCGCATCGTCGGCGGCCGTGTGCTCTACCGGTTGCGCGGAGGCGACGTGGTCGACCTCGCGCAGCTGCCCGAAAAGCGCATGCGTGCCATCAGGGGCCGCGAGATTGCGATGATTTTTCAGGAACCGATGACGAGCCTGAACCCGCTATTTACCGTCGGCGATCAGATCATGGAAATGATCCTCCTGCATGAGTCTGTGTCCCGGGACGAGGCAAGAGTCAGGGCCAAGCGCATGCTGGAACTCGTCGAGATTCCGGCGCCGGAGCGCCGGCTCGATCAATACCCGCACGAAATGTCGGGCGGCATGCGCCAGCGCGTCATGATCGCCCTCGCGCTTTCGTGCAACCCTTCGCTGCTCATTGCCGACGAACCGACGACCGCCCTCGACGTCACCATCCAAGCCCAGATCCTGGATTTGTTGCGCCGTCTCCAGAAGGAGATCGGCATGAGCATCCTGTTCATCACGCACAATCTCGGCGTTGTGGCCGAGATCGCTCACGAGGTCGTCGTGATGTATGCAGGCCGGGTGGTCGAGCAAGGACTGGTGCTCAACGTTTTCGAACGTCCGCGCCACCCCTATACACGCGGCCTCCTCGCCTGCATCCCGGATGTGCGGCGCGACCGTACCGAGGGGGGTGGCCGACGCCTGCTAAACGCCATCCCAGGCAACGTCCCGAGCGCACTCGACCTGCCGACGGGCTGTGCTTTTGCCCCGCGCTGCCCGTTGGTCGTGGACCGCTGTCGTGAGCTGCCACCGCTTATCCCCGTGTCCGAAGATCACCTGTCGCGGTGCTGGAGGTACGACGACCTATGACCAACGCGAGTGAACCTAACGACGGCGCCCTTTTGTCGGTTCGTAACCTCGAGAAACAGTTTCCGACCAGCAGCGGCACTGTGCGTGCCTTGTCGGACGTCTCTTTCGACGTGCGTCGTGGCTGCATCCTCGGCATTGTGGGAGAGTCGGGTTCAGGCAAGACGACAGCTGGGCGCTGCATTCTCCGGCTCATAGAACCATCCGGGGGCGAGGCCATTTTCGATGGCGTCGACCTGTTCAAGCTGTCGGAAAAGGAGCTGCGCGCCTATCGTAGGCGCCTGCAGATCATCTTTCAGGACCCCTATTCCAGCCTCAATCCGCGCATGCGCGTCGGAGACATCATCGGCGAGGCCATCGACACCCACCGCCTTGCCAGGGGCGCAGCACGCGAGGAGCGCATAGCGCAGTTGCTTGGCCGCGTCGGCTTAAGGCCGGAGCACGCGCGTCGCTATCCGCACGAATTCTCCGGGGGCCAGCGTCAGCGCATCGGTATCGCCCGCGCACTCGCCGTGGAGCCCGAACTGATCATCGCCGACGAACCGGTGTCCGCCCTCGACGTATCCGTTCAGGCGCAGGTACTGAACCTGATGCAAGAGTTGCAGCAGCAGCTCGGTTTGACGATGGTGTTCATTTCGCACGACCTGTCAGTCGTCGAGTATCTTTGCGATGATATCGTTGTTCTCTACCTCGGGCGTATCATGGAGATGGGACCCGCCCAGGAGGTCTATGCCAATCCACGTCATCCCTATACCCAGGTGCTTCTGTCGGCTGTGCCTGTTGCCGATCCCCGCGCCAAGCGTGATCGCATTATTCTAAAAGGTGATATCCCGAGCCCGCTCAACCCACCTTCAGGCTGCGTGTTCCGCACGCGCTGTCCCTATGCCGTACAGGCCTGCGCGGAAATCGTGCCCCCGCGGGAGGACGTCTCACGAGACCACAGCGTTGCGTGTATCCGGCAGGCAGAACTCGCCGGACAACGTGAGTTCGAAAACCAGGAGAACCTCTTGTGATACCCTGTGGTCACGTCGCTCATAGGATGGCCCTAAGCGATCCTCGCGACCAAAGCGTGAGACCATCGGGTCAGGAAGGCTTCTCGCCTGCTGGAGAAGGTCCCCGCCCATACCCTCTCGGCCGCATTGTAGAGCCCGTCGACGTGGCGAATGCGGCAGTATTTCTCGCATCGCCTTTGGCGGCCCGAATTACGGGAGTCGCCCTGCCGGTGGTTGGCGGCCTCACGGCCGGCAACCTGCCCTTCGTCCGAGCGATCTCGTGAGAGGAATTCCCGATGGCCAAGATTCATGAACTCGATACCCCTGTCGTCCTGATCGACATCGACCGCGTTGAAGTCAATTTGAAACGCGCTCAGGATTATGCCGATGCGAACGGCGTGAAGCTGCGCCCCCACATCAAGACGCACAAACTGCCGCAATTTGCCAAGAGGCAGATGGAGCTCGGCGCCATCGGGATTACCTGCCAGAAAATCGGCGAGGCCGAAGTGATGGTCGACGCCGGTCTTAGGGACATTCTTCTGCCCTACAACTTTCTCGGTGAGCCCAAGTTGAAACGCCTTCTGGCGCTCGCCAAGCGCGCGGCTCTCAAGGTTACTGCAGACAGTATCACCACCATCGACGGATATTCGCGAACATTCTCTGAATCCGGCATCACCCTCCCCGTGCTTGTGGAATGTGACACGGGCGGAGCGCGGGCAGGCGTGCAGACGCCCGAGGAGGCGCTTGCCCTTGCTCGTTACATCAATGCGTCCGACGGACTGCGCTTTGCTGGCTTAATGACCTATCCAGCCAAAGGCGCAACAGCGCAGGCGAATGCGTGGCTCGCACGCGCCACCGTTCTATTAAGGGAAGCCGGCCTTGCGCCGGAGATCGTCTCGACGGGCGGGACGCCGGACCTCTGGCACAGCGGCGAAAACGGTGCGGCCACCGAGTACCGTCCCGGCACCTACATCTATCTTGACCGGTTCCAGGTTCATGAGGGCGTCGGCGGCTTTGAGGACTGCGCCCTGTCGGTTCTCGCGACTGTGGTGTCGCGCCCGACCAACACGCGTGCAATCCTCGATGCAGGCTCGAAGACGCTCACCAGCGACACTTTGGGCCTTCAGGGCTTCGGCCGCATCGTCGAATACCCCGACGCCGTGATTGCCTCCTTGAGCGAGGAGCACGGCACCGTCGATCTGACACGCTCGACGGCAAAGCCCCGGGTCGGCGATATGGTCCGCATCATTCCCAACCACGCCTGCCCCGTGTCAAATCTCTTCGACGAGGTGACGCTCGTGCGCGGCGATGACGTCGTCGGCACGGTTCCCGTCGCCGCGCGCGGCAAGGTTGCCTGACGTGTCTCCACCTGCCCTGGTCCGACGCGTTGTCTGGAGATCCCATCGTGGTATCCCGCGCCCCAACGCCAATCCGATGCCGACCGGCGCGAGGTCTGGACTAGGTTGGTCGGGCGCGACGTTAGCGCGTTTTTCGCGGCTGGCCGGTTGCTGAAAAATCACGGGTTTCGCCGAATACATGCCCCTCCCGATAGGCAAGGCCAGAGGCTGAAACGTTAGGACCACACTCCCCTTTTGTGCTATCGAGGATACAATGACGCAGAACTGGCTTATCCGGAACGCCCGGATCATTGACGGAACAGGATCTCCCTGGTTTCGGGGTGACGTGCATGTGGTAGACGGACGGATCGCCGCCGTTGGCTCGCATCTCGCAGCAGGAACAAAGACGACCATCATCAATGCCCAGGACCGCTATCTTGCGCCGGGGTTCATCGATGCTCATTGCCATGACGATCTGATCTGCATTCGCGAACCGAACCGACCTGAAAAGGCGCTACAGGGCGTCACCACTGTGGTCGTCGGCAACTGCAGCTTCTCTCTTTATCCGGCTCGGGAACGATCCCGGGAGGACCTGCGCAAGCATTTCGCGGGACTGCTCGGGCAATTGGCGCCTGAGGAGATCTTCGATGACTTCTCGGACTATCGTGAGCGTCTTCATCAAGGCGTCGCCATTAATGTCGTCTCGCTAGTCGGCCACGCAGCCCTGCGGCTGGCAGTCATGGGCTATGACCGGCGCCCGCCGACACCAGACGAGATTGCGGCCATGGAGAGCCTGCTCGATCGGCAGCTTGAGCAGGGTGCCATCGGCCTCTCTCTCGGGCTGGTCTATCCCCCGAGCGCCTTCGCCGATCTCGACGAGCTGGTGGCGCTAGCGAAGGTAGTGAAGGCGCGCGGACGGCTGATGACCGCGCATGTGCGCAGCTATGAAGACCAGCTCGTGCCCGCGATCGAAGAGTTCATCGAGATTCTCCGGCTGTCCGGTGCGGCTGGTCTCCTCTCGCATCTTCAATCGGCTGGGCGACCCAACTGGGGGCAGATTCCTCGCACTCTGGAAGCTCTCGAAGCCGCACGGAAGGAAGGGATCGACATCAGCTTCGATATGTACCCCTATCCGGCCGGCAGCACCTATCTCCTGCAGCTTCTTCCCCCAGCCGCGCTCGAAGGCGGCCTCGATCAGCTCAAGCAGAGGCTGCGCGATCCCGAAATTGGGCCTGTCCTGCGCCGCTGGGTCGAGAATGGCGGCCCGGCTTTCCATGGCCAGAGCAAACTTTCCCTGATCGGCTGGGACAATGTGCGCATTTCGGGCGTCAACAACCCCGGGCTCAAGCATCTTGAGGGCCTGAGCATGCGAGCGGCGGCCGAGCGCGAGACGACTGCACCCTACGACCTTCTCATTCGCCTTGTCGAAGAGGATGATGGGCAAACAGGCGTCATTCTTTTTCAGCTAGACGAGAGCGATCTGCATGCGGCCTGTTGCCATCGTCTGCACATGGTCGGGTCGGACGGCCTGCCTCGCCCCGGCACGAAACCGCACCCGCGTGCCTTCGGCACCTTCCCTCGGATCGTTGGCCCGTTGCGTCGCGACAAGGGCTGGTTTTCCCTCGAGGATGCCGTACGGCGCATGACGTCGATTGCCGCGCAACGCTTTTCGCTTCTGGATCGCGGATTGGTCCGGCCGGACATGATGGCCGACATCGTTCTCTTCGAAGAGAGTGTCGCGGACCGCGCCACCTTCGACGAACCTACGCTGATGCCTGTTGGCATCAGCCATGTCTGGGTCAATGGCGAAGCCATCATCCAAGACGGTGCGCCGACTGGAGCTCAACCCGGTCGCATGCTTCCAGTTCTGTCGTGAGAGGTGTCAGCGCGGGGGGTGATATCAAAGGTCTGCAAAGGGTCATTCTCTGCCGATCCCCTCCTCCTCAGGAACGTCCGCTGTTCCTGCCCTGACATTCGTCTTACTTCCGAAAAGTGCCATTTCTTGACGTTACCGGTAGACAGGCCAAATCCATAATGGAGCTGGCAAGTGCATGATGAGGCAGGCCGGAATTCTCCGGCCTGCCTCCGGACCTCAGCGCAGTGCTGGCGACAGTGCGTCACGAAGCGACTTCGGGGCGCGGCCTGCGAGACGTTCCACGTCGCCTGTCACGATGTCGAATGCTCCCGCCGCAAAGTCGTTCTGGATGCTCACCCACGTGTTGATGACACTCTCCGGTAGTCCTGCCTTCGCCATTCCTCCTCGCAGCGCATCCGCCGGGACCGCGACAAAGCCAAGTGGCTTGCCAGTGATCTCAGAGATCAGGGCGGCCCGCTCCGCACCTGTGTAGGCCCTGTCACCCGTGGCGTTGTAGATCGCGCCCGCGTGTCCCTGACCGAGCAGGATGCCCGCTGCCGCAGCAGCGATGTCATCGCGGGTGACAAATGCCACGCGGTTCTCGGCAACCCCGGTGAGCGCTCCCGATCCCACAGCAGAGGCCACCTCCATGGCAAGCGCCTCGGCATAGTAGTTCATGCGAAGGATGGTCCAGCGAGGAGCATTCTTGATCAGGTACTGCTCGCCCACCCAGTAGGAGGCGCCGATGTTCGGCTCCTCCTGCTCACGTGTGCCAGCGGCCGACATGAAGATGATGTGCTTCACGCCTGCCGCGATGGCTGCCTTGATGGCCGCAACGTTCTGCTCACCCCGCTTGCCGGGACGCTGATCTGAGGTGGGGATCAGAAGCAGGCGGTCGAGGCCGGAATAGGCTTGGGCCAGGGTGTCCGGCTGGTCGTAGTCACCAACACGCCCTTCCACGCCCGAGCCAGCCCTTTCAGGGGGGCACTATTGCAGCAACTTGAAAGGGGCATAGCGAACGCCGTCGAGCGGGTCATTCAGGCTGCAAGACCGAAGAGCTGATTGACGAGACGGACTTCGCCTGTCGCCTGACGCTTCCGCTGGATGCAGTGACCGCGGCGGATCATGCGCATTGTTTCAAAACCCGTCAGGGTCGCGGCGGCGGTTTTCATCGTTTGGAAGCCGCGCGTCGGCCGAATTATCCGCTTGAACGCGCCGTGATCTGCCTCAATGATGTTATTCAAATATTTCGAGGTGCGGTGTTCAACATTCTTCGATAGCAGCCCTTCGCCCTGCAAGCGCCGGATGGCCTTTGGATACGAAGCCAATTTGTCGGTCGTGATGGATGAGGGAGGATAGCCGCTCATGGCCTTTAGAGCTTTGCGCAGGAAGCGATAAGCCGCTCCAGCATCCCGCCGATTGGACAGCATGAAGGCAATCAGCCGACCATGTTTATCAACCGCTCGAAACAAGTATTGCCAGCGTCCGCCAACTCGTACATAGGTCTCATCCACCCGCCATGAGCCTGAACGATGCCCCTGGTATGGTCGCACCCGCTTCTCAATCTCTGGGGCATAGCGCTGGACCCAACGAAAGATCGTGCTTGGATTGACGCTGACCCCGCGCTCGGACATCATTTCGGCGAGATCGCGATAGCTGATCCCGTACTTGCAGTACCAGCGCACGCACAGCAGGATGATCGCGACGGGAAAACGGCGGCGCTTGAACAGAGACAACAGAACGATTCTTCGATTGGCTATCCCTCGCTACACGACCACGGTTAATGCAACGGTGCCATGTTGACGCCATCGCCCAGCAGATCATCGCCCTCGACCACAACGTCACCGAGGTTGATCCCGATGCGGAAGACGATGCGGCGCTCGGATGGGACGCTGTCTTGCTGATCCGCCACACCCTTCTGCACGGCGACCGCGCAGGCCACAGCGTCAACGACCGAACCAAACTCTGCGAGCGCCCCATCACCCATCAACTTGACGATGCGCCCATGATGCTCGGCCAGGAGCGGATCAATGACCTCGCGGCGGAGCGTCTTTAGGGCCGCCAGGGTGCCCGCCTCGTCTTGTTCCACGAGGTGAGAGTACCCGACGACGTGGGCGGCCAGGATCGCTGCCAACCGCCGCTCAACCCATGCTGTCGCCATGGCTGCTTCTCCTTCAGGAGATCTGCCGGCTGAAGTCGGTGTCAGTGGACCGCTTGGTCCTTGACCAAGCGACCGTCGTCACACAGCCCGATCATGATACCATCGGGACATTCTGGAGGCGACGGTCTGACGGTCGACCATCTTAGGGGGATCGTGACCTATGCTGCCTCAGCGCCAAAGTCGGCTCAGGGTCATCCTCTGCCGATCTCTCGACCTCCAGGAGCGTCCGATGTTCGTCGTGAGAGCAGACTCTGGGCCTACGTCCGAGAGGTGCCAAGACCTGCCGTTCGGACAGTGAGCTTGCGACGTATGCTCCGATTTGTTCGCAGGTCGCAGCGCGGGCAATGGCTTCCCCCGCCGATGCCCTGGGGGTAGGCTTCAGACGTTAGGTTGAACCGCTTCATGGAGCGCTCAATGGAGCGCAAGCTGGTGACCATCGTGTGCGCTGATGTGGCGGGCTACTCGCGGCTGATCGGGCTCGACGAGGAGGGTACGATCGCACGCCTAAAGGCGTCCCGCCGAGCCCTAATCGACCCGGCCATCGCCCGGCATGGCGGGCGGCTCGTCAAGACCATGGGTGATGGCCTGCTGGTCGAATTCGCCAGTCCCGTCGAGGCCGTGCGCTGCGCGGCCGAGCTCCAGCTCGCCATGGCTAGTCGCGAGACATCGTTCCCGGAGGAGCACCGCATCCGGTTCCGGATCGGCATCAATCTGGGCGACGTGGTCATCGAGGATGGCGATGTCCTGGGTGACGGCGTCAACATCGCCGCGCGCCTGCAAGCCTTGGCTGATGTTGGCGGCATCTGCGTCTCGCGCTCGATTCGTGATCAGGTTCGTGACCGGCTGCCCGTCGAGTTCGAGGACCTGGGGGAGCAGAGCGTGCGCAACATCGCCCGGCCGGTCCGGTGCTATCGGGTTCACTTCGACGCCTACACGGCTAACGCCTCGTCCGAGGCACCAGACAGGCGGCGCTGGCTCGTTCCTGTCGCCGCGGCGGTAGCCCTCGTAGTTCTCGGCGGCACCGGTTTCTTTCTTGCCAGGAACCAAGGCCCGTCTAAGCCATCCACCACCCCTGTCGCAGCAGCGGCACCGAACACCGTGGGAGCCGATCCGAGCCGCACCGCATCCCGCCTGTCCCTAGTCGTGCTCCCCTTTGACAATTTGAGCGGCGACCCGGACCAAGAGTACTTCGCCGACGGCCTCACGGAGGACCTCACGGCGGACCTGTCACGCATCGACGGCAGCTTCGTCATCGCGCGCAATACCGCCTTCACCTACAAGAACAAGCCCGTCGACATCCGGCAGATCGGCCGCGACCTCAGCGTGCGCTACGTGCTCGAGGGCAGCGTCCGACGCAGCAGCAGCCTAGTGCGGGTCAATGCCCAGCTCATCGACGCCGAGACAGGGGCTCACCTATGGGCGGAGCGGTTCGACCGTCCGCGCGCCGACCTGATCGAGATGCAGAACGAGATCACGGCGGGGATTGCCTCCGCGCTCAGGGTCAAGCTCATTGACATTGAGAGCCGCCGCGGCCAGCGGGAGCGCCCCGTCAATCCCGATTCGACGGATTTGGCTATGCGCGGCTGGGCGCTGATCTACGCGAGCCAGACGAGGGATAACAATGCGGCGGCGCGACGCCTGTTCGAGGAGGCCCTGAAGGTGGATCCCCACGTGGTCATTGCTCTCACGGGCCTAGGCTTCACGCACATCCGGGACGTGCTCAACCGCTGGACGGATGCGCCTGCGGACCCGTTGCAGAAGGCTGACGAACTGATCGCCCAGGCCATTGTCCTAAAGCCCGACGATGCCGCGGCTCACCAGTACAAGGCGCTGCTGCGTCGGGCACAGCGGCGTAGCGCGGAGGCCATTGCGGCGGCCGAGCGGGCCGTGAGCCTGAACCGCAACCTGGCCGTCCCCTACACCGAGATGGGGTGGAACTATGCTCTCCTCGGCCAACCAGAGAAGACGGAAGGGTACGTGCGGCAAGGCATCCGCCTCAGCCCGCGCGATCCGTTCCTGGTGTACTGGCTGCTGTACATCGGCGGGGCACAACTGCACCTGGGGCAGGACGAGGCCGCCGTCGAGACAATCCAGCAGGCAATCGATGCCGATCCGGGCTTTCCGAGCTCATATGGCTGGCTGGCGGCGGCCTACGTGTTCACGGGGCGCGAAGCGGAAGCGCGTGAACCGATGGTGAGATGGCTGCGGGCCGTGCCCGGGATGACGCTGACCCGCTACAAGGCCCTGGAACAATCCGATCATCCGGCCTACGTGGCCCAGCGGTCGCGGATCTACGCGGCATGGCGCAAGCTGGGCATGCCGGAGTGAACTCGACCGAACGTGTCAGTTGGCGATCCATGGAATGTCCGGATCGGGTCAATGTGTAACGTTGAGCGGATTGGATGAAGGTCCGCTTATCCCACCTATGCGGAAGTTCGGCTTACTTCGGCTCAGTGCCATAACAAGACATTCGTTTGCGGCGCGTGCAGTCGGGCTTCGCCGTAGACCCGCGGCTTCAAACACCGTGCCTTGCTCAGGATGATCAGCGAGTGCCGTTATCGGAGCGACCCGACGCCTGCAAGCCCGCCGCCATGGCAACCTGCACCAGCTCAGGCAGGCTTTGTGCCCCTAGGCGCTCCATGATGCGGGCCCGGTGAGCCTCAACCGTGCGGGGGCTGATCCCGAGGTCTCGGGCAATCGTCTTGTTGGTGCCGCCAGCCAGCAGCCCATCCAGCACCTCCCGCTCACGGACAGACAAAGCGGCGATGCCCGCGCGCACGAAGTCCGCTGCCCGATCCCGTTCCACCCGGTCCTGGATCGACGCAAGCGCAGACGCCACCGCCTCCATCAATTGGTCTGGACGATACGGCACATCTAAGAAATCGGCCGCTCCCGCCTTCATGGCCTGAACCCCAAACAACACATTGCCGCCGGCTTCGCCGACAACGATAATTGGCAAGGCCAAGCGACGTCCCTTCAGCCCTCTGGGTAACATCAGTTCGTCGGGGTCGGACCCGTGAATTCTCAGCACCACGCAGCCTGGCACCACCACGGGTGCGACGTCGAGGAAGGCTTGGGCGGATACGAACCTGTTCACTTGGTAGCCTGCCTCCTGAAGCCGAAGCGACAGCTCACGTCGGGAGGTTTCATCAGTGTCCACCAGGTACACCATCGAGCCGTCATGTTGCGTGACATCCCGGGCAATGCCGGCCACCCGCCGAACCCTTCCATGCTGGTCAAAGATGGCAAACACTGTGGCATGGATCCGACGCATGCTGCCATCGGGCCGAACAATGCGATACTCGTGATCGACAGTTTCA
>NZ_QOIO01000069.1 GCF_003332305.1 Microvirga aerophila | reverse complement strand
GGTTTGATCTGATCAAATCGATCCCTGATGGCTTCTCCCTCCCTATCGATGGTTTCACGGCACCTTCTGGCTCGCTGATGGGCCTCCAGGGTGGTCCGCAACAGCGCCAGAGAAGCAGGATCATCGAACCAATGGGCGGCGGTCAGGTCCCGCCACATGACCTTCTCAGGTTTCTCCAGATGGCTTGGCGCAGAGGGAGAACGGCCTCCAGGCGGTGGCGACAGTGGCTTTTTGCTGGTCATTGAGAACTCCAGAATTTTTCAAAGGGATTTCCAGCTTTTTGCGCAAGAGAGGATGCACACCGGTCTATCCTTCGAGCGCGTCAGACATTCTGACCGCCCCCTGCCTGCCGCCCTTGTTGGCTTTTGGCTTGGCGATCCGGCTCAAGCGTGTGATCGAGAGAGGAGGGACAAAAGGGATGGATGTCCCCTTCGTCCCGGTTGTCCAGGGGGACAGACGGGACAGGGACACTAAGGAGTGTCCCGTCCGTCCCCTTTTGGATGTCCTATTCATCCCCGCTGTCCTTCAGCCAGAGATGATCCACGCCAGCCAAGTCACGAGAGATCACGAGTTCCCGCTCCAGGGCGTTCTTCAGGGCCCGGCTGAACGCCTTCTTCTTCGCCTCTGATCGCTTCTCACTCGTCTCCCCGTCTACAGGGTAGGCGGCGACGAATTCGGCCCGGACCTTCGTCTCGGCAACCCCCAGAACCTCAGGCCCTTCGATCCCAAAGGGACGGATGCGCTTTCCATGGTCTGTGAGAGCCAACTGCATGGCCTTCTGGAAGACGCGGAGGGATGTCGGCCACCGCTCACGCGTTGTGCCTGCTGGCGCTGAAGAGCGCTCTGGATCCCACCGCACAATGCAAGTCGTTACAGACTCGCCGTGCTTGTTATCCCCAAGCCGGATCACCTCGAGGCTGTAGGGCGTCTCTGCTCCTGTAGCGCCACCTCGCAGCTTACGGACCGCCATGCGGGTGTTGGAGATCGTTCCTGAGACGTCCCGGTCCGCGAGCATGGCCAGAACAACGTCCGCCGCCGCTTCCTTCGCGGAGGATCCACGAGTGCCCGTCTCCACCATCTTGCCGAAGTGATCCACGCCAAGGACGAAAGCGCCTATCTTCCGACTGAGGGTTTCCAAGGCATTCATCACGCGATGGTTCTCAGCCGCCGCGTTCTCGTCCATCACTCCGGCGCTGGCGGCCACCGTATCGACGACAATGAGGGCAAGCGGCAGGCCGAAGGTCTCCTCCATGCGTTCGGCTGCGGCTTGAGCCGTCAGGGTAAGGATCTCGACGGAATCCTTTCCCACAAGTGGCGGACACTCATCAATCCAGGCGATGGGAAGCCTCCCCGGATCGATGGGCTTCGCATCTGTCCCTGTATGAAGGAAAGTGAGACCTTGTAGTTTCCCCTCGACAATGCCTCGCAGCCTGATCGGTATTTCGTACGCGCCTTCCGGGGCAATGAAGAGCACACCGCCTTGTCGGTTCACGCGACGGCCTGCGAATGCCTCCATGGTCATGACTGAGGCGCTGAGATCGAGAGCACCGAATGTCTTCCCGGATCCCCATTGACCCGACATGAGCCCTTTCCCCGTCTCCGGGATCAGGTCCCTGATCAACCATGCCCGATCTTCATTCGGGTCTGCATCTCCGTGCCATTGGAGCGGGATCGCCTTAACGGGTGATGAGGCTCCATCCTGTGGCGGCTCCGAATGAGTGGCGGAATCTTCCCGCTCGTCCCCTCGTGGGGTCCAGACCGGAGTTTTGTCAGCGATGTGCGGCAGCTCGTTGTAATCGTTGCCGGCGTCGAGCCAGTCCGAAACGTCGCCTTTCTCCGGCAGGCCCGGCAGGCGCACGACGCGCACGGAATCCGCAACACCATGCAGCATGGTTGCAGCATTTGCGGCTTTCTCCCGTCCGGAGGCGTCATTGTCCTCGAGGACGAAGCAATCATAGCCTCGGAGAGCTTCGACGGCCTCCGATGTCCAGCCGCCATTGGCAACCGTGACGGCCAGGAAGCCATGAGCCGCGAGTCGGTCCGCGTCCTTCTCACCCTCACACACGTAGGCCCTGTTATGGATGGTCGCTGGCAGGTCAGGCCAGCGATAGAGAACCTTGCGGCTCCCGGCGCCACTGAGCCACCCGCCCCGCCCGTCCGGGCGACGCTGGAGGAAGGTTTTGTCCTTCGTGGGGTGTTCGTACCGAAGGACCTGGTACAAAAGCTCCCCGTCCTCGGTCAGGTAGTCGTAGGCCGCAACCTGCCGGTACCCGGCGCTCGTGAGCCTGCGGTCGTTGAAGGATTTGCTTTCCGGCTCCTCCTGGCGTTGGCGTGATGCGGCGTTGAAATCGAATCCTGCTCTTGCGTGAGCGGTCATCCGGGCAATGATGTCCTCAGCGGTATCGGACGAGGACCAGGCCGGGCGCCCGAGCTTCTCGTTGATGTAGTCTCGAAGGCTCTCCCACGCGTCATTGGCGAAGCTGTGTGCCACGAAGCCGTCCGGAGCCTTGGGGTCCACGAGGACCGACATGCTCCGGTCGTCGCGGCTATGGCCGGGACCGGGTGCGCGGACGTTGTTGCCGGTTGCTTCACCACCAAGGACGCGGGCGAGGGTGCGGGCGTCGAGCGGCATAAAATGCTGGTTCATGCTGCGCTCCCGTCGAAATCCGCACCGAGCTTCGTGGCCCATTGGCGGGCCACTGAAACCGCCTCGTTGATGCAGAAGAACGAGCCCAGATAGGTCGCGCTGTCGTCGGATCGGGACATGTGCTCAACGGCCCATTCGCCGCCATTCACGGAGCAGGGATAGATATCAATGGTCCCGCACGGGTTCTGTGGCCGCGGGAACGGGATGACATTGCTTGGCTGCGCCTGGTTGACCACTTCATGGGAAAGGCTGTCTTCGGCCGCCCTGAGAGCGTCGACTACCAGGATCACTTTCTCATCGTCGCAGTGGACCTGCCTGGCAAGATTAGCAGCGCAATCGGAAATAGCTTCGATCTGGCAAGTGAGGTGGTTCATCGCGCCACCTCCCAGCCGTAGAAGTAGCCCTCATCGCTGAAGAGCCCTTTGAAGCGGAGGCTTGCCAACCGGGGGGCTTTCGCCCTATCTTCGGCATTGGAAGTGTTAGCTCGCTTCTTGACCAGATTATTGCCGCCGTTCCGGGGTCCAGCCGGTGCGGCGGTTTCTTTTTGTGTGGTAGCAAGGGCGCTGGACGGTGGGACAGTTGATGCAAAAACCCTTGGAACCACGTGGGAACTTTTGACTGTCCCACCTTTGGTAAGCTCTTGAATTGTCAGGATAGACTTGCCCCGGCCAGGGGCACCACTTTGATCCGATCGATCAAATTGGCTTGAGTGATAGAAGCCTTTCGTTTTCAGCGTCAACGCAACAGCGAAAAATCGATATAGCCCTGATGCGCTTCACCGGCGCATCCTGAAGCTTTCACCTTGGCTTGCCATCAGGCTGGATGGATCGACCATCAGCGCTCGAGGGTTTTGAGGCCCGCTGAAGAATTCTAGCTCAATATGCGCCGGAACTGGCCGCATGCGCTTCTCATCTGGCGATAGGCAGTCTTTGCAGGCTTTGGAATCCAGGACTTTACGTGAGCCTTGTAGGGAGACATCGCACCTGCGCGAGAGACTAGAAACACGCGGGACAAAAGAAACATAACCGGCAGGATGTCCTTCCAAACGAAGTACAGGGCGATGTACTCATCGGATTCCAGATGCCAGGAGCGATGCCAATCGGCTTGGCTGAGATGATTGATCTCCGTCAGGTCCGCGCGGGACAACGCGTCCTTGATGACTTCGGCCGTGAGAAGGTTGCCGGGCATGCAATCCTTGAAGTCTTCATCGAAGGCGATTTTCGGAAGCATCAGCGAAGGGCCGCACCGGAACCCCATCTCCGCCGCAACGAGGCGGCCCTGAACCCGGATGGCGTGCCATTCCAAGCGCTCGTCAGCGGCGAAATTCCTGACCAGGGCAGTGTAGAACGCAACCGCATCGGGCTTGTTCAGGATGGCCGAGCCAGCACGCCCCTTCCAGCCGGAGGCCTCGAGGGCCAGGAACTCCTCAAGGAAATCCTCCGTGGCGGCCGAACCCCTCATCATCTCGACCGAGACGTCGCCACGGCTCTCAAGTTTTCGCATGTAGCGCTTCAGGTTGCGCCGCATATTTCCCAGGGTACCCAGATAGGCGTCGAAGTCTTGACCGAGGCTGAGGCATGAGTACCGCTGGCGTGAACCGCAACGGGTGATGTAGCCGATGTCGCTGTTCCGGATGGCCGCCCACAGAGGGGAGTTTCGCCTCACGGCTTTCAGTTCGAGGCCCAAGTGGGTTGGCACCTCGCGGCGCAACCCGCCGAGCAGCGATTGAAAGGCCATAGCGGCATGGTCAGGCGCCAGCAGCATGTCTCCGGATTGAGAGTGTTTGTCGGCCATGCGCAGAGTGGGCCAACCTTTCCCGAGGATTGGATCAGGAGTGAGGATGATCGGAAGGATGCCGATCAACTCCTCCCCGAGATAGGCAAAGCTGCACAGCCATTCCTCGCCGTGATTGAGCCCATGGCGCAAGCTCACCTCCACCCAGGCGGGCAGAAGCATTGGAACTTTCTGGGGAGCCTCCCAGGCGAGACGGTCCCAGGCCGGCGCATGCGCCGCGAGAGCTTCGAAGTCCCGAACCGTGGTGACGTGTAAATTCTGGGAGTGACGATGGGCTGGAGCCGCCATATTGGCCTTCAACATGCTGCAGACATGTAGCCTAGCCCGCAGCCCGCAAAGGCGAAATGGAACTACCTGGGTACCTAGTGAGGGCAACCGTATGGCGGCGACGCAAGTGGTCATCAGGGTCGCGTCCGGGTGGCGGGGCGTACCGTCATCCGGACGCGGATTTCATGCAAACACACTTTTAATGCTTTTCTTGCGCGGGCTTGTGCTGTTGCGGTTTATGACCGCTCTGGCCCGGGTTGTTGTGCTTGTTGTGATTGCGGCTCTCCTGGTGAGAAAGGCCGCCGGTTTTCCCGACATCGGGCCCGCCTGATGCGTTCGTGTTGCTGCCGCCGTCAGGCTGGCTCTGATGGCCCTGGGTGCGTGTAAGATTAGGGTTGTCCCTGTTGCCTGTGCTGCTCATGACTTTTTCTCTTGCTCGCGCTTCTGGGCTCCGTTTCCGTCCTTGCCCTGCTTATGCTGTGTGCCGCGATTGTTCTTGCCGCCTTGGCCTTCCTGAGGAATGCCTTCAGGGTTCTGTTGAGTGCCTGGAATATTCTGTGCCATTGCAAAGTCCTGCCCGGGCTCATTGCCCGTAATGCTGTGGTTGCTAAGAACGTGATCGCCTGCTTCGGCGTGAATGCCGCCGCTCAGGCTCGGTTTGATGCCTGAGCCCTTCAGGCTCTCGGCTGCAAAACCTGCTGCTCGGTCTTCACCCTGACGGCTCATGGCTTGGCCTCATGATGAGTTGCGTGATGCATGGACGCCTGACTTCCGCCTCTGCAAACCGTGGGCGGGCCTCGGAAGCTGATCATCCGGCAGGTCAATCTCGCGGGTCGGGGTTCGTTTCAAGCGCGGCCGCCGAAAGCAGGCCCGTGACTTGCCTGGGAACGAGAGGACAGCCCGATAGGAGGCGCTCGGCAAAACAGGCAGGGCCTTCGCTGACCGCCTTATACTGATGAATGACAGATGAACGAGCGTAGACACTGCGTGAGTACATGTAACCACGCGGCATCTAGCGATCACCGCCATCATCATCTCCCATCATGACTTGCGGAACCTCATCGGCGGCAAGACGTTCACAAAACACGTTCTCTCTGTGATGGAGATTTTATTATGATGAAGAGCAGCATGTTGCTTACGGCGGCAGTCCTGAGTCTTGGTGCAATGACTGGGCTCGCCAACACGCCTGCGCAGGCTCAGGTGGGCATCGAAGTCGGCCCCGGCGGAATGCGCGTCTATGAAGACCGACCCTACCGCCCGGTTGTCGAGCGCCGTCGCCATGTGGAGCGTCGCGTCGTCGTGGAGGATGATGTGGAGGAATGCCGGACCGAGGTTCGCCGCCGCATCAACCGGTTCGGCGAGAGGGAAGTGCGGCGCGTGCGGATCTGCGAATAAGGCGCTGATCCTTTCGTCAGACACTCGGGTTTCAGGTCGGCACAGTCCTGCTGCGTCGACCGCCGTTTTTGTTGCATGAGAGTAGGTTTGACCTCAGGCCCGCTCGACCTCCGGTCCGAGATGGCCGAAAGCTGAAACGACGCTCTCGTAGACCGACCGCTTGAAGGGAATGATCAACTCCGGCAGCCGGCGCATTTCCTCCCAACGCCACTCGTCGAATTCGGGCTTGTGGTGCCCCCCGCCCGGATGAAGGATGTTGATCTCGCTATCGTTCCCCTCGAAGCGGAACGCGAACCATCTTTGGGTCTGACCGCGATATCGACCCCGCCAAGCGCGGCCCGCGACCATGGACGGAAGATCGTAAGTATACCAGTCCGGGGCTTCCGCCAGCAGGGAGACGGAGCGGACGCTGGTCTCCTCGTATAACTCGCGCAGGGCCGCCTGATAAGGATCCTCGCCGGGATCGATCCCGCCTTGAGGCATCTGCCAGGCATAGCCATCGGCCACGTGCTCGATACCGGATTCCGTGCGTCGGCGACCGACAAAGACGAGGCCGTCCTTGTTGAGAAGCATGACGCCGACGCAGGAGCGATAGGGCAGATCCTGCCTGTTCGGTGATGCTTTGGTGCTTCTCATTCGGCAACGACCTCCTTTAATGCGGAACTCTTTTGCTGCTCTTTCGGTATCGCGAAAGACCACCGATGGTTCCGTGTATTTGTCAGAGTGCCGCTTCGCCCTGCCTGGCACAAGCTTTTCCATGAGCTTTGCAGAACACGGATCAAAAAGGGCCTGGCGGCTGATGCCGTCAGGCCCTCGACGACGGCATTCCTGCCGCGCGTTGTGATCAGTTCGGAACCGGCGTCGTGGTGTTCGTGGCGCCCTTGCGCACGCCGCGCAGCAGGTCATAAGCGGCCAGAAGCTGCTTGTCCTTGCTGGCATCCGGCGGAACGTAGGCGGACGATCCGCCGCGCTCTTCCTTGTCGCCGCCGTTCTGCAGGTGGCCGCGCAGGCCGGCTTCGCCCTTGGTCTCGTCCTTGCCCTTGAGCTCGTCCGGAATCTCCTGCAGGACCTCGATGTCCGGATCGATGCCCTTGGCCTGGATGGAGCGGCCGGACGGCGTGAAGTAGCGCGCCGTCGTCAGACGCACCGCGCCGTTGCCGCCGAGCGGGATGATGGTCTGCACGGAGCCCTTGCCGAACGAGCGGGTGCCGAGCACCGTTGCGCGCTTGTGGTCCTGCAGCGCGCCAGCGACGATCTCGGACGCGGAAGCCGAGCCGCCGTTGACGAGAACCACGAGCGGCTTGCCCTTGGTGAGGTCGCCGGACTTGGCGTTGAAGCGCTGCGTATCCTCGGCGTTGCGGCTGCGGGTCGAGACAATCTCGCCGCGGTCGAGGAACGCATCGGACACCATGATGGCCTGATCGAGCAGGCCGCCCGGGTTGTTGCGCAGGTCGATGACGAAGCCCGCAAGCTTGTCCGCGCCGATATCCGAGGTCAGCTTGTCGATGCCAGCGCGCAGACCCTCGAAGGTCTGTTCGTTGAACTGCGTGACGCGCAGAACACCGATATCGCCCTCGACGCGAGCCCTGACGGGCCGAACCTTGATGGTTTCGCGGGTCAGCTTCACCTCGACCGGATCCTTGGCTTCCTTGCGCTGGATCTTGAGGGTCACCGACGAGTTCACGGGACCGCGCATCTTGTCGACCGCCTGGTTCAGGTTGAGGCCCTGGACGGACTCGTTGTCGATGTGCGTGATGACGTCGTTGGCCATGACGCCTGCCCGGGAGGCCGGGGTATCGTCGATGGGGGTCACGACCTTGACCAGACCTTCTTCCATGGTGACCTCGATGCCAAGGCCCCCGAACTCGCCGCGGGTCTGCACCTGCATGTCACGGAAGCTCTTGGGATCCATGTAGCTCGAATGTGGGTCGAGGGAGGTCAACATGCCGTTGATGGCCGATTCGACGAGCTTCGACTCCTCCGGCTTCTCCACATAGTCGGTTCGAACCTTCTCGAACACATCGCCGAAGAGGCTGAGTTGCCTGTAGGTGTCGGCCGACGCGGCAATCGCGCTCGTGCCGGACAGCAGGCTCGTTTGCGATACGAGCGTTGCGCTGCCTGCACCAATGGCCGCACCAAGAATTAAAAGGGACAGTCTGCGCATTATCCGCGAACCTTTTCGCTTTGCGATTTCGCCCACCATGGACTTGGATCGATCGAACCGCCGTCTTTCCTGAACTCAACATAGAGAACAGGGTTGTTCTTTTCTATGGCACCGCCCGCCAAAGACATGAGGGAAGTCTCACCCATGGCTGCGACGGGTTCTCCGGCGAGCACGAATTGCCCGACATCGACACTGATTTGGTCCATACCGGCCAGAAGAACATAATAGCCCCCGCCGGCATTGATGATCAAGAGTCGGCCATAGGATCTGAAGGGTCCGGCAAAGGCAACCCACCCGTCGGCCGGTGATACTACGGTGGCCTTCTGGCGGGTCTTGATCGAAATGCCGCGCGTCGTTCCGCCATAGCCGTCGGATGAGCCGAAATTCAGCAGCGTATCACCGCTGACAGGCTGCGGAAGCAGGCCTCTCGCCTCGGCAAAGGGAATTTTCGGAGCCAGTCGGGCCGGATCGCGGAAAGCCGCCTGGGCGAACCGCTCCCTGGCCTCGCGCTCCTGCGCCTCACCGGCTTTCCTGGCCTCCTCCGCGGCTTGCCGGGCGCCGGCAATCTGCTGCTCCATGCGGTCGATCAACTCTTTGAGAGAGCCGGCTTGGCGAGCGAGCGCGGCGGCCTTTTCCTGCTCGGAACCGATATTTTGCTCCACCGCGGCCATGCGGCTCTGGCGGGCATTCATGAGAGCCGACAGGCGGTCCTGCTCGCCGGTCAGGGCGGTGAGCTCCTTGCCCAGGGTCGAGCGGTCGGTGGCGATGGCTTCCTTGAGGCGCACGAGCTCGGCCAGGTCGGTGGCCAGGGTTTCGGCCTCGGCCCGGAGCTCAGGGAGGACCGCCCCCAGCATGATCGAGGCGCGAACCGCCTCGAGCATGTCCTCCGGACGGACCAGCACCGCCGGCGGCGGGCGGCGTCCCATGCGCTGGAGAGCGGCGAACACCTCGATGATGACGCCGCGTCGGCTTTGCAGGGAGCGGCGGATTGCCGTTTCGCTGGCCGTAAGGGTCTGGAGCCTCTGCTCCAGGTCCCGTGTCCGATCCTCGATGCCGCGGACCCGTTCCGCAGTGTCGATCAGAGCTGCGTTGAGACGGGCGCGATCGGTCTTGATGTCGGCGATCTCGGCCTCGAGGCGGCGCTTGGCCTCGGCGCTGGCCGCCATGGCGTCTTCCAACGTCTTGAGGTCGCGCTCTTTCTGGGCCTTCTGCTCGGCCGTCTCACCCCCAGGCTGGGACGGATTTGCGGCAGGCGCGGGAGCGGGCTGGGCGCCGGCGGAGCCCAGGGAAAATGCCGTCATGCCGAGGGCAAGACAGAGGGTCGTGCGGGAGAGTTGAATAGAAATGCCGGGCATCCGTCAGGAATCATCGTGTCCGACGCGATGATAAGGGTGACCGGCGATAATTGTCAGGGCCCTGTAGAGCTGCTCGACCACCAGGGCGCGCACAACCTGGTGCGGCATAGTGAGCGCCCCGAAGGAAACGACCAGCTCCGCGCGCTGGCGGACCTTGGGATCGAGCCCATCCGGCCCGCCGATGACGCAGGCAATCCCTGGGCGGCCCTCGTCGCGCCAGTGCCTGATCCTTTCGGCAAAAGCTTCGCTCGTCGGGCTCTTGCCGCGCTCATCGAACGCGATGAGGACCGACGAGCCCGCTTTCTCCAGAAGGGCCTCGGCCTCCTCCGCCCGCCGGTCGTCGCCCCGGCGCGCCCGGCTCTCGGCCAGTTCGACGATGTCGAATCCGGCCACGCCGAGGCTACGGCCAATGCCTTCGATCCGCTGTTTGTAACGTTCGACCAGCTCCCGTTCGGGGCCGCTCTTCAGACGGCCCACGGCCAGCAAGCTCAATCGCAACGGGGTCAGCCTCTAATCAGCTGGCCCGGTCTTGCGGACGGTCGGCGCCCCACATCTTCTCGAGGTTGTAGAAACCACGCACCTCAGGACGGAAAATGTGAACGAGCACGTCACCGGCATCGATCAGCACCCAATCGCAGGCTGGCAGGCCTTCGACGCGCGCATTCCCGAACCCCTTGTCCTTGAGGTCCTTGATGATGCGGTCGGCGATGGCGCCCACATGGCGGTGGGAGCGGCCCGACGTAACGATCATGGTGTCTGCAAGCGAGGTTTTGCCGGCCAAGTCGATCTCGACCGTGTTTTCGGCCTTCATATCCTCGATGGAGGCCAGGGCAACGGCCCGGATATCCTCATCCTGCGGAGCATCCGCTCCGGAGAGAGGGGGAAGCGGATGGTGTTCCGCCTCAAGCGAAGACAGTCGGTTCAGGTTCAGACCCTTTCATCCAGCGCTTCACTCTTGCGCCGTGACCTTAAGATAGTGTCGATCGGCACGTTATTTCAACGCCCCTCTAAAGGAGAAGTTCGTCGCATCCGGCGAATCTCGGTGGACGACAGGGTCGAACGCGGCCCGTGCAGGAACGTCCATGCGGGCGGCGTCAAGCTTGGCAGGACCCGAGCTTCGTTTTCCGGGATGCGCCTCGCCTGCAGGGCCGTTGCACTGCGCGAATGCATGCCCTTCAACGTCCAGCCCGGCCGGTCGATGACCGCGATCGGCATCATCTGGGCAATGCTGCGCCAGCCGCGCCAGCGATGGAAGCCCGCCAGGTTGTCGGCTCCCATGATCCAGACGAACCGCACGCCGGGGTAGCGCCGCTTGAGGTAGGCCAGGGTGTCGACCGTGTAGCGCGCGCCGATGGTCTCCTCGAAGGCCGTGATATCGATGCGCGGATGGGCGGCGACTTTCCCGGCCTCTACCACCCGCGCCGCCATCGAACTCAACTCGCCCAGATTCTTCAGGGGATTGCCTGGGGTGACGATCCACCAGATCCGGTCCAGCCCTAGGCGCCTGAGCGCCATGAGGCTTACATGGCGATGGCCTGCATGGGCCGGGTTGAAGGAGCCCCCATAGAGGCCGATCCGCATGCCCGGCGCGATGCGCGGCAGGCGCGCGAGGCCCGAGGGCCGCAGGCGAAAGCGCGATGGCCCCACCCTCGGCGGCGCAGGCCTCACGGGCGTGTCTGGCCTGAACCGCGTATGCGGTACTTGAACGAGGTCAGCTGCTCGACGCCCACCGGTCCCCGGGCATGCATGCGTCCGGTCGCGATGCCGATCTCGGCCCCGAAGCCGAACTCGCCCCCATCGGCGAATTGGGTCGAGGCATTGTGCAGCACGATGGCCGAATCGACCTCCGCCAGAAATCTCTCGGCCGCCGCTTGGTCTTCCGTCACGATGGAATCGGTGTGGTGGGAGCCATAATGCTCGACATGCGCGATGGCCGCATCGAGACCGTCCACGACCCGGGCCGAGATGACGGCATCGAGATATTCGGTGCGCCAATCCTCCTCCGTGGCCGGAGAGACCCGGGGATCGGCCGCCTGAACCGCCTCGTCACCCCGCACGGCGCATCCGGCATCGAGCAGCATGGCGACCAGGGGCTTCAGGTGGGTTGCGGCGCAGGCCCGGTCGACCAGGAGCGTTTCCGCCGAGCCGCAGACGCCGGTGCGCCGCATCTTGGCGTTGAGGACGATCCCCTTGGCCATGTCGAGATCCGACTTCCCGTGCACGAAGACGTGGCAGAGGCCTTCGAGATGCGCGAAAACCGGCACCCGCGCCTCCTCCTGCACCCGCGCCACGAGGTTCTTGCCGCCCCGGGGCACGATCACGTCGATATTGCCGTCGAGCCCGGCCAGCATCGCTCCCACGGCGGCGCGGTCCCGAGTCGGCACGAGGCGGATGGCGTCCTCCGGCAAGCCGGCGCTGACGAGGCCCTGTCTCATGGCGTCCGCGATGGCCGAGGATGTCCGGAAGCTCTCCGATCCGGCGCGCAGGATGGCGGCATTGCCCGCCTTGAGGCAGAGCGCCCCGGCATCCGCCGTCACGTTGGGGCGGCTCTCGAAGATGACGCCGATCACCCCAAGAGGTGTCGCGACCCGCTCGATCCGGAGGCCGTTCGGCCTCTCGAAACCCGCCAGCACCCGCCCGACCGGATCGGGGAGTTCGGCAATACTCTCCACGGCCGCCGCGATGGCCTCCAGCCGCACGGGGTTCAGGGTCAGGCGATCGATGAAGGAGGCGATCTGCCCCTTTGCTTGCGCCTCGGCCAGATCTTCGGCATTGGCCGCCAGGATGGCGTCGGAGCGGCTGCGGATCGAAGCCGCCATGGCCCGGAGAGCCGCGTCCTTCTCCTCGGCGGTGGCAAGGCCCATACGGCGGGCTGCGGATCTCGCGCGCCGGCCCAGATCTGCCATGAGAGCTGGGACATCCGGGCTCGCGACCAAAGCCGCCCCTGCGGCGTTGAACTGTTCGGCGAGCGACGATCCGCTCAAGGTGCGAGTGTTATCCATGTCCAAATCCCGGGCGCAAACCCAACCGCAACGATCCATAGCACGCTCGGCGGCCCAAGGGCCAAGTCGCTCCCTGTCCGTGGCCGACATCGAGCCTCAAGAGACTCGGCAGGTCCGCATCGGCACATCGGGCTGGCACTACAAATCCTGGCACGGACCTTTCTACCCCTCGACCTTGAGGATCAAGGATTTTCTGTCCTTTTACGTCGGTGAGTTCGATACGGCCGAAATCAACAACTCGTTCTACCGCCTTCCCACGGAGCAAGCCGTCAGGTCCTGGCGTGACGGCGCGCCGGAGGGCTTTCTGTTCGCCTGGAAGGTGTCGCGCTTCATCACGCATATGAAACGCCTCAGGGATATCGAGGACAGCATTGATCTGGTGTTCGGCCGCATGGCCGGATTGGGGGAAAAATTCGGTCCCGTGCTGTTTCAGCTGCCGCCCACCTTCAAGGTGACCGACGAAAACCGGGAGCGACTGGCCCGAACCTTGAGCCTCGTTCCGCCGCAGCATCGCTACGCCTTCGAGTTCCGCCATCCTGGCTGGTACGCCGATGACATCTTCGATCTGCTGCGGGACCACAACGCGGCGCTTTGCATCTCCGACCATGCGGATGCGCCTGTGCCTTTCGTGGCCACCGCCGACTTCGCGTATATCCGCGCGCATGGCGCCAACGGGCGCTATGCCGGAAGCTACAGCCGCGACACCCTTCAGGGTTGGGCTGGCCAGATCGCCCGCTGGATCGAGGAGAAGCGGGATGCTTACGTGTACTTCGACAACGACATCAAAAGCGCCGCACCGGGCGATGCGCGCCAGCTGCTCAAGCTGATAAAGACACCGGAGCCGTCGACCGATCCGTGAGCGCCAAGTCGTCCCGGTGCACCATCTCGGAGCGACCTGGATAGCCGAGAATCGCCTCGATCTCGCGGCTGGGGCGGCCGATGATGCGCGCAGCCTCGTGGGCGTCGTAAGCCACGAGCCCACGACCCAGGATCCGTTGGTCGTCCCGGATCGTCACCGCGTCGCCTCGGGCGAAAGCGCCCTCGATCCGGCGCACGCCAACCGGCAGAAGGCTCGCGCCGCCCTGCAGCGCCTTCGCGGCGCCCTCGTCCACGTAGAGAGTGCCCTTCGGCTCCAGGGCGCCGGCAATCCAGGTTTTGCGGGCCGTTGCGGGATTGGACGGCGTCAGGAACCAGGTGCAGCGACCGCCCTCGGCGATCCGCTTCAAGGGGTTCTTCGTCCGCCCGTCCGCGATGATCATGTGGGTGCCGCCGGCCGTTGCGATCTTGCCCGCCTCCACCTTGGTGCGCATTCCGCCCCGGGAGAGTTCCGAAGCCGGGCCGCCCGCCATGGCTTCGATGGCAGGGGTGATGCGCTCGACCACCGGAAGATGCTCCGCTGCCGGATCGGAGGCCGGCGGCGCCGTGTAGAGGCCGTCCACGTCCGAGAAGAGAACCAGCAGGTCCGCGCCGATCATGGTGGCGACCCGCGCCGCGAGGCGGTCGTTGTCGCCGTAGCGAATCTCGGAGGTGGCCACCGTGTCGTTCTCGTTGACGACCGGCACCGCTCTCATCTCGAGAAGCTTGAGGGTGGTAGCCCGGGCGTTGAGATAGCGCCTGCGCTGCTCCGTGTCCGATAGGGTGACCAAGAGCTGACCGGCCGTGATGCCGTGATGGGCCAGCACCTCCGACCAGGTCCTGGCCAGGGCGATCTGCCCCACGGCCGCAGCCGCCTGGCTGTCCTCCAGCTTCAGGGAACCGGACGGCAGCCCCAGGACCGTGCGTCCCATGGCGATGGCGCCGGACGAGACCACGAGCACATCCGCTCCGCCCGCATGAAGATCGGCGATATCCTCCGCCAGGGCAGCCAGCCAGGCGTGATTCAGCCGTCCCCTCGCCCGATCGACCAGCAGGGCCGACCCGACCTTCAGGACAACGCGGCGAAACTGGTGCAGGTCGGGCTTCACGGGCGCCACTCTTCCTCGGTTACGACGGCCTTCTCTTCGACCTTCGCCTCATCGATCACCGACAGGAGCGCCTGGAGAACCTCCTGGACGCCCTGGCCGGAAGCGGCCGAGATCATATAAGGGGTCTTCTTGCAGGCGCGCTTGAGGCGGGTAAGCTGCTCCTTCAGTGTGTCCTCGTCGAGGGCATCCGCCTTGGACAAGGCCACGATCTCAGGCTTGTCGGCCAAGTCGTGGCCATAGGCCTCGATCTCGTGGCGGACGGTCTTGTAAGCCTTGCCCGCGTGCTCGCTCGTACCCTCCACCAGATGCAGAAGGACCCGGCAGCGCTCCACGTGGCTCAAAAACCGGTCGCCCAGACCGACGCCCTCGGATGCGCCTTCGATAAGGCCTGGAATATCGGCCAGCACGAATTCGCGGTTATAGGCCCGCACCACGCCGAGCCCTGGATGGAGCGTCGTGAAGGGATAGTCGGCGATCTTCGGCTTGGCGGACGTAACGGTCGCCAGGAATGTCGATTTGCCCGCGTTGGGAAGACCGACGAGCCCCCCATCGGCGATGAGCTTGAGGCGCAGGATGATCGTGCGCTCCTCGCCCTCCTGGCCGGGATTGGCCCGGCGCGGGGCGCGATTGGTCGAGGTGGTGAAATAGGCGTTGCCGAAGCCCCCGTTGCCGCCCTTCGCCAGAAGGAAGCGCTGGCCCACATGGGTCATGTCCGCGATGACGGTCTCGCCGTCCTCGTCGAGAATTTCGGTGCCGGCCGGGACCTTCAGGACCACGTCGGGGCCCTTGGCGCCCGCCCGGTTCTTGCCCATGCCGTGGCCGCCGGTCTTGGCCTTGAAGTGCTGCTGATAGCGGTAGTCGATGAGGGTGTTCAGCCCCTCGACGCATTCGGCCCAGACATCGCCGCCGCGCCCGCCGTCGCCGCCGTCGGGGCCGCCGAATTCGATGAACTTTTCGCGCCGGAACGAGACCGCGCCTGCGCCGCCGTTGCCGGAACGAATGTAGATTTTAGCCTGATCGAGAAATTTCATAACCCGCATCCTTTACGGGACAAGGTGTGCGGGAGCAACGCAGACCAGAGGGAAGCGCTCCCGAAAATGATCGGGAGCGCCAAGTGTCAGTGGGTGAGAGCGAGTTCCGGGTGGCCCGCGCCAAGGATGGCCGGCTCCCGCACAAGACCCGTATGCCCCCAGGTCTTCAGGCTCTCCCATGCCCGCCGGTCGAGGCGGAAATGGTCGGCCGGATAGAACCCGCCCCGGGCCGGCAGTTCGGCCAAGCCAGAGCCCTGATAGGCGAAGCCGCACTTCTCCAGCACCCGCCGCGATCCCGGGTTGAGCACTCGGGCCGAAGCCGTGAGTTCGTTCTCCTCGCCATAGGCGAAGAAGGCGTCGATCAAGGCCCGGGCCGCCTCGGTGGCATAGCCCTGGCCCCAATAGGGAGAGCCCAGCCAGTAGCCGAGACTGGGCTTGCCCGTCTCGAGACTGGGGGTGATGCCCACCATGCCGATCAGGCTGTTGGGCTTGCCCTTGGGCGTGATGGCGAGCGTCAGCCCCTCCCCGTCCGCATTGGAGCGTCGGGACTGGAAGACGAACCGTTCCGCGTCATCCGGGTGATAGGGATGCGGAATTCGGGCCGTCATCTCCGCGACAGCTTTCTCCCCGGCAAGGCGCACGATGGCTTGTACATCCGCAAGACGGGCCCAGCGCAGCCAGAGGCGCCGGGTCTCGAGGCGGAAGACATCGTCACGGGTGAGGTCGGGAAACATGGTCCTGCTCCGATCCAGTTGGGCGCTTTCTTGGCCCGGAAATGACGAAGGGGAGGTGGACATCCCACCTCCCCTGTCTTTTCGGATCTGGAGCTTGGCCGTTGAGGGCCTTCGAGAAGCTTGATCCGCCGGGTCGGTGTGATGCCGGCGGGAGCTCCTTCGTTTTGCTCTCGCCGTTTACTCTGCGGCCTCTTGGGCCGGTACGACCGATACGAAAGCTCGGCCTTGTTTCGTCAGGAATCGGACGCGTCCATCAGCGGTGGCAAAGAGGGTATGATCCTTGCCCATGCCGACGTTCACGCCCGCATGCCATTTCGTGCCGCGCTGACGAATAATGATGTTGCCCGACACGACCTGTTGATCGCCGAACTTCTTGACGCCCAGACGACGGCCTGCGGAGTCGCGGCCGTTGCGAGATGAGCCGCCTGCTTTTTTGTGAGCCATGGGTTACTCCCGTGTTTCTGTCAGTTGCCGGACTGCCCTGTCGGCGGGCCCGGCCGGCGCAGCCTTTTGAGCCGCAGCCTTGATGGGTTTCTCTACCGAGCGTGCGGCACTCAGCCTTGGATGTTGGTGATGCGCACCACTGTGTAATCCTGGCGATGCCCGCGCTTGCGGCGCGAATTCTGACGACGGCGCTTCTTGAAGGCGATCACTTTCTCGCCGCGGGTGTGCTCCACCACCTCGCCCGTCACGGAAACGCCCGAGAGAAGGGGCGCGCCGACCTGGGTGCCGTTGTCGTTCGTCACCATGAGAACCTGGTCGAACGTGACAGCGGAGCCCGGCTCTCCAGCGAGAGTGGCGACGGTGATGACGTCATTGGCGGCGACGCGGTACTGCTTGCCGCCGGTCTTGATTACTGCGAACATCTTCATCCTCGTGTTCAAACCCGAACTCTCCGCGGGAGGACCCACAGGGTCGGCTTTTTGGCAGTTTTCGGTTTCGGTTCACGGCGCCCCGATGAGGCTGCCGCATGGAAATGCGCGGACACAATGATCCACGCCTAGAGGCCGTCTCTCTACGGAACGAACCGGCCCCTGTCAATCAAAAACCCGCAAAAGGGCGCTTGAAGAGCACGAAACCGCGTGATATCCACCCGGCCTCAACCAGCGGGCCCCCAAGGCCTTCGCACCCCGGAGAGGTGGCAGAGTGGTTGAATGCACCGCACTCGAAATGCGGCATACGGGCAACCGTATCGGGAGTTCGAATCTCCCCCTCTCCGCCATCTCGCCCTGCTAAGTAGCTGTGATATCTTTGAAGTTTCTGCTTCTTGTCGAGTCGGCCCCAACATCGGTCCTAACAGAGACGCTTGACGCCGATTGATTCCATAAGCTTGCATCCGGCTGCCTCGTCTGCCGAACGAGCTCCACCCAGCATCTAAGTGCCTCCTAGGGGTTTCCCGCTTCGTCCTATGAAACAGCGTCGGTTACGTAATTGAAGGCAACCTCGGCCAGTCGACTTCGCACCCTAAGGAAGATCGAGGCGACGGCGGAGCTCGGAAAGTCTTGAGTCCGATGCTGTCTCTGGCGCCTGTGCCAGTAATTCAAGTGTTCTCTCGATCCGGTATGGCCACGATGAAGAGTCTTCGCCAAGGACCGCCCATAATAGGTCTAGTGTCGCAGCTGGGTAGGCTCTCGCTACGTGATCTCCGGCCGTCTCTCCTAGGTACTCAAATCGCAAAAGTGTGTTTCGAACAGCTACGAGCCTCGGGAGGATCAATGGCACTAATGTCGGCATGAGGTCGCCGCTTGCCAGTGCGAAGTTTGCCAAGGCGCTCGACATAGCTGGCGCGCGAAGAGCCCGCTGTTTCGGCCATACCTTCTCAAAGAAAGGGACAATTCTATCCCGCCAGGGGCTGTCTGGATCTGCGCACCATCGTTTGAGTTGCCAGACCAGTCTCTCCCTTAGCTCGTCATCCGAGTGGATAAGGACCTCGCGCAGTTCAATGTCGGAGATAAAGTGCTCTCCTTTAATTACGTCGCTTGCCCAGCCTGCTAGAAGAAAGCCGGCGAGGATTGTGCTCCCCTGTCGACGTCCAGGCTTAGTAGCGCGAACGAGCAGCGCCTCCTTTACCTCCGGGTACAGCAATCTTGAGGGAGGCCTGGCAGCCCAGAGAATACCATCCCAGAGCGCGTCGCCGTCCGGACCGCCGTCACCCACATGCGAAAGCAGCTGCCGCTTCGTCCAACCGGGATCAATCGTAAACAGCCAATTGATCTGAAATCCGAGCATGACGAGTGCATGCCGTCGCATGTCACCGGGCAAGGCCAAAAGGTCATCAAGCCGGTCTGTCCAATGCTGCGGAAAGCCAACACCGGCATTGAGACCGTCCTTTGCGGGATCCTTTATTAGAAAATCGAACAGGTTTCCGACTGGTGCGTTTAGCGCTTCGTCTGCCCATGACCTGTGCGCACGATGCCGCTGCTCCACAGGTGGCAAGCGAAGCGCTGTCATCATGCTCTCCCATAAACCGGGAAACGTGCTTGCCGCATCGCCATAGAGGCGGTCAGCTATAGCCTTCATCCAGTCTGAGACCGGGTAAGCAATGCCTCGAAGACCTGGGGGGGGGGGGGTAGCCTTTGCAAGCGGCCAACGATCACTGCGATCATGCGTAGGGAGTCTGACGGCCGGGTCTCCCCCCGGAGGAATGCTGACCAAGCCCACCGCGGAGCATCGCCCGATCGAGCAGCATGGGTTAGAGCACCGAGTGCACGAACTGGCTTCTGGATGGCTAAGCCGCGGAAGGGTTCACGCTCGATTCTCGCGGCGAAGTCCAGCCGTCCGACCTCCTTCGCGCGACGCAGGATTTCCGGAACTGGTGCCTCAAGAATCGGGTCCGGTCTGGTGTCAGTTGAAATGGAAAAAACTTCAGGAGCATTCGAAACTGCCGCGGCATTCCCCTCGTGCGTGGTCCACCTCGGGGCGACTGAGCGTAGCGTTTGCATCGTCTCATCTATGTTGAAGGTGAACGCTACGCCGTAGGTAGACAGCCAGTGCAGTCGGCTCAGCCGATCGCGTGCGCTCGCCTCCTCACGTTCGCCCGGTACGTCAACGCTCCAGGGATAGGATCCGGTCAGGAGCCGCTGCTCCAGCGCTTTGCGATCATTCAGCGAGAGGTCAGCCCAGCGGTCTCGCAGTGCGTACAGGAGATCACGGTTGTGGACCGAGCCCCAGAACACGCGGTCTGACAGAGACAGGAAAGTAGCGCCAGCCTCGCCAGGGTCGAGCAATCCGGCGCCCGCTGCCCATATCCGCAGACGTGCAAAGACGTATTCGTCGCGGGAGGGCCAAGAGCGGACTTGGTCACGCGCCGCCTCAAGATCGACGTTCGCGAGCCGGGTCATCAGCTTCTGGAAATGAATGATCGGTCCTGTCAGTCCATAACTATTCTCCGAAAGCTCAGGGCCATCGTCCGGTCCGCGGCTCGTCTGCAGGTAGATCCGGTCGGTTCCGGAGATCTCGCACTCAAGAGCGATTGCGAGGTCAAGATTGCTCCGGAAGCACTCGATCGCATAGCCGAGGAACTCATCAGGTAGGTTCATGCTCTCGTGCGGGTGCGGATAATCCACGTCCACATGGACAATGTCATCGGGCTGGCCCTCATCCACCCAAATGAGCGGGTGAGGAGGACCGAGGGTCGGACGTACGGTAAGCTTTGGACGGTACATGTCGGCGACTGCACGGATGAGCGATGCGGTCCAACCCTCCTGATCTGCCTGCTGCTCGATTTCGTACTTCCGCCTGCTAGGGTCAGTGCGCCGATCGGTCCACGCAGAGATGAGCAATCGCCACCCGCGACGAACGGGGTCTGGGAAGCGCTGCGCCTCATGCAGCAGGACCCAGTCGATGTCTTGAATGATCGCGGGGTGCAATCCGGGCTGGTGCGCTGCCCACCACAATGCGGTGGGCTGATGCGCGATCTGTCGGAGCCATCTGCCAATATGCATTAGGCGAGGTGAAAGCTCGGCATGGAAATCTCCCGCGGAGCCGCGCACCACCGCGCGGGATCGATGAATTCCCTGCTCACGGTCGAGGACGCTGGGTCGGAAGATGTCAATTGCATCCTCGGGAACCTCCCTGTCCCTCAACGTGTCCTCTGGGTCGGCCGACTCCGGAGGCGGATCGCTATCGAGGCCGAGTGCATCGAATGGATCGAAAGGCGGCAAATCCTCGTCGCCTGAAGCATTTCGTCTCGGTGTGGCGTATCGTTGTGCCGGATCGGCAACGAGAAGCCATTCGGCACCGATCGGCTCTAGGGCCCACGCCAAGCGCCGGGCACCTTCACTGGTTGATAGGATGTGGGCGATCTGACCTCGTTCGTGTGGAGCGAGGTACTTCGGGCCAGATTCTGCCCTCGATAACGCCATATCATGCCAAGCTCTGCTGTCCCGCGCCCTTCTGCCCATGCTTGGAGAGTGTCCCAGAGGGGCGAAAAGCCATTGTTGCTGTCGAACGGGATTGCCTGAACACCCCTATGCTCCCAGAGGGCGATCGCAGAGCGGTGCTCACCGTCCTGGAGCGCGTAGAGCCTATTTCGTGTGCCAGATCTCAGATTCAGCCCTTCCAGTAGGTACTGCATGGGTGGATCGTCGGCAGAATATCCAACGAACAGGATCTGAAACCGTGATAGGAGCCGCTGGATAAAGTGCGTGGCCCAACCGGCTGAGAGGTAGGCGCGGCCGAAGTCAGCGCTGGAGACGACGAACTCCTCGTCCTGCGCTCGCTGGTATTCAGCATCGACACGGCCATGCAGGTGCGCGATCCCCTGAAAATCACGATCACTGTGTGGATCAGGGAGGTTCGGCGGCCCGGAACTGCGCAGAGTTGGGTCGCATGCCTCGAACAGGAGATCAAAATTCGTTGTCACCAATCGAGTGACATTGCGAGAGGTTGCAAGATCGAGCAACACGCGATGAGCATCAAGTTTGGCATCAGGGAGCGGTCGGATGGCCTCTGCCACGGCCGCGCGGACGTCTGAGACTTCGAATTCTCGCTCGAGCAGCCCGAACACCCGATCAGTCGCCACCAGGCCGCCGACTCCTGGCATTGCTCCGAGCTTAAGCGTCCTCTCAAGCAGGGTACGGGCGCGACTATCCTGCGCGGCCCCTAAGATTTCGATCACCTTCCGCCCAAGATCGGCGAAGTTTGGCAGGTGGGCCTCGGCTTGGCTCACGCCCGCGCCGCAAAAAAGGATGACGTCCCCAGCGTCGCGTGCAACGAGGAGTTCATCAGGGATATTGGGGCCGTTTTCGATGAACCTCATGGGCCAACGAGACGAATAGAGGATTAATGACCAGGAGAACCGGGCCGGAGCCGCGCGAATCGCGACTTCCGCCTCCGACATTCGCAGCGAGGCTTTGCGAATGGAAGTCCCGGTCAAGCTAGGATAGGCTCCTCGTCCTACCTGAACGTCGCTTAGGCAACGTTAGCTGCCATCGGCCTTAGGTCCGAAATGTGCCATTTTGAGACATTCCTGGTTCACAGCATCTCGTAGGCCAAATTCTCGACTGCTTATGCCGAAAATTCGCGGAAGGGTCTTTATGGAAA
>NZ_QOIO01000068.1 GCF_003332305.1 Microvirga aerophila | reverse complement strand
GTTTCGTAAGGCCGGCATGGCCTCCAAACACTTCTGGCTCAGAAAGCTGTTGCAGAACTTTTGGCGACCTACTTAGCCCTTGCAAGCTGTTTTGCTTGACGAAGGACTTGAGCGCCTAAACCAGCAGAGATGCACAGCTCAGGCTTGGTTAAATCGTCGAACAGGTTCATCAGCAGCCGACGCGACGCAGGAGACAGTGGCTCCCGACCATGCATCCACTCCTGCTTGTGATCCTGTGCCCGCAATGTGATACAATCGAGAAGGCCATCCTTGCTGGAATATGCAAGTGCTCTGGGAAGGTCATGCGTCTTCTTGGCAGCGCGGGTGCAGGCGCTAAATCCTACACCCGCTCAAATTACTCCGCCAGTCAAACCACGCTCGTCATCTGCTTTTCAAAAGCATCCATCCAAAGCACATAGCAGCTCGGCTTCTCTTTTAGGAGCGGCAGCCGACACTGACGTGTCGGCAGTCCCCGCTCCTCGTTGATGTTGAGGGCCTTCGCTTGCGCGAGATGAGCGACCACCAGCTGCTGCTGCGCTGGTGATTTGAACCACTCGCGAAACCGTTCCGATTTGACACATGCCTCAACTGGTCCGTCGCGCCAGGTCCGAATAACGCCGTCGGCTGCCTCGACCTCCTCAAGGGAGGTGGGCTTGCGATGGCGCAGGTCAATCACAACAGAGCTGGCAAGGCGCTCCCGCACGATCTGGAGTCCTTCCTCCAGGAGCGGACTGGGCTGTGGCTCGCAGGCGTCCTGGTAGCACCGACGGATCGCGCGACCCACCTGTTTAGGGGTCCAGGGGACGATCTTCCATTCGACCGCAAGTTGGCCTGCTGCATAGATCAAGGCGAAGAGGTCAGCTCGACGCTTGTCAGCTCCGGACACGTGCTCGATCTTGGCTGTCCGACGAAACTGGGCCATCAGCTCCTCAAGCCGCGCCCGGATCACCTTTCGATGCGCGATCACCCCTTCGACAAAGGCTGGGAAGGCATGGCCATGGTGCCGCTCACATGCCTTTTTCAGTGCGCCGATCTGATCGGCGGCCCACTTTTTAGGCGGTCCATCAATCTCTTTGGGTAGGTAATCAATCAGGCCAAGCGAGTCCTTGCGCGCCCCCGGCATGTCTACAAATCGACTCGTCTCTCCGGCACTGCGCTTTCTGCCCGCCCGCGCCATCAACTCGTCAAGTGCGTATTCTCCGCCCGTGGCGAAGAGGGTGTCCCAGTCTGGGTGCTGCAGATTGTGCTGCCGCATATAGACCTGGCTCTTCCGCTTGCCGGACCCGCTTGGGAGCTTGTAGGCGAGCCGCCGCAGCTGCTCGGCAAGCTCCTTCAGGCCGCCCTCCAAGACGCCCAGTTCATCAAGCATCATCAGGACCGCGTTATGACCAACAGCGAGGTCTTCGAGACCAATCTCGGTGGATCCAAGCTTGATCACGTCCTTCTCGGCTGACATCCCATACGTTGATCCAGCGACAATAAAGGCCGTGGTCTTCGCTGTTCCGGGGTCGCCGTAGAGGTGAAGACCCTGCGATAGCTGCCGCATAATCGGGACCAAGGGCGCTGCAAAGGCGGCGCTGATCATGAGGATGAACCGGGAGGACAGCGCACCCGCAGGACCGGCTACCTCGGTTTGCCATCCAGCGAAGGTCCCTCCCTGCTTGCACTTGGCAAGGTGAGGCGCCTTTGGGTCAGCGAGGCGCGTTGGGAGCCGATGTTTCCCGATCACGCTGGTGGGTGTTACGAAGACGGAGAAGTTCGACCGCCAGCCGGTTGAGCGGACGACGCGGATGAACCGGCGTGGTTTCGTGCTCGTGAGCCACTGAAGCACAACCCGCTGATCAGGGCCGAGTGGGAGATCGTAGCTAGCATTCAGCAAGGCATCAGCCAGCTTACCGGGCTTGGCAGCATCTGCTCGGTCAAGAGTGACCGTACGCTTGCCGTGTGCTGTGGTGAATCGAAACTCGATCTGGTGCTTGCCAAGGACCTCGTTCTCAATCTCGACATAGGGCACGATCCGGTCACAAAGACGGCGGGACCGGCCATTCTCCTTGATGTAGAGACCGTGCTCACGAACCTTGATGTGCGGCCCTGGATCTGACGTCGAGTGGGTAGTCATGACATTCTCCTGAATATGTTGCGGTGTTGTGTGAGCCGTGAGCCATCGTAACCTTCGGCACTGGGCTGACGGCTCACGGCTCACCTCAATTGCGCGTGTTGCTATGGGGCTGGGGCCGATGTAACGTGGGCACTGCAGTTCACATCACTTTTCCCTCTCTTTTCCCCTTTTCAGGCGTCTAGGAGGGCTGCAGACGTCGTCTTTGAGCCATTCCTTGGTTTTCACTGATTGCTGTTGCCATGCTGGCGTGTGGTGATCGGGCGGATCATTGGGCCGTTCACCGTACGCACCACCCTGCAGCCCCCCAGGAGTAGGCGTGAATGCAGGCCCGCTCGATCCAATGCGATCATTAGCTCTATTTCCTGTTCAACTCGGAGTGGGCGATCACGGGTGTTGCGGCAGGCATGGCGTGAGCCGTCATCGCTCGCTGCACGATCGTACGACACCCGTCGGACAAAGGTGCTTTTCAGGGTGTACACGATGGCTGCAGGGTTACCGTCCCATGGTAGGATTTTTACTGGACGTGGGGTGTACTCAGACCGTGGAAAGAGCTTACGCAGCTGACGTTCTGCGTGTCTAATTTGTTCCGTCGGAGCAGAGATCCACGATTGGATTTGGTAGTAGGGCTCGAAGGCACCGTTCTCATCCTCGTTCGCGCTTAAATCAATACCGCCGATGAAGGTCGTGATTCCCGCTTTTGACAGGATCGTTTGAATTTTCTTTTTTGCTGTATGGATGTGCTCGGGGGTGAGCTGCCCAACCGGAATGCTGTGGCCGGCATGGACGAGGGAAAGGATGGAGGTACTCATTCCATATCTCCCAGGAGGGCAACCGTGGATGCGACAAACCACCTGGCGTATGCACGACCACATTCTGTGCAGCCTCCGCTCATACAACGCTGATCTGGCATACAACTGTCGAGGCGATCAGCGATGGCTTGGGCTGCTAGATCGTCTGGGGCGTCACGTCGGACACGTTTGATGATCTTCTCTCGCTCGCCCTGAGCTTGGCCGGCGGTCTGGGCAGGACGTTGAGCTTTTCCTATGAACCATTGTGGACCACTGTCTTCAAAGAGATTTTCGTTCTGGAGTGCCTCCCGCGTTAGCGCGGTTACGTCCGGCCATTGCGAGTAATCGCGTGTGCGTTTTAACATTGGCGTTCTCTGGGCATGAGAAGTTATTGGCGGCGAACCGATTAGATGCATGCTGGCGAAAAAGGGTCTAAAATATTCGGTATTGGGCGCCGTAGTTTGCCGCTTGTCGACCAACTCATCGCGGAACCTGAATGTCAGCTCTGAATCGGCTCACGGCCTCCCCTTCAGTCGTACCAAGGAGGTGAAGCTGACTAAGCGGGTGGCAAATGATGTAATGTGGAGCGTTGCGGTTATGCTGGCGGATGCTAGCGTTAAGTTCGCCCAAGTAGGGCCAGTTACTCCGGTAAGGAGTTACAGGGATGGTCATTTCGCTTCTCCGAAGTAGGCGGGAGCCCTCGCCGAGAGCGCGGTACTGCCGGTGTTGCTGTGTGCGTGAGTTGTAGTTGGGCTCGGCAGTTACTTTACCAAGGACGTTTCCATGCCTGAATGCATGGCCTTACACCTCTTTTCATCGAGTTAGAGCCTATGAGCGGCTAACAGGAAACCGGCCGAGAACCGTGAGCAAGCGCAAGAAGCCTGCCGGCGGCAGATTGTTCAATTTCATCACTAGGGGCCTCCATTGCTGCGGCCACGAAGTGCCGCCTGGAACTATTCATATCTTCCTGAAGGGGATCATGATCCCCTTCAGGAAGCTGAATATGTCAACGAACGGAGGAGGTGCCTAGAACCCATCCGCTGCTAGAAAAGGTCATCCTGGGTGTAGGGAATTCCCGCATCTTTTTCTTCGGTACGGGCCTCTCGGATCGCGCGTTCAATCTGTTTTGTGGTCAGTGTCGGGTCCAGATCTTGGAGGACGAACTGCGCGAAGAGAGGGGCACTGGCGCTGAACCGCTGAACCCCTTTGTGCGGAGCGCAGTTGTAACTCCCCTTGAAATCCCCGGACAGTTCCTCCCACGCGTCAACGAGGCTCTTGGCGGTCTTGACGAGATAGCCCTTTGGCGGAGCTCCTGGTCGCAGTAGCTGCTCGAACGACTCGCAGTAGTCGATCAGGACAGTAAGGATCTCGTCGAGAGAGGGGCGCCTACCACCACGAACTGCGCCCTTGAGCCTGACCTTTGTCCTTTCGCCCAGCTCCTCATCCAACAGGCGCTCAAAAAACGGAGGCAGGTCCGCTAGTACGCGTTGCAGGCCTTCCGAGGCTGTTTTCACCCTGCCCGCTTGGCGGTTGATAAATCTCGGCCTCGGAACGTCGTGTAGATTTTTATAATGGTAATACTTTACCGCTACCTCCTTCAGCTCTGTATCGAGTTGTTCTCCACCGAGACCAAACTCTTTCTCGATCTGGTCTAATACCTCCGGACTGAAGATGTGAATCGGCTTGCCTAGAATGGCTTCTATGGGAAATGTTGAAGGTCGCCAGTTCCATTCCTCTGCGCTTTCGCGGTCTCTTGCTGGTCTGCTAGCGGCTTTTCTCTTCCTGGCGGGAGGCCCATTCGCATCATTCATGTTCAGGCTCCGATAGAACGCAATCACTAGAAGCCTGCATCACCTCACGCGGTTTCGCAAACAGATCCCCACGCCCACATGCAGTCTCAACGCAGCTCTCGACCCAGTGCGCTAAAGGAGAGGCCAAACGGTATATGGCGCTACCGTAGCGAGGATGGAGCTGGACTGAACTGGTCCAACACTCGCGGCACGGTTTGGTTCGATGGTGCAGCTGCGGCGCGCAGGCATCTCGATTGCCTTGTTAGCCGATGTTTAAGCGCCGCCTGAGGATGCTCGCGCCACGTCGAATACGAACCTCAGGTTCCATAGTTGGGTCAATCAAGATCGGATGCAAGATGCTTTAGGCAGCATACGTGGCTCCGGCCTCTGGTGCACTTCCCTTCATTTGAGTCATCTCGGGCTCTGGAGCCCCCTCAGGCGCATCCATTCGCCTTCGGTAAATAAACGATGCCCCCGTATAGCACGCTGGCACATCCGCCAGCCGCGGGGTTGCCGCAGGTCAAACGCCTGAATGATAGCAACGGAGAACTGCAATGCGAAACGACAGCATCTTTTATGTGATGGCTAAGTCGAAGCCGGAAGTGCCCCGTGGTTCAGAAACAGCGTCCTATGAAGAGCTTTGTGTTTGGCTTGTTCAAAAGCTTTGTTTCACTGGCCCCAAGGAGCGGTACATCAAGCCATTAGTGGACTTTGCCGAGCTGATTCTCGACGAGTGCCCTTCCGGCTTGAGCCCCCATCCAGAGGATTATGATTTGACGCTCGGATCAATTCTCGGACAAGCTTTGAAAATGAGTACCCATTCCGAAGAGACCCGCGAATTCAGCTCCGCTGGCATGGAGTTTGTTGGTCGGATTTGGGAAGCTACATTTCTGAACGTCGAATGCCTTGAAGTTCCCGAAATCTGCGAAGAACTTATAGGGTTTCTTCAGCTCAAGCCTGACTACTTCAGACAGGTTCGCAGGAGAGGTAAGAACTGGATCAAAGGCACCAAACGCTTTCGGCAGGAATCTGGGCTAAAGGTCATGCTTGAGGCCCCCGATTGGGGATTTGTCTGAGGTAGCCTACAGTCTAGGGTCTCGCTGTCTGCTGCGTATTTGCAGACAGCGTCCCTCCCCAACCAATTTCCAATGCGTTGGTACCAAAAGCAGCTCACTAGAGTTCCACGCACCACAATGTGCGCAACGTTCGACGTTGAAATACAAAATATTCCCCCATACTCCCTATTCCCATCATCAAACCCTGGAAACACCTCGAATTTACGTCATTTTCCACTTTTACCCCCTCCCCTCATCAATACCGAGAATGAGCCCCCTATCATGCGTTATCCAGAGTTTCGGGAGTTCCAAACGAGAGAGCTAGAAGCAGGTAACACCCTCAAACAAAAGCTTCAGCACCTTGGACATCATCGATCAAGCTACCAGCAGGAGCTTGTAAACGGGTTTCCGCACCTTTTTGCCAACAACGCCAAAGCTCGCGTGGCTTTCGCCAGAGCCTTCCTTGATGTTTTAGCACCCTTCTTTGGGATCACTGTTGCTGCACCACGTGCTGTTCGTACTGTCTATCACCTGACTCTCACCCCAAGGCAGCTCTGCTGCTCCCTGAGCGAGTCTGCAGATTATGACTTGCGGCCCCTACAGGCATGGATTCGCGAAGTGATGCAGGGCTACTCCTACATTGGGATGACTGAAGCCGCCCTGTATTCCAACTGGAGCATGAAACCCGGAAGTAAGGACAAAACCGTCTTGTGGCACGTTCACCTGTTTGTTTGGAGAACGAACCGGGCTTCGTTGAAGGCTTTAGTGGATGAAATTAACAACAATCACGAGAGTCTAATCCCGACCCTTTGCCCCGCAGATTATCGGCAAATCCCGTGCGATCACTTTATCGGCAAGGTCCTGTACCTTCTCAAATCACCACAGGAATATCGTGTGTGGTCCAGCAAGGATGAAGTCGTCGACCCCGAAACAGGTGAGATTATGCTGCAACTGAATGGTCGCTACCGCCAAAAGAGCCGCGCCTTACGTCCGGTTGATCAGGTTCGGGCATTTCGTTTCCTGCGCAACCGCTACCTTGATCACCTGATGCTCGCCGGAGGCGAAGGAAAAGCTCTCTTGACAGCGATTCGTTGGAAGGCTCTGGAGCCTCTGCGCTTCCATCAATGCTATGGGCCGTTTGTTCGCCGTAGTAGCGGAGGCAAAGCCATCCGAAAGTGAAAGGCGGTTCACGGTAATGCCGCTATGGCACACGAAAAGATCTCAAGCCATCGGCATAGCTTGATCCGTCAGAGCCTTTGGTAATCGTGCGCCCCTCAGCAAATCTCTGGGCACATCGCCTGCTAGATGAATCGCCCCGTAATGATGCACCAGAATTTGAAATTCGGCGCTGAACCGGCTCGTGCCGTATCATCATCGCAAGGTTATCAGGCGATTTGGAATGCTGCCTCAGGCGCACCCCTCACTGTGCCTCCATACACCCGTTACATGCCGCAAACTGCTGCTTCAGAGCCAATTTGCCACCTTGGTAAAGTGACGGCGGGCAGCGGCACCCCGCGCTCTCGTCCATTTCCTTAACGAACGCTTGGTTCCAGAAGCCAACGTGCCTCGGCACATGGACAACGGCGTGGGTGCTTTGCTGCCTTTCAGTACCTAGGAGACACACATGACACGCTTAAAGTATTCGTTCGATGCGGCAAAAGAGATTGCCAAACAAGCTGGCCTATCTGGCTTGTGGCAACACCAGTTGAGTGGATGCTGGACGCTCGCCGTTGAGAAGGATGCCGGACTTCGATGGTCACCAACACAGGCCGAACTATCCTTTTACGGACCACAGACGGTGGTGGCACGAATGCGGGCTGCCGTCGAGGGTGCCCTCAAGCGCAATCTGATTGCGTCTTCCGAGGACACCGGCACAGAAGAAATTGCTTTGGAACTAATCAAAACAGACAAAGAGCTTCTCAAATGGCTGGTCCGGTACATGCGCCGCGGCACAGAGTGCCCTTATCCAATCGCGCTCGTCGCATGTGCTGAAAGGCTTGTCCGGGAGTTTCTAAATAATCCCGATGACGACGTGCCGATGTTCCAGATGTGGGGCAACCCGGTCCTGCAGGCGGAGAGTTTTGCGTCGATGACGAGCAGCTGCCCGACACGTCCATATAGCGCAATGCTGATGGATTGGGCTGGCCGGCTCCATGCACACCTGACGATTGGAGATCTAGAGAAGGAGCTAGCCGTTTGCATGGCCATTGGGGCAGCGCGACTTGGTCATCAATTTCGCGAGAAAAACTTAAAAGACGCGGTTGTCCTCAGGAGCCGTCTCGCTTTTGAGAAGCAGTTTGGGTTGAGAGTTCGTATCAGGCACGGTGATGAATGGCTCAGGATCTGGGCTCAGGCACCTTCTCTTCCACCCGAATGCGGTTCCTGACACCTGCGTTTTGGGGGCGGCTCGCCAGGTGCTCCCGATCCGCGTCGCTCAAAAGAGCGCATATCGAATCAGCTGCAGGGGCGCACCGTCCCAACCCGAAAGCGCTGAAATCGAGTTTGGTGAAGCTACTGTGGCGGACCAACGCTGGTTCAGCAGGGCATCGTTGGACGCGTGCCACGCGAGACTGCAGGCTCGCCGGACGCGAATGCGCGCCCCCACATCAGCATTGGAGATGCCGTCATGGATACGATCGCAAGCGAGTCAGAACTCGTCGAATTTTTGTTTCAGGAACTTGATGAGTCGAAACCACAGCAAACCGTGGATCCAAGCTTTTTGCTGCGGATTGGGGGAATTTGCCACGGGATGATCTGGGGCGGTCATATGGGAGGCCCTCTATACCTATCAGACATGCTTGTGATGCTTTGGCAGAGGCGCAGCCCGAATACCTGCGGCGAAAAAGCTGGTTACCTTTGCTCGCTCTCTCGCCGCCGAAGATCCTTTTGATCCAGCTCGGGTTTTGACGACTCGCCGCCTAATCGAGCTGATGCTCGCAGCACTAGACAGCAAAGGGTGGCGGGTGCGCGTAGGTCCAGAAACGGGCAAATGCACCGTTGTGAGCACCCGCCGATTTGCGGAACGCCGAGGCGTCAGGATCCGGGTCCCGTTGGAGCCGAAAACCGCTGCGGGAAAGCGGAAGCCATCGAAGCGGCGTTAGGTAAAATCTAGCCACCAACCAATGCTCATCCGGCTTCGCAGCCGTGGCGCAATTCAGTTCCCAGATGAGCATCTGCGGTGCCAATGCTTGCCGAGCACCGTACGCGCAAACCTTCTCGCGTGAGATTTTTCAGAAATTCAAATGGAGACCAAAATGAGAGCCAAGCAGACAATCACGACGCACGACCAGCTTCTCGACTGGCTTGAAAGAGACTTGCTCGCGTCGGAGCCGAAGCGTCCGATCAATAGCGGGATCGTGGAAATATGCCTTGATATTCTGGTGGAGGTTAGGGATGTCGGTCGTTACAGAATGCATTCTGGCTTTTGGGTTGAGATGCTCGAAAGTATTTTCCTGTATGTGATCGACAGCACATCGTCTCCGCAGTACCCGGTGGGACTTATCGGCTTTGGCGCAACTGCTTGGGGCGAAATCATCGAGAATGGAGAAATCACGATTGAGGACGTGAACCGGATTCTGATCGCGATCCTCCAGTACGATAAAAAACTTTTGCGGACACGCCAAGTTGGCAAACATCGGTATCTTAAGAGCACACAGGAGTGCGTACGCAGGTATGGGACCGAGGTTCGGGTCAAGCTACGGCAACCTGAACGGTAGCATAGCTATCGTCCCATTGCTGAACGCGACAGCTTGCTCTCTCCCACATCGGTGATGCCGGGTGTCAGGGGCACTGGCTCAACATGAGGAGATCCAACATGAAACTTCAAAAGATGAATCCTGCCAGTAATCGTGCGCAACCAAAGGGTCAGTCCAGCGCCTTGAAGTCCAAACGGAATAGAGAAAACAAAGAGGACAGGTGGTGGAACAGCAGCGTCTTTATGGGAACGGGCCTCGTCTATTGCGCCTATCCTTATCCTACAGGTATGGATCCAGGCATCACCGTGAGCGACTATGAAATTGCTCTTGGTCGTGAGACCCATGAAGAGCAACTTCGTTATGCGCGACGATCGCAAAGCCATTCACTGGCAGAGTTGCCTGATGCGCTTCAAGATGGGGTACTCGTTGTCTTTGGGCCTGATGTTTCAGCAGGGGACGCCGTGAAGGCCCTGAGCCGGATCATCGAGAGCATCAAGAGCTATGGCCTGCTGACTGGTAGTAACGATAAGGGTGCGTTGGCTTGGGAGATGACTGACGGTTCCGATAAGATCTAGCTGAAGCGATTCACTCTGTGGGTTGTCAGAAGGGTCACGAGAACAGTGACGCACGTTGCCAACAGGTAGGCTGGGCGAAAGCATCGCCCAGCCGGCTACGTAGCTATGCTGCTGATTTTGAGCTGCTGTTCGGGTACAAAAGGCCAAGTTGGTTACGTCGGCAGGTTTGGATGCGTTCGCCGGGATAGTCACGCCACCTGAGGCGGCAAACATCACCGATCACATTGAGTACAACCGCCTCATACCAAGCTTCCTGGTGGTGATCCCTTGCGAGCACAACACTGCCGGGCTTGATCTCATCCCAGTCGCTTGGAGCGCTTGGCGCAGGGTTCGTCGACACGTCAATTAACACTGGTACCGTTGCACGAGGATGTATTCGCACGACCTTGTTCTCCGTAGGAGCATGATTGGTTTCCACGATAGGGTCGGCCAAGTCAGGTGCGATGGCCCTGAGCACCCGATTGAGACGCTCGCGGGCAACAAAGGGAACACCGGCACCACCGTCACGGGTGTACTGGCCGCGGGGCAGCTGGGCCGCGACGAGCTGCGGGCCTGCCTCGTCTGTTACAGGCAGCATAGTATAGCCCATGGGCTTGGCCGCCTGCTCGGCCTCGTCGGCGTCCTCTGCCGTGAACCACGACGCGCGCTGGCGGCCCTTTAAGGTACGCTCGAATACGAGCAAAGTAGGCGTGGTGCTCGAAGTTGAATCAGAGATCAAAGTCATCACTTGTCTCCTAAAATGCAAAGGGAGCCCGGAGGCCCCTGATGTGAGGTTCAGCATAGGGTGCTGACCAATGAGGTGGTACGCGGTACAAGCTTCGCCGTACCTATGCTCAAGCTAAACTGCTAAGCCTTACGGCCTCGCTTGGTGAGCCAGGCACGATCGCAGCCCCTTTATATTACATGATATGTTATATCTTGTCAAATGCAGGTGAATATGCTCAAGCTTCGCCCAAGCTTGGCTATAATGGCGTGTCGGTCTGCGTGGGTCGTAGCTTTGCTATTCCTGCTCGTTGCTCCGGTCAAAGCTCAACAAAATCTGCGGTTGTCTAAACCAATGGACGGAAGCAGGCATGCCCCTAAAGCATAACACCTCTCTATAAGCATCGCTCCTCGGCCCCGGCATGCATGCCTATAGCCGCCTTGCTGCAAGAGCAAAGGACATCGGCCATCGTGGCCGCTCACCTGTTAGGGGCTTTCCATGTTCGTCACTTACATTCTGTCCAAGATCCGCGCCTACGCGCTTTATCGGGAAACGGTTCGGGAGCTGTCGCAGCTCTCCGATCGCGAGTTGGACGATTTGGGCATCTCGCGCTTCCACATTGCCAGTGTCGCGCGTCAGGCAGCCGTCGCGTAAATACGTCAACCTGTCTAAGGTTCACGCCCGCCCAATGGCGGGCGTCTGCTTTTCGAGACGGGTTATCCGCGCAAACTCATCCATTGATCGACTTGGGACCAGCAGCGATGCCAACAGTCAGTAACAAGCACGGCGGCGCCCGCGCCAGTTGCAGATGTCCTTCACGGACTGCAGGACAGCCTTCGGGTCGGAGACACGCTCCAGCCAGCCCTCGCGGAAGATCTGCGGCTTCGCCTGCTCAATTGCATGCAACGCGCCGTCCGAGAACTTGCCTTCTGGGAAGACCTCGAAGGCGATGGAGAGGCCGATGTTCACATGCCCTAGCATGAACTCGATGGCCGCTTGGCGCGGCACCCCACGCCGGATCGCCTCCTCGGTCGCTTCGCGGAGTGCGATGCACATTGTGATCGCAACCGTTTCGGAAAGGGCAGGCTCGAGGATAGCGATCTGCTCAACCGTGCAGCGATGCGCCTCAATGACAGACTTGTAGATTGTGCGGGCAATTTCCTCGCAGTGGGCGTAGTGCTCCTCCGGGCCTTGCATCAGGGCACAGACGATATGCTGCTTGGCTTTCACGCCGCCGAAGAAGTCCTTCTTAGCCTCAGGATTGGTTTCGTCATTGAAGATCGACGGATGGCATGGATGCGTGCGGTCGGATATCCAAGTGCCGCGATCCCCTCCTTCGAACATACCTCGTTGAGGCGGCAGGCATCATTCTCAACCGCGTCTCGCGCCGGTCGCCAATCAAGGCGTGGGGCACAAGGCTCCCTAGGAAGATCGGTGGGAAGAAGGCCATGGCGGCGGTCGCCCTTAAGCTGTCGGTGATCCTTCACAGAATGTGGCACGATAGCACTGGCTTCCGCGGGTCCAACAAGGAGGAGCTGCCGGCATGAGATTGTCGCTCAGGAGATCCGCCGACCGGCGGAGTGATGTCCCTTGTCGGGACGAGGCAGCAGCCATCGCGCGGGCACTGTTGCGGCGACGCTTCCAGACACCCAGGATGAGGTCGACCGCGTATGAAACATGGCGAGGCTGAGGCTTCCGACCCCATTATGCGGCGGTGCCTGGCCACCGCGGAGAGAACCATGAAATACGGGCTCGCCGACTACCATCGTGGGCGGGTAACACCTGCCGAGAACCGGGCTTTAGCCGCCTGTGCGGTGTTCCGGGGCGACGTGCTGATCGTGGAGTCCGAGCACGATGACATCATTCCGCACCCGGCCATCGAGAACTATTTGGCAGCCCTTAAGGGCGCGCACTCGCTGACTTACCGCGTCATCCAAGGGGCGGACCACGCCCTCTCTGAGGAAAAGTGGCAGCAGGCTTACACCTCCCTGCTGCTCAACTGGGCCACGTAGATGATGCTGGGTGCCCGGGAGGAAGGCGCAGCACCCGGGGTGCGCGCGCATCTCCAACCCGCACCACGGCGGGAGCCTCCAACGGCGGCATGATCTTAATCGCCCCCCGCGTGCATTTCGGCAGGATCAGGACGTACCTGGGTTTGGCAGGCTGGTTCCGTGTCCCGCACGGGTGTCCACTAAAGCTGAGGCGCATCCAATAAAACGACGGTTTGTTCGATCTGTTGGCCCGACCTCCAATAAATTGGAGGAAAGAAGCAGCCTCGTCGTTGGGATGCGTTGCTGCGGGAACCTGCCGGGTTCATCCTTTTCTTCGACGCAGCGGAAACGCTGGCGAGTTTCTGACAAGCAGATGAGAGACGGACAGATGACCAGTTCAGCCGCAATGCCCATGATGGGCAACATGATGCCAATGATGGGCGGCATGATGCCGAACATGATGCCTCAGATGCAGATGCCCATGATGGGTGGAATGATGCCCATGATGCCTCAAATGCCGATGGGTAGCATGATGCCCATGATGGGCGGCATGATGCCGAGCATGATGTCCCCGATGCCGATGGGTGGCATGATGCCGGGGATGATGTCTCCCATGCAGATGGGTGGGATGATGCCCGGCATGATGTGCCGCATGTCCTGTGACATGGCCGCCGACGGTTCCATGACCTGTACCATGATGCCGATGGAAGGCATGTCCGCAGACATGTTCAAGATGTGCTGCGAGAACATGATGAGGATGATGGAGATGGGCATGCCATGCATGATGATGTGCGGCGGCATGATGCTCGTCGGTATGAGCTCGGCCATGGGGGCGCAGAGCAAGCCTACGAAGAAGAGCGCCTGAACGTACCACCCTCCGAGAGGCGGTGCCGCCCGCCGGGTGCGGCACCGCCTACCAGGGACGGCGGATCGAACTATCAGACCGTCTCCACGTAGGTCATCACCAGGTACATGATCGCCATCACGTGCCCGGGATTTCGGTAGATGTGCGGGACGTCGGCTTGGAAAACGATCGAGTCGTCCGCGTGGAGACTATAAACGGAGCCGTTTACCTCGATCTCCACATCGCCGACTACCACGGTAAGGTTCTCGATTGTGCCCACCGCATGGGCAACGGCGTCTTCCTGCGACTGCGCGGCAAGGGTGAGCTTGTAAAATTCGACGCGCCGCTCTGCTTCGAAGGGAAACAACGCCCTTGAGGTGAAACTCCCGTCCGCCGATGTGAGGATCTTGGCAGCCTTCGAGCGCATGACAACCGTGCCGCTGCCCGTACTCGGGCTCGTCAGCGCCGAAAACGGGACATCAAGCGCCCGCGCCACCTTCCACAACAACGAAATCGTCGGGACGCTTCGCCCCAGCTCGATCTGGCTTAGCATGGCGCGGCTGACGCCAGCGAGATTTGCGAGGCGCTCCAGGGAGTGGCCACGCGAGCGTCGCAGCCGCTTGAGATTGCTGCTGACGATCTCGGCAAGCTCGTGAGCCTCATTCTCCAGATCGCCCTCGGCTTCGTGCATAACACCGGGGAGATGATCCTTGGGCGCATCTCTCACGGCGACACCTCGTCTTACCGATGCATGGGCCAGGCATTCCCGACCCAGACGGGCACGAAGAACCATACCGCAACCCAAGTCCCGGGCACAACGGCGGTCATCGGCGCCATGGGTTGCGCTCTCCCCTGGCGCTGGCGCCTCACTTCATTGAAATCAATGATTTCTGCCGTTGCAGCCATAACCTCTGCCCAATGTTCATCAAACAGAACATAAGATCCTTTATAAAGAACAAATTGTCAATATAATAGAACCTTAGCAGTTACAGCAGCTGCATCTCGCTGAAAGGAATGCACTTTTTGGTGCTAGATGCAGTTCCAACCGCTGTTCTGAGCAACGAACATTCTCACAAAAGCCCGACGTGGGAGGCGGGTCAAACTCGATCTGTCTACCTGTTGCAACCGCTTCGAAAAGTTACAAAGTTCTGTGAAGCACCCGCAGAGGCGGGATTGGCGTTTTTCGCCGCGATGTGGCGGTCGCGAATTTCGTTGAACAAACATTATGGAACTTTGCTGCTGGCAAGGCGACCGCCCCTCGTCTTCCTTCTAGGTGCCAACCCCGGCCTAAACGGCGCACAATTTTGGTGGCTTCTGAAGGATCATCAAGATGATCATCTCGGTCCGGTATCTACAAGCTTGGCTTTTGACTGCTTGCGAGCGTGAACCCGCTCAGATGGTGTCACTCCGTATGGTTCCGACGTAGCATCCCGACTGTCACTGTCACAGACCCGTGATTAACTCAGGTTAACACAGCCGGACCCAGCCGCCTCCGGCATCACCCGGTTCACCCCAGATCGTACCGGCCCTAACCGCAAGATCGTCTCTTTGAAGGCGTGCGAGGACCCATGACCACCAACGGGACATACAGCCAAACACCGCCGGATAAGGCCAACGAGCTCTTTGAGAAGCTCCTTGCCACGTCCGACACTGCCGTCAAAACCCGCGAGCGCCTGTTCTCCGACCTGAAAGAGGAGCTGGAGCTCTTGGCGAGCCTCCAGGAGCAGCATCTCTTCCCCGTCCTGCGCAAGCACGGGATGCAGGACCTCGTGCAGGAGGCTGTCCGCGACAACCAGGAAACGGATGCGCTCCTGACAGAGCTGCAGAACACGCCGAAGAACAATGGCGAGTTCCTCGGCAAAGTGATGGAGCTGCGCCGGGTGTTCCAGCAGCATCTTCGCGATGACAAGAAGGAGCTGCTTCCGGCAGTGCTCAAGGTCTTGAGCGACGAGGAAGCCGAAGCTGTAGCCAAGAACGTGGAGGACGAGATGGCGAGCATGGAAGAGGCAAAGCGGGCGGAGGCCCGGCGCGCACGTGAGCAGGCCGAGACGGTGCAGCAGGTTGCGGATGACGTGACCAACACCGTCCGGGCCGGAGCGGAAGGTGCCCAGACGGCGGCCCGGGCCATGCAGGAGACCCTGCAGACCAGCTTTGGTGCGGCCTCGGAAATGGCCCGCCGCTCGACCGACCAGGCCCTGCGGCTGTTCAATCTCCCCACCGGCGATGCGCAGGATCTGGCTGAGCAAGCCTCGGAGAACCTGCGCGCGGTCGCGCAATCCGGCACGGTGCTGGCCCGTGGCGTGCAGGATGTCTCGCGCGAATGGCTCGAGCTGAGCCAGCGGCGCTGGCAGAAGAACCTTGAGGGCTTGAATGCCCTCGCGCGCTGCCGGTCGGTGACAGACTTTGTGGCGCTGCAGAGCTCTCTGCTGCGTGACAATCTGGAGCAGACCCTCGCCAACAGCCGACGCATTGCCTCACTGACCGTTCAGGTTGCCGATGAGGCAACACGAACCATGACGGTTCAGGCGGAGAAGACAGCCCAGCGCACCAGTCGTGTGGCCTGAGGATCTCTCAGTCCCCAGGTAGTTCTCAATGCAGGCGCTTCCGGCCCATAAGCCGGGAGTGCCTGCATTCACGACGACATACGTCCCAAGGTATTCAGCAGAGCTGAGCTATTCGCGACAGCCCCGAAGACCCCGCTCTTCTTGATCAGGAGCTGAATGGCCGCTTCATGAACCGCCTCGAAGCAGGCCCCTGTGCCATCCTCTAGGGTGACACAGTCGAAACCGCGGTCCAGGGCCTCTCGCACGTTGGTATGGATGCAGCAGTCGGTTGTCAGGCCCGTCAGAATGAGGTTCTGGATGCCATGGTCACGCAAGTGGCGTTCGATGCCCGTGAAGCCGAATGCGCCGTACGATGGCTTGTCGAACACGACCTCATCCTCCAAGGGCGCCAGTTCCGGAATGATCTGCCAGCATTCGGCACCCTCAACCAGGTAGCGCCCCCGGGGGCCATGATCCCCCACCGCAACCCCCTTGCCATCGGCTCCCCGCCAGAGGCGATGTGGCTGCACATCCGACAGGTCTGGCTTGAACGTTTCTCGCGTGTGGATGATGGGAAGCCCGATGGCCCGGCATGCTGCCATGACGCGGGCAATGACCGGAATAGGTCGACGCAAGGCCGTCAGGTCGAAGCCGAACTGATGCATGTAGCCGCCCTCGGCACAGAAGTCACCCTGCATGTCGATGACCAACAGGGTGGTGTTGCGCGTCGTCAACTCGCCATGCAGCGGGAATGAATAGGGGTTCGAGTCCAATTTCATGGCCAAGCCTTTACTTCTTCGCCAGCCAGAGATCATACCAGCTGCTGGAGGGCCAACGTGGTGTATTGTGATCGTTACGCAGCTTCTTGTTGGTGACGGATATGAATTCGCGATCGGTTGCCATCCAGACCGGGATCTCGCTATTGGCCAACTTCACGAACGCGGCATAGCGTTGCTTGCGCGCGGCTGGATCCAGTTCGACCGCGGCAAGATCGATCACCTTGTCCATCTCGCTGCTCTGCCAACCCCATTGGTTGGTCCAGGGAGCACCCTTGCGAGCACCCGAGCGATACCAAACCGTCGTACTCACAGCCGGGTCACTGCGATATTGATGGCGCCCGGTGGCAATATCGAAGTTCCAGTCCTTATAGACGTCCGACAAGAAGCCGGCTGCATCGCGCTGAACGATGTCAACGCCGATCCCTACCTCCGCCAGCGATTGCTGGGTGAATGTTGCAAACGCGCTTACATCCTCGCCCCACGGCGCAGGCAGCAGGCGCAGCTTGAAGCGCTGCTTGGTCGATCCGGTGCGCGGATACCCTGCCTCGTCAAGAAGCTTGTTGGCGAGTTCCACGTCGTACTTCAAGTCGGGCGCCCCTGGTGTGAAGAAGTCGGACGATTGCGGAACAGGACCCTGGCCCCGCTTACCGAAGCCGTACAACATGTTGTCGACAAAGAAATCTACATCGATTGCATGCACAATAGCTTTGCGAACACGCAGATCCGCCAGCTCCGGTCGGCGGAAGTTAAACTCCACCGTGTTCTGAACCGCGTTGCCTTCGTTGCCTTTGGTAGACACAGTGAAATTCTCGTTCCCCTGCAACCGGTTGATGTCAGCCAACGCCAACGACGTGTAGGCGCTCAGATCCAGGGCGCCCGACTCCAGCGCGGCAACGGCCGCAGCCTTGTCCGGCAAGACTCTCCAAATGATGCGATCCAGATGGGGGAAACCCTGGCGCCAGTAGTTAGGATTACGCTCGGCGATGATGTACTGGCCACGCTCGTACTTGACGAACTTGAACGGGCCGGTGCCAACGGGTTCCATGTTTGCTGGGTTTTCGAGAACGTTGGTGCCTTCATAGATGTGCTTAGGGGCGATGTAGCCCAGGTCTGGCAGCGCCCGCAGCAACAGGTCCAATGGCATCGGCTCTGAATAATTAAACACAGCCGTATGAGGATCCGGAGTTTCGACTGATTGCAGATTCTGCTGCAGAGTCGAACCATAATTGAGGTACTTCTTCCAAAGCTCCATTGCCGTGTACTGCACGTCTGCAGAGGTGAAAGGCTTGCCATCGTGCCATTGAACGTTCTCACGCAGGGTGAAGGTGATGACTTTGCCGTCGTCCGAGCTCTTCCACGCAGTGGCCAGGACACCGACCGGCTTTCCCTCGCTATCCAAATCGACGAGGGACTCGACAATCTTACTTCCGACGAGATAGACATCAACCGATGCCCGGATGGCCGGGTTTACGACACGCTGTTCGGCGTTCATATGGACGTTCAAAGTCCCACCTCGCACAGGCGCTTCCTGCGCATGAGCCGGCATGGCCTGCACTGCGCAGAATCCTGTGAGGATAAGAGTGGCTAAGAGCTTTCTGTTAAAAGGAGTCGGTTTCATGTCACTGAACTTTCCGCGAACGGGGGTTGATGTCATGTCGGCACTTTAGGATCAAAGTTCAAAATTGCGGGCGAACGGCGCTAGAGACGGTTCTGTCGCACTTTCTGGCACAAGACGCAGAGATGCCAGAGTAGATAGTAGGCGCTTATGCAACGAGCTGCTCGAACTGCTCCGTAAGCGCGAGGTGCGAGTTACAGACGTACTTCGTCTGTCGTTTGCGCATCGCGTGAACCATTTCGATTCCGTCCAAGATCACTCGTGCGTTGGTGCGTAAGTCGCTGCTACTCGGCTGCATCCCGGCTCTGCCCTAGCGTCCGGTACGACGCGCCGGGATGAGTGTCGGGCAGAAGTGCCTGCCCCTTGCCGAACAGCTTCTCACGCAAGGTGCCTTCGGCATAATCCCGCTTGTAAACCCCGCGCTCCTGTAGGATGGGCACGACAAGGTCGACGAAATCTTCCAGCGTCTCCGGCGTCACCACGCGACTGATGTTGAAGCCGTCAACACCGGTCTCCTCAACCCAGGACTGGAGCTCGTCAGCGATCTCCTCGGCAGAGCCGACCAAGGGTGGGTTGCGCGCCCCCAGACCCTTGTCGAAGATCTTGCGTAACGTCCAGACCTGCGAGCTGTCACGGGTGAATGCCTCCAGCATCGACGCCATCGCGTCGGTCTTCTGGTACTGGAGCGGCTCATCAAGGTCGTACTGTGAAAAGTCGATGCCGACCGTGCTCGAGAAATGCGCCAGCGCCCCCTCTGCGCTCGCGTAGCTGAGGTACTCCTCGTACTTCTCCTCCGCCTCCTTCCGCGTGCGCCCGACCACGATGGCGCGTCCCAGGAAGAGCTGTACGCCGTTTGGATCTCGCCCCAACTTAGCGGCCCGTTGCCGCACATCCTCTACCGCCTTGCGGGTCTGCTCCTTATTGGGGCCATAGAGGAAGACGCACTCGGCATGGCTGGCTGCAAAGTCCTTGCCACGAGCAGAGGCGCCCGCCTGATAGAGCACCGGCGTCCGCTGCGGCGACGGTTCTGACAGATGGATGGCATCCACGTTGTAGTGACGACCCGAGTGCTGGATCCGATGCACCTTGTCCGGACGCGCATATAAACGCCGCTCGCGGTCTCGCACGACCGCGTCGCCTTCCCAGCTGCCCTCCCAGAGCTTGTACACCACTTCCATGAACTCGTCCGCCACATCATAGCGGTCGTCGTGCTCCCGCTGCCCCTTGAAGCCCATGGCCCGGGCAGCGCTGTCGAGATAGCCGGTCACAATGTTCCACCCCACGCGCCCCCTGGTGAGATGATCCAGCGTCGACATGCGGCGGGCGAATAGATATGGCGTCTCGTACGTGAGATTGGCGGTGACCCCGAAACCGATGTGTTTGGTCACCGCGGCCATGACCGGCACCACCAGGAGCGGATCGTTCACAGGCACTTGGACGGCATTTTCCAGCGACGGGGCTGGGCTGCCTTTGTAGACGTCGTAGACGCCAACGATGTCGGCCAGGAAGATGCCGTCGAACAGGCCGCGTTCGGCAGTCCTGGCCAGGTGCTGCCAGTACTCGATCGTGTTGTAGGCTGTGGAACGGTCGCGCGGGTGCGTCCACAGGCCGTGCTGGATATGACCCACACAGTTCATGTCGAACGCGTTGAGGCGGATCTGCTTCTTCATCGGAACCCCTGCTCGGCTGGCACCTCTGGCTCTATGTCCTTTTTATAGAACATGTCCGGGTTCTGCAAACCCCTTTTCGGGCTCGGCAGCTGAGAGTTGAAGCTCAGAACTCTTCAGAACTCGATAGCGACCCAAACAAACCTTAACCGCATTTTGTGGGACTTCCTCTCTCGCGCGGGTGCTATTGTTCTTTATTACGAACGATTCCTTGACAGCAAACGAATGTCTGATCAAACTGCTGGAAAGCACCTACCTCTCGGTGCAGGGGCATTCAAACCCAGAGGAATTTCCATGCTGCGACGCTTGCTTGCTGCCTCATGCCTTTCACTGCTTGCTCTTGCGGGCGCCCAAGCGGAAACGATCAAGGTTGGCGTCACGGCGGGGCCATTCGCGGAGGTCCTCGACGTCGCCAAGGCGAATGCAGCTCGCGAAGGGCTTACTATCGAGCCAGTGGAGTTCAGCGACTTCGTTGGGCCGAATGCCGCTCTTGCGGCCGGAGACCTGCACGCAAACTCCTATCAGCACCGACCTTTCCTGCAGGCCCAGATCGATGCCCGCGGCTATGACCTTGTCCCTGTTGGCAAGACAATTCTGGTTCCGATTGCCTTCTACTCCAAGCGCTACAAGACCGTGAATGAGATCCCGGCAGGCGCGACGGTCGCCATCCCGAATGACCCCAGCAACGAGGCACGCACGCTTCTGCTCCTCGAGACCACCGGCTTGATCAAGCTGCGCCCCGATGCCGGCTTCAAGGCCACCCCAGTCGACATTGTCGAGAACCCGAAGAACATCAAGTTCATCGAGCTAGAAGCAGCGCAACTGGCGCGTTCTCTCGATGACGTTCATGCCGCTGCGGTCAACACGAACTATGCTCTTCAGGCAGGGCTCAATCCTCTGGAGTCGCTTGTCAGGGAGGGGCCGCAATCCCGCTACATCTGCGAGGTCGTGGTGCGTCGTCAGGATGTCGATAAGCCTTGGGTCAAGCAGTTGGTGGCTGCGTTCCAGTCCCCCAACGTGCAGGAGTTCATCGATAAGCGCTTCAAGGGTGCCGTTATTGCTGGTTGGTAATTCAACATGCCTGCGGTGAACCGAGCTTTGATGGGTTTGCAGTTCCTGCCCCCGGCAGATCAATAGGCGATGACATCGGGTCTTGCGGGCAGTGGGGCCCTATCCCTGAATTGCGCTACATTCCCCGCGGCGCTTCATCTATGGATCACGATCTATGCTCGTACTGAGTAAGCGAAACCACTCGGCATAGGGCGTATTTCTTACCAGCCGTCGGTTATAGTCAGGCGCGCCATCGGTCCACCAGACCGGTCCGCGTTCGCCCAAGGCACGTTTGGCGGCATCAACCCGAGCACGCGCACTGGCCAAAGCCTCGGCATCACGTTCGGCACTACGGATGGCCCGGCGCGCTGCCATCAACTCTTGGACATGGACTTCACGCACCTTGGGATCAAGCCGAGGGTTACTCAGCCGCCAAAGTCGGCCACGCACCACAAAATAGCGCCCATCTGGGGTGTGCGGGTATAGGTCAGACAAGGGTGCGCCGCTCATCAGTCAATCCAGATTGCAGGGTGTTCGTCAAGGGTGGTTGACACCTCACTATGGCCACGATGCAGTCTCGCTGAGTGATCCAGCGCCGACAGGGGCACTATGCGACTAAAGCATAACAGACCTTCCAGGTGGCTGCTCCTCAGCACCTGCGCCCACTCCTATATGGGCCTTGTCGCAAGAGCAACGATCTACGGCCGTTGGGGCCGGTCACCTGCTGGGGGAATCCATGTTCGTTACCTACAGCCTGTCTAAGATCCGTGCCTACGCGCTCTACCGGGAAACCGTCCGTGAGCTGTCGCGGCTCTCCGATCGCGAATTGGCTGATCTGGGCATTTCGCGCTTCCACATTGCCAGTGTCGCGCGTCAGGCAGCCGTCGCGTAAATACGTCAACCTGTCTAAGGTTCACGCCCGCCCAATGGCGGGCGTCTGCTTTTGTGACACGGGTTACCCGTGCATCCTCATCCGTTGATCGTCTTGGGACCAGCAGCGATGCCAACAGTCAGGAACAAGCACGGCGGCGCCCGCTCCAGCATTCGCTTCGAGCCACCGACTCTCGACGAGGCGATCTTTGCCGCGCAAGGGTTAGCCGATGATGTCAGAGGCCAAACGGAAGTCGCCGCGATGCTGATGGGCTTGCCGGAAGACCAGGTGAGAACGGCAGTCCTGAAAGCTGCCCGACCAGCAGCTCGTACGCCAAGCCGCCTGTCGACCTCACCGCGCTCAACCGTTGGACGACAGGCGGTTGTGGTGGAACGGCGAGCTCCCCGCATGATCATGCGGTGAAGCCTGGACTGCGTTCCTCCCGGCTGAGCTCCAGCGCCGAGACTCCTATACCTCGCCGTCCAAGCGCTCCTGAATGAGAAAGTCGAGAACGATCCAGGTGGTCTAGACCCAGGACCTATTAATTTAGATTGAGGTGTGATTCAGAGCCTCCTGTCGAGGAGGCTCCGAATGGGTGATCTGTTTTTGCTCAGT
>NZ_QOIO01000067.1 GCF_003332305.1 Microvirga aerophila | reverse complement strand
GGCCGACAACGTCCCAGCCTCGTCATGTTCGACGAGGCGGGAATAGCCGACGACATCAGCGGCCAGGATTGCGGCCAACCGGCGCTCAACCCATGCTGTCGTCATCGCGCTCTCCCCGAGGAGATGTACCGGCCCAAGGCGTGGCCGGCCCTATTCACAGCCCGGTCCCTCAACCTGCCGAAGGTTGCAATGCTGCTCGACCAGGATACCACCAAGACACTTCGGTGGCGACGATACTCTGACAGGCACCTGTGAAGGCGGTTTGCGGCCGGCGGGGGCAACGCCAAAGTCCGGATCGGGTCAAAGTTTAACGTCGAGCGGATTAAATGAAGGTCCGCTTTACGCACGACAAGGGATGTCGGGATAAGGTCAGCCCAGTGCCAGAAGAAGACGCTCATGCATCGCCACGATGGATTGCGTCGAAGCCAGGGTCCGTCAGTTCGACTGTCCCAGCGTCCGGCACGGTCACGTATCCAAGCTGCTTCAACTCCGAAATAGCCACGGCTACGGCGGGATCTGTCCCGAAGTGCGCATCCAGTGTTGCCATTGTCATGCGGGCGCCGGGTTTTCGATGGGTCTCACGAAAGAACTCAAGGATCTCGCAGGCCGTCTCGCTGAGCGGCCTTCTCACCTCCATCGGATCAGCTCCCCCTATTCGGCCACGTGTAGGCGGAACCTGGGATCGTTCAGGCTGTCCTTCGATCCTAAACCGCTTATTGCGGCATCGATCTCCTTCATGCTGTAAGCCATGGAAGGGGCCAAGTTCGTGATGTGATGGTCCCATTGCATTCGGCAGGAGATGTAGGCCTCGGCACCGGCCTGCCCGTCAGCCGTGATCTCGATCCCCGCCTGCTGAAGCCGAAGCAGGGCAGCGCGGTAGCGTGCTCGCCAGCGGTCCTGGGTCCGCTGGTCCGGCTGAGCCTCCCGGTCCGGTGCCCCATGCGGGAGGAAGGTGTTCTCCAAGGTGGTGACGAGCATCATGGATGCTTCCCAGAGCTGCACGACGGCTCCTGCCTCCTTCAGCCAGCCGTGCTTCTGATCATCCAGGGCGCTCTTGATCAGGCTCACCGTATCCAAGGCGACCAGCGTGGAACGGGATACCGAGTGGTAGGGGTCACTAAAGCGGAAATAGAACAGCACCGGATAGAAGTGGTGGGCCTCCTTGGCCAGGGTCATCTCGACACCGAGTTCCGACAGGTTCGTGTAGCCGCCACTGAACTGCCCCTGAGGTCCGAGACGGGCCAGCAGTTCGGCGGCATCGCCTGTGCACCCGGAGAGGAAATGGATGTTCATGGCCAGCACGTTGCGCCGCTGAAGCGCTGTATAGACCTGCATCAGGTAGGTCAGCGTCAGCGACATCACCGACATGCCGATCAGCGAGTTGAACAGGAAGAGCAGCCGCATCGGGCTCGTGTGCGGGGTGAAGTCACTTGCCCCGACGATCGCCATGCTGGTGCCGCCGGCATACATCGCGGTGACGAAGTCGGTGGGCGTCTCGCCATTGCTGGCGCGGATGGACGTGCCGAGTTCCGGGTGCATGATCAACGCCGCCCCGAGCGTCAGCCCGAGAGCCCAGACCCCAACCAGCAACACGAGGATGATCGGACCGCAGAAGGACAGAACGGCTCCTTGTCTAGAGCCGAAAACCTTTGAGGCTGCGACGAAGATGGCCCAGACCAGCCGCCCGACCCTGGATCCGATGATGCTCGTGCCGATCCGGGCGTAGAGTACGATCAGAAAGATATCGAGCAGGATGATCAGGATCAGCAGTATTCCAAGCCCCTGCTCCAGTCGCCCCATCATGGCTGCCTCCTGTCATCCCAGCTGCTTCGTCAGGGTCGTTTGGGCTGCTCGACCGAGCCGCCGGTCGCCTCCCCGTTCTGTCCAGGCTCGATGCGCCACAGCTGCGTCTCAAGGCGCGGGCCGGTCTCGGGCTTGAACCAGCTCATGTCCTGAATGCGGGAGCTGGTGACGTAGAGGGTCCCGTCGGGTCCCTCCGAGAATGTATCGGGCCAGCGCAGCCGCTTGTCCTGAACAAGGGTGGCGATGCGATCCCCCTCACGGACCTTCACGGCATCCTGCTCGATCGCGCTCAGATAAAGCCGCCCGCGCCCGTCGATCCAAAGGCCATCCGTCGGCTCGGTTTCGGCGGCACGCTCCACCCGAGCCTCGAGGTCCTTCTCGGATAGACGCGGGTTCTCCAAGGCATCCGTCGTGATGCGATAGAGCGTCCGGCCGGTCAGGGCTTTCCAATAGAGCGTGCGCCCATCGGGAGAGAGCGCGATGCTGTCGGCGGCAAATTCGACCCCGCGCCCGTCGGGCCGGCGCAACTCCTGCCCGTCAGTCTTCACCACCACATCCTTTTCCGGTTGGGTGCTCGGGTGGCCGTCAAGAACGCGTCGAGCCTTGCCGTTCTGTAGATCCACGACAATGAGAGCACCCTTCGCCCCAGCATCGGTCAGGTAGGCATGACGCCCATCCGGCGAAAACCGCACGTCGTTCAGGTAGCTGCCCTGCGGGGCGACCGCCTCGTCGAAGCGGATCACCTGCGCAGCCTTGTTTGTCTTCAGGTCGATCCTGACAAGCTTGGGCCCACCCTTCACAACGGCTGCTGTGGCTGGCGCGGCCGGATCGACAACCCAGAGATTGCCGTGCGCATCGGCCACGACGCTCTGGACGCACACGAAGTGATCGCCGGCTGACATCTCGTTCTTCTTGGCATTGCGCCAGGAATTCCACTCATCATCCGGGTAAGGTTTGATCTGGCCGTCGCGCGTCACCTCGGCCACCGAGATCGGTGCATCCTCTGTCCACCGCGGGAAGTTGACGAAGATGCGCCCATCCTTCGAAACGCTTACTCCGGTCACTTGGTGTTCAAAGCTGGCGACTTGGTGCAGTTGCGCCGTACCCTGAGACGGTGCTGCACTCTGCTGTGCCATGGATGGGGTGGCCAGGAGCGTTCCGAAAAGCAGGGTCACTGTTGCGTGCCTGAGCATGGTCACCTCCATCGCCTGGCAATGATCGTGTGGGATACGGCTGCCCTCTCACAGCGTGAGCGCCGCTCGAGCGCAGCCGTATCGTCGAGAGTTCAGTGAGAACGTACTCTCTCTTGCGGGGCACGATCGGACACAGCGGCGAGGGATGGTGCGGCCCGCATGTCCGGAGGCACCTGGAAGTCCTTGGCTGCGCCTCGCGCCGCCTGGACACCCTGCGGGAAGCCTGTCCGATTTCGGTAGGAGCGTGGCCGCCCCCGGGGGCGGCTGTGGCGGGCCGTGACCCCCTGCGCGCCAATGATGTCGAGCAGCGTCACCCCCAGCACCACCGCAAGAGCAATCCCGACATTGTCACGCTTCGGATTGTCATGCCGCATAGCCGTCATCAGGGTGGCGATGTCGAGCCCGTCTCCGGCCACCCGGCTCCACAGTCCGAGTTGCTTGTCGGGGGAGAGTGACATGATGCCGTGCCCGAGTTCGCGGACGCCATAGGCCCGCACGAGGGCCTCCTTCCCCTCCATGCCAAGCGCCCGGGTGATGCGCTCCGCCGCGACTAGCTCCGCTATGCCCAGACCGATGCTGTACCAACCCAACGCTTTGGCCAGGCGGTCGACCGTCCCCAGCGAGCTGGGGCCGGAGTGGATGACCTTCGGGTCACCCTTGGACCGGGCAATGTTCGAGATGTAATAAGTCATGTCTTCTCTCCCGGTTCTTTAAGGCTTCAAAACCACCTTGATGCAGCTGTCCTGCTTATCGCGGAACACCTTGTACATCTCGGGTCCCTCATCGAGGCTGACCGTGTGGGTGATGACAAACGATGGGTCAATCTGCCCCTCCTCGATGCGGCGCAGAAGATCATCGGTCCAACGGTTGACGTGCGTCTGGCCCGTCCGGATGGTCAGCCCCTTGTTCATCAGCTGACCCATCGGGATCTTGTCGACCAACCCGCCATAGACACCGGGGATCGAAATCACCCCTGCCGGGCGGCAGACGTAGATCATCTCGCGAAGGACGTGCGGCCGGTCGCTTTCGGCTCCCAGCATCTGCTTGGCGCGGTCGTACACCGTATCCGGCATGGAGGGCGACACATGGGCTTCCATCCCGATGGCGTCGATGCACTTCTCCGGGCCCTCGCCGCCGGTGAGTTCGTTCAGACGCTCGACCACGCTCTCTTCGTCGAAGTTGATCGTGATGGCGCCACCAGCTTCCGCCATTTCCAGGCGCTCGGGCAGGTGATCGATGGCGATCACTTGCTTGGCACCGAGCAGAATGGCGCTGCGGATCGCCATCTGACCGACAGGACCGCAGCCCCAGATCGCTACCGTGTCCGTCGGCTGGATGTCGCACTGGACAGCGGCCTGCCATCCGGTCGGGAAGATGTCACCGAGGAAGAGAACCTTCTCGTCCGGGATACCATCCGGCACCTTGATGTGCGTCGCATCGGCAAAAGGAACGCGGAGATACTCGGCCTGCCCGCCAGGATAGCCGCCGGTCAGATGCGTGTAGCCGAACAGGCCTGCGGTCGCGTGGCCGAAGACCTTGTCGGCGAGATCCTTCTTGCGGTTGGTGGTCTGGCACACCGAGAAATTGCCGCGTTTGCACTGATCGCACTCGCCGCAGATGATCGTGAAGGGGACAACGACGCGGTCCCCCTTCTTGAGCTTGCCCCTCGCTTCGGGCCCGACCTCGACGACCTCACCCATCATCTCGTGCCCCATGATGTCACCAGGCAGCATCGCCGGGATGAAGTTGTGGAACAGGTGCAGGTCCGAGCCGCAGATGGCGCAACTGGTTACCTTGACGATGGCATCGCGCGGCTGCTCGATCTCAGGGTCAGTGACGGTGTCGCAGCGGATGTCTTCCTTGCCGTGCCAAACGAGGGCTCGCATGCCTTCCTCCTCCTCTTGTCCAACGAAGATGCTGAGGCTCCTGCGTCCGAAACTCGTCACAGTACGGCGCAGGTCTCTGCGGGGATGGTCGTCAGGGGTCGTGGCTCATGAACGTCCGCGCTGAGGGGAAGTGCTGCGGATGATCCCTGAGGGACATCCCGCTCCGTTACGATGCAGTGCGGGTCTCCCGCTCTGCAGACCTACAGCGAGGACAGCAATTTGAGCAAAGCGTTCCTGCTGGGCGGTCAGGTTTCGGGCTTGTCTGATCCCTGAGGCACGTTTGGCCCTGGGCTGGGCGCCTGGAACCCCGCGGAGGTTGCAACCAGCATGGCTTGTGACAGGGTCTGCATGCCAAGCCGCTGCATGACGTGGGTCCGATGGGTCTCGACCGTCCAAGGGCTGAGGCCGATATCCCGTCCGATTGCCTTGTTGGTCCTGCCGGCCAACAAGCCTGCTTACGCTGCAGCCATCACTGCCCGCTACGCCGTATTGGCCCGTGCGACGTGAAGGCCCGTCCGCCTGCAGACAGGGCGCCCGGAAGCGGCAATCGGCGCACGCAACAGCCACAGCCAGCTGGATGCACCGCCGAAGAGGGCCGCGGGTAAGTCGCGCTCGGCTGGGTTGCTTCGTGGGCGATGCGACCACCCGGGTTGATGCGGGCTATGGCTGGTGCGCTGAGAAATGCCCGTGACGATTCAGCCCCGCATTTCGGGCATGCGCATGGGTCCTGGAACCGCGCCATGGGCTGCATCGTTGTGAACGGCCCGCACCCTTGGCACTCGTAGTCGTAGATCGGCATGGCGTCCTCACGTTCGAGCTCGTGCGGCGAGTTGGCAGGCCGAGCGCGTGATTGCCCGCCCGGCCCGTCCCGTCACGCGGCGGGCTTGAGAACCACCTTGGTCCAGCCCTCGTCGCGCGCGTCGAAGTGTTGGTAGGCGTTCGGTGCCTCGCCCAACGGCAGCTCATGCGAGACGATGAAGGACGGCTTCGCGCGGCCAGTCGAGATCAGGTCTCGCAGCTGCCGGTTATACGCCTTCACGTTGCACTGGCCGGTGCCGATCGTCTGACCCTTGAACCAGAAGAGACCATAATCGAAAACGATCTCGCCCTGCTTGTAGAGCGGGTCCTGCGGAGCCGGATCCTGGGGCACATAGACGCCGACCACGCCGATACCGCCGGTGAATTTCACTGACCTTACCAAGTCGTTCATGATCATGTTGGGGTGCTCTTGGCCCTCCGGGTCGTGTGCCTGGTAGCCGACGCACTCGCAGCCGCGGTCGGCTCCGATGCCGTTCGTCAAAGCAAGAACTTGGTCCACCGGGGAGCCCTTGGAATCGTCGATGGGCAAGGCCCCAATCGAGCCTGCGAGGCGCAGACGGTCGGGATGGCGGTCGACGACCATGACCATGCAGGCGCCCTTGATCATCGAGGAGTGAGCAGCCATGAGGCCGACCGGCCCGGCCCCGTAAATGACAACCGACTCGCCGGGACGCAATCCTGCGAGCTCGGTGACGTGCCAGCCGGTTGGGAAGATGTCGGCCAACATCACATAGTCGCTTTGTCGTTCCTCCGCGTCCGGTGGCAGCTTCAGGCAATTGTAGTCGCCGTAGGGGACGCGAAGAAGGTCGGCTTGGCCACCCCGATACGGTCCCATATCAGCGAAGCCGTACGCGGCGCCGGCCATGTTTGGCACGACGCTTCGATCCGCCGTGGTCAGGCAGAACGCGCTCAAGCCACGCTCACAGTTCTTGCAGAACCCGCAGCCGATGTTGAAGGGGATGGCGACCCAGTCCCCAACCTTCACCCGATCGACCGCGTTGCCCACTTCGGCCACCTGACCGAGGTTCTCGTGCCCGAACACGCCGCCGCGCGGGAAGTCGGTCCGGCCCTCATACATGTGCAGGTCGGAGCCGCAGATGTTGGTGCTCGTGATCCGTACCAGAACGTCGGTCGGCCTCTCGATGCGCGCGTCGGGCACGTCCTGTACCGCAACATCGCGCGGCCCGTTATAGACAACTGCTCTCATCGTCTTCTCCCAACCTGAAGCCGCATGCTCGATAGACGCAACTCGTCGCCTTGACGATGGCGTCGCGGGGAGGTCGTCAGGGCTCGTAGCCTTTGAACGTCTGCGCTGAGGGGAAGTGCTGCGGATGATCCCTGAGGGACATCCCGCTCCGTTACGATGCAGTGCGGGTCTCCCGCTCTGCAGACCTACAGCGAGGACAGCAATTTGAGCAAAGCGTTCCTGCTGGGCGGTCAGGTTTCGGGCTTGTCTGATCCCTGAGGCACGTTTGGCCCTGGGCTGGGCGCCTGGAACCCCGCGGAGGTTGCGACCAGCACAGCTTGTGACAGGGTCTGTACACCAAGCCGCTGCATGACGTGGGCCCGATGGGTCTCGACCGTCCGAGGGCTGAGGCCGATGTCCCGTCCAATTTCCTTGTTGGTCCTGCCGGCCAACAAGCCTGCCAGGACTTCGCGCTCCCGTTCCGACATCTCGGCGATCCGAAGCCGCACCCGGCCTGCCTCCTGGTTTTGCTCATCTTCCTCATGGGTACTGGCTGCGGCCGACGCCACTGCGGCCAGAAGCTGGTCCGAACCATACGGGACCGGCAGGAAGTCCACGGCTCCAGCTTTCATCACCTGCACCCCAAAGGTCACGTCGCCTTTGGCGTCCCCCAGAACAATGACCGGCAGACCGATGCGCCGGGCCTTGAGCTCCCTCGGAACAACCAGACCACCAGCGCCAGACCGGCCGATGTCGAGAACGACGCACCCGGCCGCGAGAGCCGGGGCCGCCTCCAGGAAGGATTTGCCGGACGAAAAGACTCTGGCCTTGTAGCCGGCGTCGCGAAGTAAATGGGAGAGACCTCGGCGGGTCGCCTCTTCGGCATCGACAACATACACGAAACGCCCATCATGGCGGGTGATGTCTTGGGCAATGCCGCCGGCGCGGCGGATCCGGCCCTCAGCGTCGCGAATGGGGAAGAAGGTGTTCCGGATCCACCGCACGATCCCATCCTGCCGGATGATGCGAAACTCCTCGGTGCTGATTTCGCCCAGTCTCACGCGTTCAAGCGCGCGTCGTGCGCGTTCTCGATCATCCGGATGGAGGAAGCGACTCCAACGGCTGGGATCGCCGAGCACTCCCTCCCGCGGCTCGCCCCAAACGGGTTCGAAAGCGGGACTCAGGTATTCGAGGTTCATCGTCGCGAAATTCAAGATCCAAAGGGTGTTGCTGGAGTTCTCGGCGAACTGCCGGAAGCGCTCTTCGCTCTCACGCAGAGCTGCTTCTGCCCGCTTGCGCTCTGTGATGTCCAAGGCGGCTCCAATGAACGCAGCGGGACGGCCTTGCTCGAAAGTGACCTGGCCATGGGTGGACACCCAACGCTCGATCCCATCTCCGATCCCGATCACGCGGTATTCAACGGCGTAGATACCAAGACCAGCAGGATCGCTGCACTGAACGATAGCGGCCTCGACGCGCGGACGATCCTCGGGATGGATGCCGGACAGAAACACCTCTTGGTCGACATGAGCATCAGGCGGCAGCCCCCACATCGCCTTGAGCCGGGCATCCCAGTCCAGTGCTCCCGTGACCGGATTCCAGGTGTAGGGCGACAGACCGATGAGGTCGATGGCAGCCTGGAGCAGCGCCTGGCTTTCGCGCAACGCCTGCTCCGTCCGCTTCTCCCGCTCAACGACCTGCACCACAAAGACGGCGCCCAGACCCTCCTCAGCGGTCTTGCGGAAGGGCGCAGAGCTCACCCGCGTCCAGATCTCCTGGCCATCGGGGAGTGTGACGAGGAAGTCGACACCGGGAACAACCGTTTCACCCCGCAGTGCCCGCGCGCTCGGATAGTCGGAGGGGCTGAGACGCTGGCCCTCAGGGGTGTAGCCCCGCCAGTGCTCACCTTGGATGGGATCTCTGGAAGGGATTTTAGCAAGGCCGTACTGCTGGAGGATCTGGTTGCTCAGGACGATGTTCCCCTCCGGGTCGACGAGGCCCACACCAACCGGCAATTGCTCCAGAATGGCTGCACGCTTGTTCTCGCTTTCGCGCAGGGCTGCCTCAGCCTGGATGCGCTCGGTGGTCTCGTGGACAGTGCACAGCACCCCGCCGACTTCCCCGGTTTCATCACGGATGGGGCTGTAAGAGAAGGAGAACCAGGTCTGCTCGGGGTAGCCTCTGCGCATGAGAGTCAGCGGCAGGTCCTCGAAGTAGCTGGCCTCCCCTCGCATGGCCCGCTTGGTAATCGGACCGATGGTGTCCCACACCTCCGACCAGACCTCAGGGAACGGCCGCCCGAGGCTGCTCGATTTGTCACCCATGATCGGAATGTAGGCATCATTGTAGAAGCTCGTCAGTTCCGGCCCCCAGGCCAGGTAGGTGGGAAAGGCGGAGCTCAGCATGATGCTTAAGGCGGTGCGGAGCGACTGCGGCCAAGTCTCTGCTGGCCCGAGGGGCGTGGCGGCCCAGTCGTGGGTCCGCATGCGTTCACCCATGATGCCGCCGTTGGGAAAGGCTTCCGCCGTGCTCATTTCATTCTCCCTGGAAACACATCATGAGCAGCCTTCCGACAAATCTTTACGGGTGTGAGGGCGGCTTGCCAAAAGGAACTACGGCTACGCGTCCTCCCGGCCACCCCTGCCTGCACTATTACATCACAGGAACCCGCAGCCCCTTTAAAGCCACAGGTTCATGTCTCTTTGCGCTTAGACAGTACGAAGGATGCCCCAAGAGTTTTGATCCGATCAGGGCGGTAGTCACCACTTGGAAGACGACTGACCACCTGCATTGGCTGCTCTGTGATGTAAGGTGGGCTGTGATAGAGCCAGGCCTACAAAGTTACGTTTGCAGTCACGTAGCTTCCCTCAGGAATCGACCGGTATCCGTATGGGCCCTTGCAACCGTTATCCCCCACGAATCCCGCTGAACGGCAATGGTCAGCGTCAGTAATCCAATCTCATCAGGCGGGACGCTTCCGAGATCCCCCAACACCACTGAGGTGTGCCATGGCGGACCAACACGATGACCGGCCCCGGCCGGTCCGCAACGATATTCCGGCTCGCCCTCGAGCAACCGGAGCCGCGCAGTCCTGGCCGGGTCAACGGCATGGGCGACAGGATGCTCTCCGGGACCGTTCCAGCCTTGGCATAGTTGGCCTTGCCCTCGCGGCCGCTGCCGGCGTGGCCGCCATCGGTCTGATCGACGCCCAAATGCGCGGTACTGGGAGCCGGACGAGGACAGGTCCGAACCGACAGCCAGTTTCTGGCCACGAGCCGGAGGTCGAGCGTTCGATCACGATCGAGGACGTTCCCGCGGACGAACTTTACCGTTGCTGGCGCGATCCGGAAACCATGAAGCGGATCATGGCGCCCTTTGCCGATGTCCAGCCCACGGGTGATGGGCAGACACGCTGGAACGCCGGCCCCAATCTGGGCTCCTGGGACATGCGCTTGGCCGATGACCAGCCGGGCGAGTTCATGCGCTGGGAGGCACAAGGCGGGGGCGCTCTGATCCGGGAAGCGTCCGTGCGCTTCCGCCCCGCTGGCGGCAACCGCGGCACCGTGGTGGTCCTGCGCGCCAGCCTCGATCCACCCGGTGGCATGCTCGGCCGGATCGCCACCCAGATGCTGGGCAATACGCTACCGGCGGCGCTTGCGAGCAAGTCGCTGCACTACTTCAAGGCCCTCGTCCAGACCGGCGAGATCCCGACCACCGAGCGCCAGCCGGCGGCTCGGCCCGACCCTCGCTGACGAGGAGGCTTCTCATGCGTGCGCTCATCTGGAACGGCGTCAACGATCTGCGTGTCGAGACCGTCAAGGATCCCGAGATCGTCAATCCGCGTGACTGCATCCTGCGGGTCACCATGTCGACCACCTGCGGCTCGGACCTGCACTTCATCGACGGCTATATCCCGACCATGAAGGCCGGTGACGTGATCGGTCACGAGTTCATGGGCGTGGTCGAGGACGTCGGGCCTGAGGTGAAGAAGGTCAGGAAGGGGGATCGGGTCGTGGTGCCCTCCTTCATCACCTGCGGCCAGTGCTGGTACTGCAAGAACAAACTTTATTCGCTGTGCGACAACACCCATCCCAAGCCCGAGCTACAGGAGCCCATCCTCGGCTATCCGACCGCCGGCATCTACGGCTATACCCACGCGTTCGGCGGCTATGCCGGAGCGCACGCCCAGTATGTGCGCGTGCCGTTTGCCGACAACGATTGCTTCAAGGTGCCGGATGGTCTGCCGGACGAGCAGGTGCTGTTTCTCTCTGATGCGGCCCCGACCGGCTACATGGGGGCGGACTTCTGCAACATTCAGCCCGGCGACGTGGTGGCCGTGTGGGGCTGCGGCGGCGTCGGCCTGATGGCCCAGAAGAGCGCCTTCCTGATGGGAGCCGAGCGGGTGATTGGGATCGACCGCCTGCCTGAGCGGCTGCAGATGGCCCGCGAGCATGTTGGCTCCGAGACCATCAACTACGAGGAGGTCGACAGCGTCCTGGAAGTGCTCAAGGAAATGACAGGCGGCCGGGGCCCCGACGCCTGCATTGACGCGGTCGGCATGGAGGCGCACGGCATCGGTCTGCAATACGCCTACGACCGCGCCAAGCAGCTCATGTACATGCACACAGATCGCGGCCAAGCGCTACGCGAGGCAATCCTGGCCTGCCGCAAGGGGGGGATACTCTCGATCCTGGGCGTCTACGGCGTGATGGACAAGTTTCCAATTGGGGCGATCATGAACAAGGGCCTGACGGTGCGCACGGCCCAGCAGCATGGACAGGCTTACATGGACCGCCTGCTCGACCATGCGCAGAAGGGAGAGCTGAATCCATCGTTCCTGGCGACGCATCGATTCCCGCTCGAAGATGCACCACATGGCTATGCCATGTTCAAGCACAAGGAGGACGGCTGCGTCCGCTCTGTGTTCATTCCCTGAAACCGGAGCAATCTCCATAATAATCTCTAAGGTTCTGGAATTATCGGGGATAGAGGGTGCATGCCCGGACCCTGTTATGTGCCCCGAGTACGCGATGGACGAACTTCTACTGAGCGCCAGGGTTGAGCAAGGCGGCACTGGGGCCCTTATACACTATTGCTAAGCGCCACCTGACTGACGTGGCATCAAGTCCTCAGGCTGTGTGGCCCGGTCGCCACCCCAAGCAGAGATTGTGAATGTCCGCATGGGGTCGATTTCGTTGAAAAACTCCCGGGTGCCGCTGCGTCGGTCTTTTACTAACGTCAGCGTACGAGATCAGGCCCAGCATTCTGTATGCTGACTGCGCAAAAATCGGCCGATGCGGACTTTTTCAACAGTATCGGTCAAACTGCGACGAAGAGTATGGCCCCGTGAAGATCCGCTAAGGCCGGACAAGCTGACCGATGCGCTACGTCGAACCGAGATCAATCTTTAAATTCCTTAAAGTGCCCTATGCGATGCCAATCACTCCTGTTTTTCTGCATGTGACGTTTGTGATCCTACGACATCAGCATTTTCAATGGCTTAGAGCATCGGACGATTTGTCGGACCCGCTCCGTTCCACCCCTGCCTAGCGGAGAAAGGTGGAGCGTCGTGGATCCGCTTTTTCGTCCGATGCTCTAGCTCTTGAGACGCCATGTGACGCTTGTGACAACCATCGCGCTTTGCACCCGTGCATCACTCCGCACGGGTGGAGCGCTGGACCGTGTACACTGTTAGGCTCATCCGCATCATGAGAGAGCGTCCTTTGCACGACGGATGAAGTCCAAGATACTGCGGCGCTCCTGGATCGCCTTGCCAGTAAAGCCGCCATGGCGATAGTTGCCATTGGCCTGCCCTTTGGGCACGCCGCTACCCTTCGCGCCACCATGCATCCGACACCTCGCCGTTTGCACTGCCAAGGCCCATCTCACGGAGCTTGCCGGCACCTGTCTGACCGGGTTCCCTCCAGCGGAACAGAAACACCCAACGGCGTCGCGACCCATCTGAGGAGATCGCGAGGTAAAGCCCACCACCGTCGGCATGTCGGCCTGGTTTCTTGAGAGTCGCGGTGGCTCGTGCGGAGAGCCTGCTCGTGGTTCGCGCCATGTTCGGTTCCTGGCCAGGCCCCAACATGGGTCCCAACAACAGTGCGGGATTGTGGTGAACTTTGGCGAAAAACGTCAGCTTGAAAGTGCAATTATCACAGACTAATCAAACACATTTCGAATAGTCACGAATAGCCCTGAACCATAGTACGACAGACACTCCCTCCGCCAACTTGCTTTAGCCCTTCTTGAAATTGCAGCGGCAATTTCGACCGGCTGCTCGGCGCACCGACAACGGCCCCATCCTCACCAAGCGCCGTCATATCCTTAAGGTCTCTCAGGGCTGACGAAGCGCGAGGGTCTGTCCTTGTTCTCGTTTCAGTTTTTCAGGCGAAGCGTTTGGCGCCGGCGACGCACAGGACAACAAATCCTGTCGCTGCGAGCATTGTCCAGGCGACCGGTTCGTGAAGTAGCAGGCCTGCCAGCGCAAAGCCGAAGAAGGGCTGGAGAAGCTGCAGTTGTCCGACACCTGCAATGCCTCCGAGTGCGAGGCCTCGATACCAGAAGACGAAGCCGACTAACATGCTGAAGATCGAAACGTAGGCGAGACCGAGCCAAGCCGGACCGCCGATCCCGTTCCAGGATCCCGGCATCGTGACCAATGCGAGCGTCGCCATCATCGGCAACGAGAGAAGCAGAGCCCACGAGATGACCTGCCAGCCGCCGAGCTTTCGCGAAAGCGTGGCTCCCTCGGCATAGCCGAGGCCGCAGACCATTACGGCCGCCACCATCAATAGATCACCCACCAGCGAACCGGCGCCACTATTGAACAGGGCAAAGCCTGCTACCGTCGCGCTGCCGAGGCCTGAGAATAACCAGAACACAGGCTTCGGTCTTTCGCCGCCACGCAGGACGCCGAAGATGGCGGTCGCAAGCGGGAGGAGGCCGATGAACACAATCGAATGCGCGGACGTGATGTGCTGGAGCGCGAGAGCAGTCAGAAGTGGGAAGCCGACCACAACACCGAGCGCAACAACAGTCAGTGACCCAAGATCGACCCGCGCAGGCCTCACCTGCCGAAACACGATAAGAAGGGCTGCTCCAAGAAGCGCGGCTATCGCAGCACGGGCTGAGGTCAGGAACAGGGGCGAGAAATCGCCCACAGCAGCCCGTGTCGCCGGCAGGGAGCCGCTGAAGATAATGACACCCAGGAGGCCGCTGCCCCATCCGTCCGTTGTTCGATGCATCGTGCCTCGCTTTCGAACCGAGATGCTAGAAAACCCAGGCTGGCACGAACAGCGACAGTACGATACAATTCGACAGAACTGTATGGATAAAGGAGGCCATGCAATTGTTGGATCAAATGAAGAGCCGGGAATGTACACGAACTGGTGATGTGATGACGGCCATTCGTCTGAAGATTTCAAGCCGCGCCCTTGCGTCCGGCGACCGGTTACCCTCGATCCGTAGCTTTGCTGCGACCATGGGGGTGTCACCTTCCACCGTCGTCGAAGCCTATGATCGTCTTGCCGCCGAGGGACTGATCCGTGCCCGGCGCGGTTCGGGCTTCTATGTTGCCAACACCGGATTGCCGCCGATGGCGCTGACCGAGGTCGGGCCGCGACGTGATCAGGCCGTTGATCCTTTTTGGGTCTCGCGTCAATCGCTCGACGCAGATCCTGCGGTTATCAAACCAGGGTGTGGCTGGCTGCCGGCAGAATGGATGCCGCAGACTGCTCTTCGCCGCGCTTTGCGAACATTGTCGCGGGACGAGAATGCTGTGCTTGCCGATTACGGAAGCACGCGCGGCTCGCCGATTCTGCGCCGGTTGCTGCTCGGACGGTTTGCTGACGAGGGGATCGAGGCGTCGCTCGAACAAGTCCTGCTGACTAGTTCCGGAACGCAGGCCATCGATTTGATCTGCCGCTTCCTGTTACGGCCTGGCGATGCGGTACTGGTCGACGACCCATGCTACTTCAACTTTCAGGCGCTACTCAGGGCCCATCAAGTCAAGATTGTGGGTGTGCCCTACACGCCCTCCGGGCCGGACATGAAGGCCTTTGAGGCGGCGCTAATCGCGGAACGACCACGCCTCTACATCACGAATTCTGCGCTTCATAATCCGACAGGCGCCACTATCTCCCCGCAGACAGCCCACAGGCTTTTGAGTGCAGCAGCGGCTCACGACCTAACGATCGTCGAAGACGACATCTTTGCCGATTTCGAACCGGAGCCGTCGCCACGCCTTACCGTGCTCGACGGTCTCAACCGTGTCATTCGCATCGGGAGCTTTTCGAAGACTTTGTCCGCCTCGATCCGCTGCGGCTACATCGCCGCACGGGCAGACTGGATCGAAGGTTTGGCGGATCTTCAGGTTGCCACCAATTTCGGCGGACCGAGCCCGGCTGCGACCGAGCTGATCGCCAATGTTCTTGGAGGTGGCAGCTACCGCAAGCATATGGACGAACTGCGCCAGCGCCTCGCACGCGCGAGACACGAAACGGCAGCCAGGCTGGAGTCCTTAGGCATCCAGCCTTGGCTCATGCCACGTGGGGGCTTCTACCTCTGGTGTCGCCTGCCAGATGGCCACGATTCCGCTTTGCTTGCCCGCATAGCCGTTGAAGAGAACATCGTTCTTGCTCCGGGTAACGTGTTCAGCGTCTCGCAAACGGCCGCTCAGTTTCTTCGGTTCAACGTCGCTCAGTTGGGAGATCCGCGCATCTTGGCCGTTCTTCAGCGGGCAATGGCTTCTCATCCTGCAAATTGAGCGTGCGTGAGACTTATCTTTATATCGGATCGATTACCGATAATTTTTGCTCCTATTATCAAAGGAAACGGGCAGTACTTGTTATTATTCGATAAACGGTTTATATAGTTGTTATCGGATTTTGGCCGGACACTCGGGTCGTTTCGCTGTTGGTTCTGCCACGCGCACGTTCGGACTTTCTTACCATTACATCGACGGATCCATCGAGGCCGCGCTTTTGCGCGCCTTCGTTCACGTGCATCTTCAACGAATGCGAAAGGCTATCCCAATGCTCATGGGCACAGTAAAATTTTATAACGATATGAAGGGCTTCGGCTTCATCCAGCCGAACGACGGCAGCAAGGACGTTTTCGTTCACGCCACGGCCCTGGAGCGCGCAGGCATGCGCGGTCTGGTTGAGGGACAGAAGGTCTCGTTTGATACGGCCGAAGACCGCCGGAGCGGCAAGCTCGCCGTCAACAATATCCAGACTGCGTGAACCTTGATGCCGGTGCAGGCCCCTCACCCGTGCCCCTAAGCCCTTAAGCCGCTCCGGCGAGGAGCGGCTTTTCCTTTATGCCGGCCACAACTCCTTTTAGGAGCCACCGCCCCACCCTGCCCGGCGTCAGCCGAGCCTTAGGAGAAAAGAATGTCCCACAAGTACCAAGTTCGTCAGCTGGTCCGCCTCACCCATCCGAGCTTCTCGGACAAACGCGCCAGTTCGAGCGGCATCTATGAGGTTACGCGCCTCATGCCTGCCGATCAAACCGGCGAGGTTTCATACAGGATCAAGTCCTCCGACGCCGGCGAGCGTGCTGTGCGCGAAAGCGAGATCGCCGCACGGGCTCTGAGCGTGTGACCGGCGGCGAACCCTTCTTCCATGGATCGTTCGTCTATGAGCCGATCGCGATGCTCAGGCGAGACGACGAGATTCTGTACGTCGCACAGGTTGGCAAGGCTGCGTCGCAGCGCTTCATGATCCTCACGCCGAGTGGTGAACCTGCTTGGCCGCATGAGCCGCTCAGCAGCCTGTCGGACGTCGGCTGGGCGCTTCGAGCGCATGAATGGCACGTCGTGACGCCCGAGCCCGTCCGTCAGAACGTGCGACCGGCCAAGACCCTGTCCCGTCTTCTGATCCAGAGAGCTTAGGCCGGCTGGGCGCATGATGAAACTGCTCGCATTCTTTGCTGAGCCAAAAGGTACGGGCAGACGGAGCCAAACCATGACCGATCATCCGACCAACCTGGACGCCCATCGCGGCATGGCTGCCCAGAAGGCAACCGACCTTCGGCGCCTGCGCTCCGAGGTCGAGGCCGATCAGCAGGCGCTTCGAACAAGACAGACCGAGCTCGAAGACCTCCTTGCAGCCGCACCGGCCGCCGACTGGCCGGAGGCGGTTGAGAAGGCCCGTTACCTGCTTGGCCTTTTCGCTCAAAATACGGATGCAAGCGATCTTCGCAGGCTCAGGCTCATCGACCGAGTGCTGGCGGACTTCGACCATCTTCTCGACAACTCGACCAGCAACTGAGACTATCTAGGGGGCTGGCTAAACCGGAGACAAGCCATGGCTAAGGGTGAGCAGCGCAGTAACCGCGAGGCGAAAAAGCCCAAAAAGGATAAGCCCAAGGAGGCGGTTCCGGCGTCGCCTTTCGCGACCCAAAGCAAGGGCGGCGCGTCGGGAAAGCCATCCGGCGGAAAGCGATAAAGCATTCACTGCCCTGCCCTGCTGAATGGGGCGGGCTCAACGCGTCATTTCCGAACGCCTGAGCTGGATATCGCTTGATTTGTCGATGGGATAGCCGAGATCATGCCCGACACGAGCAGACAGAAAGGAAGCCAGTTCGGCGTTTCACGAGGCCGGTAGAACCAGGGGCGCGGCCTTAACCCTTGACTATCGATGACAAGCGTATCCTTTTCCCAGCGGGCAAAATCACCTCCGAACCGTTTGAAGGCCTGTTCATGATTCCTTGGTCGGTGCTCGATGTGGCGAAAATTCCTGGTGAGGCTGGTGAGCTGCGGCTCAAGAGACGTGGTGCCGAGTTCTCGATCATGTTGGGCAACAACGAGCTTATGAACAGTCGTCTGAGCGGCTCCGAAGAGGCGCTTGCCCGACTATCCTGTGAGAGACTTCGGACCCGGGAGAACCCTCAGATTCTTATCGGCGGTTTAGGAATGGGCTTCACGCTCCGCGCTGCATCGGCTGAACTCGGCCCTGAAGCCCGGATCACCGTGGCGGAACTCGTGCCGGCTGTCGTGGCGTGGGCGCGAGGGCCCATGGCGGAGATCTTCGGAAACAGCCTTGAGGATCCTCGGGTCGGCATCTACGAGGGGGATGTCGGACATCTGATAAAATCAGGGCGGTCGTCCTACGATGCGATCCTGCTCGATGTCGACAATGGTCCAGAGGGATTGACCCGCCAGGCGAATGACAACCTCTACGACTTCACAGGTTTAGGCATCGCCCGAAGTGCCCTGACTCCCGGCGGCGTTCTCGCGGTCTGGTCCTCCGCGCCTAACAAAGATTTCAGTCATCGCCTCCGTCGTGCAGGATTTAAGGTCGATGAAGTCACGGTGCGCGCCAACGGTGCCCGTGGTGGGGCCCGACACACAATTTGGATCGCTACCAAGTAGCGGCTTGTCCTTCGTTCCGTACCCGTTGAACGGCCGTTCTAGGAGCTCAAGCACCCGTCCCAGATTTCTGCTGAGGCGTTTGGCTGGACCAGTACCCAGTAAGACTCGTCCCGTCGCGGGCGCCCCAACCTTCCCGACTTGCTTGGTCATAGACCGAAAGCGCCTGCTCGGCGATTGGAAGCGAGTAACCAAGCTCGTTCGCCTCTGCGATCATGGTTCGCAGATCCTTCCGGAATGAATCCACGTCGAAAGTCACGGGCTGAGGATCGTCGCCGCGCAGTCCTTTCGCGACCATGGGCCCACGCGCCTTCAGAATGTTGGCGCCTCCGGAGGTCTCCGAGAGGAGGTCGACGATCCGGTCCGTATCGAGGTCGAGATGGCGGCAGATGGTATAAGCTTCGCCCAGGGTCTGGTAATAGACCGCCAGCGGCAGGTTCACCGCCAGTTTAAGGCTGGCTCCAGCCCCGACGGGCCCCGCATGTTCGATCCGGCGGCAGAATTGGTCGAGAAGAGGACGGGCGCGCGCCACGTCCTCGGCGCTCCCGCCCACGAGGCCGATCAGCCGCCCCTCCCGTGCGGGACCAGTGGAGCCGCTGACGGCGCACTCTACGTAAGCTCCCCCTCGTGCCGCCACCTGCTCGGCGGTCCGACGTTGGGTACTTGGCTGAACAGTGCTGGTCTCGATGACGAGCTTCCCGTCGATGTCCCCAGCCAGAATGCCCGAGGGGCCACTGAAGACGGCCTCCAACGCCTTGGCGTCCAGAAGACAGGTGATGATCACCTCGGATTGACTGGCTGCTGCTGCCGGAGTTTCGGCCAGAACGGCTCCTGCCGCGACCATCTCCTTGGCTTTGTCCGGGTTTCGGTTCCAGACCACCAGATCGTGGTCGAAGCCCTTTAGCCGCGCCGCGAGGGCTGTTCCCATCCGACCGAGGCCAACCATTCCAACTCTCATTATCGACTCCCAAAATGTATGCGTTTTTGCGCTAATGATGGCGCTTGGAGCAGCCTTGCTCGCGCAGAATGTGATGCTTCGCGAAATGTCAGGACAAGGGGTTTGTTTGCCTATGGCGCAAGAGTTTCCTCTGTAACGCTCTCCTTATGCCAGAAGACGAACCGACGCTGCGCCCAGGCCACGACCCAGAATGTCGCCAGACCCAGGAGGCTGAGATAAATGATCAGCGAAAACACGCGCGGCGTATCAAGCTGCGCTGCGGCGACACGGATCAGCTCGCCGAACCCCTTGCCGCCGCCAAGAAACTCGCCAACAACAGCGCCAACCACGACGAGAACGGCTGCGTTCTTCAGCCCTGAGAAGAAATGGGGCATTCCAATCGGCAGCTTGAGTTGCACCAGGGTCTGCCAGCGGTTGGCTCCCATCGTCTTGAACAGCATGCGGGCATTTGGATCGGCTGCGTGTAAGCCCGCGGCGGTCCCGACTATTACAGGGAAAAATGCGATGAACGCTGCAAGAGCGACTTTCGATGCGATCCCAAAGCCCAGCCAGGATACGAAGAGGGGTGCAAACGCCACTTTGGGCATCGTGTTGACTGCCACGAGATACGGCATCACGGCCCGCTCGCCGAAGGAGGTTTCGCCTACGAGAACGCCGAGAGCAAAACCAAGCGCGACGGCGATTATGAAGCCAAGGAGCACCTCCTGCGTGGTCACCCAAAGAGCATGGAGCATGTAGTCGCCGGTCAGAAGGTTGCGTCCGACGACAAACAAGTCCTCGATCGTCTCCGCTGGCGACGGTAGAATGATCGGAGACACGAGTTCAATGATGTAGACGAGCTGCCAAACAGCGAGGAAACCCGCCAAAAGGGTAAGCATGGACACCCAACGCGGGACGCGGTCGATCCATGAGACGTGTTCACTCCAGATCGTTTGCTCTGGCATCGAGGCGGTCCCTACCGTGCTGTGCGCCTGGGTCATTGGAACGCTCCCTTATCGAGATGACCGCGAATGCGATGAACAAGGGCGCCGAAGCGCGGATCTGTCATCATGTCCAGGGTTCTGGGCCAGGGTATGTCGACGGTGATTGCCTCCACGAACCGACCCGGCCGGGGTGACATCACGTAAACAATATCTGACAGGATCACCGCCTCTGGAATCGAGTGGGTCACCAAGAAAGACGTTGCGCTGCGCTCAAGGCAGATCCGCTGCAGCTCCATGTTCATGAAGTCGCGGCTCAATTCGTCGAGAGCGCTGAACGGCTCGTCGAGGAGCAGAACTGCCGGTTCTGTAATGAGCATCCGGCAGATAGCAGCGCGCTGCGCCATGCCGCCGGACAGCTCACCCGGATAGACTGTCTCGAACCCTTTGAGGCCGACGAGGTCGATGAGCTGGCGGGCCTGATCGTATTTGGCGCGAGCTGCCGCTTTCCCGTCGCGGATCTCGATCGGGAGAACGATGTTCTCTATCGTCGTTCGCCACGGAAACAGCGTTGCCTGCTGGAACATCATCCCGATATCCCGCCTCGGCCCCAGCACAGGCCGGCCCTGAAGGATGACGCTTCCGGAGGAAGGCGGTTGCAAGCCCGCCATGATCTTGAGCAGGGTTGATTTTCCACACCCGCTAGGGCCGATGATGGCTGAGAAAGTACCTTCGCGAAGAGTGAGGTCCACCTTGTCGAGCGCCTGCACATTCCGCTTGGCGAAGGTTTTGCTCACTCCACGCAATTCGTACACCGGCCGACCCGTAAGACCGACCGATGAATCAGCGTCTCCAGGCATGGACAGCACCGCCATCAGTTGGCGCCTTTGTTCCAGGCATCAACAAACTGGTTGGTGTATGCAGCTTTCAGATCTGGAAGCGGAGCCTTCAGAACACCTGAGGCGACAGCACTCTTATGCCAGAGTTCCCAATGCTCAGGTGGCTGATAGCCCCATCCCTTCGCTTGATCGGCGGGCGTAATCCGGTCCTTGACCTGCTCGAACAGAGCGGTTGCAAGCTTCGTATCCTCGCCCTCTTGAGGGTTGCCCGTCTTGGCGTGCCGCAGAACCTTCTCCTTATTCGCCGGATCAAGGCTGAACTTCGTAGCCTGGACGAGGGCCCTCCCAAACTTTTCGACGGCCTGCGGGTTCTGATCGACAAACGAGCGCAGAGCCGCATAGCCGTTGCCGAAGTAGCTCAGGTATTGCTCCGGCGTAATCTCCCGGAGGTCGATGCCCCTCGCCTCCATGATGGCGGCATCGCTGACCGCTGCCGCATAGGCCTTGATGTCACCACGCAAGAACGCGGCGGCAGCAAGCCCGCCGTCACCGACTGGAAGGAAAGTATAGTCCTTGCCTTCAGTCATGTTCAGATCGGTCAGAATTGCACGGGTAAAGCCGACCTCTGCGCCGTCCGCCGTGCCGACGCCTATGACGGCTCCTTTAAGATTGGCAGGCGTCTTGATCGGAGACTTCTCTTGAACCACGAGTCCGAAGACGGACTTGGCGAAGTGATTGTAGATAAAAACGACGTCGACCCCTCGAGCCCTAGCGGCAAGCACCGGGGCTGGCCCTGGCTGGCCGATCTGGGCTTGGCCAGCGGACATTGCTTGGAGAACCTGCGAGGAGCCGTCAACCGCCTCCACCGTTACGCTTAGGCCCTCTTTCTCGAACATCTTCTCGCCGATTGCCACATGAAGTGGGAAGTTGTTGATTGCAGATGGGTTAGGAAGGGCGACCGTTATCTTAGTGGTCGCATTTTGAGCACTGGCGTTCGACACCCAAGGGGCCAATGCGAGCGCGATCGTCAGGCCAAGAGCCTTGCTCATTTTCATCGACATTTCCTCTCTGCTATTGTTCTCATTGGCGCCACGTTTGACGTGGCGTCACAGGATGTAGGCACTGAGAAAAACTGTCAAAATTTGTATGCGCCTGGGAGCAGTAATTGTTTGCCGAATACTTCCGAATGGGTACTCGACATTTCTCCGATCTGAGATGTGCCACTGAGAGCAGGCCTAAGCTGGGGTCTTTGCTGGCCAAGATTGAAACTATATTCCGTCGCCAACACGAGTGCAGCCTCGCAAGAGGGATCTTGGCTCTCTCCAAGAAGACCTGTTTTATCGATGCTGCTGGGATCTTGCGACAATACCGTTCTTGTGAGGCCGTTTGTCGGCCTGCGCGGTCTACTTTATCATAGGGTAGAGGTTTCAGTCTCCAGCCTCTCGGCATGAGACGGAGAGGTCACCAGCAGGGACCTCAGGCGATCCTGCTGTTCGGCGAACGCCAACACGACGCCATTATTCTCGCCAAGCCCAACGGCGAGTTCACGATACGCAATCTCCAACCCGGCGAGAAGCTGCGTTCGGGTAAATTCCGAGAAGAGACCATGCACCAGTACTTCCGTTACAAGTTGCTGGGCCTCGACTTCCGCCTTGAGCCGTTCGACGTCCTTGGCCAGCTGCGGCACGCCAGAGAGATTTGAAAAGCTCATGACCGGTGACTTTCTTGACCTCTGGGAGGATGTTTTGATTTCTGGCAAAACTAATCCTAAAGAAGATGAAGATGGATCGGATCTGGCTTTGGTCCGTGTGCTGATAGGTCTAAGGTCGGACGTGACTGAATGCAGCTTAAACGGCCGCGGCGGACCTGTGTCGCACACGGGCCCGGTGGGATCTTCTCGTCTGAGTAAAGCTTCTGTTCGCGCGGTCAGGATCACCAATGGCGGAGTTGCGCGGCACTTAGCTTAAGGAGCAAGGCGAAGACCTGCTCTTGATCGTCTGCATGAAAAAATTCTGGCGCTCTGGCGTTGAAGAGAACAGGTTTCACGAAGTGCGCCAGTTTCGCTGGTGTGCTTCCTTTAAGCAAAATGAGTAGATGTCCGGCTTCTCGGCGATGCCAGAGGCGTCAAACGCCTGGGCGTACGGTCCGACGCCAGGAGCGCGGCTTCTACACGGTTTCGCACTTGGAGTTTCTGCAGAATATTCGTCACGTGGTGCTTGATCGTCTTCTCGCTTAGATCGAGTTTGTTACCGATCTCTTTGTTGCTGCGACCTTCGATCAGAATCGACAGGATCTGCTCTTCGCGCTGCGTTAGGTCTGAGAAGCGGTCCGAGCGCGGCTCTGGAGCAGGTTTCGTGATACTGCTTCGCATCAGGAGCTTTGCAGCAATGCTTGGCGAAACGTAGTGTTCGCCCTGCGAGAGAGTACGAACCGTTTGCACCAGCTCGCGGCTTGTCGTTCCCTTTGCTATGCAACCGCGTACGCCCTGTTTGAGCGCAGCACAAATCTGCTCGTCGTCACCCGTCGAAGTCAGCATCAATATCATGACAGTCGGGAAAGCGAGGGCAATCTCCTCGATGACGCCCATGCTGCCCGGGATCTCACTATCCATTACAAGAACATCGGGTCGTTTTTCTTGCGCGATCTGGATGGCGTCGCGGGCCGTTCCGCCCAGGCCCACGACTTCGATGTCAGGTTGAGCTTCGAGATTGTAGACGATCCCATCCCGAAACAGAGGATGCTGGTCGACAATGCCGACACGAACTTTGCTTCCCATCTGATCCCCCAAATCAGTTGCGGCATGTGGTCGAGCGCACGTCACCAGCCACCACATGATCATGATGGTTGGGCCGCCAACACATTATCAAAGCCGCTTGCCCACTAGATCCAACAGGATGGCAATTTCTGTAGCGAACTGTAGTGATCCGCTACGTTTTGATCGCCATCCGCTGCTAAAGGATCCTTACTAATACTGATACGAACACACTTTCGCCGCAATAGAAAACGCTATTAATTTCCTAAATTCGGGAATTTTTCAGGATATCTTAGGGCGTAATTCTAAGTGGGTAGACTGTCGTACTTGGCGGTTTATTTGCCGTGTGTTGATCGCCTTTGCGATGCCCAAGAGGGGCGCGTTTTCGCGGCGCGGGCCGGGCACGATGTTGCCAGTTATGGATAATCCTGGACTGGCGGGGAGCACCGCACGGCAGGCCGGGTCCACTATTCTAAGCAGCAGAATTCAACAAAGTCGTCCGCCGGGGGCCGTGGGGGGCTTGGGCCTCCGGCGGAGGAGATGCGGCCCGGGGGCCGCATCGAGGGGATCA
>NZ_QOIO01000066.1 GCF_003332305.1 Microvirga aerophila | reverse complement strand
GAAGTAGACTGGATGTCCGCTTCGGCACGGAACAAGAGACACTCCTAAAGTGATGGCAATTTCCTTGTGTGACCCAATTCAGACCTTCCGCCTGCCGAAAGCCACTTCGCTCCACTCGATCTGCCTATCTACCAGCGGTTTAGGCGTGAAATTCCCGGCTTTTAGAAGGCGGACGAGCTGATCGCCGGCATCGCACCCTCGAAAGCGGGTGTCGGCTAGATACGCTATAAACGAGTTCTGCTGCCTGAGGCCGAATGTCGGCGTATTCTAGTGCCGCATCCTCCCCGATAGGAGAAGAAGGTGCTGCAATGCCCGTCTACAAGGCTCCGGTCGAGGATTTCCTTTTCCTGGTGCTGGATGTGTTCCCCTTGGAGCGCCATAGCAACCTTCCAGGTTTTGCTGACATGACCTCGGGAACATTGAAGATGATCTTGGCCGAAGCTTCCAAGCTTGCTGAGGAGGCGTTTGTGCCCTCCAACCCTGTCGGGGACCAAGAGGGCTGCACCTGGCACCCGGACGGCTCTGTCACGACGCCAAACGGCTTCAAGGAGGCATACGAGGACTACACGTCCGGCGGCTGGATGGGGCTCTCGGCATCAGTTGACTTCGGGAGGCAAGGTCTGCCGGCGACTCTAAATGCGGTCATGCAGGAGTTCCTGTGTTCGGCTAATTTGGCCCTCAGCATGCACTTCGGGCTGACGCAAGGCGCGATTGCGGTGGTGCTCGCGCGCGGCACCCAGGAGCAGAAGAAGATCTTTGTGCCCAAGATGGTCGAAGGGGCGTGGACCGGCACCATGAACCTGACCGAGCCCCATTGCGGCACGGATCTTGGCCTTCTCAAGACCAAGGCCGTTCCCAACGGCGACGGCTCCTATGCCATCAGCGGCACCAAGATCTTCATCTCGGCCGGCGAGCACGATATGGCCGAGAACATCGTCCACCTGGTGCTGGCCCGAATCGAGGGTGCGCCCGCCGGCACGAAGGGCATCTCGCTCTTCGTCGCGCCGAAATTCATCGTGAATGACGACGGTTCCGTTGGCGAGCGTAACGGCGTCTCCTGCGGGTCGATCGAGCACAAGATGGGCATTCACGGCAACGCCACCTGCGTGGTGAATTATGATGGGGCGAAAGGCTGGCTGATCGGCCAGGAAAACCGCGGCCTCAATGCCATGTTCGTGATGATGAACGAGGCGAGGCTTGCAGCGGGTGTGGCAGGCTTGAGCCAGTCGGAGGTCGCCTACCAGAACGCCGTCGCCTGTGCCAAGGACCGGCTCCAGGGCAGGTCGCTCACGGGCGCGAAGTTCCCGGACAAGCCGGCGGACCCGATCATCGTGCACCCGGACGTGCGCCGGACGCTTCTGTCCATCAAGGCTTTTAACGAGGCGGCTCGCGCCCTGGTGGTGTGGACGGCGCTCAAGAGCGACATCGCCCATCGCTCCTCGGATGAGGCGGAGCGGCAATCGGCTGACGATCACATGGGCCTCATGACCCCGGTCGTGAAGGGCGTGCTGACGGATCTTGGCTTCGCCAATGCCGTCAAGGCGCAGCAGATGTTCGGCGGCCATGGGTACATCGAGGAGTGGGGCATGTCGCAGTTCGTGCGCGACGCCCGCATCACGCAGATCTACGAGGGAGCGAACGGCATCCAGGCCATGGATCTCGTGGGCCGCAAGCTCGGCAAGGACGGCGGGCGCGCCATCATGGGCTTCTTCAACGAAGTTGGAGCCTTCTGCCAGGAGAATGCCGGCGACGACACCCTGAAGGGCTTCATCGCGCCGCTCCAGGAGGGCTTGAGCCATCTCCAGCAGGCCACCATGTGGTTCATGCAGAATGCGATGGCCAAGCCTGACAACGCCGGCGCGGGCGCGACGGACTTCATGCACCTCTTCGGCCTCGTGGCCATGGGCTACATGTGGGCCAAGATGGCCAAGGTCGCACATTCGAAGAAACAGCAGGGCAACGGCGTCGCCGAGAAGATGGACGCGAAGCTTCTGACCGGCCGCTTCTTCATGGAGCGCCTGATGCCGGAAACCGCGTCGCGCCTCGCCTGCATCCAGGCTGGATCCGATACCATCATGGAAATGCCTACGCACTTGTTCTGAGAGCGATGCAGGGTCAAATCGCCTTTCTGTGCTCGTGCTGAAGACCGACTATGGCGGAAACGGCAGCTTTTGGCACTTCTCGGACATTGCGCTTTGGTCCGCTTGTCCACCATCACCGGACATTTGAGGAGACGCGAGGACCTCTTTGGTGTTACTGGCGCTCTGAAGAGAGCGCTGCTGCCATGAAGTGGCTGAACCGAACCGGCATGGCTATGAGTACTATGCTGCTCCTGGTGCTGTATGGCAGCTTAAACCAGGTTAGGGGGCGAGCATCGCACGCCTCCTGGTGAGTGGCTCTTCCTGAGGCTAAGCCGTAAATACCTCTTGCAGAGATATCAGTGCCGGACCATCGATCTCGAGTTTGGCGTCCTTCCAGTCATCTGTACACCATTCCGGAGCGCCATCCTCATAGGTGATCAAAAAGGCGTGCTTGCCTTGGGTCACCGTCCGAACAGCTTGTTCGATCCTCTCCTCATAATAGGAATGGTATCGGTCAAAGTCGGTGCCTTTGATGTCACAGATCTTCTGCACCTGTGGCCAGGTGATGCTTCCGCCGCCCAGAGTGATCTGCCGGAGCAACTCAACACTCGGCGCATCCAGAAGCGCAATGAGCTGCTGGGCCTGCGTCACCGTGATGGGTGCGCTGTGCCACGTTTCCTCCACCTCAGCGTCCTTGAAGAGGCTCAACAGGGAGCGCAGGTCCGCTTCCGCCAGTTTGCCCGTGATCACCACCTCGCCCTCAAACTGCAGTTCTACACGCATATCAATCTCCTTTGCGTTGGTCGTTTCGATCGGTTGGCCAGGAACGCTGCTCGGAGCGATCCCATCCCGCCACTAGGACAGGGCGCCAGCTTCGCTCGTGCCCGGTTGCCCTTGGGACCGTTCCTCCTCCCGTGCCGCGTACGTTGCGAGCGACTCGTCGAGGAACTGCATGAATTCGGCATGCGCCTTGGCCGCCTCTTCGGCATCCTGTTCAGCCTTGGCCGCCGGAGAGATTACCTCTGGCTCCAGCAGGCGAGCCTTGCCGTAGCCGCGGTCGAGAATGGAGTTAGCGGCAGACACACGGGCCGCTTCGCTCTGGCCGTGCTGGGCAACCTCAACCAGCACGGCCAGCGCGGTATCGGTGTGCGCCCGGGCGAGTTCTTCGAGCGTCAGCTTCTGCTCGACCGTTGCTTTGTTCCGGCGCCCGCTGGGACGTCCGGCACCGGCCCGTTTGCCACCCCGTCGCGTCATTTGATTTCCCTTTGATTTCTTCGCGTTCATCTGACCTCCTTTGATCGCGACCCAGTCTGCTCCTGCTCCAAGCGCCTCGCCTGGGCATCCGGAGGCAAAGCCGCTGGAAACCACCAGCCGTACCCGCGCGCGGATCGGATGTTCTCGGGGTTCGGCATGCGCTGCCCTTGTTCTCACGGTGTTGCTGCCAAGCGGCTCAGGCGGCTGTGCCCTCTACGACCCAGACCGGTGTACTCTTCGCCTCGAACTCCCGGGCGGCGCTGCGCTCAGCCTCGAGATAATCCCTCCAGCCGCGTGCTTCGATCCTTTGGGAAGGGCTTATCAAATGACTGCCAGTGCGCTGGCAGAGCCTGACATATCGAACGGCGAGGCGGGAGCAGTGGCCCTGCTCCTCAGGTAAGAGAGCCAAGAAGCGTCTCTTAACCTGCTTCCAGTCGATGTGTGGGTGGCTCGGCCAGTCGCTGCGCAGCCGCTTAAATCGATAGAGGGAGCTTTGAAACAGATTGAGAGTGTTCATTCTGCCGCCTCCTGAAAGACGTGCTGTGGCGGCCATTCGCTCGCGTAATAGCGTCCCCTAACCCCCCTGCGCTCCTTAGTGAAAATGTTGCTCTTACCGAGGAGGCCTTCAGCCTTCAGCCACGCCTCGTATTGAGGTGTGCCTTCCTCAGCGAAGAAGGTTGGTGCAGGCGTGGCATTCAGTGCCGAGGTGCGTCGGCCAGTGCGCCGTTCCGATCGGGAGTTCGGCAAAGCCCGCCCCCCTCCAAGGGGCGGGCGCTCAGCCGGACGACGTGCCGTCGTACTTTCTTTTTCTTCTTCTTTTTCTTTCTCTGTATCTTCTTCTTTATGGTTGAACGGACGCTCAACGGACGTTGAGGCGTTTTGTTGATTTCGTTGAGCTATTTCGATTTGATCTAATTCACGTTGTTCAGAGTGGATTTTGCCTCGTTTCGCGGCGCTCGCTTTTCCAGCCTTCGACTGCCCGTCCCGACGCTCATCCTGCCAGGCGATTTCTTCGTGTGTGAAAGCACTGTCGAGGCGACCGTCGGAAAGCCGCTCGAGCTTGTTCGCTGCGATCAAAGCCTCAAGCGCGGCGACGACTCTCTGCTCCCGTAAACCGGTGCGCCGTGCGAGGGTGCGGCTCGTCTCAGGGACAGGCCCTCCTGTCTCATAAATGCGCAGCATCAGGACGATGTACACATAGCCTTCGTCTGCCTCCATGCCGGCGATTTCGCCAAGGAGAGGAGCAGGAAAGCATCTAAACCAGGGGAGGCGACCGCTCATGGGAGGGCCTCCCAACTTTGGAAGGCGTATCGGTCTCCTGACCAGATTGGGATGAGTCTTGCCAGCTGTACAGCTGTAGGGCATTGTCTTTGGTGAGGCTTTTGGTGAGCTTCTGCTTTCACATTCATGCCACCGTTCCGGGGTCCAGCCGGAGCGGCGGTTTCTTTTTGAAGCTTGTGAAAAACGAGGGTTTGGTTTGCAAAGGGCTGGTTAACCCTTTGATACTCGGCGGCATGTTCGGGATTTGGTTTGCAAAAAACGTCAGAAATTTCAAAGCTCTGCCTTAGACTACGAATCTGGGGGTCAGAGGTTCGAATCCTTTCGGGCGCGCCATCAACCTTTCAAGAGGTTGGTTTTCCAGAACATGTTGGTTTTTCAGGTGCTTGCGCCAGGCTCGTGCTACACTCACGTGCTACAGGTTCAGGTTCGATGGCCCGCATGAAATATCTCCAGCGCCGCGCCAACCGCTTCGAGTTCCGTTTCCCTCTTCCCGACGACCTTGCCGGCAAGCCGGTCCCCGCGCCCTTGCCCGAGACGCTCGTGCCGCTGGTCAACCCGCGAACGGGTCGCTTCAAGACCGAGCTTATCCGCTCCCTTCAAACCAACGACGGCAAGGTTGCCGAGCGCAAGGTCCTGAGCCACATTGCCGAGACCCACGCCTTGGTGGACCAAGCGCGACAGCTGCTGCAGAACGGACCGCCGGCGGGGATCAGCCCTGACGAGATCACCGTCCTGGTTCGCGAGCACGAGATTGATCTGCTGCACGGCGATGAGGCCCTGCGCACTCGCGGCATCGGGCTCGACTTGGCACGACCGGGAGCGCCCGCACACCATGATGGGCTCGGGATGACCGATGATGACCTCGCCGCCTACAAGTACCTCATCACCTACTTGGACAAGTATGTTCGAGCGCAGGCCGCCAAGATGCGCCCGGGTGAACTGATCGGGTTCGCCGTCAACCGGGCCGTCGCGAAGCGGGGCATCGTTCTCCACCCCGATGACCCGGTCTGGCGGCAACTGGAACTCGGGTTTGTAAAGGCTCAGCGCAGCGCATTTGAGTCGATCAATGCCAGGCTTGAAGGCGAGGAGGTTCCCACCCCTGAACCATTGGCTCAAGCACAGGGTATAACGATCACAGGCGCTCTAAAAAGATGGACCGATGGGGGAAGTCGGGGAGCACGCAAGCCTCGGTCGAGGTCAGCCGCCGAGGCCGAGCAGGCAGTCCGGCGGTTTGTTGAGCTTCATGGGGATCTGGCGATCACAGCAATCACCAAAGCCCATGGCCGTGCCTTCCGGGATGCGCTGGCGAAGCTCCCAAAGGCCCTGCCGATGCGCCTCAGCAGAATGCTCCTTCCCGAACTCCTGAAGCAGGACCTGAGCCAATATCCAAAGCGGAGCGCCCAGACGGTCAACAAGATCCTGGCCCTGCTCGGCGGGGTCCTTGCTCGGGCGGAGCGGGACGGATTCTTTGAGGCCCTGCCGGCTTGGTCCAATCCGTTCCATGTTGGTTTCGGGATCGCGCAATCGGAAAGAGAGCCGTATGAGCCCTTCAGCCTAGAGGAGCTGCGACGGCTGTTTTCCTCGCCGGTGTTCGCCAATGGCGAGCGCCCACTGGGCGGACGAGGGGAGGCGGCCTTCTGGTTCCCGCTGATTGCCCTGTTCAGTGGGGCGAGGCGGACGGAGATTGCGCAACTGCGGATTGGTGATGTGCGCCAGGGGGAGGGTGGAATCTGGTACTTCGATTTCACGAACGAGGGCGAGGATCAGAGCCTCAAGACAGCTTCGTCCGCACGTTCCGTACCCGTCCACGCCGAATTGATCCGGCTGGGATTGCTGGACGTTCTCGCGGCCTCACAGGCGAACGCAGCGTCCCTATGGCCTGGGTTCGAGCCACCCATCGATCCGAAAGTTAAGGCTTGGACGAAGTGGTTCGGCCGCTATCTCGGAGCGCATGTGGTGGATCACCCAGCGAAGACGTTTCACTCGTTCCGCCACACGTTCAAACGGGCCTGCCGCGAGGCCGGGCTGAGCGAGGAGATCCACCATGCGCTGACCGGACATTCGGGGGGTGGGGTCGGACGCCGCTATGGCCGCGAGCGCAGGGCTGATGGCTCGCTCGACCGTGGCATCTCGCTTCAACGGCTGCAACGTGAAATAAACAAGATCGCTTATTCCGACTTATCGCTGCCGAGGCCGCAATCCCGGCCTGCATAACCCTTGCTAAAACTCAACCTCTACCCCCGCCAGCCCTGGCTCGGCTTAATCATGGCCGGAGCCATCCTACAGGCCCGCGGATTGACAAACCACCTGTTGCCGCCGGCCGTCGCGTTCAAGCAGCCGAAGTTCCGGCCGCGGGACAGGGCAGGGATCCTCGAGAAACTTGAAGGCTTCTGCCCAGTGGTCGAGGAAGCCGTTGCGATCGACAATAAGAATTTGGATCGGCTGATCCTCGCGCGCGAGCTGATGCACCGGGTCACCAGGGAATGTCGGGCGAACTCGAAGCTGCCGGAGCTGGCGGAGTTGTTTCTGTCGCGCCCGCTGGTGACGGTGCCGCTAGTGGTGCACGCCAGGTGGATAAGTCCCACTTGAAAGCCCAATGGCCGGGTCTTCCGGAGCTCGACGACCGGGTACCATCCGTCTAGCGTGCGCCACTGAGCGATATTGCTACGCACCCAGTTCCTCGGCCGCGATTCCGAACAATTCGTCCCCTGAACCGACAGCCACAAAATGACCGGCTCCCTCAACTGGATGCCAGGCCGCTCCAGGCATTCGGTCAGCCATCGTTTTGTTGATGGAAGCCGGTACTAGTCGATCATCCATTCCTTGCCACATGTGGACTCGCCTTTCGATTGTTGTCACGTTGAAAGCCCAACTCCGATAGAGGAGTTCACTGTCTCGAACCAGCCCGTCGCTGCCTTGAGCGAAGCATTCGGCACATGCTTCGTAGAAGGCGGTCTTGAAACCCGGTTGAAGCAAAATCTGTCGGTCGTAATCGTTGACGGCTTTCCGCAACTGTTTGTCGAAGGCCCCGCGGAAGTGTTTGGCGGTGATGCCAAGGGTCGCATACATGAGGCGGAAGCCAGGTTCAAAATGCAGTGCGAGGAATCCCCCCAGCGCATCGGCTTGAGAAAGGTAGTCGGCGGCCCAGTTGTCACCAAAGGTTCCGTAGCTTCCACCCGCGATGCTGCTGACATGGCGCAGTCGAAGAGGATCAATGTAAGCAGCCGCCGCAAGTGCCCATGGGCCACCCTCCGACCAGCCTGTCACTCCGAACTCGTGGTATCCTAACGCGTCGGCGATCGTCACCAAGTCGTCAGCCCAGCCAGAGTAGGTGCGTGTTTTTTGAGGACTGGACTGCCCTATACCGGGCCGGTCGACGCATATGAGCCGTAACCGATTCTTCGATGCTGAATTTGCGAAGAGGCGTGCCTCAAACCGGCTGCTGGGGCCACCATGATTGTGGATAACGAGCGGCCCGTGCGGATCTCCAACTTCGAGATATGTGAGATTGCGGCCGTCTTGGGTTGCGATCGTCTTTGTTGCTCCGATCGGAGGTATTGCGGGTCGCGGTTCACTCTCGGTGTCATCCATTGTTCCGCTCCGATGATGCTTCGTGCGCGAGCGTCGTAGTTTGATCGTAGATACACCTGATCATGGCGAGGATGGAATAACCATCACCGATCGACGGACAGCGTCACGAGTGGTCCACGCCAGGCTAATGAGCCCGCCTGAAAACTCATGGGCCGGACGTTCCGGGGCTCGCTGATCGGGCGCCATCCGTCTGGCGTGACCACTAGGCGCCACGCTCGTGAAGGTCACGCCCAAGGCCGTCGATCTAATGCTGGTTCAGCTCGGCAGGGCCCGCCCGCGCGAGCTCACCAGTCGCTCCCGCTACCGTGCCTGGGGCATCGTGTAAGGCCGTGCCTCCTAAGCTCTTAGGCTCTCGCTGCCTTGATCGCGTCCGGGATCATCCCCTGGATGGCCTCAATACGGTCCTGCGGGGCTGGATGGGTGGACAGGATGGCCGGCATACCACTACCCAGCTGGTCCACGCGCTGCCACAGCACTACTGCCTCGTGTGGATTGTAGCCGGCCTTCGCCATCATCAGCAGACCGAGCCGGTCCGCCTCCAATTCTTGTGCTCGTCCATACGGCCGCACGAGGCCAAACTCGACCCCCACCACGAGCAGCGCCGCAATCTCACGGGCGAATGCCACATCATTGACCTGAAGCAGAAAGCTGATCAGCCGCAAGCCCCATTGCCGCAAGGTCTCGGCGGAGACCCGCTCCCGCGAGTGCTCGGCCTGCAGGTGCCCGATCTCATGCCCGATCACAGCCGCAAGCTGGTCCTCAGTTCCGGCGATCCGAAGCATGCCCTCGAGCACGCCGATCTTGCGGCCGGGCAGCACAAAGGCGTTCGCCTGCGGCTGGGCGAACACTTGAACCTCCCAGCGGCCGGGGTCCTCCCCTGCGGCGACAAGGAGGCGTCTGGCGATCTCTGCCACCTGTTGCTGGGCTCGGGCATCCCGTGACACCGGCATCTGCTGGTGCAGCCTGGCCCAAGTTTCCAGCCCGAGCTGTTCTACGGTCCCGGCTGACACGATGAACGGCGCAATGCGCTCACATCCCGCCACAGCAGGTGCAAGCGCTGCACCCACGAACAGGTGCAGGGCCCGGCGCCGGGTCAGGGCAGTTGGTGCCAGTGAAGGGCTGTATCGCAGTTTGCAGGTGCACATTGTCTCGACAACTCCTGAGCCAAGCGGCTGCTTGCCGTAACCGCGGCAGCCCCTGGCCCAACTGCAGACCCGAGCCCGAAAAGGCCACAATCCTCGGCTGCCCTAAGAGCAGCGGCCGTGTCGGTCGGAGCGGGAGAACAATGATGAGGAGGCATCTGTCACGTCGCGGGTTTTTGGGCTGCCTGTGCTGTGCAGGTGCAGCGGGAATGAACCTGCCCAGTCATCCTGCCTGGGCAGCAGGTCCAAAGACCACCCTGACGCCGGATCAGGCGCTGGCGCTGCTGAAGGAGGGCAACGACAAGTTCATCACCGATGCGCCGTACCGGCAGGTTAATGACCGCGATCGGCGCCTTGAGATTGCCCGCGGCCAGACCCCGTTTGCTGTGCTGGTCTCGTGCTCCGACTCTCGTGTGCCGCCCGAGCTTTTGTTTGGGCGGGGCTTGGGCGAGCTGTTCATCGTGCGCAACGCCGGCAACACGGTGGACACCACCGCCCTGGGCTCGATCGAGTATGCCGTGGCCGAACTCGGCGTGCCGCTGGTGGTGGTGCTCGGCCATGAGAAGTGCGGTGCGGTGGATGCGGCTGTGAAGGTGGTAAAGGAGAACGCCACCTTCCCGGGAGCCATCGGCCAGATGGTGGAACCCATCGTGCCGGCGGTTCTCAGGGCTCAAACGCAACCAGGAGACCTGCTCGATAATGCGGTGCGGGAGAACGTGCGGCGCACGGTGAACCGGCTGCGCACATCCGAAACCCTGTTCCAGGAGCCATTGAGGACGGGCAAGCTCAAGATCGTGGGCGCTCGCTACGATCTGAGTAACGGCGACGTTGACTTCTTTGATGAGGGGTAGGCCGAGGAGCAAGCCTCTCGCGAGAGGCTTGCTGCACTGGAGCGGCAAACAGCCTGAGAGTGCTCGATCTCAAGCTACCGAGGGGGCGGGCGGCCACTGCGAGGCGGGGGCGGCCGGTCTGTTCGAGCAGCGCGTGTTCGACTGGAGGGATCGGATCGTCAGACGCTGAGGCAAAAGCCCCAGAGCTGGTTCATTTGGTCGCTAAGCTTGAGTATACAGACGAGATTCCAAAGGGCAGCTCCCGGCACACCTCGGATGCCGAACTTCCAGAAAGCCGCGGTCAGCGGCCCTTTGGATCTGCAAGTTCGATGCCAGCGTCTTCGTCGAATTTGCGTCCGGGTACCGTCGCCTGGTCTGGTCCTAACGCCATGTCCCCTGGAGCGGCCGCGTGCTGCGGCGCGGCGACGGACCTCGAAGGCGACGTCGAGGGGCCTGTAGCTGTCAGGGGATGGCCTTGCAAACGCAAGGTCGAGGCGGGGTAACGGCCGGGCGGGAGGCTCGGCCGTTGCCGAACGGATCCTCAGCGGCGATGAAGCAGTCGGCGGAGGAGGGCATCCACGATGAGGCCCTTCACGCCGTGCGGACGGTAGTGCCCTGGGTAGCCGGATCCATGCCCGTATGGAGGATACCCGCCGTGATCCCAGTGCCGTCCGCCCTTGTATCCCTTCCGCTTCTTGTACTTCCACGGCTTGCCATGGCCGTATCCGTAGCCAGGTTGCCGGCTCTGCCAGAGGAAAAAGATGAGCTTGGCGATTTTCTTGAACATTCGAGATCCCATGTGTGGTGATCGTGCGGACTGCCTTGGATGGGCGTGACGTCCGGCCGAGAGGCCATCGTCGCGCGCCATCGGGCGTACCCTGCGTAGGTTTGTGAGAAGGGCGAACGAGGAAGCTCGCCGTCAGGCCGATGTCATGGCATGGGAATCTGCATGGATATCTCCCAAGTTCGGAGCACGTCACACGCGCTCGTCAGGTGAGAGAGTCCGACATCGCAACCTCATGGGAGATTGCCAGAGGGGCCCGGACCCCGATGACATTCAGTTGGTGAAAGGACCGCTCTTTTGCAAGCCCGTCTTCCGGGGCTCCGCGGCCGTCATTCCTTTCGTGATGCGTCGCGGATCAAGGTGTCCGCGATCAACTGGCGTTCCTGGGTGAGGGAACCGGTCGCGACGGGCTGGCCCGCTCGCCTGTGTCAGTAGGCTGCATTCGAGGGATCACCTTCCTTCCGATGCAGATAGGCGTGGACCCAGGCGCATTGACGATCAGCCTCGTCCATCTGAACAAGGCCGTGAGCCCTTTCCCAATCGTCTCGGGCGTCCCACCAAAGTGCCTGCAACGCTCGGCTCCATCCCTCGGGAGGGCTGGGACGGGATAAGGATGCCTCGAACGTGTCTTCCATCATGATCAACCCTGCACCGGTCTTCCAGGCGTGATGCTGCCCATCTTGCCAGCGATATAGCCCGATCCGGCGTGGCGGAAAGATGCTCGGGGAAACGGAGCGCTCCGACGCTCTCACCCCGTGCGACCCGTCCCGACGGCTGCGGACGATCCGCAATAAGGTTCAGAACGAGACCCGGTTTCCCAAGATTGAAAAGGGAGAGGCGCTTGCACCCAGCCTTCGTCAGAAAGCCTGGGGATTTGTGCGGGCCCACCCTCAGCACGGCTCCATTATTGCCGTGGATCCAGTACGATTCGAGCGGATAGTAGGGTCGAAAGCGGCTGCAGAGGCTGTCTTTGATCAACTCTTCAGCCAAGGGATGGCAATTCGAGGGAATGGGGGCAAACGGCGGGTTCAGATTGCGGTCCAGGGTTTCGACCGCACCGGTCGCTCCCGCTGGGTGTGCTTGCGTGCAGGGACCTTGTGATCATTCAGTGATGAGGGCGCTCAACGATCGGCGTTGTGCGACCGAGGTCATCATCGCCGTTCATGCCTTGAACCGCATACCTGAGTTTGGACGCTCGAACTCCGTTCGCATCGTCTTAACGAGGGCAAAGGGTTGATGAGGGCGCTCAACGATCGGTCCGTGTACACGGTCTTTGATCGTGGGTTTCAGGATCGGGACTTGCTCCTATCGTTGCGGGTCTCAGATAGTAGCCAATCACGAAACGATTTTACGCTCTGCCTTTGTGTCTTGCGCTCGGAAAAAGCCACCCAGTAGCTTTCGCTGGACTGAACTGGATCCCCAAAAGGCAGGTGCAGTTCGCCTCTGGCAAGCTCCTGCTCAACATAATGCCAGGGCACGACTGCAAGCCCCAACCCACTCAGTGCGGCACTGATAAGCATCTCGCTATTCGCAAAGCGGATGCCTTGGATCACCCCGCTGTGGGCTAGCTTGGCAGTACGCAGCCAGGAAAGCCAAAGGCTGGGCCTGCTCGCATTCTGGAGCGTAGGAAGATGTGAAAAATCCAGCCGGTCGAGCTTGGTTGTCGCTGGAATAAGTTTCGGCGAGGCAACCACGGCCAGTTGTTCGGGAAAGAGGAGCGAAACGCGAGTATTCGGCCAAGAGCCTACCCCACGCATAATGGCAATGTCGATACGGCTCTGCTCGAAGTTGACCTCTGAGTCTACTGGAACTACCTCGATCGGCATACCAGGGTTCTTCGCGACAAAGCCGCCGAGGCGGGGTGCAAGCCAGCGCGTGGCAAGACCCGGGTGAGCGCCGATCATCAGAGATGCGTCCGCCTTACGCCCGCGAACTGCGTCAATGGAGACCTCCTCCAGCTTATTAAGCATCTGCGCAACTTCCTGAAAGTAGTTGGCGCCCGGATCTGTCAGTACGAGGCGTGAGCCAGAACGCTCGAAAAGCCGTACCCCCAGGTATTGCTCCAGATTATTTATCTGTCGGCTGATGCCGCTCTGGGTGATGGCAAGTTCGTCGGCAGCCTTCGTAAAACTCATGTACCGCGCAGCGGCCTCAAAGGCTTGAAGCGCCGATAGCGAAGGCAAAAATCGTCGCATAATGTTCCACCGATTCGCACCCCACATGACTAATAGTCATGACGAACCGAATTTTTCAAGTTTTACATCCAAGAGCCAGCACACCAACAATGTTCATGTAGTAAGAAGTACGGTTACCTTGCGACATAATAACGTGTAGCCACGAAACTTCAGAGGGAAAGACAATGATCACTCGCAGGACATTCGGGAAGATTATCGGAGCGACTGCAATAAGTGCCTCGACGGGCACACTCACAGTCGCAAACGCGCAATCGACCAGTTCACTCGAACGCGTGAAGTCGTCTGGTACCTTACGCATCGGCGTTATCGCAGACGGTGCTCCCTATTATCAAAAGGGACTCAGCGACGGGAAATGGCGGGGCTTTTACATCGATATCTGCCAGAAGCTTGCTGAGGACCTTGGTGTAAAGTTGACGATGCTAGAGACTACATGGGGCAACTCAGTCCTCGATTTGCAAGCCGAGAAGATTGATGTGTTCTTCGGCCTCAACCCTACGCCTGAGCGACAGAAGGTGATCGACTTCTCTGAGCCGGTTTTCAAAAACTCTTTTACACTCATTGCCAAAAAGAGTGTCACAGCAAGGACGTGGGACGACTTCAATAAACCGGAGATGCGCATTGGGGTCGATGCCGGCTCATCGCACGACTCAGCTATAGCGCGACACGCCCCCAATGCGCAGGTTTCCCGCCTCAAGACAGCCAGCGACGTGACGGCAGCACTACAGGCTGGTCGGGTCGACGCACAATGCCTCGTTTTGGTGCTAGCCTTAGCCCTTCGGTCAAAGAACCCATCACTCGGAGAGCTCGTGATTCCGACGCCGGTCGACTTCACAACTTCCCACGCTGGCTTTCGGCGCGAGGACGACCAGTCCTGGCGGCAGTTCGTGAATAGCTGGATCTTGAAGCACCGTGACAATGGCTTCATTAAGTCGACGATCACGCGCAACATGGAGCTCGTCGGCGTCAAGGAAACTGATTTACCGCCAGGCTTCGAGATCTGAGCATTGTCTTCGTTCCTGCGGAGACCACTCTGCAGGAACTTGTTCCTTAGTGGCGGCACTTCCATGTATGAATGGGACTTCTCTATTCTGTTAAACTATCGTTGGCTCCTCCTACAGGGCATGGGCATTACGATAGCTTTCACAGCGGCCATCGTGATAGGAGGCATGGCAATTGGCCTGCTTGCCGCGATCTGCCTCCTGTCCCGCTTCAAGATCCTACGAGCCCTGTCTCTTGGCTTCATCGAAGCCTTTCGCTGTACGCCAATCCTCGTCCAGTTAATCTGGTTCTACTACGCCCTTCCCATCCTCATGGGCATTTCGATGACGCCGACTATGGCCTCGCTACTGGCACTCTCCTGTTATGGAGGCGCTTTTTACGCAGAAATCATCCGCGGCGGCATTGTCTCCATCGACGCGGGACAATCCGAGGCCGGAGCTGCACTCGGGATGACTCCAGGACTTGCTATGCGGCGCATCATTCTGCCTCAGGCATTGAGACGGATGGTGCCGCCACTGATGAACCAGTCGATCCTCCAGTTCAAGAACACCTCACTGGTCTCTGTCTTAGCCGTTCCAGATCTTGTCTACCAAGGCCAGATGGTTGCGCATGACAGTTTCCGTCCTCTGGAAACTTACACTGCAATCGCCGTCGCGTACTTCGCAATCCTTTTCCCACTCACGGTGTTTGTTCGCAACCGGGAACGCAAGCTGAGGACGAGCTAATGACCACGTCCGCGCCGATGATAGAAGTCAATGCGCTGCGCAAGAGCTTCGGAGCGCTCCAAGTTCTAAAAGACATCAATTTTAAGGTGGAGACCGGCGGCGTTGTAGCGTTGCTCGGTCCCTCTGGATCTGGAAAATCAACTCTACTCCGCTGCATCAATCTGCTCGTAGTGCCGGACGATGGTGCAATCCGGGTCGGGACGACGACCTTCGCATTCGGACCGACACGCAAACCACCGCGCACCCGCGAACTAGCGGCGTTTCGTTCGCGTACCGGAATGGTGTTCCAGAACTTTAATCTCTTCCCGCACATGAGCGTGCTGCAGAACGTGATGGAAGCACCGGTGTATGTTCGTAAGCTGCCCCGTAAGGACGCCCAGGACTTAGCCATGGCCCAACTGGAAAAGGTCGGTCTTTCTGACAGAGCGCACCAGATGCCGGAAACGCTTTCTGGCGGTCAGAAGCAGCGAGTTGCAATCGCCCGCGCGCTGGCGATGGAGCCCGAGGTTATGCTCTTCGACGAGGCAACCTCGGCGCTTGACCCCGAGCTAGTCTCCGAGGTGCTTCTCACTATACAGCAACTTGCGGCTGACGGCATGACTATGGTGATTGTTACGCACGAGATTGCCTTCGCCCGTGAGGTTGCTGACCGCGTCGTATTCATGCGGGATGGCGTGGTGGTCGAGGAAGGTCCGGCTCGCCAAACAATCGACGAGCCGCGTATGGAAGCGACGCGTACGTTTCTTAGCCACTTCCATAAAGGCCAGATGCCGCGCTGAAGCCGCCCTTCTGGGCGAGATACCAGGAGAATGACAATGGAATGCGTTGAGCGGCTTCGCCTGTTCTTGGTCGAAAGTCCTATCAAGATGGCCCGCCTGCAGGGTATCGGCAACATCAAGGGCACAGTGAAGCGAGTGCTGGTCGAGCTAACGTCTTCATCAGGCATCACGGGCTGGGGTGAGGCCGCGCCCTGGGAGGTGTTTACCGGCACCGCAGAGGGAGCCTTCGCGGCAATCGACATCTACCTTCGGCCATATGTCATTGGCGCGCCGGTAAAGGAAATCCGGGCGCTTACACATACGATGGATAAGGCCTTGGTCGGCCATGGCGAAGCGAAGCTCGCCATCGAAATGGCGATGTATGACATTCTCGGAAAGTCCTGCGGGTTATCAGTTGCAGATCTCCTCGGTGGCCGCGTTCGCAACGAGATTCCACTCTCATTCTCCATCGCCGACCCGGACTTCGGCGCTGACATGGCTCGCATGGAGGAGATGGTGCGATCCGGTCATGAGATCTTCAAAGTCAAGACTGGAGTGAAGTCGCATCGCGAGGACATGTCGCATCTGGAGGCGATGCGAGAAGCCTTTGGCGACCGCCTCGACCTCAGGATTGACTACAATCAAGCGCTACAGCCTTTCGGCGCCATCTCTGTGCTCCGCGACGTTGAGCGCTTCCGGCCGACGTTCATCGAGCAGCCTGTGCCACGCGACTGCCTCTCAGCAATGGCCTCTTTCGTAGAGGCACTTGATACACCGATTCTAGCAGACGAGAGCTGCTTCGATGCCCGCGACGTGATGGAACTCGTGAGGCTAAAGGCTGCCGACGCAATATCAGTAAAGCTAATGAAAGCTGGTGGAATCTTAAAGGCGCAGGCCCAGATGGCGATCGCCGACACGGCACGCCTGCCCGGCTATGGCGGGACATTGTGGGAAGGTGGCATCGCGCTTGCTGCAGGTACCCAGTTCATCGCTGCTACACCAGGCGTGTCGCTGGGCTGCGAGTTTTATATGCCCCATCACGTGCTGACTGAGGATGTGTTGGAGAAGCGCATTGAGAACCGCAGTGGTCGGGTGGTCATCCCGGACGGAGCCGGTCTCGGCATCTGTGTAAGCGACACCTCGCTGCGCAGCAATGCGCGCGTTATCGAGGAGCGATGAAGAGACTAGATGGTTGAGCAGAATGTGCCCTTCGCCTGAAACACTGGTCGGTGCGACATCCTCAAGGACGTGAAGAAAACCTTCGCAGGGCAGCGAGCTACCACTGGCATATGCCACTCGCAACGGCTGTTGTGGAAACGCCCGTAATGCAGCCAAGGTAAGATGGGTAGAGCGCCTTAAGCGTCTCACGAAGGCGAATGCATGTTGTTTGCCGGAGAGAGCGCTCTGTCCCATTGTTCAGCCAGCTTACAATACAAAGTTCTGATGAAACATACAATAGGAGCTAAGTTATGAATGGCGCGTCCACTCTCGTTAAGATGCTAACAGAATATGGGGTTGAAGTAATCTTCGGCGTCCCGGGAGACACCAACGTTGCCTTTTACCAAGCTCTCAAGGCTACCGAGGGCGCACCGCGACATATCATGTGCAGGGATGAGCGTTCTGCTGTCTACATGGCAGACTGCTATGCCCGATTGTCCGGTAAGCCAGGAGTAGCCGAATGCCCAAGTGGGGCCGGCGCTATGTACGCCCTACCAGGGGTTGCTGAAGCGAACAAATCGTCAGTGCCCTTGATGCTTCTTGTAAATGACATTCCGCAGCCGGGCGTCGGCCGAGGCACGTTGACCGAATTACCAATCGAGGAGCTCTTCCGTTCGATCTCGAAGCATACCGAGTCACTAAACAGTGTCGGAAAGCTGCCAGAGGTCGTGCGCCGTGCCTTCCGAAAGGCAACCGGTGGAAGGCCAGGTGCGGTTGTCCTGTCCCTCCCTGAGGATCTCCTCTACCAAAGCGTACCGGAAGAAGGAGTATCGCTCCACATCGAGGAACATTGCCGCCAAGCTCCTTCTTACCGTGTGCGGCCTCAAGGGGTTGACCTTGAAGCCGCTATAACCTCGGTTCTTGGCGCAGAGCGGCCGATCATCGTTGCCGGTGGTGGCGCAAATCGCTCTGGCGCCGCTGAAGCAATCACCAGATTCGCTGAGCGCCTCGATGTTCCAGTCGTCACTACGATCACAGGGCAAGGCGTCATCCGAGATGATCACCGTCTTGCCACCGGCATCATCGGCGACAATGGCTTCCACCCACATGCAATCTGGGCGCTCGGACGTGCCGATCTAGTGATCTACGTCGGCTGCCGAATGGGCTCAGTGGCGACGATGAATTGGAAGTGGCCGGCTCCGCACGGTGAAACACGCATTATTCAGATCGATCTTGATCCGGACACCATTGCCAACACTTATCCAATCGACCTGCCAGTCGTCGGCGACGCGAAACTTGTGATGGAGGACCTCCTAGCTCGGGTGCCATCAAACTTTACTCCGCGTGCTAGTGCGTGGGTCGACGAGATCAATGCCAAGCGAGCCGAGTTCTGGGATGTGATGTCACCGTACCTGCAGGACGACAGCACTCCGCTCCGCCCAGAACGAGTTATCGAGGCTCTGAACCGCCATCTGCCCGCACCCTGTCACGTGATCTCAGATGCCGGAACGCCTACACCCTACTCGACGCGCTTCCTTCGACTGCACGATCCCCGATCGAAGCTCGTGATTCCACGCTTCTTTGGGGGACTCGGCTATGCAATCCCGGCCGTCGTCGGCGCCTATTACGCTGCCCCGAACCTGCGGCCTGTCGGTCTCTTCGGTGACGGGTCTCTAGGTATGACAGCGGGAGAACTAGAGACGCTAGCCCGTTTGAACATCCCGGCAGTCCTTATTCATTTCAATAACGCTTGCTTTGGGTGGATCAAAGCGCTCCAGCGTGTTCATGCACCGGACAAGAACAACGATGGAACTTTCAGTGTCGACTTTGGCGCATATAACATGAGCAAGCTTGCAGAGGTCTACGGCATTCGGGGTTATCGGGTAGAAACACCGGCTCAGCTCGAGAGCGCGCTCGAAGAAGCCTTCAGCCTCAATGAGCCGTGCTTCTTGGACATCGTAGTTGAGTCAATCGCCGACCGCCTCCCACCTGTGTTCTCCTGGTTGACGAAGGTCGGCGTCGATCCGGAAGTAGCTGGAACGCAAGCTCAGTTCTGACAACTATCCTGTGGGAACGAGTGATTGAGGCGAAGCCAATGGGAATCAGAGATCAAGAAGCCAGACTGGGTCGAAGATTGGCCGCGGGCATGGCGTTTGGTGCTGGGCACAATGTGACTCTTGGGGACGCCTCTAAAAGGCATTTGGAACAGAATCCTACGTCCCTATTTGTGCAAGCAGTTACATCCAATCTGATACGGTTCCTGCTGACGCGCCAAATTCTGGGCATACGGCGCCAAAGAGGCGCGTCGGCGGCACACGCAGACAGTCGGTCCGAGCAGTATTTATATCCCATCGGGATAAGGCGCCGCATATCGAACTCTCCATGTGACGTGATGATCGTAGGAGCAGCCGATGGCAGAGCCGAAATGAATGATGAATGATATGGTCCGACACCATTTTGGCTCGCAACCACCTAAAAGCGTAGTGGTCGGGCACAGGTATAATAACGCTCGAGGTTACGACCGCCTTGCCCTGATGTAACTGCGTTTTGAGTGGAAGTCCTGCTGCGCGACTGCACCCGGCACCATACCAGTTTGCTCCATAGCAGGAGCCGGAACCTCAAATTGGGCAGCTACTTTCGGAAGGCGTGGGATGGATGCACGGACGATCCCTTAGGTTCGGGCGCCCAACGATCGTGTTCATAAATAGTTCTTAGTGTCGAGCAGAGTACTTTGAGCAAATTTTTTATCTGACGAGGTCCAGGTAACATCCATGAGCTTGCATATCGTTGTAATTGGAGCCGGCATCGTTGGTGCTGCATCTGCTATAGAGCTAATGCGCGAAGGACATCGGGTTACTATTGTGGAGCCCGGCGAGCCAGGAGGTGAGCAGGCTGCGAGCTATGGCAATGGAGCCTGGATCAGTCCCGCATCAGTGGTCCCCATGTCTATGCCCGGGCTGTGGAAGAAGGTGCCAGGTTATCTGCTGGATCCGCTGGGTCCTTTGACGATCCGGGCATCCGAGTTCCCACGACTGCTGCCTTGGCTGATGCGATTCCTCTATGCTGGAGCGACTGTCACCCGAGTGGAAGCGACAGCTCGGGCCTTGTCTGTCCTGCTCCACGACTCTCCAATCCGACACGCCAAACTGGCTGAAGAGGCCGGGGTGAAGGATCTCATCAAACGATCGGGTTTGCTGTACGTCTACCCGGATCGCGCTGCATTCGAGACAGAGGCTCTCGCTTGGAAGCTAAGGCGCGATAACGGGGTGCAGTGGCTTGAGCTAAACGCAGAGCAACTTCGTGCGAAGGAGCCTTCGCTGGACAGTCGATATAAGTTTGGAGCTCTGGTTGAAGCAGGAGCTCACTGCGTCGACCCAGGTAAGTACGTCGCCGCACTTGTTCATCATGCACGATCACAGGGAGCGACTATCATTGAGGCGCGTGCCATTGGTTTCGACGTACAGGCTGGTCGGCTGCGAGCAGTTCGCACCGAAGCCGGCGAAGTCGTGTGCGATCGAACTGTTGTCGCCGCAGGAATTCAATCGAAGTCCCTAGCATTGCAAGCGGGAGACCGTGTAAGCCTTGAGAGCGAGCGAGGATATCACGTTGTCATCTCCGACCCCGAGGCAGCTCCACGCATTCCAGTTATGCCGAGCGACGGGAGAATGGCAAATACTCTAACCTTGAAGGGCTTGCGGGCATCAGGTCAGGTTGAGCTTGCTAGCGTCGGTGCGGCACCAAACTGGAAACGAGCTGCGGTTCTCCTCAACCACGCACTTCGCACCTATCCGCAGTTGCCTAGGCAGATCCCCGAGGAGCGGATCTCACGCTGGATGGGACATCGACCGTCAACCCCCGACGGGTTGCCGGTGATCGGACCGGCCCGAGCTTCTCCAGACATCGTCTACGCTTTTGGTCATGGCCATGTGGGCCTTGCGTCAGGCCCTGCTACTGCAAGCATCGTAGCCGACGTCCTTGCTGGGCGTCCGTCGCCGGTGCCCGTATCTGTCTATGCGGCTTCTCGATTTCAGAGGTGGTTGGGCGGCCAACCTTCCATCTCACAAGAGCCAAGCACAACCCATGCGTAGACTTCCTTACCCTGCTGCTCTGCAGCTGACATAACCTCCAACCAAGGCTCTATCGCAAATCCTAAGTGGATTTGAAGGGATGGAGGCGAGCGTCGCTCCCCTTCATGCTGCGACGAATTCGAACTGCTCCGCAAGTGACATGTTTGAACTGCAGGCATACTTCGCCTGTCCTTTGCGCAACATGTGTATCGTTTCGATCCCGCCCAGGATCACACAAGCGCTGTTCATTGACTTGAACCGAGCATCGGCCGAGCCCGCCTCTTAATACCGCGATGATCCTGTTCAATGCGGTTGTTGAGGTAGGCACTTCGGCGGATGCGAATAGGGTTCAACTATCGTCCTGATCGATCCTGGAGCCGGTCTGCAGTGTCGCAGAACAGGATTGCCGCGCGTTTCGTCTGGCTCCCGTCGATCACAATCCTATCAGGCCGGCCATGCCGCTTGAGCGCCTTGGGCAGAACCCGTTTGGCGGCTGTCGGATTGCGCCGTTCGCTGAACCAGAACTCGACCGTGTCACCATTGCTGTCGATCGCACGATAGAGATACCGCCACTGACCCCGGACCCCGATATATGTCTCGTCCATATGCCATTTGCCCGTGACAGGCAGCTTACGTGCGTTAAAGCGCTTCAGAAGTTCGGGCGAGCACCGGACAACGCGTCTGTGACCGATCGCGTGGTCGGCCGAGATGGCGCTCGGCCATCATCTCCTCAAGGTTCCGCAGGCTCAGATTGTAAGCGAGGTACCACCGGACGCAGCGCAGGATGACTGCGCGATCGAAATGCCTGCCCTTGAACACCTATTCCTCTGCCACTGAGACCTCCACTCCAGTAGATGGAAATCTGAAAAAAGGTTTGCGACAGAGCCCTTCAGATGAGTCGCTGAGAGATTACTAGGAAGGCTGGACGCCGAGGCTCGCACGTGACGTCTTGTGTTTCAGCAAAGGGCGAACGTGCGCTCCCACACGCAGCAACACAGTCGCGCTGAACCCACCCAGGACATGCGAATTGGCTCAGCGGGCGCGATGGAGCATGGCGATGGATAGCAGAGCGAGCACGATCATGTTGGCATCTCATGACCTGATCGAGGGGCTGGAGCTCCCGAACACGCTCACCCCGTCCCGCACTCACACTACTCTCGTGATCGGGAACTTCCTGCGAAAGCTCTACAGTGATAGCCTCGCTGAGGATCTTCCCCAGCGGCTGCAAACCTTGATTGCCAGGCTCGAGGCTGCAGGCCGCGAGACGCGGCCAGACTTGCGCTGAGATCACACGAGGGACCTGGGGGGCGGTGCATCTGTGCCGATCGACTACTTCGACGTCGACGTTGCTGACCGAAGGCGGCTGGCTCTACGGCTCAGCGACCTCGGTCGGGCGGAGTTTCTTACCGAGAGATCATCAGCCGCTGAGGAAGGCGCTCAGACGCGACCAGAGCTGCTTCGACCCGGTTGCGCACCTGCAGCTTCTGCAGGATGTTGGTCACATGGTGCTTGATCGTCTTCTCGCTCAGATCAAGCGTGTTGCCAATCTCCTTGTTGCTGCGGCCCTTGACCAGGATCGACAGGATCTCGTCTTCGCGCGGCGTCAGATCCGAGAAGCGATCCGCGGGCTTCGCCGCCCGAACACTCCCCGGGTGAGGGCGCATCAGGAGCTTGGCCGCAAGGCTGGGTGAGACGTAGCTCTCGCCCTGGTGCAGCATCTGCACCGCATGCACCAGGTCACGACCGCTGGCTCCCTTGAGCAGACACCCTCTCGCCCCTCGCTGCAAGGCTGTGCCGACCCGCTCCTCGTCCGCCACCATGGTGAAGAGCAGGATCTTGGTCGCAGGGTGCTGCTGCGTGATGGCCTCAAGGCCACCGTCCAGCAGGCTCAGGTCGAGCACGATCACGTCTGGTGCACTCTCACGGGCAATCAGCAGGGCATCTCGTAGGGATGCCCCTTGGCCACTCACCTCAAGGTCCGGCTGCGCCGCCAGGCTGAAGACGATTCCGTCCCGAAACAGCGGATGCTGGTCGACAACGCCAACGCGGATCTTCTGTGCCATGGGGCCCCCTCCAGTTGGCAGCAACCATGAAATTGGTCACACGCCGGCACTTGGCACGATGCTTGATGGCACCATGCGCCACTGCTTTCACTTGGTTCTAAAGCCCTGTCCGAACCAAACTCGCGCTGCCGCAAGGAACCAGGGTTGTCACCCCGCTCTGCGTTGATGCCGTCATTGGTTTTGTACGAGGACTAGGAAGATTATAGCCATGATGCGCTGCAGCACAATGGTGTTGACGCAAAGTAAACACAATCTCGCCTTATCTAAAGTAGTACTACGAACTGCGTATGATGGCTGACGTGTTCAAATCTCGCCTGGGGGCGGGCTGCCATGGAGGTGATCCTCTTTGGAAAAACAAAATTAGCGCCCGCCATTCTCGTCACGGAACTTCCCATACGCAATAAAGTCACCGACTTTCCTGGCGGCGAAAGTCAGTGCCGTCATGTGATGGTCGAGGCGTGTCTCAAATAGAACCTTCCTAGATTTAAGTCCTCCGCACACCACGTACATCTCATTGAAGTAGATGGTGATGTATCTATCCTCGCCTAGGAAGAAGCGTACAAACTGGCCTTGATCGACAGTGATCTTAACGTGCTGCTCGTCCCTGAGCAGAGAGATCATAATGGTAGCTTTGCCTATCAAGACTTCCATTCGCGCTCTCGATAATTCAGCTTGAGCAGATACCTTGGCTAGCTCCATGCGCTCGTCTTCTTGGGCCAAAGCGATAACTGACTGAAGCATGGACGCCTTTTCAGCCGCAGTAATACTCATCTCGTTCATGGAAGCCGTCAGTGCCGTATCGATTGGATGCCGTTCAGCTAATGTGGACGGGACGGTCGAACAGATGAAGACCCAGTCGAGACCTTTATTCCTAAGAGTTAGGTTACGTCTCGGCACTCGGGGTTCTTCATCTCTACAAACACCAGGGCCCCAGCCAAGGGAAGTCGGGTGAACTCTTAGCAAGGCGTCTGCATCCCTGCGAACCACCCTGTTTCAATAGCAGTTCTCAGCGACAACACTACTGTGCTCTTCACTACGATAGGGAACATGGCTTAATGTTTTTCTGGAGAAGCTGCCGGTTGAAGGATGAACCGATTGGTCAGAAATCCCACGATGCTAACAATCTCTTCCTTTGGTAGCGTGAGTCCGACCGGCCCAAACTTCGGATGATAAAACCCAAAAAGGACTCCTTCCGGTGGAGACGCCCGGATGGTCCATTTGGTGTTGGCAGCAACGCTGATCGGCGGTTCATCGCGCTCGAAGGGCGGGATCGGATGCCCCTTGACCATTTGGCTTCTTGCATTGCCAAGTTTGTCTATCAGTTGATCAAGCTCATTGAGTGTGAGGTCCACCAGATGTCCTGGCTGCCCAAGAGGTTTGAGCTCGATCGTCGCGGTTTTGCGGTCGTCAGCAACTCGGATTTTAGCTCTTGCCCTAGGCATGACCGAGCCCCCACATCCGGCTATCTTAGCTCTAACTTGAGCACACGGCTTTTTCGCGTCCATGCTGCAGGAGGCTGTGACTCTTCTCATGGTCAGGATCAGGGATTGGGCTGTGCCGCTGCCAACCTTTGGCATTCTTGAGTATCGCTCTCCTGGTCGTGTTCTTGCAGCGTCAGACATGCGGCCTTACAAGCATGGACCCTGGCGGTGGTGCGACTATAGCAGGATGAAGGCGTCAGACCTTGCTCCGATGACATAGATTGCCGGAGCGATCATCTTCTCCTGCGACTAGGATCGACCTGATCTCTCAGGAGAAACAGGCATGAGGATCGTTCTTGCTATTTCGATCTGCGTGTTTGCAACATCAGCACATGCTGATCATTGGACGGGTAAGGTGGCCCAAACCCGGTACGCTGTCGATACTTGCTTGAGCAGCCTCGCCAACACACTCCCGAGCCAGCCGAGTCATCGGCCATGAGTGACGACCTGCACCAGCCGGATGAAAACCTATGCCCGAGCGCTCAGGTGCCAGTCATGGGAGCAGACTGGTAGACCTGAACATAAGGGTAAGAACTGTTCGATCTAATCCGTAGCCCACCGGGTCGGACTGAAAGGAGTGCCCCAGCCAAGGGGGGTCGGTGGACCCTTGGCCAGGGCGTCTGCTGTGTCTGAGCACACTGCGCCGGACTGATACGCAACGCGACCGGTCCCGTCATTATGCAATGGCCAAGGTTAATATTCGGTGCTGGACGTGTTCGAGGGCGAGCTGTCTTACGACACTGACCCTTCAGCCTCGGTGAATGGAACAGCCAGCACCGTCTGGCCAGCCTCATCCACAATCTCGATAACGAACTGCTTTCGCGCTTCGATAGGCAACTCGCGCCAGGACGAGCGAGCCGCGATCAAAACCCGCGCCAACTGCAAGGCAACGGCATGGGCAGACTCGATACTAGGAAGGTCTAGTTTTCTAGGATGTCCGTAGCGATCGCGACCATTCCAGATATGAAGAGAATACTGGGGCATGACTAACAGGATTATCAGCCATGAAAGCACCGAGCATCAGGCGCAACTAAGGACTAGTTCTTATACATCCGTCATCGGCAACAAAAGAGTCTGAGAGAGGATCACCAGCGGAAACGATCACGCAAGCGGCGCAGCCTGTTGGATTACTCCTCATTATAAACCGTCTGTAGACGATGATCGCGGAATATAGCAGCAGCCGTTTCGTTTTCTGTTGGTCGCTGTGACTGGCTCTGGATCTGCCCGGCTGATCATAAGGAAACCGAACATGGGCTACGAATCGGCGGTAGGTCCCGTACTCGTTGCAGTTATCGCTTTCATTGCTTTCATGACGGTCTTGTACTGGTTCGTCTCTTATCGTTTCCGGGAGGTCATCATCGGATTTATCGTTGCTGGGACGGTGCTGGAACTCATGGTCATCCTCCCCATCTGGGTTGTAAGTATTTAGCCATGGTTGAGCCGAGAGCGGCTTGGCAGAGCCCG
>NZ_QOIO01000065.1 GCF_003332305.1 Microvirga aerophila | reverse complement strand
CCTGACCTGCTCCCATCCTGTTCCAGCCATAAATTGCCCGATGTCAAAGACGACGGCATTGCCAACCTTGGTGCCGGCTCCGTCGATCGCGACGCTGGCCATCGCTCCCGAGCCGGGAAGGGATAAGATGAACCCGGCCAGCCGCAAGGCTACTTCGGCCTCGGGCATGTGGTCGGCCGGCAAGTCGAAGTCTGGCCGCGCTCGGCTCTCTACGAACCCGGATATCACGGTGGTCGTCTTGTCAGTCATTCTCCTGCTATGCCAGCCTCTTCATGAAATAAGAACCGACGCCGCCACATAAGGTGCTATGCCCCGCCGGAGGACCCCACCCGTGTGCAATCTGTATTCGAGCTATACCACCCAGGAGGCAATGCGCCGGGCCTTTGAGGTCAGCCGCGACAGTGCCGGCAACGTGCCGCCCCTGTCCGCTATCTTCCCGGACCAGATGGCCCCGATCGTACGGACCCAGGATGGCGAACGGGAGCTGATCCAGATGCGCTGGGGCTTCCCGCCCCCGCCCAAGATCGGCAACCACCCTGTTACCAACGTGCGCAACGTGGCGTCGCCGTTCTGGCGCGCCTGGCTCAAGCCGCAGTACCGCTGCCTCGTGCCGCTCACGAGTTTCAGCGAGTACAAGGACACGAAGCCACGCAAGACACCCGTGTGGTTCGCCTTGAACAAGGATCGGCCGCTCGCCGCTTTCGCCGGCATCTGGCGGCCGTGGACGGGCGTACGCGGCACCAAGGCCGAGCCGGTCGAGGGTGAGCACCTGCTCTACTCGTTTCTCACCTCGGAGCCAAACGGGGTCGTCGGGCCGATTCATCCGAAGGCCATACCGGTGATCCTCACCACGTCGGAGGAATACGCGGTCTGGCTCACAGCACCCGTCGAGGAGGCTCTCAAGCTGCAACGGCCCCTGCCCGACGACATGCTCGAGATCGTCGCCGAAGGCTCCAGGGTGGATCAGCCCGTGGACGTGCACTGAGGATCAAACCGCAATCCGGAAAGCGGTTGGATGAATGTCCGCTTCTCGCCACACTGCGGACCTTTGGCTTACTTCCGCTCTGTGCCATTAGAAGACCTTCCAGGTACAGGGTCGGAAGTCAGCACCAGCCATGGCGATGCCGAGCCTAGCTGCCGCACTATGATGAATTGCCATTCCTCAGCGACTCGAGGCTAACGACAAGCTCGTCCTTGCGGAATGGCTTCGTGAGGCGCGGCAGGTCGGGCTCAATCCCCTCGCTTTCCGCATACCCGGAGATCACAAGGATCGGCACTCCTGGCCTGAGCGTCTGGACAGCCCGCGCGAGGTCCGAGCCGGTCATGCCCGGCATGAGGTGGTCGGTGACAAGAACCGCGATCTCCACACCATTCTGTACCAACGCTAAACCCTCCTCAGCCGTGGCCGCTTCCAGTACATCGTAGCCGAGGTCAGCCAGCATGTCGGCAGTGCTCAGACGCACGAACTCCTCGTCATCAACGAGCAGCGCCGTCCCGCGGGCACGGGCGTGCGGCACCTCGCGTGTTGGTCCCATCGCCTCGGGCACGTCGGCGCTCTTGGGCAGCCACAGCTCGACGTTCGTCCCGAGCCCGACCTTGCTCTTGATTGAGAGCGTCCCGCCAAGTTGGGAGGCGAGGCCGTGAACCATCGATAGACCAAGGCCCGCGCCTTTGCCGATGCCTTTGGTCGAGAAGAACGGCTCGACTGCACGGGCAAGCGTCACCTCGTCCATACCGACCCCGGTATCTGCAACCGAAAGGCAGATATAACGCCCAGCCTGAAGCATTCCGCCCGCTCCTGCCTGAATCGTTTCGGCAGAAGCCGTAATGCGGAGCATGCCGCCGCTGGGCATGGCATCGCGTGCGTTGACCGCGAGGTTCAGAAGCGCCATCTCGAGTTGGTTAGGGTCGGCCTTGGCCGGTGGTAGGTCCTCGGCGACCTCCACCACTACTCTGACCTGAGGACCCGTCGTACTCGCCACCAGGTCGGTCATGCCGCGCACGACCTTACCCACATCGACCGCGGTCATCTGGAGTGGTTGGCGGCGGGCGAACGCGAGGAGCCGCTGGACCAGCGTCTTGGCCCGTTCGGCCGATTGCGCGGCAGCCGCGATCAGCCGCTGCTCGCGCTCGCCGCCTATGCCTCTACTCTGGAGCATGTCGAGCGCGCCTACAATCGGAGTCAGCAGGTTGTTGAAATCGTGCGCGACGCCGCCCGTGAGCTGGCCCATGGACTCCATCTTCTGGGACTGGCGGAGCGCCTCCTCGGCTGTCACCTGGCGGGTGACGTTGCGGCTTGAGCCCATCAGCCGAACGATACGACCATCGGCATCTCTAACAGGCACTAGCGAGGTGTCCCAGTGCTGCGGCCCGCCTGCGAGGTCGAAGATCTCGCGATACTGGTAGATCGTGCCGGTCTCGACGACGTAGCGGTAGGCCTCAAGCACCCGTTCGGCAACGGAAGGCAGTAGGATGTCCTCGATGCGCTTGCCCCGGATGTCCTCAATCTTGAAGCCAACGCTGGCCTCGTGCGCGGGATTGACTTCTTCAACGACGAAACCGCCGTCTGGCTCGACACCGACCACGAACAACGCCTCGGGCGCGTTCTCAAAATAGGCGCGGTAGAGCGCGTCGGCCTGGCGGCGGGCTGCTTGTGCCTCGGCCAGCCGGCGCTGCTCGGCCACACGCTCGGTTACGTCCCGACCCGTCAGAAAGGCCCCAATCTGCGAGCCGTCCGGTGCACGTAGCACCTCGAACCTCATCTCGTAGAACCGGCTGTCAAGCTCACGGTCGCCGAACTCGCTCACTTGCGTGAACGCCTCGCCCGCGAGCGCCCGGGACCACAGGGCTTTGGCCGCAGCCTGCTGCTCAGGCCTGTCCGAGAGCAGCTCCAAGAGGCTCCCGCCGATCTCCGGACGCTTGCCGTAGATGCGCTGGTACCCGTCTGAGCAGGCCTTGTTGATTGCCAGCCATCGATATTCATGATCGATCACCTGGACCAGCGCGTCTGTGGTCTCGACGATGGTGGCGAGCAGGTTGCGTTCGGCGAGCGCAGCTTCGATCCGGTGCTCGAGCGTGTCATTGAGCTGCCGCAGCCGGCTCTCGCGCTCACGGAGCGCTGCCTCGGAGCGGGCTCGCTCAACCGCCGCCCAGGTACGCTCCGCCACCTCTGTGACCAGCTCAGCGTCGTGTTCCAACCAGGGGCGCGGCTCCCGCGCATGGACGTAGAGCGCCGCACGCATCCGCCCTTCCTTCACCAGCGAAGCCGTGATGACGGCGCGTGTGTCGATGGCGTCGAACGCCGCGAGGCTTTCGGGCGCGCTGGTGCGTGGATCGCAGGCCACGTTGGAAACGAGAAGCGGAATGCCGGCGTGCAGCGCAGCCAGCACATCGGGACCAAAGCCCGCAAGATCGTGGGTACCCTCGCGCGAGGGTACACTCCCGTCCGTCCAGTTGCGATCTGTGGTGAAGTAGCGGGCCGTCTCCTCCACCTCACCGTATCCCACCCGGTTGGCGCCGAGATGCCGCCCGAGCGCCTCCTGGGCCGTCTCGATCACCGTCCTTGGATCGGCCAGCGACCGCAGCCGGTCGCTCAGGTCGAGGAGGAATCGGTGGCGCCGCTCACCGAGCACTCGGTCGGTAATCTCGTGCCCCTGGTTGAACACGCCAGCAATGGAACCGTCCTCCCCGTGGATCGGTGTGAAGCTGTAGTTCCAGTAGGTCTCCCGCCGGGCCCCGCCCCGCACCATCGGCAGCATCTGATCATAGGTGGAGAAGCCCTCCCCAGTCTCCAGCACGCGCGCGAGCTGCGGGCGGATCACATCCCATATATCGGTCCACACCTCGGCACCCGGCCGCCCCATTGCCCAAGGGTGACGCTCGGCCGGGATCTGAGCCCATGCGTCGTTGTACAGGAGGTATAGCTCGGGCCCCCAATAGACTGCGGTCGGGAAGCTTGAGGTCAGACAGATGGAAAGCGAGGAACGCAGCGATTGCGGTCAAGTCTCTGGGGGGCCGAGCGGTGTTGCCGACCAGTCGTGCGCCAGGATCAGGGCAGCAGTCTCACCACCTTTGGCAAGGAATTCGGGTAGCGCCCGCGCGCTTTCCTCAACATTAACGTACATCGCACCCCCCGATTGAATAAAAACAGCGGGGTGAGGCGGAGAGGGCCTGCAAGGCAGCGATGGTGCCGTCGAGTTCCCGGTCCACATCCGCAGCGATGTCTGCGGCAAGAGCCTTGGCGACCTCATGGTAGCGCTCTCGCTCTCGCTCAGCGAACTTTGTTGCAAAGAAGCTGGCCAGGAGGATGAGCGGAACAAGGATCGCCGCGTCAAAGGCAAAGAGATGAAGCCGGATCGACCACTCCTTTGGAATAAGCCTAGTCAATCCCAAAGCTGTCTCCGGATCACACCATGTTTGTCGACTGTACAGCAGCTACCTAGATCAGAACCCGAGGAGCGCCAAGAGCTATCACATAACAAGTCGGCAGCCGAGCTCTCCTCTTTGGCTCCTCTCAAATTGTGCAATGTCTGCAACGGGCCTATAGGGTTGATTTAGTCGGGCGTTGATTGGGTCGTGCAGGCGTGATTCCATCCTCCTGTCGCTTTGCGGAGGGCAGGACGATGATGGGCATGCAACTGGCTCCGGCGCAGCTCTTCTACGACTTCTGCCTCGACGATCATGTCCCGGCCGATCACCTGCTGCGCCGCATCGACCGCTTTCTTGACCTGGAGAGCGTCCGCACGGCCCTGAAGCCCTTCTACAGCTCCATCGGCCGCCCCTCCGTCGATCCCGAGCTGATGATGCGCATGCTCATTGTCGGCGACTGCATGGGCCTGCGCTCGGAGCGGCGCCTGTGCGAAGAGGTTCACCTCAACCTGGCTTACCACTGGTTCTGCCGCTTGGGCCTGGACGGCAACGTGCCGGACCATTCCACCTTCTCGCGCAATCGCCACGGCCGCTTCCGCCAGAGCGACATCCTGCGCCATCTGTTCGAGACCGTGGTCGAGCGGTGCCTCGCCGAGGGGCTGGTGGGCGGTGAAGGCCTTGCGGTGGATGCAAGCCTGATTGCGGCTGATACCAACAAGCAGCGCTCTATCCCGGGCGACGCGTGGCGAGCGCAGGACCATGGTGCCAATGCTCATCGCGCCGTTCAGGAATATCTCGCCACCCTGGATGATGCCGCCTTCGGAGCTGCCAGTGAGGTCACGCCAAAGTTTGTCTCGCCGTCCGATCCGGCGGCGCAATGGACGGGCGCTTACAAGGGGCATGCCTTCTTTGCCTATGCCACAAACTACCTGATCGACACCCAGCACGCGATCATCCTGGATGTAGAGGCGACACGGGCGATCCGGCAGGCCGAGGTGGGGGCTGCCCGCACCATGCTCGGCCGAACGGCTGAACGCTTTGGCCTCAAGCCGCAGCATCTGGCAGCCGACAGCGCCTATGGCTCGGCTAAGAACCTGGCTTGGTTGGTCAAGACGCGGCAGACCGCGCCGCACATTCCTGTGATCGACAAGGCAGACCGCACTGATAGCACGCTCTCACGCGTCGACTTCGTCTACGATCCCGAGCAGGACCACTACACCTGCCCAGGCGGGAAGAGGCTGGTGCAGTACCGCCGTAACTTCACCACTCCGCGCACGGGCGTCACCAAGGATGGCGTGCGATTCTACCGGGCCAAGCAATCCGACTGCCAGAGCTGTGAGTTGAAGCCCCGGTGCTGTCCCAATACGCCCCGGCGCCGGGTGCCGCGCGATCTGGATGAAGATGCACGCGATGTAGCGCGTGCCCTGGCCGGCACACCGGCCTTCAAGCGCTCCCGTCACCATCGCAAGAAGATCGAGATGCTGTTCGCCCACCTCAAACGCATCTTGAAACTAGCGCGTCTGAGACTGCTTGGGCCAAATGGAGCAAGGGACGAGTTCTTGTTGGCAGCCACCGCGCAGAACCTGAGGCGGCTCGCCAAACTGCGGCCGATGCCGGGCTTCGCCGGCGTAGGAGCATGACGATGTGCCTCCAAACCGCCCGAGCCCGGCTCCAGAGCCGGAGCGACGGGGCAAACACAGCTATCCCGCAGCTCTGAAAAGCTCGGAGCAGACCGTCAACGCTCCATCTGGCCAACTAAATCAACAAAATCTGCCAAACTCTGACACACGATTGGCCAGAAAGTCCCGGTGGTCCTAACTTCCATCGACAGCGCATCTCAAAGTCGGCCAGTGAAGCCTTGTCGATGACAGGCGCTGGTTACGCTCTAGTTTTGATAGAGCCTATTTTGGAAGGGACAAATATGACTAGGATCACACTGTGGGGCTTTAGCGGCTCAACCTACGTTCGTACGGTCCGCATGTTGCTCGCCGAGAAAGGGGTGAACGACTACGAGCAGATCCCAGTCGATGTGCTCAAGGGCGAGCCTAAGAGTGGCGAGCACCTGACACGCCACCCCTTCGGCAAAGTGCCGGTTGTGGAGATTGACGGCTTTCGGGTCATCGAGACGCCCGCCATCACCCGCTATCTCGACGCGTTGCTGCCGGGCCCCTCTCTGACACCAGACGACCTGCGTGACCGGGCTCGCATGGACATGATCACAAGCATCATCGACAGCTATGGCTATAGCCCGCTTGTGGGTGGGGTCGCCGCTTACCACCTCTTTCCCGACTTCGTCGGCGGGCGCAACGATGCTGTGCACCACGAGGCGCTGGGCAAAGGACGGCTGGTGATCAGTGAGATCATGAGGATCGGAGGACAATCCCCGTACCTCGCTGGTGACGAAGTCAGCATTGCGGACCTCTACCTTGCGCCTATCTTCGCCTATGTGACGCTCACTCCACATAAAGATGAGTTCTTGGCCCTGCCCGGCGTAGGGGACTGGTGGGAGCGCATCCGCTCACGTCCGAGCTTCGAGGCAACACAGCCCTAGATCAACTTCATGTGCAGTGGGCGCTTGCACCGGGTCGTGTAGCCCAAATTTGCGCACTACTTCAGCAATGAGCAGGCGGTAATCGGCAAACAGCTCGCGCCGGCCGAGCGCTTCGGCTTTGCGATGCTGGAGATGGCTGGGCCACCCCTTAACTGCCCCACGGAATGCACATCGGCTATCGTTGAGCCACTTGGCGCGGCTCGTTGTGATCGATGTGGATCACGCCGTTGTTGCCATAGCTGCTGACACCCGCCACCTCGGGCCGCGAGCGCAGGTAGGTGACAACAGCTTGCCTGTTGCCGGCGACCTTGAAGTCCGCTGCTCGGCAGGCGCTATGAAGCTTGTGGCGCACACTGCCGCGGCTGTGGTTATCGGTGTGCAGTTCCTTCGTAGACACTAGCGTCACCGCCCCAAAGCGTGTCTCGACGTCTCTCAGCACGGTTCGCAAACCAGCCGGCAGGCACTCGGTCGGCACGGCCTCTGCTCCAGCAGACACGACCTGAGCAGCAGATGTGGCTTCAGACGTCTGTTTGGCCGGGGCGGCTGTGCTCGCCGTCTGCTCCACACCTGTGAGCGGCGGCGGGTCCACCCACACACGACGGGAACTGGAGGTGTTCGCCGCAACGGTATTTGGCTTGATGAACTTGCCCGGCTTGGCCTGAGGCACCACAGGAACCTGCACGGTCTCCCGCTCGGCATGGGCAGGAGCGGCCTGGAGAAACAAGGCTCCTGCGCTCACCACAGTCCCCAGCACCAGCAAGGCACTGAGAACACGGGCGGCGGTCTCGACCCGGTCCCATGGCTCCGCGAGTTTGAAGTGGTTCGCAGGTCGAAGTGTGCAGTTGCACTTGGTGAGGATCCGGCCCATCACATCACCTCAGTCGCATTCATGCACGATGCGGGACACGACCTTGCCCTGAGGCGTGTGATGCTTCTGCACTTCCAAGTAGCAGTTCTCAGCCAGCTCAAGGTTCTGCACATCGTGCAGGCTCTCTTCGCCGTCATGGCTCTCCACGAAAGCCATCTGCATCGATGCCTCAGGCTTGGCATTCATCTGAGGGGCTGCAAAAGCTGCATGGCTGATTACGAGGGTGGCTCCGAGGGTCAGAACAGCGACGCCTCTTAGGTAGTGTGCAGGGATGCGGATCATGGCGGGCTCTCAGGACGCTGGGCTGGAGGCCTGCCGCGGTGAGCAGGCTGACGATCATTAACGCGCGATAGAATCTCGCGCAACTATACTAACGAGCTATTCAGTAGTACGTTAAAGAACATCATCGCTCCAGGAGCACGCCTTGGCCAAACCGCAGCCGCTTGAGCCTGCCGCCCTTGAAGACAGCCTCAAGCTTGACCGACAGCTTTGCTTTGCTGCCTATTCCGTGTCGCAGGCCTTCAACCGTGTGTACAAGCCGGGGCTTGATCAGATTGGCCTCACCTACCCACAGTATCTTGTGCTGCTGGTGCTGTGGGAGCAGGACGACCAGATGATGAAGCATATCGGCGAGCGGCTTCATCTCGACTCCAGCACGTTGACCCCGCTGCTCAAGCGGCTTGAAGTTGCCGGCATCGTGCGCCGGCAGCGTGATCCGGAAGACGAGCGTCAGGTGCGGATTATTCTCACGCCCAAGGGCCACAGCCTCAAAGAGCAGGCTGCCAAGGCGCGGCACAACGTGGTCTGTGCCAGTGGCCGCTCCGCTCAGGAGATCCAGGCGCTCAGGGATGAGCTCATCCGCCTGCGCGACAGCCTCAACAGCTTGCTTGAGTAGACTCTCCAGTCCTTCCGACCCACTGAGGGTACAAAGCGGCAGAGCTGGAACTGCGAGTGATCGTTTTACGAATAGCCAAGCCGGGTAACTTGTGCGCCTCCGGCGCAGCCAGCGCACGGCCAGCAGGTCTACCGCTTCAGCCTTGCGGACAGTAGGCTGACGCAGCCCAGTCGCCTTTGGTCACCCCTGCTTTCCTGCTGGATGAGCCTACGATCTGTACAGGATCAAACAAGTTCGCCCCCCTTGATCCTGGAGCGGTTTGGAAGCAGTCGGAGTTGGGTGGTCTGATACGCCCCTGGCAGCAGTCGCGACCCGCTACTGCGGTCTCGGAAAGGTCTGCATCGGGTCAAAGATGGTCTTCAAGAGTAGCCGTGCGATTGTCTGCTTACTTACACGACTGCGGACTTTCCGTTTACTTCGGCCTCGTGCCAGGAGTAGGTATTGAGCTGCGGACGAGAAGCTGACGTTACCGCGATACACGAAGCTCGCGCCGCTTTGCGCCGCCAGAATCCTCTGAATGGCCGATGAGGTCAGGGTCCTTAGATCAGGCCTACCCCTTCTTGAGCGGCATGTGACCGCCTCAAGTTCCGTCAACAGCCAGACCCGAAACCCAGTACTGTCGCGCGAGCGCGGCGGCCCGCTTCCCGATCCGCCCGCGCTCTCACGTAGGATCATGCGCTTTGCCGCACACCCCCATCCGTCATCCTGTACCAAGTAATGATGGCGGACACGTAGGCCCGGTGAAGAGCGTGGAAGGGAAGTGGCTTCATCGGCACCACCGGGAAGGGCAGAGTATCGGGCCGACCCGTCAAAATATATTCCGCCATCCGGATGCCCATGGCGGTTTGGAGACCCACGCCACGCCCCATGCAGCCGATATCGATGAGGAGCCCGGGCTGGGGCTCGTGGAGATGGGGCAGGAAGTCTCGGGTGAGCGCTACGCGCCCGCACCAGCGGTGTTGGAACGGCACCCCAGCGAGGCGCGGGAACATCTTGACCACGACCCGCTCCAGGTGTGCCCAGTCAGCGGCGGAGGTGGGTTCCCGGAAGGGACCACGCCCGCCCATGATCAAACGCCCTTCGTGATCAAGCCGGAAGTAGAGAAGGAGCTTTCGAGTGTCCGAACAGACCTGGCCGTCAGGGAGGATGGACCGGCGCAGGTTGTCGGACAGGGGAGCAGTGGCGACTTGGAAGGAGTTCGGGGCGATGATCGTCTGCCTGAGCCCCGGCACGAGGTCGCCCGTGTAGCCGTTCGTGCACAGCACCACCCGTTCGGCCTCAACAGTCCTCCCGCTAGCCACGGTCACGTGCCAGCGTCCGCCCCTGCGGACGAGGCGTGTCGCTGGGCTGCGCCCATAGATGCGCGTCCCGGCCTGCAACGCGGCGCGAGCGAGGCCGCGGGCATAGGCGAGCGGCTGGATCGCCCCGCCTCGTCGGTCGAGCCAGCTCGCCTCATACTGGTCTGTGCCGAGATGGGTCTTGGTGGCGGTCCGGCCTAGGAACTCGACCGGTGCGCCCTGTTCCGCCCAGTCCGTGGCACGTCGGCGGACGGTCTCGACGCTGTCGGGGGTATGCGCACCCTGGATCCACCCTCGGCGCAGATGCGGCACCTTCATCCGGTGTTTGGCGATGAGGTCGAACACCGCATCGGTTGTCCTCCCGGCGAAGTTCGCTAGGCGATCCCCGGCCTCCTCGCCGAGCATGGAGCGAAGCTCACGAGGGTCGTATTTCAGCCCTGGGATCACTTGGCCACCGTTGCGGCCGGATCCGCCCCAGCCCGGCTCGTGCGCCTCTAGTACCGTCACGTCGACGCCTTGCTCGGCGAGGTGGAGCGCGGTCGAAAGTCCGGCATAGCCGGCCCCGATGACGCATATGTCAGCCCGAGCGTCTGCCTCCAGCGGCGGTGTCTCAGGTGCCGGCGGCGCTGTTGCGGCCCACAGAGAGGGGCTCAAGGGAAACGGCTCGGTCATCGGGAAAGACCTTTCAGAGAGGCTTCAGCACGCGCCGCAAGAAATCCCGAGTCCGGGGATTGCGCGGGTTCGTTAATAATTCGGCAGCGGGGCCCTCCTCGGCGATAACGCCGCCGTCGAGGAAGAGCACACGGTCGGCGACCTCGCGGGCGAAGCCAATTTCGTGCGTGACCACCACCATGGTCATGCCCTCATCGGCGAGCGACCGCATGACGGCGAGCACGTCGCCTACGAGTTCTGGGTCTAAGGCGGAGGTGGGCTCATCGAAGAGAATCGCCTTCGGTCGCATCGCCAGCGCACGGGCGATAGCGACCCGCTGCTGCTGTCCGCCGGAGAGCTCGTGCGGATGAGCCCCAACCTTGTCTGCGAGTCCCACGCGCTCCAAGAGGAGTCGCCCATGCGCCTGTGCGTCCGCCCTTGGCTCGCGTTTCACAAAAACGGGACCCTCGATAACGTTCTCTAGCGCAGTGCGGTGCGGGAAGAGGTTGAAGCGTTGGAATACCATGGAGACCTGGGTGCGCACGGCGGTTATGGACTTCGCTGTCCGGTTCACCGGGATGCCCTCAAACCGGATCGAGCCGGAATCGTAGCCCTCCAGACCGTTGATACACCGCAGGATTGTGCTCTTGCCCGATCCTGAAGGGCCGATGATGCACACGACCTCGCCCTTCGACACGTGAGTCGTGATCCCTCGGATGACGCGGTTAGCCCCGAAGCTCTTGTGAACGTTGTCGAGCTCAATCATCGGCATCGCGTCACCTCCGTCCGAAACGCCGCTCGAGGTGGCCGACGAGGAGGATCAACGGGATGCTCATGCACAGGTACAGCAGCGCCACAAGGGTGAAGACGGTCGTGTTTTGGAAGGTCGAGGAGGCGATGAGCTTGCCTTGGAGCGCAAGCTCTGCAACTGTAATCGTGGAGGCTTGGGACGAGTCCTTCAGCATCATGATCATGATGTTGCCGTAGGGCGGGAGCACGATCTTGAACGCCTGCGGCAGGATCACTCGCCGCATTGTGAGTCCCCAGCCCATGCCGATGGTTTGCGCCGCCTCCACCTGTCCACGGTCGATCGCCTCGATGCCGGCTCGGAAGTTCTCCGACTGATAGGCGGAATAGGCGATCCCGAGTCCGATGATTGCAGCCTGCACCGCGGTGAGTGAGATGCCAAGGTCTGGCAGGACGAAGTAGATGTAGAAGAGCTGCACGATGATCGGAATGCCCCGGATCGTGTTCACGAATGTCTTGGCGATGCCCGCGAGGACCGGCACTCCCGACACGCGCATGAGCGCCCAGAGAAGGCCAAGCGCGGTCGAGAGCACAAGGGACCCGGCCGTCACGATAAGGGTCAGGCGTAAGCCTTGGAGGAGGATGGGCAAGAACTCGATGGAGTCCTTCAAGAAGCCTTGCATGGGGACCTAGCGGCAGGAGCAGGCGTATTTGGAGGGGTGGCGCGGCGGAGGCCACCGCCCCCGGCGGGCGCTACTCCTGGAGCCCCCACTTAGTGAGAATCTTGGCCACCGTGCCGTTTTGCTTGAGCTTTGCCAATGACGCGTCGATCTTCCGCAGCAACTCGCTGTCGCTCTTACGCACCCCGATGCCCACGGATCCCACCACCATGGGCTTATAGCCCTTCACGAGCCGCACCTCGGGAAAGCGGCCTTGCTGGAGGTTGTAGGCAACAATGGGCAGGTCAGCGAATCCGGCCTTGATGCGGCCGGCGTTCACGTCGCGCATGATGTCCGGGATCGTTTCGTAAATCTTTACTTCCGGAAAGAGCCCGCTCTTCTGCAGCGGCTCCACATAGGCTGTGCCGACCTGAACCCCGACCGTGAGGCCCTTCAGGTCTTGAAGCGACGCATATTCCTTGACGTCGCTCTTGGGCACGAACAGCCCATCCCCATAGGTGTAAACTGGGGCCGAGAAATCGATCTGCTGCTTGCGAGGCTCGGTGATGTACATCGCCGCCGCGATAATATCGATGCGGTTCGAGGTGAGTGAGCCAATGAGCGCAGAGAACTGCATTGGCTCCACCTGAACCCCGAAGCCGGCGTCCTTGCCGATTTCGGTGATCAGATCCACCATGACACCCTGGATCGTGTTCGTCTGGGTGTCCAGGAAGGTGAACGGGATACCAGTCGGGGTCGAGCCGACCTTGAGGGTTTGCTGGGCGGCTGCGGGCAGCGCAAGCGAGACGAGAATCGCGCCGGCGGCGATCAACGAACGCAACGACATTAGAGGCCTCCCTAGTTTTGTTGGTTCGGGCCGCTGCCCGACCTTCATTGGTATGAAGATTTCTGCACGGCCTTAGCTTGACCGCAATGTTTTTTTCACGACGATGAAGACTTGAAGATCTGAAGAAGGGTGGATGGGGTCACAGGAACTACTCACGGCCGGACCTGGGAAGACCCTCGAACTCGTCGTCGGAAGAGTGAGGGATATGCGCAGGGTGAAAGGCCTTTCCCTCGACCGGCTCATCGAGGGCACGGGCAGGTGCTTGCTCACCCGGCCAAGATGGATGCGAGCCGCAAGGGCAAAGCACCCGAGTTGGAGGACATCTCGACTCGAAGAACTGGGACAACATGGTCGACCAAGGATTTGTGGTGCATCGCCCAAAAATTTGCCGACGAGAATTGGCGCAATAACAAGGCCGAGTTCTTCCACCGCAAGTTACGTTTTGAGGAGTTGGGTTATCCCTGCAAACTCAAGATGACTTTCGAGCTGAACACCGGCCGGTATCGCTCGGCCAATTACACCAGCTATGCCGGGCTCAATCGCCTGCCGATAAACTTGTGAGCAGGGCACAGAGCGATCTCCTCCCCGCTCCCCCTCAACCGAAGGATATCAGGCTCGGGCCGTTGAGCATGTATGCTGGGCAGAATGCTATGAGCACATGCCCAATTTCTAATGGGCAAAGAATTGGAAATTGGGAAATCGGGAGAGCCGATCGGGTACAAGGGTGTCATGGTGCGCGCGAGACGGCCCAAATTGTGTCTTTCTCCTGAACGCTGAAGTTATCACTTCAAAGGAAAATCAAATGTCGCGACGAGGTGGTAAGCGTCCTGGTGCCGGGCGCCCGCAGGGGCGGAAAGACAAAGCGACGGCCGCGCAGAAGCAGACGCTTGAGGAGTTGTCCCACTCGGATACGGAAACGGCCCTGAATGTGCTGGTGCAAGTCGCTCAACATGGTCAAAGCGAATCTGCCCGTTGTCCGCGGCGAATGTGATCCTCGACCGTGGTTACGGCAAATCCCATCCCCTGGAGGCGGTGCCCGTGCCGCCATCAACCAACGCCGGAAGAGCTGCCGAGGCTGTCGCCAAAATGCAGGCGGAGATTGGCGAGCTCCTCGATACAACACTCCCGCCAGCTGGTTCTGAGGATACAAATCCCGTCAAGGAAGGCCAGGACTTCAAAGCAAACAGCAACACCAAGCAGGCGCTATGGTGGAGGTCTACGGAGCTGAGCCTCGAATTTCGTTGTACAGCTTAAGTTGATTATCCGTTTCTACCTTCGACCACGAGCACTTTATGACGGGGGCTCCGCTGGCGCTGGCGTCCGAACGTGGACGCCCCGCCCTTTATTTACTGGGGCAAAAAATGGGAAATTGGGCACCCATGTGCCCTCACACTCTTGATCCTGTATCCGGCGAAGCGCGGCAGCTAGCGGACGTTGGATCACACCCACCACGGCCCGCAGCCGATGTGCTTGGAACTGATCGCAGCGTTACGCAAAACTGCGCCCCTTACTCCGAAGGTCCGCTTAAAGCCTGTTTGCGGTCTTATCCGTTACTGCCGCTTCGTGCCATTTCAAGACATTCACTCGCACCCCAGTGGCGCTCAGGACGCGCCTTCATCGAGCATGCGCCTCACCTTGTAGGCTAGCTCGGCATAGGTGAAGGGCTTCCCAATCAGATGCATCCCGGGGTCGAGACGGCCGTGGTGGACAATGGCGTTCGAGGTGTAGCCCGTGGTGAACAGAACCGGCAGCCCTGGCCTGCGCCGGGAAACCTCGTCCGAAAGGGCACGTCCGTTCATCCCTCCTGTCAGAACAACATCAGTAAAAAGAAGTTCGATCTCCGGATGCTGCTCAAATATCTCAAGCGCCTCTCGAGCGTCGCCAGCCTCAAGGACGCGGTATCCGAGATCCCGCAGGGCCTCGATGGTGTAGGTGCGCAGATCGGGCTCATCTTCCACGACCAGAATGGTCTCGCCCGTGCCCCTCACCATTGCAGGGCTCTTTGCAGGCATCTCGGCAGGCTCCTCATCGGAGCCGATCAGGCGGGGCAGGTAGATCTTGATCGTCGTACCTTCGCCCAGTTCGCTGTAGATCCGGACATGGCCGTTGGACTGCCGCACGAAGCCATACACCTGACTCAGGCCCAGTCCGGTTCCCTTACCAGCTTCCTTGGTCGTGAAGAATGGCTCGAATACCTTCTCCATCGTAGCCTTGTCCATTCCGGTTCCGGTATCAGAGACGGCCACGAGCACGTACTGTCCCGCCGGGACCGGCTCGGCCAAAGCCTCGACATAGGCCTCATCTAAACGGGCATTGGCAGTTTCGATGGTGAGTTTGCCACCATCCGGCATGGCATCACGAGCGTTCACCGCCAGATTGAGAATGGCGTTCTCCAACTGGTTCGGATCTGCCTGGGAGCGCCAGAGACCGCCGGCGAGCACGGTCTCCAGCACAACCACTTCACCGAGCGTCCGCCTCAGTAGGTCAGACATGCCGGCCACCAGCTTGTTGACATCAATGGGCTTGGGATCCAGCGGCTGACGTCTGGAGAAGGCCAGGAGACGCTGGGTCAGGGTCGCGGCCCGTCGGGTTGCATCCATAGCATGATTGGCTGCCCGCTGGAGCCGGTCGGCGTCCTCCGGCAAGCGGCGCTGGAGGAGTTCGATGTTGCCGACGATGATGGTGAGCAGGTTGTTGAAGTCATGCGCAATGCCGCCTGTGAGTTGGCCAATGGCCTCCATCTTCTGCGCCTGTCGCAGAGCCTCCTCAGCCTTCAGGCGCTCGGCAACCTCCTGGATGACGCGCTCCTCCAGGGTCTCGTTGAGGCGCTTGAGCTCTTCAGTCGCCTGCTCCGCCTTCTGGCGGGCCAGCAGCAACTCGCGCTCATACTTGCGCCGGTCGGTGGCGTTGAAGAGGGTGATGCGATGAACCATCGGGCGGCCATTCGCATCCCGCTTCTGGACCATGTTGGCTAGAACCGGCAGGGCACGTCCGTCGGCGCAGGTCAGATCGAAGGCGATCTCGTTCACGAAGCCCTGCATCCGCAGGAGCGGCGTCAGGTGCGTATCGTAGAAGATCTTGGCGCCGACACTCAGAAGATCCTGAAAGCATCTGTGGCCGACAACGTCCTGCCGCTCCATGCCAATCCAGGTGAGGAAGGTCTGGTTGGCTCTGATGATCGTGCCATCCGGCCGGGTCGAAAGGTAACCGCAGGGGGCGCTCTCGTAGAGTTCCTCGGCCGTTTCGATCAGAGATCCCTGATCCATCTTCACGATGCGATGGCCTTGGCGACGGCCTTGGCTGGGACATCGCTCAGAAAGGCTTCCATGGCCGCGATCGTCTCCTCAGGGGCGCTCAGGTTCGGGCAGTGTCCCGTCGCGCTGAGCTGAACGAACTCACTGCCCGGAAGGCTCTGGTGCATGTAGCGCCCGACGACGTCCGGAGCAATCACATCCTGAGAGCACTGGAGGATGAGCGCCTTCGTCTTCACCTTTGGTAGATCGGCACGGTTGTCCGAGAGGAACGTCACGCGAGCGAAGTGCTTGGCGATCTCCGGGTCGGTGCGGCAGAAGCTGTTGGTCAGTTCCTCGCCGAGCTCCGGGCGCTCCGGGTTGCCCATGATCACTGGGGCCATGGTGCTCGACCAGCCGAGATGATTGGTGTCGAGGAAGTCGAGCAGGCCCTCGATGTCCTCGTGCTTGAACCCGCCAACATAGTCGCCATCGTTGACGTAGCGTGGCGAGGGGCCAATCAGGACGAGGCGGTCGAACCGCTCCGGTTCCCTGATGGCCGCAAGAGCTCCGATCATGGCGCTCACCGAGTGGCCGACGAAGATCACATTCATCAGGTTGAGTTCCCGGCAGATCGCCAGCACGTCCTCCGCGTAGTCATCGAGCGAGGCGTACTTTGTCGGGTCGAAGGCTGCCGCATCGGACTGCCCATGCCCGACATGGTCGAATAGGACGACCTTGTAGCGGTCGTCGAAGGCTGGCGTGATGAACCGCCACATGTTCTGGTCGCAGCCATAGCCATGGGCGAAGAGCATAGGCTGCTCCCCACGGCCGAGAACCTTAACATTGTGTCGTGTCAGAACGGCAGACATGGGCGCTCCGTGGAATCCGAAAAACACCGGGTTGGCTGAGGCGGTGCCGCCTGCTCATCGTAACGGGAATGAGCTTTGCTGTTCGGCGACGAATGTTGAGAGGCTGGCTCTCATTACAACGGATGGACATTGCGCGCCAGCTATGCCGCAATGTGCGGCCTCCTTGGCCTCCCTCAGGTAGCAAGGCGCGCTTGTCCACCCGGTCGGCGCCCGTGCTCCCGAGGTTGAACCACGGGGTCGCCGTCTTCCCCTGCCGCGCCCCTGGGAGTAGGCTTGGGAGCGGCAGGCTGGACCAGTGATGGAGCGCTCCATGGAGCGCAAGCTAGCGACCATCGTCTGCGCCGACGTGGCGGGCTACTCGAGGCTGATCGGGCTGGACGAAGAGGGAACGATCACGCGGCTGCGAGCGCACCGCCGGAGCCTGATCAACCCGGCTGTTGCCCGACATGGCGGGCGCATCGTCAAGACGATGGGTGACGGTCTGCTGGTCGAGTTCGCCAGCCCTGTCGAGGCTGTCCGGTGCGCGGCCGAGATCCAACTCGCCGTAGCGGCCCGCGAGGCCGTCCTCCCCGAGGATCGTCGCATCCGCTTCCGGATCGGCATCAACCTGGGCGACGTGATCGTCGAGGACGGGGATGTCCTGGGCGATGGCGTCAACATCGCCGCGCGCCTGCAAGCCCTGGCCGATGTCGGCAGCATCTGCATCTCCCGCTCCGTACGCGATCAGGTCCGAGACCGGCTTCCCGTGGTCTTCGATGATCTGGGGGAGCAGAGCGTGCGCAACATCGCCCGCCCGGTCCGGTGCTATCGCATTCGCCTTGACACCTATACGGCTGAAGCGTCCCCTGAGCCGGCAGCCAGGCGGCGCTGGCGCCTCCCTGCCGCCGTGGCCGCAATCCTCGTCGTCCTCGGCGGCACCGGGTTCGTGCTGTTCAGGGAGCGCGGCCCGTCTGAGCCGACCGCCGCCCCTGTCGCCGCGGCAGCTCGCGATCCCAGCACCGGCGCTTCCGGCATGGCCCGTGTCGCCCCGCGCCTGTCCCTCGTCGTGCTGCCGTTTGCCAATCTGAGCGGTGATCCGGACCAGGAGTACTTCGCCGATGGCCTGACGGAAGACCTCACCACGGACCTGTCGCGCATCGACGGCAGCTTCATCATCGCCCGCAACACCGCGTTTACCTACAAGAACAAACCCGTGGACATCCGGCAGGTCGGCCGCGATCTCGGCGTGCGCTACGTGCTGGAGGGCAGCGTCCGGCGCAGCGGCGACGCAGTGCGGGTCAACGCCCAGCTCATTGATGCCGAGACCGGAGCCCATCTGTGGACGGATCGGTTCGACCGGGTGCGGGCCGACCTGATCGAGATGCAGAGCGAGATCACCGCGGGGATCGCCTCCACGCTGCGGGTGCGACTCGTCGACATCGAGAGCCGCCGCGGCCAGCGCGAGCGTCCCAACAATCCCGATGCGACGGATCTGGCCATGCGCGGATGGGCCCTGATCTACGCGAGCCAGACCCAGGACAACAATGTCGCAGCACGGCGCCTGTTCGAGGAGGCACTCAAGGCGGACCCACAGGCGGTGAGCGCCCTTACAGGCTTGGGCTTCACGCATATCCGGGACGTGCTCAACCGCTGGACCGATGCACCTGGGGATCCGTTGCAGAAGGCCGATGAGCTGATCGCGCGCGCCATCGCGATGAAACCTGACGATGCCTCGGCCCACCAGTACAAGGCGCTGCTGCGCCGGGCGCAGAGGCGCAGCCAGGAGGCGATTGCGGCGGCTGAGCGGGCCGTGTCTCTGAACCGCAATCTCGCATCGGGTTACACCGAAATCGGCTGGAACTATGCCCTCCTTGGCCAGCCGGAAAAAACGGAACACTACGTGTTGCAGGGCATGCGCCTCAGCCCACGCGATCCATTTGTGGTGTTCTGGCTGCTGTACATCGGGGTGGCGCAGTTGCACCAGGGACAGGACGAGGCCGCGCTCGACACGTTCCGGAAGGCGATCGATGCCGATCCGGGCTTTCCAAGTTCCTATGGCTGGCTGGCGGCAGCCTACGTGTTCACTGGGCGCGAGGCGGAAGCCCATGAACCTATGGAGCGCTGGCTGCGGGCGGTGCCATGGATGACGTTGACGCGCTACAAGACCCTGGAGCAGTCCGACCATCCAGCCTACATGGCCCAGCGGCCGCGGATCTATGCGGCCTGGCGCAAGCTGGGAATGCCGGAGTGAACTCAATGCAACGGCAATCGATTGGTGATCCATAGAATGTCTGGATCGGGTCAGGTAGTGAAATTCGTTCACTAACAGGAACGCCCGATGTTACTGTCCAAAGCGGAAGTTCGCACCCTGTCCGGAACGTGCCAATTGTTGACCTTTCTCGGAGTTGACCGAGGGCGAACTTCACCTTGAATTACGGCGTCTTCAACGAGACACCGTCAAGATCATCCGCTTAGATGCGAGTCTGGATACCTAACGGATGTGAACCCACCTAAGGGTCTCTCGGAACGCCTCCGGGGGAGCTGCCCCGCAAGCAACCACCTACTGTGGTTCAGTGGCGGAGCGTACCGGTGGCCTGAGCGGGCGGAAGTGCATGCCACGAGCTTCCGCAGCACCCTGTTCTAGGTTTGCCAATGTCTTTGGATAGGGGCTCACTCCATCCAACACGCACCTCCTCGACGCTGGCGTCCACGCCGTTTGGGCTGGGTGCCGTCAACGCCGACGATGTCCCGACCACCGGGAGCGTAAACCGGCCCAAGGCCCGTTAAAGGTCACGGTCCCGCTGATTGCCGCACGCGGCATGTCGGACAGGAGCGGCTCGGCATCGGCTTCTCCTGACCTTGAGGATGATCAGGGACAGAGATAGCCGCGGTTGCCGTCCGAGACGCACCGTGCCCCGTTGGGGAGGATGATCCCGCCCGTGCCGTCAGGCCGCGGCACCGTCCCGTTCGACAGCGTGAAGCCGCCCCCAGGCTCCGCCGCCACGGTCGTGCCGTCGGGCAGAGTGTACCTGCCGTTGCTGTAGGCCACGCGTCTCGTGTACGTGGATGCGGAGGTCGGCGCCGTGGACGCTGACGGCGTCGCTTGCGTCGACCCCAAGTTCGCGGGCGGCATCGGCCTAGCCTGCTGCTCGCCTGACGAGACGCATGCGGACACCGCGATGGACATCAACAGCACGGACGGCAGGCGCATGCGATTTCTCCAGGTTGCGTCAGGAATGCGGCACGTCGGTTGGGGTGGGAAGGCGCCCGTCTGGAGTGGACTTGTCCACGACTTCGGGCAGGGTCGTCGTGAGCCGCGACAGGAGTTCCTCCCGCGACAGCCCGGTATGCTGGATCAAGGTTGCCAGCACCTCGGGACCAATCGCCTGCTCGAGTTGGTCGGGGGCGATGGGCTTGTTCGGTCCCGTTCCGACCCAGGATTCGGCGACGTCGCCTTGACCTTGTTGCTTGAAGCTTTCCATCAGATCGCCAAGCACGCCTCCGAGGCCTCCGCCGCCGAGGCTTCCGAGAAGCCCACCAAGACCGCCCGTGCCACCCTGGCCTGAAGTGCCGAGCCCACCGCCCAAGTTGCCGAGGAGATCACCCAGGCCACCCTGCTGGCCCCCTTGGCCAGGAGCGCCAGGGTTGCCCGAACCCGCTCCCCTGAGCATTTCGGCGATCTTGTCCCGGTTCTGGAAGCCTGCCACGGCCAGCAGGCCCAGCAGGGCTGTCATGGATGGAAATCCGCGGTTCATTTCACTGCTCCTCGGGTTGAGTTGGCGCAGATGAGGTAACGCAACGCTTGCAACGAGGTTCAGGCACTTCCGCTGTCGAGCCTGGACGATCCAACGTCATCAGGTGTCTCACGATGCCGCTCAGGGCGGCGGTTCAGGAGCCTCTCACCGGCTTGATGCCAGCACCCGGCGCAGCGGACAGAAAACCCATACACGAAAGCTCTAGCTTCAGCCACCCTGACGCACCGCGATGGGTCCGAATTACTTCTCATGAGCCCGATTTGCTCGACAGAACGGCGACTGGTGAGGCTCGGCTTGCAGCAACCCTTCAGGTTTCACGGGACGCGCGGCAGCAGGGAGCCCCGCCGGGTTCACAGGGCTTCCGTGGGACGACAAGCGCGTAAGCCATTGCTGTCCGGCGACGGGTTCCTATTCCGGCAGGGTCCGATGACGTCGGGAAACCGCCGCGTACCTAGCTCCTGAGGTCGTCGGGGACCTTGCCGCCACTCGCAGCGAGCTTGGCCATGACCTGCTTGTGCAGCCAGACGTTCATAGAAGCGGAGTCGGAGGTATCGCCAGTGTAGTTCAGTTCCTGCGCCAGCTCCTTGCGGGCGGCGAGGCTGCTGTCGAGATCGAGCAGCTTCATCAGGTCGACAATCGACTTGCGCCAGTCGAGCGTCTGTCCCTTCTTAGCGGCGAGGTCCGTCAGCACGGCCTCGACATCGACTTGGGACATAGGCGTCGCGCTCGGTGCCGGCGAAGGCGCGGCCCCTTGGGTGGTCGATGCAATCGTCCCAGTGGCGGCAGGGGCTGCGGCAGACCCTTGGGCGGGCGGTACCACGGCGGATGGTGCCTGGGAGGATTGCTGCGCCGTGGCGGAACCGAAGATGGCGTCCTTGATCCTGCTGAAGATGCTCATCGTGCCCTTCCGTTGAAGCTGTGTTTCGACAGGTTGCCCCGGGCCAAGGAAGTAGAGCCAATCTCGGCTGGGACAATGATGAGCGTCCGGGCGTGCTCACGACAGCTCCGCTACTCGGCCGCGGCGGCCGGGCGCCGTGAGCAGGCCTCCATCACCGCCGTGGTCGGCGGTTGAGCCAGACCGTTCCCTGCATGCTCGTCCAGGCCGACAGCACCAGGAACTCGTACCACTGGCCATCGGGTGCCAGGAGCCGCCGCACGTCATAGTCAACGCCGGATGCTTCGCCAATTGTGGCCGAGCAGCTCTCAGGCGAAGGCAGGACAGCCCCGTCCTGCGGCGGGGACAGGCGGATCCGCCTCTCCTCGACCATGGTATGGAGCATGCCGTCGCACGGGCCTCCCACGCACCGATAGGTTCGCTCCCGCGTCGCCATCGCGATTTGTGTTCACTCGGCCGGGGTGGCAGGCGCGATGCCGGTGACCTGCGCGGACGGTTCCTCGCTGAGCCAGCGGTAGAGGATGCCGCCAATGGCCCCGCCGATCAGGGGCGCGACCCAGAACATCCAGAGCTGCGCCAGCGCCCAGCCGCCCGCGAACAGCGCCGGTCCTGTGCTGCGGGCCGGGTTCACCGAGGTGTTGGTGATCGGGATGCCGACAAGATGGATCAGCGTGAGGGCAAGGCCTATGGCCAAGGGCGCGAAGCCCACCGGTGCCTTGCCGTGGGTGGCGCCCATGATGATGAACAGGAACATCATGGTCAGCACCACCTCGGCGATGAAGCCGGAGATCAGGCTGTACTGACCGGGCGAGTGGGCGCCGTAGCCGTTGGCGGCGAAGCCCTTGGCGAGGTCGAAGGTGGGTGAACCGACAGCAATGGCGTAGAGGGCTGCCGCCGCGATCACGGCACCGATCACCTGCGACACGACGTAGGGCAGGATGTCCTGCTTTGGGAAGCGTCCCCCCGCCGCCAGGCCAACGGTCACCGCCGGGTTGAGGTGGCAGCCGGAGATGTGGCCGATGGCGTAGGCCATGGTCACGACGCTCAGGCCGAACGCGAAGGACACGCCGAGCAGGCCGATGCCGACATCGGGGAAGGCGGCGGCGATGACCGCGCTGCCGCAGCCGGCGAAGGTGAGCCAGAAGGTGCCGATGCCCTCGGCGACACACCGGTGGATGTTCTGACTGTTGTGCAGGTCCATGAGCTCCTCACTGGGGTTACGCAAACCACTCGGGTACTGGAGCGACGTCGACAATGCTGTCGATCAAAGGCGGCTTGTCGGGCGCCCAAGTCAACGCAGGACTTTAACCTATGTTGGCAGCATACTCCCCAGAACCGAAGCGGCCAAGTGGCGGCGGTGGTGCCTGTGCACTTCAGGGAGGATCTGATGACTAAGCAGAACGCCTCCGTGAACGGGGCGAATGAACGTCAATCACGCGGATCTGCTTCGGTACGGAGCGGAAGGGCTGCTTGGGGTCAGACAATGAAATTCCCTGCGCTTCGGAGCGTCCGCTTCGGTGAGGATTGCTGCCTTCCAGCTTAGGTCGTGGGTGTGCCAGTTGCGGCCCCTCCGCCCCTGTGATGACCCATGCGTTCGCGGAAATTCCGCGCTATCATCCAGGCATAGTCGACCTGCGGAAAAGGTGGCACTCGTCACTTGCTCGCGGAGATACGCCATGAGCATCGCGCCACTCACCTCCCGTCCGAACAGCACTCGCCGGCTGCCCCAGCAAGTGTTGGACGACTATACGGGCCAGTCGACCTCCAGCACCCAGAGGAGCAAGGACCATGGCGGCAGACCAGCACGAGGCCTTGATCCGCGCCTACATCGACGAGGTCTTCAACGGGCACCGTGTGAAGGCCCTGGAAAAGTACTGGGATGAGGATCTGACGTCGCACTGGCTGGGCATGGAGACGATCCACGGCCTGCCGGCCTGGCGCGCCGCGATGGAAGGTTTCTTCGCCGCCTTTCCGGACGCCGCCTACACCCTGGACGACATGTTCTTTGCCGGCGACCGAGGCGTCTGGCGTGGCCACTGGCAGGCGACCCAGCAGGGAGATTGGCAAGGGATCGCCGCGTCCGGCCGCAACGTGACGTGGACCGTCATCATCATCGGCCGCTTCGCCGGCGGCAAGCTGAGAGAGGACTGGGTCGAGCTGGACCGGCTCGGCCTCTTCCAGCAGCTCGGATGCATTCCGACCGGGTCGTAGGGGCCTGTCGCAATCTCTGGCGTCTACCGCTCGTTGCGGATACCGGCCGCATTCGCGCCTCCGAGCCGGAGGTGGCGCATGTCGGCTCTTAGGCTCCGAAACGGACCAAGCTCTTACGTCTCAGGAGCGCCAGATCCAGACATTCACGCTGTGCCTACTGGGAGACCGTTTTTCGCGAGGATCTGAGCGTCTCTTGCAGGTCTTCTACGATAGGTCGTGGAGCGCACGTCCACTCGGTGGTGCAACCTTGAAATCGGAGAACAAGACGTCCAGGCCAGCCCGTTCCGGAGTGCAACACATGGGTCCGACCCAGTAGCGCTCCACCACCGGAAAAGGACAGAGCCGCACCAGGGGCTAGTATTGGCCGTCTGTCGAGGCCTGGAGCCGCAGGACTCCACGCTCAACCGTCACCCTGATCCAGAAATCAGACGCATCGCCCGGGAACGGTCCGGTGGCCCAGTCGGACTGCCCGATGGTGAGAACGCTGCCCAGCAGGGCCTCACCGTCCGACAATTCGATCCCGGCTTTGATCCAGGTTGCTTCATCAACCCGCACCATGATTCCAGCTTGATCATAGAGGGTCTCGTATCGAGCCCGGACGTGCAGCGTGGCGGTGAACCCGCCGTGGACTTCGCGACCGAAGAAGTGCCCGCTGTCACGGGTGAAGCCGTAATGCGTTTCCCGCCAGAAGTCGGTCGCTTGGTCTGTCGTGACCGTGAGGACATCAGGCGTGAGAGCCCAGCGGCCTGGCTCGTTCAACCAACGACACTGCTCAAACATCAGCCCCTCACCCGAGCCGGACTTCCAACGACTTTAGCTCCTGCCGGAACGTCCCGCGTCACCACGCTGCCGGCGCCCACGACCGCATCATCACCAATCGTGACGCCTGGGAGGATGATAGCTCCACCCCCGATCCAGACGTGTCTGCCAATGCGCACAGGTCGGCCGAACTCCAGACCAGCGCGGCGCTGCTCGGGATCATGCGGATGATCGGCGGTGTAGATCTGCACCGCAGGCCCGATCTGCGTGCCTTTGCCAATCGTCACCTCGACCACGTCGAGAATGACGCAGTTGAAGTTGAGGAAGACGTTGGCGCCAAGCCGGATGTTGAAGCCATAGTCGCAGTGGAAGGGAGGGCGGATGACCGCTCCGGGCCCAACCCCGGCCAGCCGTTCTGAAAGAAGGGCATGACACCGATCGGGGGATTGGCCCAGCGCATCATTGTATCGCTTCAGCCAAACCCCGGTGGCTAGCAGGTCGGCTCGGATCTCCGGGTCAGCCGCATTGTACAGTTCACCGGCCAGCATCTTCTCTTTTTGACTGCGGGTCATGTTCCCTCCTCATCGTTCGGGACAACGCTGAACCTGCTGGCTTGGTACAGATCACCTGAACCACTGGTAAGGAATGGGTCGATAGGTGCGGGCTCAAGGTCCGAAGCGGGTCAAACTGAGTAGTGGCGGATTTCGGTGCGAAGGTCCGCCCATCCCAGCAGTGCAGAAGTACGGCTAAGGTCAGTCCTGTGCCAGCAGAAGACCTCCACACCTCGCCGGCACTTCAAGGAGAACTCTCAAGTCCGACCGATCTATGCTGCTAAGCCTGAGCAATCGACCTGGGTACATTGTCTCACCATGGACGCGGGCTGGACACCTTCCCCGGGCCACATCAGAATTGAGGCTGAAACAGCATCGGGGGTCCGATGAGTCCGATGGAGCAAAGGGTCGAGCGGCGGTTGGCAGCCATCCTCGCGGCCGACGTGGCAGGCTACTCGCGGCTCATGGAGCAGGACGAGACTGGAACACTCCGCGCTCTGACGGCCCATCGCGAGATCATGGACCGGCTGGTTGCCGAGCATGGCGGGCGGATCGCCAATACGGCAGGCGACAGCGTCCTGGTCGAGTTCCCCAGCGCCGTCGACGCCGTCCAGTGCGCCACCGCCGTGCAGGATGCGCTCGCCCAGGCCAATCAGGACATCCCTCAGGAGCAGCGCCTCCGGTTCCGGATCGGGATACACGTCGGCGACGTGATGGTGCGTGCAGGCGACCTGCTCGGGGACGGCGTGAACATTGCCGCACGGCTGGAGGGACTCGCAGATCCTGGTGGCCTGTGCATCTCCGAGGCCACCTACGGGTACGTGCGCAAGGCCCTGCCCCTCGCCTTCGAGGATCTCGGACCACAGACGGTCAAGAACATCGAGGAGCCGATCCGGGCTTTCGCCGTCACGTTGGAAAGCGGTTCCCCAACGGCCACTCGGATGACACCCGAGCCCACTGCGATCCAGCTCCCCGAAAGGCCATCCATTGCGGTTCTGCCGTTCGCCAACATGAGTGGCGATCCGGAGCAGGCGTATTTCGCCGACGGGATGGTGGACGACATCATCACCGGTCTTTCGCGGGTGAAGTGGTTCTTCGTCATCGCCCGCAATTCCTCGTTCACCTACAGGGGCCGGGCCGTGGACCTGAAGCAGGTCGGGCGCGAACTCGGGGTGCGCTATGTGCTTGAAGGCTCGGTTCGGAGAGCCGGGGACCGCATCCGCATCACGGGGCAGTTGATCGAAGCGGCCACCGGAGCCCACCTGTGGGCCGAACGGTTTGACGGCAGCATGGAGAACGTCTTCGATCTCCAAGACCAGATTACGGAAAGTGTGATCGGAGCCATCGAGCCGAGCCTTCGCCGAGCCGAAATCGAGCGGGCACGTCGCAAACGCCCGAACAGTCTTGATGCTTATGATCTCTATCTGCGTGCCCTGCCCTATGCCTATGCGAACACGCCA
>NZ_QOIO01000064.1 GCF_003332305.1 Microvirga aerophila | reverse complement strand
GAAGAAAGAAGGTTTCGAGAGTCGTGGCTGTAGTCATGCTGGCAATGCCCCTTGGTCAATGTCTTAGGCTTACATTCCTCTTTGCCATGCGGCTTGGTTTTGTTGTTGGAATGTACGGTCGTGCTTGGCCAGTCAATTTGGCCAGAATGTGATTTCGGCGGGAACTCGAGCGCTCCGTTGGACCATAGATGCCGATAGGTCATACAGTTGGGGCCGACCCAGCGGGGCATCCGCTCGAAGCGTAGCATTCCTTGGCCACCGCATCTTTCGCTCCCTTACAGGCTGACAGTTCAACCTGTGAACCAGAGCCTCTACCCCAGCGGCAAACCGTAGCCGTGCAAGCAATAATCCTTGCCCTGCCCTATTGCGGACGCTCTCTCATCACTATATTGCAGTCACATCAATTTCCGCCCGGTTCGAGCCAGGGGCGCGGCGACGCTTGCCGCGAACCGGGCCGTTTTGTTTTGAAAGACTAGCCTAATGAAGCTGCGCAACATCGCCATCATCGCTCACGTCGACCACGGGAAAACCACCCTCGTCGACAAGCTCCTCCAGCAATCCGGCAGCTTCCGCGAGAATCAGCGCGTGGAAGAGCGCGCGATGGACTCGAACGATCTCGAGAAGGAGCGCGGCATCACCATCCTGGCCAAGGCGACCTCGGTCGTCTGGAAGGACACCCGCATCAACATCGTCGACACCCCCGGCCACGCCGACTTCGGCGGCGAGGTGGAGCGCATCCTGAGCATGGTGGACGGCGCAATCGTCCTCGTGGACGCGGCCGAAGGCCCGATGCCGCAGACCAAGTTCGTGGTGTCCAAGGCCCTCAAGATCGGCCTCGAGCCCATCGTGGCCATCAACAAGATCGACCGTCCCGACGCCCGCCACACGGAAGTCATCAACGAGGTGTTCGACCTCTTCGCGGCGCTCGACGCCACGGACGAGCAGCTCGACTTCCCGATCCTGTACGGATCAGGCCGCAACGGCTGGATGGCGAAGTCGCCGGAAGGCCCGAGCGATGAGGGCCTCGCGCCGCTCTTCGACCTCGTGCTCGAGCACGTGCCTCCGGCCAAGACCGAGGAAGGCCCGTTCCGCATGCTCGGAACCCTGCTCGAAGCCAACCCTTTCCTGGGCCGCATCGTCACGGGCCGCATCAGCTCCGGCTCGGTGAAGCCGAACCAGTCCGTCAAGGTTCTCGACCGCGAGGGCAAGGTGGTCGAGACCGGCCGCGTGTCCAAGATCCTGGCCTTCCGCGGCCTGGAGCGTCAGCCCATCGAGGTGGGCGAGGCCGGCGACATCGTGTCCATCGCGGGTCTCGTGAAGGGCTCGGTGGCCGACACCTTCTGCGCGCCCGAGAACGATCTTCCGATCCAGGCCCAGCCCATCGATCCGCCGACCGTCACCATGTCGTTCATCGTCAATGACTCGCCGCTCGCCGGCACCGAGGGCGACAAGGTCACGAGCCGCATGATCCGCGACCGCCTGCTCAAGGAAGCGGAAGGCAACGTGACGCTCAAGATCGAGGAAGCGGCCGACAAGGATTCGTTCTACGTGTCCGGCCGCGGCGAGTTGCAGCTTGCGATCCTGATCGAGACCATGCGCCGCGAGGGCTTCGAGCTCGCCGTGTCCCGTCCCCGCGTGGTCATGAAGAAGGACGAGACCACCGGTCAGCTTCTCGAGCCGATCGAAGAGGTCGTGATCGACGTGGACGAGGAGCATTCCGGTGTCGTGGTGCAGAAGATGTCCGAGCGCCGCGCCGACATGATCGAGATGCGTCCCTCCGGCGGCAACCGCCAGCGTCTCGTGTTCTACGCTCCCACCCGCGGCCTCATCGGCTATCAGGGCGAGCTGATGACCGACACCCGCGGCACCGCGATCATGAACCGCCTGTTCCACGCCTATGAGCCCTACAAGGGCGAGATCGCAGGTCGCCGCAACGGCGTGCTGATCTCCAACGACTCGGGCGAGGCGGTGGCTTACGCCTTGTGGAACCTGGAAGACCGCGGCCCGATGATGATCGAGCCCGGCTGGAAGGTTTATCAGGGCATGATCATCGGCGAGCACAACCGCGAGAACGACCTCGAGGTGAACGTGCTCAAGGGCAAGAAGCTCACCAACATCCGTACGACCTCCAAGGACGAAGCGGTGCGCCTGACGCCGCCGATCCGTATGACGCTCGAGCGGTCGCTCGCCTGGATCCAGGACGACGAGCTCGTCGAGGTGACGCCGAAGTCGATCCGCATCCGCAAGGCGCTCCTCGATCCGAACGATCGCAAGCGCGCCGAGAAGTCGAAGGAAGCGCTGAGCGCTTAAGCTCCGCAAGCTGCATCATGTCAAAAAGGCCGCTCCTGCATCCAGGGGCGGCCTTTTTCGTGAAACGGTAAGTTCGTACCGAACGCAGCCTCACCCTGAGGAGCGCAACATCTCCAGAGCGCACTGGAGCCTCCTTCGAGACGCGGCCTTTAGGCTGCTCCTCGAGATAAGGTTCGGCGCTGGATAAGACCGGCGGCGTCGAACCTATCCCTCGGCCTTGTCGCCTTGCCCCTTCTTCGCCCCCTCGCCCATCGGGTTCGTCGAATCCTCGCCCTCCTTGTCGGGGTCGGTGCGTCCCTGAGGGGTCAGGCGCGGGGCGCTGATGTCGTCTTCGGTGGCTTGGTTGGCCTTCTTGTCTGTCTGCGCCATTGCGCGTTCTCCTTAGCCGCTCGTTGCGTCGGTGTCGTCGGTCTCGCCGGGCTCCGGCAAGGTGCCGGCTCCCGGAGTGGCGCTCTCGTTCGTCAGGTCCGGATCCGCGTGGGGACCGGCGGCGGGCAAGTCCTGAGCCGCTTGTCCGCCGCGATCCTTGGAGCCGCCGAGACCGGCGCCGGGCCGGTCCTGCCCGGCTTCAGGTTTCTTGCTGGCGGCGTTCGGATCCGGCTTTTCGGCGGTCGTCGGATCCTGCTCGCTGTTGTTGCCGTAACTGGCGTGACCCATGGGTCGCTCCTTTGGTGAATGGACGTGGATTGCTCAGCCGGAACGCTGCTTGTCGGACTTGTCGTGCTGGCGTTCCGTGTCGTAGAGGCCGTCCGCGATCTTGCGGTCTTCCGCAGGCCCCTTGGACGCCAGCTGATCCGAATGGCCGCCCGAGGAGCCGCCGATGGCGGGGTTGCCCTTGGCCAAGGAGCCGCCCTGCTGCATCTGGCGGCTGCGCTCGGCATCCGAGAGGCCACCGTCCTCCTGCTTGACGATGTCCGCCTGCTCGGGCGTCTGGTGACCGCCGCCCACGATGGGGCCTTCGCTCCGGCCGACGATGTTGTCATTCTTCTTCGGCACGGGATCAGTCCTTGTCCCGGCCGTTGACCGCGGTGGCGCGCTCGATGGCTTCGGCGGTGGCGTCCTTGTCGTCGGGCGAGAGGCTTGCATCGCTCAGATGCTTGGTGGTCTCGGGCGTCTCGGCGGCTGTGATCTCGGAATGATCGTCCTGGCCGGGGATGTCGTCCCGCAGGGCGTTGCGATAGGCCAGGGCCTCGCCGCCGGGCTCGCTCCAGACACGCCGCAAGGTGGCGTTGCCTTCGGGGCCGGGGTCTCGGTTCGGATCGACAGGGCTGTCGGCCCCGCCCCGCTGCTCGTTGCGGATCTGGTCCGCCGTCTGGTCCTTCAGCGAATGGGGAACATGTCTCTCGGCCATCACGAACTCCTTGCTGGCGATGTTGCAGGGAGAACCCGGCGAGGCCGGAGAGGTTCTGGTCAAGCTCGGCAAAAACCCTAATGGCGCATGAAAAAGGGCGGCCGAAGCCGCCCTGGTTCGTCCGATATCGTCGGATCAGAGCCCTTCGAACAACGCGCTCGAAATGTACCGCTCGGCGAAGGACGGCGCGACGGTGACGATGCGCTTGCCCTTGAACTCGGGACGGCTTGCGATTTCGAGGGCCGCCGCGATGTTCGCGCCGGTCGAAATGCCGCCCGGAATACCTTCGAGCCGGGACACCTTGCGGGCGGTGTCGAAGGCCGTCTGGTTGCCGACCGTCACGACGCCGTCGATGACAGAACGGTCGAGCACGTCGGGCACGAAGCCTGCACCGATGCCCTGGATCTTGTGCGGGCCGGGCTGGCCGCCCGACAGAACCGGCGAATCCTCCGGCTCAACGGCGAAGACCTTCATGGCCGGAAGGCGCGGCTTGATCACCTGCCCGACGCCCGTGATGGTGCCGCCGGTGCCGACGCCGGCCACGAAGACGTCGAGCTGGCCGTTGGTGTCGTTCCAGATTTCTTCCGCAGTGGTGCGGCGGTGAACTTCCGGGTTGGCCGGGTTCTTGAACTGCTGCGGCATGACCGAGTCCGGAATTTCCCGCAGCAGTTCCTCAGCCCTGGCGATCGATCCCTTCATGCCCATGGGGCCGGGCGTGAGCACGAGCTCGGCACCCAGATAGGCCAGCATCTTGCGGCGCTCCAGCGACATGGTCTCTGGCATGACCAGGATCAGCCGGTAGCCGCGGGCCGCCGCCACGAACGCAAGCGCGATGCCGGTATTGCCGGAAGTCGGCTCCACGAGGGTTGCGCCGGGCTTGACGACGCCCGAGGCTTCCATCGCGTCGATCATGCTGACGCCGATGCGGTCCTTCACGCTCGAGATGGGGTTGAAGAACTCCAGCTTGACGAGGATCTCGGCATCGATGCCCTGCTCCTGCGGCAGGCGGTTCAAGCGCACGAGCGGCGTGTTTCCGATGGTGTCGGTGATGGAGCTGTAGATGCGGCCGCGGCCAGGCTTCGTGGCGTTTTCAGCCGGCTTGTTGAGCGTATCAGCCATGGGAGATCCTCCTGAAAGACGGACGATCTTTATTCCTTTTTGCGCATTATGTCGATAATTGGCTTAATTAACGAATTAAATCGTGAAATCCCCGTGGGGTGCCTGCCCGACCGCTGCTTCCGCTTGGGCCTGACTGCAAAGGTCCTCCACGGTCACCTGATCCAGTTCCGCCAGAAAAGCTTCCGTTCCCCGCTTCACCAAGGGTTGAACCACCACCTCGGCAAGGCGCGACTCGGGCAATGGCGTTCCGCTGTCGTCCTCGAGCGCCGTCATGGCGACGCGCACGATGTCACCGGCGGTGATTCGCCTCCGCTCCCGGGCAAGTTCGTAGCCGCCCCGCGGTCCGCGCACGCCCTTCAGAATGCCCTGGCGCACCAGCGCCTGGAGCACGGGCTCCAGGTGGCGTGGAGGCAGGTTGTGCCGGGCCGCCAGCGCCTTGGCGGAAACCGGCATGGGCCGCGCGTGGAGTGCGATGTCCGTCACGGCGGCGATCGCCAGCAGGGAGCGGCGGGAGAGAAAATTCATCCAAGCGTCCTTACGAGTCCGGTGGATCCGAAACCGGACGCAGCGCGCGAGGTCTCGTCCACCTTCTCCACCTCGATCAATTCGACCGTGGTGACGGGCGCCACCACCATCTGGGCGACGCGCATGCCCCTCGTCACCGTGAAAGGCTCCTGCCCGAGATTGACGAGGATCACCTGCACCTCGCCGCGATAATCCGCATCGATGGTGCCGGGAGAATTGAGCACGGTCACGCCATGCTTGAGAGCAAGGCCGGAGCGCGGGCGCACCTGAGCCTCGTAGCCATGTTCCAACTGAAGGATCAGACCAGTTGGGACGAGGGTGCGCTGCATGGGTTGCAGCACGATGGGAGCGTCCGCCGGATTGGCCGCGATGAGATCCATGCCGGCTGCGCCGGCCGTCTCGTAACGGGGGAGCGGCAGGTCCGGGTTGTGACCCAGGCGTTGGACGCGAAGCACGTGACTCATGGCTTTGCAACTTCTTCGACGAGTTTGCCCAGACGCTCCACGAGCTTTCGGGCCACGTCTGTCTTCGACAGGGTGGGCCAGGTCTCGACGCCCCCTGCGGTGACGAGGTGGACCGTGTTCCGGTCGCCGCCCATCACGCCGGTCTCCGTCGACACATCGTTGGCCACGATGAGATCGCAGCCCTTCTTGGCGAGCTTCTGCTTGGCATGTTCGATCACATGCTCGGTCTCGGCCGCAAACCCGACCATAAGGGGCGGCCGGCCCTCGTTGCGGCGGGCGATGGTGGCGAGAATATCGGGATTTTCCGTAAGCGAGAGCTCGGGCAGCGCGCCGCCGTTCTTCTTGATCTTTTGCGCGCCTGCGTTGGCCACGCGCCAATCGGCGACGGCGGCCGCAAAGATCCCGATATCGGCCGGCAGCGCCTTCTCGACCGCGGCCAGCATATCGCGCGCACTTTCCACTCGCACGGTCGTAACGCCCGCAGGGCCGGAAATATCGACGGGTCCCGAGATCAGCGTCACCCGCGCGCCTGCTTCCGCGGCCGCGCGGGCGATGGCGTGGCCCTGCTTTCCGGAGGAGCGGTTGGCGATGTAGCGCACAGGATCGATGGGTTCGTGCGTGGGTCCCGAGGTGACGATTACGTGCTTGCCGACGAGGGGACCGGATGGAGCCAGCAGCTGCTCGACGGCTGCAACGATTTCGAGGGGCTCCGACATGCGCCCTGGACCGAATTCGGCCTCCGCCATCGCGCCGTCGTTGGGGCCGACCACGCGCACGCCGTCCGCCTGGAGCTGGCCGAGATTGCGCTGGGTTGCCGGATGCAGCCACATGCGTACGTTCATGGCAGGCGCAATCAGGATCGGCAGTGTCGTGGCGAGCAACACCGTGGAGGCGAGGTCATCCGCGTGACCGCCTGCCATCTTGGCCATGAGGTTGGAGGTTGCCGGTGCGACCACGATGGCGTCCGCGTCGCGGGCGAGCCGGATGTGGCCGATATCCGCCTCGTCCTCCCGGTCGAACAGATCCGTATGAGTTCGTTGGCCGGAGATGGCGGAGGCGGCCAACGGCGTGACAAATTGTTGCGCGCCCGCCGTCATGATGCATCGCACGGACGCGCCTCGCTCTCGCAGACGCCGGATCAGGTCGAGGGATTTGTAGGCAGCGATCCCGCCGCCGATGACGAGGAGGATTCGTTTGCCCGACAGCGCCATCGTCAGAACTCTCTCAGCAGTATGATCATCAGCGACAGGGCGATGATCCACAAGGCGGCCGTTCCCCAACGATGGCCCCTCGCCTCCGCCCGCCCGATGGCCGCGATGCTTTCGCGTTCGAGGGTAACCCCCTTGGCCGTCAGGTCCTCGAGTTGGTTGAGCACGCGCTCGGCGCGCAGCGCAATGTCCGGCAGATCGCCGATCACGCCTGCAAGGGTCAGCAGCCCGCTGCCTGCCTGCTCCATGCGGCCGATGGGTCCGAGATTGCGCTCGATCCATTCGCGCACCACCGGCTCGGACGTGGTCCACATGTCGAGCTTGGGGTCGAGGTTGCGGGCCACGCCCTCCACCACCACCATGGTCTTCTGCAGCATCACCAGTTCGATGCGGGTCGCCATGTCGAACAGATAGGTGATCTCGAACAGAAGCGTGAGCAGCTTTGCCATCGAAATCTCGTCGGCGCGCCGGTCGTGGATCGGCTCGCCGATGGCCCGGATCGCTTGCGCGAAATCCTCCACGGAGTGATGGGGCGGCACGTACCCGGCCTCGAAATGCACGCGCGCGACGCGAAGATAATCGCGCCGGATGAAGCCGAGCAGGATCTCGGCCAGGAAGCGGCGCTCCTTCATGCCGAGACGGCCCATGATGCCGAAATCCACCGCCACGAGACGACCGGTCGGGTCCACGAACAGGTTGCCCGGATGCATGTCCGCATGGAAGAAGCCGTCGCGGATCGCATGACGCAGGAATGACTGGATCACCGCCCGCCCCAACGCCACCCGGTCGAAGCCCGCCGCCTCGATAGCCGCGAGGTCGTTGAGGCGAATGCCGTCGATCCAGGTGGTGGTCAGCACGTCGCGGGTGGTGAGATCCCATTCGGGCTTCGGCACGCGGAAATCAGGGTCGTCCTTGGTGTTCTCGGCAAGTTCCGAAACCGCCGCCGCTTCCAGGCGCAGGTCCATCTCCACGGCCACGGACCGGGCCAGCGTCTCGACGATCTCCATGGGCTTGAGGCGGCGCGCATCGGGCACGAAGCGCTCGAAGAGCCGGGCCGCGGCGCGCATGGCCTGGAGGTCGCGGGCAAAGCCCTCGCGCACACCGGGCCGCACCACCTTCACGGCAACGGTCTCGATGCCCTCCTGGGTCTTGATGAACGCCTTGTGCACCTGGGCGATGGACGCCGCCGCGATGGGCTCGCTGAATTCCAGGAAAAGCTGATCAATGGGTCGCCCGAGCGCTAGCTCGATCATGCGCACGGATTCGGCGCGCGGGAAGGGCGGCATCCGGTCTTGAAGACGCTCCAGGTCCCGCGCGGCTGCGACGCCCACGATGTCCGGGCGGGTCGCCAGGAACTGGCCGAATTTCACATAGGAGGGCCCGAGCCGGGTCAGGGCCGCGGAAAGCCGCGCCGCGCCGTCGCCCACGCCGGGCTTTTCGATCAGCCGGGCGACGCGCAGGGCGATCCGGGCGGAGGGCGGCAGGGCGCTCGGGTCGACGAGGGCGAGCGCGCCCTCACGGGCCAGGACGAAGCCTGCGCGCAGGTTGCGGGCGAGATGGACGAGGCTTCCAATCACGTCAGATCTTCCAGCCCGAGTGAATGTTGACGACACCGGCCGTCATGGACCGGTGCGTCACGCGCCGGAATCCGGCCTCCTCGATCATGCGCTCGAAAGCGGCCGGAGTCGGAAAACGGCGGATCGACTCCACCAGATACTGGTAGGACTCCGCATCGCCGGTGACCATCTGCCCAAGGCGCGGGATCACGTTGAACGAATACGCGTCATAGATCTTGTCGAGGCCAGGCACGTCGACCTTGGAGAATTCCAGGCACAGGAAACGCCCGCCGGGCTTGAGGACCCGGTGCGCCTCGCGAAGCGCCGCATCGATGCGCGGCACGTTCCGGATGCCGAAGGCGATCGTGTAGGCGTCGAAGCTCTTGGGCTCCAGCGGCAGCACCTCGGCGTTGGCTTCCACGAATTCGATCCGGCCCTCGTACTGACGCCCTGCCCGCTCGCGCCCCACTTTCAGCATCTCGCCATTGATGTCGAGCACGGTCACATGGGTTTGCGGACCACCCGCCTCCAGGATGCGGAAGGCCACGTCGCCGGTGCCGCCGGCCACGTCCAGATGCCGGAAGGGCCGGTCCCGCGGTGGACGCACCATGTTGACGAGGGCGCTCTTCCAGACCCGGTGAAGGCCCGCCGACATGAGGTCGTTCATGAGGTCGTAGCGGTTGGCCACCGAGTGGAAGACCTCGTTGACGCGCCCCTGTTTCTCCTCCAGCGGCACGGACTGGAAGCCGAAATGGGTGTTCTGGTCAGTCATGATCTCAAATAACCTCTCGTCGCCCCTTGGGGCGATCCATAGCGGAACCGAACCCGGAAGGCTATGTAAGGAGGCTCCAGAACCGAAGAGATGGTTGATGCCCGAGCTACCCGAAGTCGAGACCGTGCGCCGCGGCCTCGAGCCCGCCATGGTGGGCGCCCGCCTCACGAAGGTGGTGCAGCGCCGGCCGGACCTGCGCTTTCCGTTTCCCGACAGGTTCGTCGAACGCCTCGAGGGACAGGAGGTCACCGCCCTTGGCCGCCGGGCCAAGTATCTCCTGGCCGACCTGTCCTCGGGCGAGGTGCTGATCATGCATCTGGGGATGTCGGGACGCTTCCTGGTCTCGCAGAGCGGCAAAAGCGTGATGCCCGGGGAGTTTCATCATGAGCATGGAGGCCTCGGGGCCCATGATCATGTGATCTTCGGCCTCTCGAACGGCGCGACCGTCACCTACAACGACGCCCGGCGCTTCGGCTTCATGGATCTGGTGCCCCGCTCCGAGATCGAGACCTGCCGGCATTTTTCCGGCATGGGAATCGAGCCTCTGGGCAACGAGCTCTCGGGCGAGACCATCGCCCGCCTCTTCGCCGGCAAGCGCACGCCCCTGAAGGCGGCCCTCCTGGACCAGCGCCTGATCGCGGGCCTGGGCAACATCTATGTGTGCGAGGCCCTATTTCGCACAGGACTCCATCCGGAAGCGCCGGCCGGGTCGCTGGCGACCGCCAAGGGTCGGCCCACCGAGAAGGCCGATCAGCTGGCCGGGGTCATCCGGGAGGTTCTCGCCGAGGCTGTCGAGGCAGGCGGCTCTACCCTGCGGGATCATGCGCAGGTCGATGGGTCGCTGGGCTATTTCCAGCATTCCTTCCGGGTCTATGACCGGGAGGGCGGGGCCTGCGTAACCCCGGGCTGCACCGGCACGGTGATCCGCCTCGTCCAGTCGGGCCGCTCGACCTTCTACTGTCCCCAATGTCAGGCGGCCCCACAGGGTAGCGCTCGCAGGCGGGCCGGCTGACCGACTACTCCCTCGGCACTAGCCCCAATGACCCCTTTAAGGCGCGACCAAGGGCGGGCGACAGAACCTGTCGTGGCACGTACACTTCCGGCCATTGCAGGTTGCGGCTACCGCATGAACAGTTTGCCTTAATCAAAGGGGGCGGGCGCACTGCAGACATGAGGACCGTGACCGCTTGAACGCGTGTTCAGGAGGTTCATGGCTATGGCAAAGCTCTCCGCCATTCACAGCGTCGGCCAGACGTTGGATGATCCGGTCGTGCGAACGATCAGCCCTGCCGATCTCATCGTGGCGCTCGTCCGCGGGATCGACGACTTCAAGGCCATGCCGACCCATGGCCTGTTCCTCGGGGTGATCTATCCCGTCCTCGGGCTCCTCATGGCCAGCCTCGCCTTGAGCGCCGACGCCTCCCAGCTTCTCTTCCCGCTCCTGTCAGGGTTCGCCCTGCTGGGCCCTTTCGCGGCGGTCGGGCTCTATGAACTCAGCCGATGCCGGGAGAATGGGCGCAGCCTTACGCGAGGGCGTGTCATGGCCCTGCTGCGCTCGCCCGCTATCGGGTCCATCGCGGCCCTGGGCCTTCTGCTCCTGGTGGTCTTCGGCCTCTGGCTCGGCACCGCCCTTGTGCTCTACGAGGCGGCTTTCGGGACGTCCCCGCCGCGATCCGTCGGGGCGTTCGTCGAGCAGCTTCTGACGACCCGCCAAGGCTGGGCCCTGATCTTTGCCGGCAACCTCGCAGGCCTCCTGTTCAGCGCGGCGGTGCTGGCGGTCAGCGTCGTGTCGTTCCCACTGCTCCTCGACCGGGATATCAGCGCGGCGGCCGCGCTTCGCACCTCGGTCCGGGCCGTGTCGGCGAACCCGGGCACCATGGCCCTGTGGGGCTTCATCGTGGCCGGCGCCCTGATCGCGGGCTTCATCCCGTTCCTCTTCGGCCTGGCGGTTGTGCTTCCCGTCCTGGGCCACGCCACGTGGCATCTCTATCGCAGGGTGGTAGCGTCCTGAAGAACGGGCCAGGGCCTGAGTGACAAACGATCCTTACCCCGCAGCCCTCATCCTGAGGAGCAAAGCGTCTCGAAGGACGAGGCGGGAGTGGTGAGGCAGACTCTCAGGGCTGTGGGTTTCCACGCGAATTTCCTCTTGCCGAGCCCCACGGCCTCGCCTACCGGTGTGCCTCCATTCAGGGGAGGTGGCGGGCATGGCCTATGAAACGATCATCGTCGAAACACGCGGCAAGGTGGGTTTCATCACCCTCAACCGGCCCCAGGCCCTGAACGCCCTCAACGCGGCTCTGCTCGGCGAGGTGAACCGGGCGCTCGACGGTTTCGAGGCTGATGCGGATATCGGCTGCATCGTGATCACTGGATCGGAAAAGGCCTTTGCGGCCGGAGCCGACATCAAGGAGATGGCGTCCCTGACCTATCCGCAGATCTATGCCGACGATCATTTCGCCGGCTGGGACCGGGTGGCCAACCGGCGCAAGCCCATGATCGCGGCGGTTTCGGGCTTCGCCCTCGGCGGCGGCTGCGAATTCGCCATGATGTGCGATTTCATCATCGCGGCCGACACGGCCAAGTTCGGCCAGCCCGAGATCAAGCTCGGGGTGATGCCCGGCATGGGCGGCACCCAGCGCCTGACGCGGCTCATCGGCCGGGCCAAGGCCATGGAGATGTGCCTCACGGGCCGCCTGATGGGGGCCGAGGAAGCCGAACGCTCCGGTCTCGTGGCGCGGGTTGTGCCCGCCGCCGACCTCATGGCGGAAGTCCTGAAGACCGCCGAGACCATCGCGTCCATGTCGCTTCCCATCGCCATGATGACGAAGGAAACCATCAACCGCGCCGACGAGATGGGGCTGACCGAGGGCGTCCGCTTCGAGCGGCGCGTGTTCCACGCCATGTTCGCCACCGCCGACCAGAAGGAAGGCATGGCGGCCTTCGTGGAAAAGCGCGCGCCCCAGTTCAAAGACCAGTAATCCGTGGGCGAGATGGGGTTCGACATGATCGCGGTTCTGGCCGCGGTCTCCCTGCTGGCGGGCTTCGTGGATTCCATCGCGGGCGGGGGCGGACTTCTGACTGTGCCGGCTCTTCTGCTCGCAGGCCTCGATCCGGCCCAGGCCATCGCCACCAACAAGGTGCAGGGATCCTTCGCGGCGGCTTCGGCCACCTACACGTTCGGCCGCAAGGGCCTCATCGATTGGCGCACCGCCTGGCGGTTCACGCTGATCGCATTTGCGAGCGGCGTTGTCGGCGCGCTCTGCGTTCGGTTCCTGCCCCGGCCGGTGCTGGAGGCCCTCATCCCAGTGCTTCTGATCGCCATCGCGCTGTTCTTCGCATCCTCGCGCAAGGTGAAGGATGCGGACGCCCATGCGCGCATGACGCCCCTCGCCTTCGGCCTGACGGCTCCGGTGGCGGTGGGCTTTTATGACGGCATCTTCGGGCCAGGGGCCGGCTCCTTCTATATGCTGGCCTTCGTAACCCTGCTCGGCTACGGGGTCGTGCGGGCGACCGCCCATACCAAGCTCCTCAACCTCGCGAGCAATCTGGGCAGCCTCCTGCTCTACGCGGCCACCGGAGCGGTGGTCTGGCCCATAGGCTTCGTGATGGCCGGGGCCTCCCTGCTGGGCGCCCAGATCGGCTCCCGCCTGGCCATGCGCTTCGGCACCCGGATCATCCGGCCCCTCCTGGTCGTGGTGTCGAGCCTCATGGCCCTGAGGCTCCTCTGGGACCCGGCGAACCCTTGGCGTGCAGCCCTCAGAGCGCTTTTTTGACGCGCGAAGGCAGGCTGGCGTTGACGTTGAACCCTGCCAGGGCTATAAGCCGCCACACATGAGCCCGCGCGACCCGCGGGCTCTTCGGTTTCCATGCAATCAACCGGACGTCGCCTCAAGCCCTCCATGGGCTCACGCGCCGCATCGGATTTTAGAGAACGAGGTTAGGCCATGGCCAACACCGTGTCGGCCAAGAAAATGACCCGCAAGATCGCGAAGCGCACCGCGATCAACCGCTCGCGCCGCAGCCGCATGCGCACCTTCGTCCGTAAGGTCGAGGAGGCGATCGCCTCCGGCAACCAGACCGAGGCAGCAGCCGCCCTGCGGGCCGCCGAGCCGGAGATGATGCGCGCCGCCCAGAAGGGCATCCTGCATGCGAACACGGCTTCGCGGAAGGTGTCTCGCCTGGCTCACCGCATCAAGACGCTGAGCGCCTAAAAACGCACCCCCTGCAAAGGGCATTGTCAGTACGAATCAACCCGGCCTCGCGGCCGGGTTTTTTCATGTCTTCACTCCACCGAATAAGCTCAGGTTTATCCACATAGGGGCATTGACTCCCGGGCAGAATCGAAGGGTGAAGCTCAGCTTGACCGGGATCGAAACTGCGCACAAAAATCGAAGCTGCGCCAAGAGCTTAGCAGGCAAAGGTTCGCGAGGCATTGGGAATCCCCCGTGAGTCGCGCCGAATCGATCCTGAATCAACGTTGCGCCAAAACTCTTTTTGCCAAGCTGCTGGCAAGCTGTGATGGAACAGTGAATCGGTTGTAGAGTCAGGACTTTACCGCATGCGGTGAAAACCTGTGGACGGGCCTGTGGACCCTTTCGAGGGGGTTCGAGCCCACCGATGCCGACTCGTTCGTGTTGCGCCCCTCATACCCCCTGTGTAAGGTCAATCCACTTCGACGGTCCGCCGCGAAGTCATCCACTCAAGTGTCGACGTATAAAGCTCACGTGCGAGGACAGGGCGTTGGTTCACGCGTCTAATAAGCAAGGGAAAACCTGTTTCTTACCCAGGGTTCACTTGGAAAGACTTGTGAGGATGCCCAGAGGAAGACTGAGCTGGTCTATCTCGACTTAAAAACAAACAAATAATCTTTACTACAATTGGGGGCGCCGCGTTTTGGCAACCTGTGAGACAGCTGTGTCTCCGGTGCCTAAAACTGGCAGTGGCGTTTGAGACCCTGGCGTTTTTCAGGGATCTCGTGGAGGGGACATTGATGCATCGCAGTGAGGATCACCGCACCTTTTCCGCTTCGGGCGAGAGCGGGATCGAAGGTTCCGGAGAGCAACCTGCATCGGAGGTGTGGGCGCGGGTCAAGCGTCGCCTGCGGGCCGAGCTGGGCGAGGATATCTTCGCCAGCTGGTTCGGTCGCCTGGAACTCGATACGGTCGTCGACGGCTGCGCCTATCTGACCGTGCCGACCCGCTTTCTGAAGAGCTGGATCGAATCCCATTACGCCGATCGGGTGCTCACCCTTTATCGGGCGGAAGCGAACGACGTGGAGCGGGTCAATATCGGCGTGCGCAATTCTCTCGGACGTGAAGCCGCGCCTGCGCGCCGCGTCAGTGAGCCTTCCCGTCCCACAGCGTCCATCGCGTTGCCGGGCGCATCGCCCGAGGGCGACGCCAAATCCTTCCTGGCGTCCCTTCCGGAACCGCGCGGCGAAGCCTCGGACCTCGGCGGCGCGCCCCTTGATGCGCGCCTGACCTTCGAGAGCTTCATCATCGGGCGGTCGAACGCGCTGGCCCATGCGGCGGCCGATCGCGTCGCCCAGTCGCCGAACGGACAGGCCATCTATAACCCGCTTTATCTCCACGCCGGGGTAGGCTTGGGGAAAACCCATCTCCTGCACGCCATCGGCCATGCGGTGCGGGCGCAAGGGCGCCGCGTGATCTATCTGACGGCGGACCGCTTCATGTATGGCTTCGTCGCGTCCCTGAAGGCGCAGACGTCGCTGGCCTTTAAGGAACGCCTGCGCGGCATCGACCTGCTCATCATCGACGACGTGCAGTTCATCCAGGGCAAGCAGATCCAGCAGGAGTTCGGCCACACCCTCAATTCCCTCATCGATTCCGGTCGCCAGATCGTGGTCGCGGCGGATCGTCCCCCGGGAGATCTCGAGAGCCTGGACGAGCGGGTGCGCTCGCGTCTCGCGGGCGGCCTCGTGGTCGAGGTCGGGGCTCTCGACGAAGCGCTTCGCGCCTCCATCCTGACCACTCGGATTGAAGCCCTGCGGCAAATCCATCCCACCTTCGAGGTGGGCCCCAGCGTCGTGTCCTATGTGGCCCGCACCATCACGGCGAACGGGCGGGACCTGGAGGGCGCGGTCAACCGGCTCCTGGCGCACGCCACCCTCACGGGCTCGGGCATCACCCTGGAGACGGCCGAGTCCGCGATCCGCGACCTCGTGCGCAACCGCGAGCCCAAACGGGTCAAGATCGAGGACATCCAGAAACTGGTGGCCTCGCGCTACAACGTCTCCCGCTCGGACATCCTGTCGGAGCGCCGCACCGCCGCCGTGGTGCGCCCGCGCCAGATCGCCATGTACCTGTCCAAGGTGCTCACCCTCCGGTCCCTGCCCGAGATCGGCCGCCGCTTCGGCGGGCGCGACCACACCACCGTGCTCCACGCAGTGCGCAAGATCGAGAAGGCCATCGGCGAGGACCATACGCTCTCCGATGAGGTCGAACTCCTCAAGCGCATGCTGCAGGAATAAGCGCTATCTTCGGCGCATCGTTGGAGGCGGAAAAGTGGATCCGTTTTCCGCCTCCAACGATGCGCCCCCAATGGAGTGGAACGGTGGATTGTTGATGAAAGCAAGGCCCGGCCTTGCTTTCTGGCACAACACCCGCCACTCTTGCCGCCCCGCTTTCCCGACCGGCCATCCGTCGCCAGTCGGTCGAGCCAAGAATTCCAACGAAAACGGGTGTTGGGACTATGAGAGTTACTGTTGAGCGCGCCGCCCTTCTGAAGGCGCTCGGGCATGTGCACCGCGTCGTCGAGCGGCGCAACACCATCCCGATCCTGTCGAACATTCTCCTGCGCGCCGAGGACGGAACCTTGCGCCTGAAGGCCACGGACCTGGACATCGAGGTGACGGAGACGATTGCGGCCGACATCACGGAAGCCGGCTCCACCACCGTGCCCGCCTACATGATCTACGACATCGTCCGCAAACTGCCGGACGGCTCGCAGGTTTCCCTGGAGATGACCGGCGAAACCGGCCAGATGCAGATCCGCTCCGGCCGCTCGCGCTTCATGCTGCAGGCCCTGCCCGAAAGCGACTTCCCGGATCTCGCCGCAGGCGACCTTCCGCACCGCTTCACCCTGCCGGCGGCCGATTTCAAGCGCCTCATCGAGAAGACGCAGTTCGCAATCTCGACCGAGGAAACGCGTTACTACCTCAACGGCATTTTCCTCCACACCATCGACGTGTCGGGCCAGACGGTGCTGCGCGCGGTGGCAACCGACGGGCACCGCCTCGCCCGGGTCGAGATGCCGGCGCCCGCCGGCTCCGAGGGGATGCCGGGCGTGATCATTCCGCGCAAGGCCGTGGCCGAGATCGTCAAGCTGGTCGAGGACGGTTCCGAGACCGTCACCATCGAGCTGTCGTCCGCCAAGGTGCGCCTGACCTTCGACGGCGTGGTGCTGACATCCAAGCTCATCGATGGCACGTTCCCCGATTACCAGCGGGTGATCCCGAGCGGCAACGACAAGCTGCTGACGGTCGAGCGCAGCGATTTCGCCAAGGCGGTGGACCGCGTCTCCACCATCTCGTCGGAGCGCGGTCGCGCCGTGAAGCTGGCGCTTAACGACGGCCGCCTGACGCTGACTGTGAACAACCCGGATTCGGGTAGCGCCACGGAGGAGATCGAGGTCGATTACGACGCGGCGCCGATCGATATCGGCTTCAATGCCCGCTACCTTCTTGACATCACGGCCCAGCTCGACGGCGACACCGCCCTGTTCAAGCTCGCCGACCCAGGCTCGCCCACGGTCGTTCAGGACCGCGAGGGCGCTTCCGCCCTCTATGTGCTGATGCCGATGCGGGTGTAAGCCGCCCGGTTCCCTCCCCCTTGCGGGGAGGGTGGCCGCGTGCGGCCGGGTGGGGGTCGCAAAGTCAGAACTCCCGGCTTTACTGTTGAAGCGCAAGGCCGCTACAGCCTCACCTCCACCTCGCTCAACCCAGTCGCACCACCCCCACCCCTGCCCATCCCCGCAAGGGGGAGGGAGAAGACCGCTTGATCTTTCGCGCCTGCTCCTGAATGAAGGGCGCGCATGTCCTCCGCTCCCCTCGGCCAGTCCCGAATCGCCCGCCTGATCCTTCAGGATTTCCGCACCTATGCGAGCCTGGACCTCGCCGTGTCGCGCCCGCTCGTGGCGCTTGTCGGCGAGAACGGGGCAGGAAAGACAAACGTGCTGGAGGCGATCTCGCTTTTCATGCCGGGCCGGGGCCTGAGACGCGCCGAGCTCGGCGACATGGCCCGCCAGGGCGGGCCCGGCTCCTTTGCGATTTCGCTGGCCCTCGACGCCCCTTATGGCGAACACCGGCTCGGCACCGGACTGGAGCCGCAGGGCGAGGCGGCTCGCGCGTCCCGCATCTGCCGCATCGACGGCATGGGCGCCACGTCGCCGGCGGCTTTCGCCGAGTTCCTGCGCATCGTCTGGCTGACGCCGGATCTCGACGCGCTCTTTCGCGGCCCGGCCGGGGACCGCCGACGCTTTCTCGATCGCTTCGTCCTGGCGGTCGACGCGGAGCATGGCGCACGGGTCAATGCGTTGGAGCGGGCCCTACGCTCCCGCAACCGAGTGCTGGAGGAGAATCCCGACGACCGTCTGTGGCTCGACGCCTTGGAGCGCGAGGTGGCGGAGCTCGCCATCGCGGTGGCGGCGGCGCGGCAGGAAACGGTTGGACGGCTCGCGGCCCTGATCCTGGAGACCCGGGAGGACGCCTCTCCGTTCCCCTTCGCCACACTGAGCCTTGAGGGCGAAATCGACACCTTGGTGGCGACGCTGCCTGCGGTCGATGCCGAGGATCGCTACCGGGCGATCCTGCGCGACCAGCGCCCCCGCGACCGGGCGGCCGGGCGCACCCTCGTCGGCCCGCAGGCCACGGACCTGCTGGTGCGCCATGGCCCCAAAGACATTCCGGCCAGCACCGCCTCCACGGGCGAACAGAAGGCGCTCCTCATCGGTCTCGTCCTGGCCCATGCGCGGCTCGTGGCCAACATGAGCGGCATCGCCCCCTTCGTGCTCCTCGACGAGGTCGCGGCCCATCTCGACCCCCGCCGCCGGGCGGGCCTGTTCGAAGCGCTGGAAGCCCTGGGCGGGCAGGTCTGGATGACGGGCGCAGATCCGAGCCTGTTCGCCGAGCTGGAGGGCCGGGCCGATGTTCTTCAGGTGGAGCCTGGACGGATTGAGCCTGTGTCGGCCTGATGGAGATCGCGGCTGCGCGCTGACGATCAGTCGGAAATATGCCGTACTGGCTAACATGGCCAATCATAGGTTATTCTAGACCGCAACATCATTTCTCGTCGCTTTCGGTTTTGAGATCATGGACCTCGCCGGCCTTCTCGTTTTCGCCACCGCCCTGTTCATCGCAGCCGCCTCCCCAGGGCCGGGGATCGCCGCCATCGTGGCGCGGGTTCTGGGACGCGGCACCCAAGGAGCCGTCGCGTTCAGCGCCGGTCTCGCCATCGGGGATGTGGTCTGGCTCACCTTCGCCATTGTGGGCCTTGCGGCCCTGGCTCAGGCTTTTCACGGGGTTTTCCTGGCGGTGAAATGGGCGGGCGCGGTCTACCTGCTCTACATCGCCTACAAGCTCTGGACGGCCCCTGCCGCCGCGCAGGAGGTGGCCGCCGACGCAAAAGCCGAGCACCCGGCCAAGCTCTTTCTGGGCGGGCTCGCCGTCACCATGGGCAACCCGAAGGTCATGGTGTTCTACCTGGCGCTCCTGCCGACGATCATCGACCTGACGCGGGTCACGCTCCTGGGCTACGCGGAACTGGTCACCGCGACCTTGGCGGTGCTCGCCGTGGTGTTTGCGGCCTATATCGGGCTCGCGTCCCGGGCCAGGCGGCTTTTCACCAGCCCCAGGGGAATCCGGATCCTCAACCGGACCACCGGCACGGTGATGGCCGGTGCTGCCGCAGCGGTAGCCTCGCGATAAATCCTAAAACGGGCTTTTTCTGCTGCTTTTTCCACGCTTTCCCCCGCGCGCGTAGGCGCGCGGGGGTGAAATTTCAATCATCAATGACTAAATAATTGATCTAACGAATCAAAGACTCCAGCGCGCATCCTCTTTCCTGCCGCGCTTTGAAGGATCCCAAATGGCCGACCCCGCAATCAACGTGAATGCCGATGCCTATGGCGCGGACTCGATCAAGGTGCTCAAGGGCCTTGACGCGGTGCGCAAGCGGCCGGGCATGTATATCGGCGACACCGATGACGGCTCGGGCCTGCACCACATGGTTTACGAGGTGGTGGACAACGCCATCGACGAGGCGCTCGCCGGCCATGCGACGGAAGTCACGGTCACGCTCAACGCGGACGGCTCGGTGACCGTCACGGACAACGGCCGTGGTATTCCCACCGACATCCACTCCGGCGAAGGCATCTCGGCGGCCGAGGTCATCATGACCCAGCTGCACGCGGGCGGTAAGTTCGACCAGAACTCCTACAAGGTGTCCGGCGGCCTGCACGGCGTCGGCGTGTCCGTGGTGAACGCCCTGTCGAGCTGGCTCAAGCTGCGCATTTTCCGCAACGGCAAGGAACATGTCATCGAGTTCCGCCACGGCGACGCGGTGGCCCCCCTGGCCGTCGTCGGCGACGCCAACGGCCGGCAGGGCACGGAAGTGACCTTCCTGGCCTCCACCGAGACCTTCACCATGGTGGAGTACGATTACGACACCCTGGAGCACCGCCTGCGCGAGCTCGCCTTCCTGAACTCGGGCGTGCGTATCATCCTGACCGACAACCGCCACGCGGAGCGCAAGCGCGAGGAGCTGATGTACGAGGGCGGCGTCGAGGCCTTCGTGCGCTATCTCGACCGCGCCAAGACTCCGCTGATCGGGCAGCCCGTGGTCATCCGCGCCGAGAAGGATAACATCGGCGTCGAGGTCGCTCTGTGGTGGAACGACTCCTACCACGAGAGCGTGCTGTGCTTCACCAACAACATCCCGCAGCGGGATGGCGGAACTCACCTTGCGGGCTTCCGCGCAGCGCTGACCCGTCAGGTCAACGGCTATGCGGAATCCTCCGGCATGACCAAAAAGGAGAAGGTCTCGCTCACCGGCGACGACGCCCGCGAAGGCCTGACGGCGGTCGTGTCCGTGAAGGTGCCCGATCCGAAATTCTCGTCGCAGACGAAGGACAAGCTCGTCTCCTCCGAGGTGCGGCCCGCCGTGGAGAACGTCCTCAACGAGGCGCTCAACAACTGGCTCGAGGAGCACCCGAACGAGGCCCGGACCGTGGTCGGCAAGGTGGTCGAGGCGGCCGCCGCCCGCGAGGCCGCCCGCAAGGCGCGCGAGCTCACCCGCCGCAAGGGCGCTCTCGACATCGCGTCCCTTCCGGGCAAGCTCGCCGATTGCCAGGAGCGCGACCCGTCCAAGTGCGAAATCCTCCTGGTGGAGGGCGATTCCGCCGGCGGTTCGGCCAAGCAGGGCCGCGACCGCGCCTTCCAGGCCGTGTTGCCGCTGCGCGGAAAGATCCTCAACGTGGAGCGCGCGCGCTTCGACAAGATGCTGTCCAGCCAGGAGATCGGCACGCTGATCACCGCGCTCGGCACCGGCATCGGCCGCGAGGAGTTCAACCCCGACAAGCTGCGCTACCATCGCATCATTATCATGACGGACGCGGACGTGGACGGCTCCCACATCCGCACCCTGCTGCTCACGTTCTTCTTCCGGCAGATGCCGGAGCTGATCGAGCGAGGGCACCTCTACATCGCCCAGCCGCCGCTCTACAAGGCGACCCGCGGCAAGCAGGCGATCTACCTCAAGGACGAGCGCGCGCTCGAGGACTTCCTCATCGACGCAGGCATCGACAATGCGTCCTTGCGCCTCGAATCCGGCCTGGAATTCCAGGGCGAACAGCTCAAGGGCCTGATCGACGAGGCGCGCCTTGTGCGGCAGGTATTGTCGAGCCTGCACTCCCGCTACGACCGCAGGGCCGTGGAGCAGGCGGCGATTGCCGGAGCGCTGCGTCCCGACGTGGTGGAGGATACCGAGCGCGGTCCGGCGGCCGCGACCTATATCGCGCAGCGCCTCGATGCGATCTCGGAGGAGATCGAGCGCGGGTGGACCGGCGAGGTGCAGGAAGGCGGCTACGTGTTCTCCCGCGTCGTGCGCGGCGTCCGCCAGGTCGCGGTGCTCGATCAGGCGCTGATCGCCAGCCAGGAGGCCAAGAAGCTCGACGAGCGCGCAGCCACCCTGCAGGATGTCTACGCCAGACCGGCCGCGCTCGTGCGCAAGACCGACCAGACGCAGATCGACGGACCGCTGACCCTGTTCCAGGCCGTGCTCACCGCCGGCCGCAAGGGCCTCCAGCTCCAGCGTTACAAAGGCCTCGGCGAGATGACCGCCCAGCAACTCTGGGAAACGACCCTGGACCGCGACGTGCGCTCGCTCCTGCAGGTGAAGGTGAAGGACACCACCGACGCAGACGACCTCTTCGTCAAGCTCATGGGCGACGTGGTGGAACCCCGCCGCGAGTTCATCCAGGAGAACGCGCTCTCGGTGGCGAACCTCGACGTGTAAGTTCGTGTTAAGGGAAGCATAACCTGAAACGTCACCACATGAACTGAAACAAGACGCTCCCTTTATAGAGGCGCCGGAGTCCTTTGCCTCCGGCGCCTTTTTCATGAGGAGTAATCATCCTTGAAACTGCAACTTCCACGCGCCCTACCACCAAGATACTTGGACGCTGTTCGTGCTGTCAGGAGTGCATGCCGGTGGAAAAGAACCGCAGGGGCGGTTCAAAGCCGCTTCTCAAACCAGTGGTGGGCGTAAGGCTCGGTGTTGAACGGCTTCACTTCCTGATAGCCTTCCGCGCGGTAGAGCGCCTGAGCCTCGGTCAGAGCCCGGTTGGTCTCCAGGCGTAGCCGCGTCAGGCCAGCCTCGTGCGCCTTCGTCTCCAGCCCTCGCAGCACCCGGCGCGCGATCCCGAGCCCTCTCGCGCTCGCGGCCGTCCACATGCGCTTGACCTCGCCCACACCCTCCATCCCGACCTTCAGCGCTCCGCACCCTACAGGACCACCGTCGAGCCATGCGACCACGAAGAACCCTGCGGGCGGCGTCATCTCCTCGATACTGGCCGAATTGCTCCGGGCCGGGTCGAAGCCCATGTCGACGCGTGCGGCAAGCTCCGTGAAGTACTGCTCCAGGCACCATTGTGCAGCAGTGCTGTCCGGGGTCTCAGCACGCACTTCCACCGCTCCGGCGCGAAGCAGGCGCTCCACCTCCGCCATGGCGCTCACCAGTCGGTTGCGCCGGGCCGGGTCGAGGGGCTCCAGGAAGGACCACGCCAGGTCGTTCGAGAGCGCATCGTAGGTCTCGCGCTCGGCAACGCCCTTTGGTGTCAGGGCCACACGCCGGACCCGAGCATCGCTCGCCTGAGCATCGGTCTGGACGAGCCCCTGAGCTTCAAGCGAGCGCAACAAGCGGCTGAGATACCCTGAGTCGAGCTTGAGCCGCTCGCGCAGGGTCCGCACGGCAATACCGTTGGAACCGACCTCGTGCAGCAGTCGAGCCTGGCTGAGAGGGCGGCCTCGTCGGAGGTAGCTGTCTTCAAGTGCGCCTACGTGCTGCGTGACGACACGGCTGAAGCGGCGAACCTGCTCGATCTGATGCTCATCCATTCTCTGACTTTAGTCAGAGAACATCGCATCCGCAACAGATCGCTCACGCGGAACATTGTCCGTGTAAGTCGCAGAAACCCCTATATGGAACCCCTAAGCATGGCCTTCGCTTAGATTGTTGAAGTCTTTCTCGCCAAAGGATTGTCCAACATCGGAGCTGTCCATGCCCCTGAGCCAGAACCCCATCGTTGAATGGCCGACAGAACTCCAGCCGCTGCTGAAGGACCTTCAGATCGCCACAGGCGCAAATGGTAAGCGCTATGGTCGCATCGACATCGACGTGGCTTCAGAAACCCTGTTCCTGCTCAACGACTTTGAAGCGCGGGTGCGGCATCGCCAGGTCCGGCTCAGGCTGGCGGATAGGGCGGACTGCCTTGTAGGCGAGATGAACGGGCTGATTGGTCTGGGCGCAGCCGCCGATCCAACCCAGCACATTGGCAAAGTGCGCATCAGCTTCCACGACATTCAGGATAACGACTGCGTTGATCCAGCACCTCAGGCGTGAGAACGCCAATTTATTTTTGCCGAAGGCCGTTGATGGAACAGGGGGAGGTCCCGGGTTCTGGACTAGAGGGCCTAGCCGGCCATTGTCACGATCAGAGGTCCGTTTCGGGTTGCCACAACGGTATGTTCGTACTGAACGGTAGGGGCCTTGGGGCTGCTGTAGAGCGTCCATGGATCATCACCATCTTCGGCCCACTCCGCGCCCAAGGACAGGAATGGCTCGACGGTGAACACCAAGCCGTCGCTCATGATGCGACGCTCGGAGGCGTCGGGCCATGTGGCGATCTCTGTCGGCTCCTCATGGAGCGATAGGCCGACACCGTGACTGGCAAGGTTCCTGACGAGGCTGTAACCGTTTTTCCGCGCAAAGGTCCCGATGGCTTGACCGATGTCGGCAATCGGTTTGCCGGCTCCAACCTGCCGCAGGCCCGTCCACATGGCCCGCCGACCATCCCTGCAAAGACGTTCAATCGAGCGGGTTACGGGTGGAACGGCGAACGAGGCTCCCGTATCCGCAAAGAAGCCGTTCTTCTCGGCTGAAACGTCGATGTTGACCAGATCGCCACGCTCGATCCGTCGGGTGCCCGGGATACCATGAGCGATTTCCTCGTTCACGCTGATGCAGGTCGCCCCAGGGAAGGCGTAGGCCAACTCCGGAGCCAGACGCGCGCCGGCAGCCTCCAGAAGCTTTCGCCCGATCTGGTCGAGTTCGGAGGTGGTCATGCCCGGCTCAAGAGCCTTCCCCATCGCCTCAAGAGTATTGGCGACGATACGCCCGATCTCTTTCAGGCTGATGAGGCCGTCGTCATTCGAGATTGTCATATCAGGCTCTTCCGAAAGCCAGGACATAGCTCTTGTGAGCTCGACTTACAAACGGGCGAGCACGCCAAAACTGACAGAGGCCGTTTTATGAAACTCGCCGAGTCCGTGGTATCATGGTGGGACATATCCTGGATGAGAGGAGGCTGCCGTGCGCGCACCTATCCAGAGACTTTGGCACCACATCTCCCACCTGCCGCTCTTGAGCATCTTCCGCAGTCACGACCCTGTCCCCGAACCGCAAAGGGTTCCGGATAAGGTCGAATTAGACAAGGTCGCGGTCACGTTTCAGGAGTGCGAGGGCGATTGCGGTCCGTCATCCGCAGACATCCAGGCGAAGGAACGCGGGCGCGCCGAACGGTTCAAAGGCGATCAACTCCTGCCGATCATGGGAATAGGTGGGGGATCACCAAGTCCTCCATCCTGACGGCGGACACTCAGCCCCGGCTTCCGGGTGCGGCAGAAAGCCCACCATGCATGGGTTTGGCCGTGCCCTCGAACTGGCCGCCCGATGAAACGAGAGGCCCCGGAACCGTGAAGTATCCGGGGCCTTTTCTTTTGCGACTTTACTCGGCCGCGGGCTTGAGAACGCCGCGCCGGATCTGGTCTTCCTCGATGGATTCGAACAGGGCCTTGAAGTTGCCTTCGCCAAAGCCGTCGTCGCCTTTGCGCTGGATGAACTCGAAGAAGATCGGTCCGATGGCGTTGGCCGAGAAGAGCTGCAGCAGCACCTTGGTGTAGCCGCCCTCCACCACGCCTTCGCCGTCGATCAGGATGCCGTTGCGCTCCAGGCGCTCGAGATCCTCGCCGTGACCCGGCACGCGCTTGTCGACGCGCTTGTAGTACACGCCGGGAGGGGACGGCATGAAGGTCAGCCCATCGGCCCGCAGCTTCTCGATGGCGCTGTAGATGTCCTTGCAGCCGCAGGCGATGTGCTGGATGCCCTCGCCATTGTATTCCTGCAGGTATTCCTCGATCTGTCCGGATTCGCCTGCATCCTCGTTGATGGGAATGCGGATCTTGCCGTCCGGGCTGGTGAGGGCCTTCGAGTAAAGCCCCGTCATCTTTCCTTCGATGTCGAAGTAGCGGATCTGCCGGAAGTTGAAGAGCCGCTCGTAGAACCCGGCCCATACATCCATGCGGCCGCGTTGCACGTTGTGGGTCAGGTGATCGAGATAGAACAGGCCCACGCCCTCGGGCTTGGGATCCCGCTCACAGGTCCATTCGAACTCGCCGTCATAGACCGAGCCCTTCGGGCCATAGGTATCCACGAAATACAGGAGGCTTCCGCCGATGCCTTCGATGACCGGCACATCGAGCGTGGGCGAACCCTTCGACACGTCGGCGGGCTTTGCGCCGAGCGCAATGGCGCGGTCGTAGGCCGCCTTGGCGTCGACGACGCGGAACGCCATAGAGGGCGCGCAGGGGCCGTGCTCCCTGACGAAGTTTGCCGCGTAGGAACCGGGTTCCTCGTTGATGAGGTAGTTCACATCGCCCTGGCGGTAGAGGCTGACGTTCTTGGTGCGATGGCGAGCCACCAGGGAGAAGCCCATGGTGGTGAACAGCCTGTGAAGCTCCTCCGGATTGGGATGAGCATACTCGACGAACTCAAATCCGTCGGTACCCATCGGATTGTTGGAATCGATCTGCGGGGCAGGCGCGTCGTGCGGGAATGGGCCCATCGTTCTCCTCCTGGGATTTGCCCACAAGTAGACCATATCCCGGCTGCAAGGTGCGTGAGAAGTGAGCTATGTTCGGGCCTCCCCATGCACGGTTCATGCAGGCAAAATGGCTTCGACGCTCGAAACTTTCACCCTGGACGCCTTCGACCTCAGGATCCTCGAAGCGTTGCAGCAGGAGGGCCGGCTTACGAACCAGGAGCTGGCGGAGCGGGTGGGCTTGTCGGCGAGCCAGTGCTCGCGCCGGCGCAGCGCCCTGGAGGAGAAAGGGATCGTCAAAGGTTATCGGGCGGATCTGGCGCCCGAAGCGCTCGGTCTTGGCGTAACCGTCTTCACCCATGTGACCCTTGCGACCCATAATCCGGACAACGCCCGCAGATTCGCCGAGCTGGTGCGCCATCTCGAGTTCGCGCTCGAAGCCCATGCGCTTACGGGGGACGCGGATTACCTGGTCAAAATGATCGTTCCGGACCTGAAGACCTTGTCGGCCGTGGTCAACGAGCAGCTCCTGCCGCATGAGAGCGTCGCGAACGTGCGGTCCGCGGTTGTGCTCGAAACCCTGAAGGACGAGGCCCGGTTGCCCCTGTCCTGGATCAAGCCGACACGGCACGGCGAGCGCTGAGGCTCACCGGGCCAAGGGCCCCCGGTGGCAGTTTCGATCGGGCAGCCGCCTTCCCTAACGCTGGTTCGGGTTGAAGTGCTTCTTGAGCTTGTGGCCGTATGCGCCGTAATCCTTCTGCAGCGACTCGGTCTGGAC
>NZ_QOIO01000063.1 GCF_003332305.1 Microvirga aerophila | reverse complement strand
GCCACAGCCCGGCCGATCCCGCTGTCCCCGCCGGTGATCACAGCCACCCGTCCGATAAGCTTGTCGCTGCCGCGGTAACTCGTCTCGCCGTGGTCGGCCTGCGGCGTCATTTCCGCTTCGGTGCCGGGCGGGTCGATATGGTCCTGGTCGGATTGGCTCATGCGGGTGCTCCTTATCAGGAACCCGTTAAGCAGCGGGCGCTCAGGAAGTTCCACCTCGTCACTCGAACGGAGCTTCTTCAAAGACTTAGGCGGAGCGGGCCATGATCGCCCGGCCAGGAAACTGAACCGAACCGCTTTTGCAGGGCTGGCAGATCGGCGTGTGGGTCTTTGAGCGCGCTGCTGCCGTAACCCGTCGCGAAGATGAAAGGGCCCCTGTACTACCTTCGCCACCGGTTAAGTCGGCCTGCGGCCCATGTTGAGGTCCAAATCGCGCGACCGCGCACCTCCACTCTGCGACTGTTGGCCACACACGCAGGCATTTATCGCTATTCTTAGTTAATACCTTGTGATCATTTACAAAAGTACAATGTTATCTATCGCATTTGAAGCAAAGTTACATTTCAACTTGTGGTTAACGCTTCGGAACACGTTGACTCCCGCAAGGTAAACTTCCCTTGGTGGCGAATACATTTCCATCAGGTTCTTCCATGTCGCTTACGTCCCTCCGGTCGATCGATTTCCTCATCAGTGGGAGCCGGGCGCTCTCGTCACCGTCACCGAGACATTTGACGGCAGGCTCGATTTCCATGTCCGGGTCACTGACGTGATTGCGAACGACACCGACCGCCCGGACACGGCCGATCTTCGGGGACTGTTCTTCCACGTCTCGAATGAAAGCGTCCTCGCTGGCCTGTCGATCAGCGGCACAAACGTCACCAAGTACGCCGTGAAGGCGAACGGGGTGATGCAGGTCCAAGGTGACGTCACCATGAGCGGTGAGGTCGGCAAGGCTGTCGGCCCCTTTGACATCGGCATCGAGTTCGGCACTTCCGGGATCGGCAAGGACGACATTAAGGAGGCTACGTTTACCTTGGCCTCCTCCGCGCCGCTGGGCCTCGAACTCGTACTGCAGCAGCATTTCGGACTGCGTCTGACCAGTGTCAGCGACAACGGCCAGGGGCGGGCCCTAAGCCTCAAGCTCGCCGGCCAGATGACCGGCACACCGAAGATCATCAATCCGGTCCCGCCGGACCCGGCGCCGACCGATCCTGCTCCCACGGATCCCACATCGGGCCCTCTGACTCCGCCGCCCGGTGACCCGACACCGATCGTCACGATTCCCGGCAGCAGCTATGACGACCTGATCGAAGCGGGTGACGGCAACGACACCATTTATGGTGGCCTCGGCAACGATGAGATGCAGGGCGAAGGCGGGAACGATGTCATCGTCGGCGGTAAGGACAACGGTCATCTCAGCTGGATCGGCGATGCCCTCGGGGTCACCATTGGTGACAATCTCTACGGCAACGACGGGCGGGACACGTTCCTTTACAAGAAGGGCGACGGCGTCGATCTGATCTGGGACTTTCAGCCGGGCCAGGACATCATCAGGCTAACCGGCTACACCCTCGCCGACGTGGATTCCTTCACGTTTGTGCGCACGGTCGGCAACCGGATCCCGACCGATCCCCACGACAAGATTGCGATCATCCTCGACAATGGCGGCGATGCGATCCTATTCAACGATTTTCCGGGTCCGAGCTCCAACGATGTCGCGATCGTCTTCGCCGACGGCACGACCCTGTCATCCGCGAGGCTTCTCGAGCTTGCGGCGGCCCAGCCGATTGCGAGCGCGCCGGCGGGTGCTTCAGGATCGGCGACGAGAGGCAGCGCTATCACCTCCTCCGCCAAGCCGCTCGATCTCTATGGCGGTAACGGCGAGGATATCTTGATCGGAGGCCTCGGCCACGACCGGCTTTATGGCAACGAGGGCGTGAACGGCCTCAACGGGCGCGACGGCGACGATCAGCTCTTCGGCGGCAACGTGCGCGACACACTCCTCGGGGGTCAGGGCAACGACATCGGCTACGGCAACGGCGGCGACGATCTCATCATCGGTGGATCGGGAGCCGACAAACTCTACGGCGCCGGGGGCGCCGATGTCATCTATGGCGACGATGGCGAGGGCGTGGACCTGCCGGCGACACTGACGTCCTACACGCCAGCCGCCCCAGGCGAGGAAGTTCGTACGGCCATCAAAATTACCAATAGCTAGTGGGGCGGCTTCCAAGGCGAGATTACGGTGACGGCCAACGAGAGCGTCAACGACTGGGGCATCTTTCTCAAGAGCAAGTTCAACATCGACAGCATCTGGGGCGCTAGGACCGTCGCGGAGGCGAACTGGGACGAGGGTGTCGTCTATGATCTGAACAATGCCGGGTGGAACGGTTCGCTAGCCGCCGGGCAGACCACGACCATCGGCTTCACGGCCCGCACCGGCTTCAACGGCGTCGTGGACGCGCAGACGCTCCTCGCCGGATTGGGGATCGAGAAGCGCATCTCGACCGATGCGCTGTCTGGTGAGAGCGCGCTCAGCACCCTCGGCAATACAATGCGTGGCTACGCGGGTGCCGATCTCCTGGTCGGCACTATGGGCAATGACACTTACTATGTCGACAATGCCGGGGATCAGGTGATCGAGGCCTATGCGGCTGGCGCAACCGATAAGGTGGTCACGACGGTCAGCCACACCCTGTCCCAGAATGTCGAGGTTCTTTCGGCGGAAGGCGCCGCTTCGGGTCTCAGTCTCACGGGCAACACGCTCAACAACATGGTCACCGGCAGCGCTGGAGCCGACAAGATCAACGGGGGCGCCGGAAAGGACCTGCTCAGCGGCGGCAGGGGTAAGGACGCGTTCGTGTTCGACAAGAAGATTGGCAAGTCCAACGTCGACAAAGTCGCCGACTTCAACGTGAAGGACGACACTGTCCGGCTCGACAATGCGGTGTTCAAAAAGCTCGGCAAGGCTGGCAAGCTGAAGAAGGACTTCTTCAAGATCGGCACCAAGGCGGCCGATGCCGACGATCATATCATCTACAACAGCAAGAAAGGCACGCTCTATTACGATGCCGACGGCAGCGGGAGTGGTGCGGCCGTTCACTTTGCGACACTTTCCAAGAACCTCAAGCTCACGCAGGCGGACCTCATCATCATCTGATGCTTCGGCCATGAGGCATCTCTCCGCGGCTCCGGCTGAGGAATAAGGCAGGATGCAGTCGCATTTCCTGCCGCGCGGAACTTTGTGCGGTGCAGCACGTTCATCTGCCTCACTCCACAGATCGAACACCGCCAGACCATGGCTAAGGGGCCCTTATGCGCCGCCAACCAAAGGCTGCCCTTGTGCTGGGCGGTGGAAATGCTCTTGGAGCCTACCTCGCTGGCGCCTGCGAGCACCTTGATGAGCAGGAAGTCTGCCCTGACTGGATTATAGGCGCCTCGGTCGGAGCGATCACGGGTGCGATCCTCGCCGGCAATGCTCCCGAGCACCGCCTCGCCAAGCTCAAGCAGTTCTGGGCGGAGGCAACGCAGCACACCTATGGGGCGCTTAGCCGGGACGAGACGCTACGGCAGACCTATAACGGCATGCACTCGATGCTCACCCTTCTTTTCTGTCGCCCAAACATCTTCCGGAAGCGCTATCCAGGCCTCTGGTCAGCTTTACCTTGGATGCCGAACGACGTCGCGGTCTTCGACCACTCCCCGCTCAGGACGACGCTTGAGCGGCTTGTGGACTTCGGCCGGCTCAACCGGGCAGAGGTCCGGTTCACCATCGGCTGCGTCGACTTGGAGAGTGGCGACGAGGTGCTCTTCGACAACACGCGCGAGGAAATCAGGCCCGAGCACATCCTGGCCAGCACCGCCATCACGCCAGCATTCCCGCCCGTTAAGATTGACGGGCGCCTCCTATGCGACCCAGGTTATGCCAATAACCTGCCCCTGGACGTGCCTTTCAACGAGCCGCCGGAGCATGATCTTGTCTGTATCGCCATCGAGCTGTTCAGCCTGCGCAGTCCGCAGCCGGCATCGCTCGATGCGGTCCTGGAGCGGACGCAGGACATCATGTTCGCCAGTCCGGCCCGCAAGAGCATCAAGGCCCTCCAGCGGGAGTACGAACTTCGCGAGCAACTTGATCCGAAGGGACCCCAGGTCAAATTGGTTCACCTCGCCTACCAGGCCGCCAGCCACGAGCTTGCGGCGAAGACATTCGACTTTTCGCCCTCCTCGGTGGGAGATCGCTGGACGGCTGGCCGTCGGGATATGGCGAGTGGGCTGGACCTCATCGCTAATGCCGGTGACGCCACATCTCGCTTCAACTATCTCCCCGTTGATGCTGGAGAGGCGGCAAGGTCGGCGCAGAGGGGTGCATCGACAACTGCGGATCGTCAGGTGGCCTGACAGATGGGTGAGGTTTAACGGGTCCCAAATTGCCCTGCGGCTATCGCCGTTGGAGTCGCTTCGGAACGGCCACCACCTGGCGCACCTCCGCTCGGCCCTCATCGAAGGAGCGTTCCCCCTTCAATGGATTGTTGCCTCAAACCTCGGTCTCCCACGAGCCTTCGTGCAGTTGACGGTTGCCCCCGCTCCGCAGCGCCTCTTGTGTGATGCTGGTAGTTTTCCACGCGCCTTCGGCTTTGCCGAACAGCAACTGGTGGGCCTCGCACGAGTGGTAGAAGCCCTCACCTTCCCCCTCGAAGTCGCGGTCGAACCTCAGGATCAGAAGGCCGCCAACATAGACGGCGGATTGTGGCAAACAGCGCCAGCCTTAAAGGGGAAAATCCTACAGGGGCCGACTTTCACCGCGCGAGTGTTGCACTTCCAGGCGATGTTCAAAGCCAAGCCGCCTTATTCTAGGCTTATAATCAAGGCTATGCTCAAAAGGTCATAACAACGTCGATCAAGCCCAATGGTTCCAGCTTGGTTGCAAAACTCGACTTCGGGGGCATCGCAAATGACTTTTATCTCGCACGGCTTCGCCGGTGGACTTCTGCTGGCTGCAATTGCCACGCTTCAAACAACTCCGGTGTTAGCCAAGCCTGTGGCTCAGCTGCCTCTCACTCCGCAGAGGATGGCTGAACTGCAACAGATCAATTCCCACGTGAATAGCACTATCGTGGAAGTCTCCGATATGGAGCAGTACGGGCGCGAGGATGTCTGGGCTCTGCCCACAAGCGGCAAAGGGGACTGCGAGGATTTCGCCCTGCTGAAGCGCAAGCTGCTCCTTCAGCGTGGGTGGCCCGCTTCTGCCCTTTCGATTTCAGTCGGGACCACGTCCCAGGGGGAAGCTCATGCGGTGCTGACGGTCACCACCGCGAGCGGCGACTATGTGCTCGACAACCTCACCTCAGCTATCCTTCCGACGTCTCAGACCGGCCATGCGATCCACTCGCGCCAATCAGGCCGTGGCTGGATATCGGCTTCGGGGGAGAGGACGAGCGAGCCGACAGTGGACCTTCCGGTCGCCCGCCGTCTTCCCGTTGCGCAGGCCGGATCCCGTAGACCACGCGGCTAGTTCGCTCTCCCCGACCTAGTCGGCAAAGCGAGGTCTTGGAACCATTATGCAGTGACCATCATTATTCGGTCGCATGCGCCTCGCTTGTACAAAGCGGAAGGCCTCTGATGATGCAAAGTCATCAGAGGCCTTCCTTTTGTTCGCTGGCAGCAGCCAGGCAATACTTAAGCAAGTTCATACGCACGGTTTTCTAAAGTGGAAACGCTTACTGCGTCATATCTGCTCATAGATTGAATATTTTTCTATGAATACGCCGGAACCATGTCACTTCCTAGACGTAATCTAGCCGCCTGAGCCGCTTCGCGGCATCCAGTCCTCATTATTACTCAGTTGTGAAGGTGAACCATGAAGCGTTCGCATGCTCTCGCTTTGTCCAGCGCCGCCGTCTTTCTGTCCCTGTCCATCCCGTCCTATGCGCAAGCGGTGAGGCCGGGCCAACAATGCCAACCAGCCGTCGCCAACGCCTCCATGTACGGCAACTGCCGCCTTGCGTTAGTGAGAGGCGAGGAGGTTTGCCGCTGCGCCGTTCGCCCGCGGGCTCTAGGCCAACTCAATCGGGGCGATCGCGGCGATCGGGGTGACCTGACCACAGGATCGGTCGGCACCCGCGGCGTGCTGAGCTCCGGTGGATGGTCGGCGCCCGGTACGAGCTCGCCCGCTGCTGCAGGCTCAGGATCCAGCACAGCCAGGAGCGCAGGCGCCGGCAGTGCCAGCGGAAACGTTGGAGGGGGCAGCCTGGCGGGTAATTCAGTCGGTAGCGCATCGCCTGCAGGATCGACAGGTGGCACGAACGTCGGCGGAGGCGGCAGCGCCATTGGCGGCAGCAACGGCAGCATCGGCAGCGGCGACGTTGGCGGAGTGGGTAGCGGAGTTGGCAGCGGCGGCCGTGGCAACAACGGCAATGGCAACGGCCCAGGCAACAACAATGGCCTTGGCAATGGCTCAGAGCCCGCCGACAACTCCAGCACTGACGTGAAGGGCAGCGATCCATCCAATCCTGGCAACGGCGGCGGCAATGCGGGCGGCGGCCGGGGTGGCAACGGCGCCGATGCTGGAGGTAACAGTAACGGCGGCGGCAATGCCGGCAACGGAAACGGCGGCAATGGCGGTGGTAACGGTGGTGGGAAGCGTTAATCCTATGCGCATCGCCAGCAACTGAATCTTCAGCCTGAGTCGTTGTTGGAAGAACACCAGCTCATCAATCCCAGTCTGTCAGAGGCCCTTGGCTGCTCACTCAGCCAAGGGTATTTTCGTTTCGAAACCTTTGCGCTTGAACGTGACTTTGACCCGACGTCAGGGCATGCGGCGTCAAGGATTCACAGAGGAACGGACCAAAGTCGGACGGCTTCGCAGCCTTGAACTTTCTCCCCTCAGACCTTCGCCCGTGGCGGGGCCGGCGCCAACGCGTCTAGCATGGCGCTCTGCCGTTTAGACCGGACCGACGAGCCATGACTGACACGACAGCGCCTACTCTCACGTCCCTGAATCTTCCTCCGGTGATTTACCTAAGAGGCAACAACAGGGCCGTCACCCTCACGGTCGGCGCGACCGACAGTGGTGACGGTGTGCAGTCCGTTCAGGTGTGGCTCAGTGACACCGTCAGCCAGATCGGGCCCGATGGATTGAGCTGGGTAAGCGATACGATCTACTTCGACGATCGCGCGGATTCCTTCGGCGACGGCCGCTCCTCGTTGGAGTGGACCCTTTCATCCTCGACAGATGCGGGAACCTATTCGGTTCTGAGCGTGTATGTGATCGACAAGGCTGGAAACGAGCGCACCTACGCGGTCGATGAGCTCGAGGCGCGGGGTTGGCGGACCAGCTTCAGGGTCTTGGACGATACCGCTCCCAACCCTTCTGTGCCCCCGCCTCCAGGCACTGTCATAACGTCGACCGGCGCGACCCTTGCCGACGACATGGTGAATATGACGGCGACCGGAAAGGCCAACGTGGCCCTGACCGGTAATGCTCTCAACAATGTCATAATGGGCAATTCCGGCAAGAACGTCATTCGAGGAGGAGCCGGGGACGACAGGCTGAACGGCGGTCTTGGGAACGACACGCTCTTCGGCGAGGACGGGCGGGATGTGTTCGTGTTCGCGACAAAGCCGAACAAGACGACGAACCTCGACAAAATTTCCGACTTCAACGTCAAGGACGATTCCCTTTATCTCGACAACGCCGTGTTCAAGAAAATCGGAAAAGGCTCCGAATCGAAACCAGGCAAGCTGAGCAAGGCCTTCTTTGTTGCGGGCACAAAGGCAAAGGATGCCAACGACTACGTGATCTACGACAAGAAGAAGGGCGCTTTGTTCTACGACGCCGACGGCTCAGGCGGCGGTGCTGCGGTCCAGTTCGCCACCATCAGCAAGAACCTCAAGATCGCGGCTGCAGACTTCTTCGTCATTTGACGAGCGTTTTGTTGGCGGGAGCACATTCGTGCCGCATGGGCGCGGCTGGGCGAAACCTTACCTGAAGCGATGTCGCGACCGTCAGCTCATGACCAGGAGGCCGATCAGAACCACCAGCAGCAGGCTGAACGCTCCGCTCGGCCCGATGCCCCAGCTTCGGCTGTAGGGCCACACCGGAACGGTGGCGATGATGAAGATAAGCACAAGAGCAATGAGAAGCGTGCTAAGCGACATGAGGGCGTTCGCCAATGGCTGTGGTGACGGCCGGATTGTTGTGTACAATCTCGGTCATCCAATGGTTTGACGCGCAACGCTGAGGCTTGGTTCCCTCCTGTCGCGAGCGCTTTCAAGCCTTGACGATGCACTATCTCCTCATAGGCGAGTATCCCGGCACACCCCGTTTGATGTATGGAATGCGTGAAAGCAGCAGCAGGAACGCCTCAATGAGCCGCCTTGTCTACGTCCTGAACGGTCCCAACCTAAATCTTCTGGGAAAGCGCCAGCCGGCGATCTACGGCTATGAAACCCTTGCCGACGTTGAGGCCGATTGCAGGCGTGTCGGGCAGGAGCTGGGCCTCGAGATTGCGTTTCACCAGAGCAATGCCGAGCACCAGATCATCGATTGGATCCATAAGGCTCGGGAACGGGCCGGCGGCATCGTCATCAACCCGGCCGCGTTCACGCATACGTCGGTCGCCATCCTGGACGCCCTGAACACCTGTGAATTCCCTATCATCGAAGTGCACATCTCGAACGTGCACAAGCGCGAGTCCTTCCGGCACCATTCATACGTGTCTTTGGTCGCCTCGGGAGTGATCGCCGGCTTCGGCACTCAAGGCTACCAGCTCGCCCTCCAGCGCCTTGCTCGACTCATTGAAGAGGCCAAGAAATAGGTTTACGCGGCCATCAGCGTGGCAGGGGCGGCGGTCAGGCGAAGATCCGGTCCCCCTGCTCGTCGATGATCTGCTTGGCCTTGGCGATTGCGAAGGCCCCGGCATCGTCCTTGCTCGCATGCGTCTCGGCGCGGATGAACCGGTGTTCCTTCATACCCGTGTCGAAATCCTTCTCGATGACGCCGGCGGTCTGGAATTGTCCTTTTGCCGGATAGGGCGCAGGTCGAATGCGGTATCCCTTGTACTCGATGGCCTCCATCGGAGGTTCCTGCGCACCCTCCCCTTCCCCGCCGCCGGTCAGGCGAGACCAGATTCCCTTGAAGATCGAGGTCATGAACCACCTTTCCATGTAGCCGCGTTTCGACCCGATAAGACCTGATCGATCACGTTAACTCAAGTACTCGATCCGCACGCACTCGGCGGCTTTGCGGGCATGCTCCCGGGCCTTTTCGACCGTATCGGCGGTTGCCAGCGCCACCCCCATGCGCCTGTAGGGCCGGGTCGTGGGCTTGCCGAAGATGCGCACATCCACCTCCCCGGTCTCAGGGCCTTGGCGAAGGGCCTCGCTCAACCCCTTTATGGAAAACCGCTCCGCGTCGCGGTCGGCGAGAATGACCGCCGAGGCGGATGGGCCGTTGAGCCTGACCTGCGGGATCGGCAGGCCCAGGATCGCCCGGGCATGAAGGTCGAATTCGGAAAGGTTCTGCGAGATGAGGGTCACCATTCCGGTGTCATGAGGGCGGGGCGAGAGCTCGGAGAAGATCACCGCGTCCCGCGTGACGAAGAACTCGACGCCGAAAATCCCGTATCCGCCCAGATTGTCGACAACCTTCTCGGCCATGGCCTGTGCGTCGGCCAGCAGGGTATCCGGCATCGGCACCGGCTGCCAGGATTCCTGATAATCGCCGCGCTCCTGACGATGGCCGATCGGCTCGCAGAAGATCACCCCGTCGCGGGTGCGGACCGTCAGAAGGGTGATTTCGTACTCGAACGGGACGAACTCCTCGACGATCACCTTCTTGCGGTCGCCGCGCATGTTCGCGACCGCGTAGGTCCAGGACTTTTCCAGCTCGTCCATGGAATGGGCATTGCTCTGCCCCTTGCCGGAGGAGGACATGACCGGCTTGATCACGCACGGAAAGCCGGTGTGCTGCGCGGCGGCGCGAACCTCGTCGAGGCTCTCGGCATATCGGTACTTGGAGGTGCGCAGGCCAAGGTCGGCTGCGGCGACCTCCCTGATCCGATCCCGGTTCATGGTCATGAAGGTAGCCCGCGCGGACGGGACGACGGCATAACCCTTGTCTTCGAATTCCTGTAGGACCTCCGTCCGGATCGCCTCGACCTCGGGTACGATGTAATCGGGCCGGTGCTTCTCGATGACGGCCCTCAAAGCATCGGCATCGAGCATCGAGAACACTTCAGCCTCGTCGGAAACCTGCATGGCAGGCGCCCTCTCGTAGCTGTCGCAGGCGACCACATGGCACCCGTAGCGCTTGGCCGAAATCGCGAACTCCTTGCCGAGTTCGCCCGAACCGAGAAGAAGGACCTTAGCCGTCGGTGCCATCGTCGTACCCATTGCCTTCGTAGAAACTGGATGCCGCCCGCATGGTTCTTGCGAACGCGGTGAAGGATGGGAATAACCGCGTCCGTTCCGGGAGGCCAACGAAATTTCCGTCTTCGCGGCAACGCGCAGGCTCCAGCCGGCGCTCCTCCATGGGCCGATGGCGACTGTTCAGGCCGCCCCTGCGCCCCATATGCTCGAACCCATATAAGCGGAGCGAAACATCCGGCCCGGTGAAGAAGTTCACCCGCACGGCAGCAGCACAGGAGACGGCATGGGACTCCTCATTCACGGCGTCTGGCACGATCAGCCGCTCGATACGAAGAGCACAGGCGGACGCTTCGTGCGCAATAGGTCGGCCTTCCGCAACTGGATCACGGCGGACGGATCGCCAGGGCCCGCGGGCGAAGGCGGCTTCGAGGCCGAGGCAGGCCGTTATCATCTTTATGTATCGCTTGCCTGTCCCTGGGCCCATCGCACGCTGATCTTCCGCAAGCTGAAGGGGCTGACGGACATGATCAGCCTTTCGGTCGTCCACTGGCGCATGCTGGAGCATGGCTGGACGTTCGAGGAGGGACCGGGCGTTGTCCCGGATCCGCTCCATGAGGCACGCTACCTGCATCAGGTCTATACGGCGGCTGACCCTGACTACTCGGGCAAGGTGACCGTGCCGGTCCTGTGGGACAAGGAGCGGGAGACGATCGTCAACAACGAGTCGTCAGAGATCATCCGCATGTTCAACCAGGCCTTCGACGAGCGTGGAGCCCTGCCGGGCGACTTCTATCCGGAAAGCCTGCGGGACGAGATCGACACGCTGAACACACGCATTTACGACACGGTGAACAACGGCGTCTATCGAGCAGGCTTCGCCACGACGCAGGAAGCCTATGAGGAAGCGGTCACGCCCCTCTTCGACACCCTGGACTGGCTCGAGGAACGCCTTGCATCGCAGCGTTATCTCCTGGGTGACCGGCAGACAGAGGCTGACTGGCGCCTGTTCACGACGCTGATCCGTTTCGATCCAGTCTATGTGGGACACTTCAAGTGCAATCTCCGCAGGATTGCAGACTATCCCAATCTTTCTGGCTATCTCCGGGACTTGTACCAGACGCCGGGCATTGCCGAGACCGTCGACATGCTCCACATCAAAAGCCATTATTATGAAAGCCACCGCGCCATCAACCCGACCGGCATCGTGCCGAAGGGACCGATTCTGGATCTTGGTGCTCCATCCGGGCGGGAGGGCCTATAGGTTTCCGGTCACCTCAGCTGGCTTGAGACAAGGCTGAAGCCGGTCTCAGCCGCAGAAGAGTGCGAGCTTCTGCGGGGGTCGCGGCCCGTCTCCCATGCCGTTCGATGGCCAGAACCGCGTATTCGACCAGTTCGGCATTGCTCGACGCCAGCCGGTCCTTCGCAACGCGGATGTTGTCTTCCAGCCCGGTGCGCACGGCGTCGGCGCCGCGTGCAAGCGCCCAATCCATCACGCTCGCCTGATGCCGCCCGATGCCGGCGGCCGTCCAGGTCGCATCGGGCAGAACGCGCCTGAGTTCCCCCAGAAGCGTGTCGAGCAGATGCTCCTCCGCAGGCAGCGCGTTCTGAACGCCCATCACGAATTGCACATGCGGACGCTCGTCCATGAGCCCTTTCTCAATCAGGCGCTTTGCCCCATGCAGGTGCGACAAATCGAAGATCTCGATCTCGGGCCGCACATCGAACTGCTTCATCTTGGACGCGAGATCCTCGACGAGCGTCGTGTGGTTCTCATAGACGATGGTCGGGAAATTGACCGAGCCCGTCGAGAGGGAGGCCATGTCGGGCCTGTGATACAAGGCGCTGCCGCGCTGGCTCGGATCGCGCCCGCGACCCCCGGTCGAAAACTGGATGATCATGCCCGGACAGTGTCGGGCGATGCCCTCCTGCACCAACGCGAAGCGCTCTGGATCAGACGAGGATGTTTCGTCGTCATTGCGCACGTGGATGTGGACGAGGCTTGCGCCCGCCTCATAGGCCTGCTGCGTCGACTCGATCTGCTCGGACGGCGTGATCGGAACCGCCGGATTATCCTTCTTGCGCGGCACGGAGCCGGTGATCGCAACGGCAATGACAATCGGTGAGCTCATGGCGACGTCCTCGCATTCCTCGCGCAGCGATAGCCAGCATAGCCCCTTCGATCAACGAATTTGAAGAGGAATTCGTTCGTCCGTCTTATCCGGTGTGATCCCCAGAAGCTTGAGCTTACGAACACGTGAAGCCCAGCTTCTTGACGGCCGTCGGTTTCAGTCCAAACTAGCGGCTCCCGGGTCACTGCGCAGGATCTTGCCCTCATGAGATACCCTTTACTCGGCCTGAGTCTCTTTAGCCTGTTTCTTCTCGGCGGCGGCGCCTTCGCTCATCATGGGTGGGGAAGCTACGATGCGGCGAAGAAGTTCACGGTCACGAGCGCGGTCCAGCGGGTCGACTGGCAGAATCCGCATGTGACGCTCGTGGTCAATCAGGGCCAGAAGGCCTGGGACGCCGTTCTGGCTCCTCCTTTCCGCATGACCGCCAGAGGCCTCGAGCCCGACATGATCAAGCCGGGCACCACGGTCGCGGTCGAGGGCTATCCTTCGACGAGGGTCGACAATGAGCTGAGGGCCGAGCGCATCGTGGTCGGCGGCAAGACCTTCGAGCTGCGCTAGACCGCAGATGTATCTCGAGCTGCTGGCCGCACTGGAACATTCATGGGTCGGCCACGCGGCGCGGCATTCGGCCTGGACCTTTACCATCGCGAACCTTCTGCATGTGCTGGGATCAGCCTTCGTGGTGGGCGGTATCGCAGTATTCGACTTCAAGGTCCTAGCCGAGCATGGACGTAACGCGTGGCAGGTGGGCCGCTATGCGCTGCCCATCGCCGCGTCGGGAATCGCGCTGCAAATCCCGACTGGGCTGATCCTGCTGGCTGCGGAAGCGCGGGCGCTCGGCGTCAACCCGGCTTTCTACGTGAAGCTGTCCTTCATCGCCCTGGGGCTCTTGAACGTCATCCTGTTTCACATGCGCCTTGGAGGGTCCCTGCGCAAAGACAAACTCCCGCCGGATGCGCGAGCCTATGCGGTGGTCTCGCTGGTTGCATGGATCATCACGCTGCTGGCTGGCCGCATGATCGCCTATCTCTGAAGCGTTCGTGGCGAATGGCAGCCCTAGGGCTGTTCCGCCAACCGGGTCATCGTCAAAGCATCGCCGGTGGCCGCAAAGGCCGCCGTGTTGTCGAAGATGCACCATACCCTCGCGCCGCGCACCGCATGGGCTCTGATCTCCCGCGCCCACTCGTCGAGAGCTTCTTCGGCATAGGCAGAATAATACATGCGCGGAGAGCCATGAAGCCGGTATTAGACAAGACCGAGCCATCCGCCCGGCTTGTCTGATCCCGCGATGGGGTGAGGGTCAGCCGCCACGCGGCCGATTCTCAGCCTCTCCATGAGGAGATCCACGTCGGAAGTAAACCAGCTCAGATGGCGCGGCTCGCATACCAATTCCCCGGAAAACCGTTCGCGGAGGTCCTGCAGGAAGGAGCCGGCGGCCTCGGTGGTGAATGCGAGATTTGGTGGAAGTTGAACGAGCAACGGACCGAGCTTCGGTCCCAGTCCATCGACCTCCGACAAGAAGCGCTCAAGAAGATCCGCCGTCCCTATGAGGCGGCGCTCGTGAGTGATGGTTTTCGGTATCTTGACGGCGAACTGAAAATTCGCCGGAACGGCCGCCGCCCAGCGCTCATAGGTGGATCTCTGGTGGGGGCGGTAGAAAGAGGTGTTGATTTCAACGCCGTCAAACGTCTGCGCGTACCGCTCCAGATGACTGCCGTGGACCGGAAAATGCGCTGCATCGGCCTTCGGAATGCTCCAACTCGCTGTGCCGATCGCTACCTTCATTCCGGCTTATTGAAACGTTTTCATCCCTTGAACAACCGCTGCCTTGCCCTGCGCGACCGCAGCCCTTGCGTCTCCCATGTCCGGCGCGTCGAGGTGGCGGTAGCGGGCCTGGACCAAGCCGAACAACCCGAATGCCACAAGCCCCGCCGCGGTCATCCCAAGAAGCAGCCAGCCATAGGATTGTGATTGGAGACTCTGCAAGGCGCCTCCAAGGCCATGCACCTCGGATGAGTTTCCATGCAGCGCCGCCAGGAACAGGAAGCCGCCGATTAGGATGAACACGACGCCGCGAGCCGCAAAACCGAACCGGCCGAGCAAGACAGCCCAGCGATGGGTTTGGGCTGGAAGCGCAAGCCGATCGGCGACATTGCCGCGCCACCCCTTCCAGATGAAGCCGGCGCCCGTCAACGCAACCGCGATCCCAATAGCGCCAACCAGCCATTGGCCGAATGGCTGCGAAAGAAGCCACGCGGTCCAATCCTGCGCCGCCTGGTCTTCGCCGCCGCCACCCTGGCGCGAGCCATAGGCGAGATTTAGTGCGAACAGTGCAAGACTTGCATAGATGCCGCCGCTCACCAGATGGGCGGCCCTGACGCCGAGGGCCTTCCACTCCGTTCCCCGGTGATCTGCATCGGTCAACGCCTCGACGATGCGCCAGAGAGCAAAGCCGAACAGACCGATGGAGATGACCGTGAGCCACGCCTTGCCGAAGGGTTGAGCCAAAAGAGTCTGGAGAGCGCTGCGACTGCCGCCGGTTTGGCCGCCCGAACCGAGCGCCGCCAGAAGCGCAAGGCCGCCGACGAGACAATAGACAGCCCCACGCGCACCGTAGCCGAACCGGGCCATCATCTCCATCGGGTCATATCCTTACTGCTCCGCTCGTAATGAGAGAACCGGAGAAGGTTCAGGATGTTCCAAGAGACTGATGCCGTTCAGTCGCGGCGTGCAAATTCACTCGGACAGAGCTTCCGCTCGCAGAACGATCCACGCATCGATTGGCGCAGCGCGGCCCCGGACGGCGACTGTCCGCCTCTCGCAGCCCGATAGGTCGAGGCGGGCTCTCCGGGCCACTTCATCGGAGATGACGAGTTCCGCACTCAGCTCCTTGGCGAGGTTCTCGAGCCTGCTTGCGGCGTTGATCGTGTCGCCGACCGCCGTCAGGCCCCGCGCCTGCCCGTATCCCATGTCGCCCACGACGGCTGCGCCCGCATGCAAGCCCACCACGACCCGCAACGGGTGGTCGAGCTCGCTGGCGAACGCATCGTTCAGGCGCTCCACACCTTCGATGATGCGCAACGCAGCCTCAAAGGCGTGCCGGGATGCGCTCTCAGGCGTCGTCGTCAGTCCGAAAAGCGCCAAAGCTCCATCGCCGATGAATTTGTCGAGGTGCCCGCCGGCCTCCTCGACCGCCTGACCGACCACCTCGAAGTAACGGTTCAGGATGAACACAGTGTCGAACGGAAGCTGATGCTCCGTCAGCCGCGTGAAGCCCCGCAAATCACAGAACAACACCGCGAGCTCCCGCTCCCTCCCGCTGGCGACCTGATTGCTGGTCACAAGGTCCAACATTCGCGCGCGGCCGACCGACAGAACCGGCACGACGCTGAGATCATGGGCGGGCCTCAATTGGCAGGCGAGTCGGATGTCCGGATCGGCCTTGATCCGGTTGAGAGTTGCAAGTTCCTGCGGCGATGGCGGCGGTTGGCCATCGAGACCTTTCACGACGCGAACGCGACAGGTGGAGCAGCGGCCTCGGCCTCCGCAGGCGGATTGATGGGGAATTCCAACGAGCCGGCTTCCCTCAAGGATGCTGAAGCCCTGCGGGATCGTCACCGTCTGGGCGCCCGGATAGGTAATTCGGATATTCGTCGACAGGTTCTTGTAGGCCCTGATCCCGCGCGCCGTCAGCGCTGTACCGATCAAGGCCGCAAAGGCTGCGTAGAAGGCAAGCCTGATCCCGGCCAGCATCTCCTGGGCCTCCGCCGGGCCGGGAGCCGGAACGAAACGCTCAGGATCGGATGCAATCTCCTTGCCGGCTTCGGCGAACCCCAGCAGCGCCAGAACGGGGACCAGCAGCGCGATCGTGTAGAGCAGGATCGCATAACGTCCGAACCAGTGCTTCGCCCGGAGCCAGAAATAAACGCCCAGGCACACATGCAGCCAAGCGATCACCAGAGCAAGCGCCTGCTTCGCCCCATTTGCCGGGGAGATGATCCAGAAGCCCCGAATGACGTCGGGATATCCGCTGTCGTGACCCGTCAGTGAGAACTCCACCCGTGTTCCGACCACATGCGGGACGAGCAGAAACGGGATCGACAGCCCGAGGACCAGCTGCGCGGCCTCCTTGAACGGCATGCGCAACGTTTGACGTTTGAAAAGAGCCTCCAGGGCCAGGATGAAGTGCACGAACAGGGAGCCGTAGAGCAGGAACGTGCCAAGGGGATTGCGCCAGACCAGATTAAGCACTTGGCGCATGTCTTCCATGACCTGGACAGAGAACAGCCCAAGGGCATGATTGCCGAAATGGGTGAGCAGAAAGGCCGCGAGCACAAGGCCTGAATTCAGGCGGATTTCCCGAAGAGGCACGAGCCGCCGGGGTCGAGCGATCCCTCGCACCTGTCGCTGATGGCGGCTGTTCATGGAAATCTTTCGGTCTTCCAAAGGAGCAGATTAAGGGGCGCGACTGGTTTCGAGAGTCGATTTAGCAGCCTTACGGGCTGTTTGAACATCTCGTATAGCGCCGAGTTAGAGGTCAGCTTCGAAGATTCAGACGAATTGGATCCTGGCGTTACCCCTTGCGGGAAATGGTAATACCCTCCATATACCATCCAACGGGATGGTAATAGGATGGTCGGTTACAATGAGCACAGGACAGGTGGTGCGCCTTAAGGGCACCGATACCGAAAAAATTACGGTCAACCTCGGCTTTGTCGATCTGGGACACATCGACCTCTTGGTGCAGGAGGGTCTCTACTCGAACCGGACCGACTTCATCCGCACGGCCATCCGCAACCAAGTTGAGCGTCATGCCGATGTCACCAAGCAGTCCGTCTCGCGAAAGAGCGTCGAGCTCGGCCTGCGTCACTACAGCCGCCAGGACCTCGAGGCGGCTCAGGCCGCCGGAGAGATGGTTCACATCAGGGTGCTAGGACTCGCCCGCATTGCAGACGACGTCACGCCGGCACTGGCCCGCGCCACGATCGCATCGGTCGAAGTCCTCGGGGCGTTGCATGCCAGTCCGGCCGTCAGGGCGGTGCTGAGCGATCGCATGCGCTGACCAACCACGAGATTTTCTTTCATCAACTCATCATCAGAAAGCTATTTTCATGAAAACGAACTTGCACCAAAACATTCTCGAGGCGACGCGCCTCACGCGCGCAGGCCGGATCAACGAAGCGACGAGCATGCTACAGGGCCTGCTGGGCGGTCAAACGAGCTCGGCATCTTCGCCAGGTCACGCTCCTGAGGCCGATACGGTGCGCCTTCCCCCAAGGACTGAGCGGGCGAAAAAGAGCGGTGGAGGTTCGGATCAATCCGATCCGTTGCATGCGGCCTCATTGGGATCGATGAAAGATACCCTTGGCCGCTGGATGAAGCAGATGAAATCCGGACAAGGCATGCCGGACCTGGGCGGCCTGAGCAGCCTGGACGGCCTGACCGGACGCTCGCCGGCAAGTCCGTCGGATATTGCGCCCGACAAAGGCCAGTACCTCAGCAAGTCCTTCAGCAATCAAGCCGGCACTCGCGGCTTCAAGCTCTATGTTCCCAGCGGATATCAGGGGCAGGCCCTTCCTCTCGTCGTCATGCTCCATGGCTGCACCCAGTCGCCGGACGATTTCGCCGCCGGCACTCGCATGAATATGCTGGCTGAGGAACAGGATTGCTTCGTGATCTATCCGGAGCAGGCGACCTCCGCCAATCACTCGAAGTGCTGGAACTGGTTCAATGCCGCCGATCAGAACCGGGATCAGGGCGAGCCGTCGCTGATTGCGGGCATTACCCGGCAGGTGATGGGCGAGTATTCCATCGACCCGCAGCGGGTTTATGTCGCCGGTCTTTCGGCCGGAGGCGCCGCAGCGGCGATCATGGGGGCCACGTATCCGGATCTCTATGCGGCAATCGGCGTCCATTCCGGACTTGCCTGCGGGGCGGCTCGGGATCTTCCATCCGCGCTGACGGCCATGCGGCAGGGCGGCAGCGCCGTCGCGCCAATGTGCCAATTCAGCCATGGTCAGGGGAAGACCGTGATCCCAACAATCGTTTTTCACGGTGACAGCGACAAAACGGTCCACCCGCGCAACGGCGACCAAGTGCTGGCAGCTTCGGTCGACGCCTTCGACAAGGATCTGCTGATCATGACCGAGCAGGGTTCGGCGCCTGGCGGACATGCATACAGCCGCACCACGCACGCCGACTCGAACGGCACTATCATCTTTGAGCAATGGGCCGTCCATGGCGCCGGTCATGCGTGGTCGGGAGGTAGCCCTTCCGGATCCTATACGGATCCGCGCGGTCCGGACGCGACACGGGAAATGCTTCGGTTCTTCCTGGCAACCCGGAAAACCTAACGCATCGTGCAACAAAGGGGCAGATTCTCTGCCCCTACGACGCGCTAATGATCCCAGCGCTGCGCTTTCGCGACGAGGAAGTCTCGGAACACCTGTACACGGGCGACCGACCTCAGCTCCTCCGGATAGACCATATAGCTATCCAGGGTCGGCGTCTCAATATCGCGCAGCACCCGGCTCACCAGAGGATTTCCCTCCATCGAGTAGGCCGGTGCCATTCCTATGCCGGCTCCCGACTCGATGGCAACGCGAAGGGCCAAACTGTCGTTAACCACGAACCGCCCTGGACGAGGATCCTTGGGATCTCGTCCCATGGTGGAAAGCTGATGAACGGCCAGGATGAAGGCCGGCTGGTGCCCACCGAGGCAGACGATGCGATGTTTGTCGAGATCCTCCAGGCTGGTCGGCTCGCCGAAGCGCTCGATATAGGAGCGCGCCGCATAAGCGTGGTAATGAACCGTGAAGAGACGCCGTTGAATCAAATCCGGCTGGGATGGTCGGCGCAGGCGGATCGCGATGTCGGCCTCCCGCATGGCGAGATCCAGTTCCTCGTTAGTGACGATGAGCTGGATGCGCACATCCGGATAAACACCGAGAAATTCCGATACCCGCTTGGCGAGCCAGATGGCCCCGATGCCGACGGTTGCAGTCACCTTCAGGTTTCCGGCCGGTAATTCGCTCGTCTCGTCGAGCCGGCTCCGGGTCGCCTCGATCCGCATGAGCATGTCGCGCGCCGTCCGAAACAGAATCTCACCATGCTCGGTCAGGATGAGCCCGCGCGCATGGCGGTGGAAGAGAGGCACCTTCAAATCGTGTTCGAGGGCGCTGATATGCCGGCTGATCGAGGATTGGTTCAATCCGAGATTCTCGCCGGCGCGGGTGAAGCTTCCCGCCTCGGCGACTTCATAGAATAACCTGATCTTATCCCAATCCAAGAACAGCTCTCCTCCTGAGCCCGTGTCGACAAATGATACTGCTCAAGCCCCGCAAGGTGAGACTTTACACTTATCCGCATACGGGGTCGACCGAAACACCGGCCGAAGCGAAAACCGAGAAGGCTTGGCCTCAATTTGCTCTCACTCGCCTTCCATCGTATTGCCGGCCGAGGTTACACAAGGCCGCGCGCCACAATCACAAAATTTCCGCATTGATGCCGCTGTTTGTCGCGTCTGGAGTATCGAATGCGATTGTTCCCCTGGCGCAAAGCCGCCCTTCTTTCAGCTTGCCTTGTATGCACAGGGGGCTTTGCAAGTGTCGAAGCGCAGGCCTTCGACTTCTTCGGCCTGTTTGGATCCAAGGATAATCCTCCTGCACCCTCGCCAACCGCCCTTCCCTACGCTGTGACTTTCGACGTCACGGGGGACGGCAAATCCATCGAACGGACGTTGCAGGACACATCGAGCCTCTACAGGCTCCGGACGGACGCGCCCCCGGACGGCGAGTCGCTCGTGCGCCGGGCCCAAGCCGATTTCGGTCCTCTTCTCGATGCCCTATGGGGGCTCGGATATTACAACGCCACCCTGGATTTCGACATCGGAGGCTCGACCCTCAGAATCCAGGACAATCCCACGGCTGCCAGCCGAGCCGCGGAGCGGTTCCGTGCCCAGGCGGCAGTGCCGATCCAGGTCAGGGTGGTAACGGGCCCCTTGTTCGAACTGCGCGACATTCGGGTTTCGGACGCTCGCTCGCGGCGTCCCTTCACGGCTCAGGAGCTTCCCCCGAGGGTCGTCAAGCTCGAGCCGGGAGATCCGGCGCGGGCGGCGGATCTGAGAGCCGCCCAAGCCCGCATGGTGGATTATTTCCGCGCCCAATCCAGGCCACTGGCCAAGGGCGTGGCCATCGATCCCGTGGTCTATCACCCGGCGCAGGTGATGGATGTGTCCTATTCGGTCGATCCCGGCCCCATCGCGCCGATCGGGAGCATCACAGTCTCCGGGACGCAGAATGTCGATCCGGCCGTGGTGCGGTCATTCATCTATCTCGAACCGGGAGATCCCTACTCGCCTGCCGCCTTAGCGGATACGCGCAAATCGGTCGGCACCATCCAGGCTTTGAGCTCGGTGCGGATCCGGGAGGCCGAAACCCTCGACGAATACGGCCGCCTGCCAATTTTCGTGGACGTCACCGAGAGATTGCCCCGGGTCGTGGGCTTCTCCGCACGCTATTCCACCATCGACGGCCCTGCCCTGCATGGCTACTGGGAGCACCGTAACCTCTTCGGAGGCGCCGAGCGCCTGCGGCTCGAATCCGACATCTTCCTGGCTCCTCGCAACGACGGCACCCAAATCAAGCGGATTGGCGACCTCGAACCCTCCGATATTGGCGGACGATTCAGGATCAGCTTCCTCAAGCCTGCCCTCGGGGGCAGTCGGAACGATCTCCTGATCGATGGTCTTGCCGAGCGCGATCGGACAGGCGGCGACCGCTTCGGCGGATACACGAGCCGCCTCGTCGACGGGACGGCCTTCCTCCGCCATCGGTTCAGCAGCACGTTCTCGATCCAGGGGGGCCTGCAGGTTCAGAAAGGGCAAACGAGCGACGTGCTGGGGCAGATCGATTATCTGGTCGTGGGAACTCCCGCGTCCCTGTCCTACGACTCGACGGACCGTCCACTCGATCCCACGCGGGGCATGCGCATCAACGCAAGCGTGACGCCATATCCGGAATTCCTTGGCTCGACCGTCGGCATGACGGTCGGCGAGGCAACCGCGTCGGCCTATTATTCCCTTGATGAGGATTCGCGATACATCCTGGCCGGCCGCGTCGGCCTTGGATCCATCGTGGGAGCCGACCTCGACGAGATTCCCGCCAACTTCCGCTTCTTCGCCGGCGGCGGCGGATCCGTGCGCGGCTTCCGTTACCGCAGCATCGGTCCGACCGGCCCGTTCGGCATCGTGGTCGGCGGCACCTCGCTGTTGGAAGCCTCCCTCGAGGCACGCATCAAGGTAACCGACACCATCGGCGTCGTCCCGTTCGTCGATGCGGGCGGCGCGTTCGAATCGAGCTTTCCGGATTTCAACGATGACATCCGCGTCGCGGCAGGGTTAGGGCTTCGGTACTACACGGCCATCGGTCCCATCCGCCTCGACGTCGCGGCTCCCCTCAACCGACGGCCCGGCGACAAACCGGTCTCGCTCTACGTGAGCATTGGACAGGCATTCTGATGATCATCATGCGTCGCTTCCTGATCCCGATCCTGCTCCTTCTGACAGGCGTGATCCTGCTGTCCTTCACGTTGGGAACGCGGGGTGCCGAAGAGGACAAGGGGTTTTTGGCCGACATCATTTCCCGCGCGCTTTCGACTCCTTCGACGCGGGTATCCGTGGGAGCCGTGGACGGAGCGCTGTCGTCGGACGCGACTATTCGGGACATCACGATCTCGGACAAGGACGGCGTGTGGTTCAGGCTCGACCAGGCGCGGATCGTCTGGCGTCGCCTCGCGCTGCTGTCGCGTCGACTCGAAATCGACAAACTTGAAGTCGGCAGGATGGAGGTTCTGCGCAAGCCCATTCCGGCCGATGAAGCCGTTCCGGGCGCGGACCAGCCGCTTTTGCCCGAACTGCCGGTGAAAGTGCAGATCACCGACTTTGCGCTCCGGGAACTCGACCTCGGGGAGCCGATCCTGGGCGTTGCCGCGCGCCTGGCGGCGACCGGCGCTGCAACCCTTGGCAATCCGGCCGAAGGACTGAACCTGCGTTTCGACGCCCGTCGCCTGGATGCGCCCGGAACGATCCTGGCGAGATTGACCTACGCATCCGAGAGGCTCAATCTCACGTTTGCCCTCGATGAGCCGGCTGGCGGCATTCTTGCGCGGGCTGCGAACATTCCCGGCCTGCCGCCGGTCAGGCTCGACCTGTCCGGCAACGGTCAGCTCGACGCCTTCACGGCGCAACTCACCTTCAATGCCGGCGACACCATCGGGGCCACGGGAGGCGCGACCGTCCGCCGGGAAGGCTCCGCCAGGCGCCTTGGCCTCAACCTGAACGCCCGCATCGAAGGTCTCCTGCCGTCCATCGTCGCGCCTGTCTTCGCGGGAACCACGCAACTGACCGCCGATACGGCGTTTGCCGATGACGGCGCGGTGAACATTTCACAGCTCGCCGTCGTGTCGCAAACGGCGAGGCTCGACGCTTCAGGGGCTCTTTCGGCCGACCGAAACGCAGACCTCAAGATTTCCGCCCGTGCAGTGCCGACGAACCAGGGCCGCACCGTTGCGGGCGTGGCGGAAATTCGCACCCTCGTTTTCGACGGCTCCGTCTCGGGCCCTCTTGCGGGTCCCCGGGTTGCCGGAAATCTTCAGGCGGAGGATGTGCGGTTGCCGGCGGGCCGGTTCGCGAACCTCACCGCCTCATTCTCGGCCACTCCCAACGGTGTTCTGTCGGATGCGTCGAGCCGCGTCGCACTGGTGGTTGACGCGAAGGCGAGCGGCGTCGCCCTAACGGACCCGGCGCTCGCACGAGCTGTCGGCGACGAGCTGACTCTTGTGGTTCGCGGCACCGCCGCGCCGGATGGCGTGACCGAGATCGAGACGGCGCGCCTTTCGACGCCGTCGATCAACGCGACTTATGCGGGTCTGCTCGGCACGCCCACCGCCGCGGGGCGGCTCACCGTGCGCGCATCCGACCTGTCGCGGTTCGGCGGTGTGGCTGCCCTGCGTCTGAGGGGCTCGCTGGACTTCGACGCGCAAATCCAGGGGCTTCTGTCCAATGGCCCGATGGTGGCGCGGCTCGACGGAACGGCGTCCCGCTTCTCCACGGGCATTGCTGCAATCGACGGTCTCGCAGACGGCCGGCTTGGCCTGTCGGGCACGGTCCGCATGTTGCCCAACGGGGGACTGGGCCTTCAGGATCTTCGCCTTGCGGGCTCTCATGCCAGCGTCAGTCTCAACGGGGATGCAATGCCCAATACCCTTGCGCTTGAAACAAACGTCAACCTTCCGGACCTCCGGCGCGCCGACCGCCGCCTGACCGGCAGGGGCGAGATCCTCGCACAGCTCACTGGGACGCTTGATGCTCCGAATGCAACGTTCCGTGCGAGCCTGACCGACGCGACCGCTCTCGGACGTCCCATCCCGCGCCTGAGCCTGGACGCCCAGGCCACGGATCTCACAGGGTTGCTCGACCTGCGCGCGACGCTTTCCGGGGACATCGACAGGAAGCCCGCCGCCGGCAATGTCCACTTGGTCAAACGCTCCGACGGAGGATGGGTCCTTGATCCGCTGGATCTGAGGATCGGGTCGGTCGCCGTGAGCGGCAACGCGTCCCTGGATGCCGCCAACCTGGCGACGGGCCGCCTTGCCGTCGATGCCCGCGATCTCGACGATCTGTCGCCACTGGTGCTGACCAAGATGTCAGGAGACCTGAACGCCAATATCGGCTTGAGCGCCACCGATGGACGGCAGAGTGCGCAGATTGAGGCGCGCGGCGCTCAGATCAGGTTCGCGGATATCTCGGTCGAGCGATTGGACGCCCGCGTGTCCGCTGCCGACATCTATGCAAAGCCCGTCATCGACGCGGCCGTTGCCGTGGACAGGGCGACGGTTGCGGGCGAGACGTTCTCTCAAGTGAGGTTCAACTCGACCGGCACCTCGGCTGCGAGCGATGTTGCGCTTACGGCGCAGGCCCGCGGATTCAGTCTCGAGGCGCGGGGCCGGCTGATTCCGGAAGCGCCGATCCGCTTTGATCTCACCGCGTTCACTGCTCGTCGCGACAGGCGTCAGATTGCGCTTGCGAGGCCTTCCACCCTGACGTTCGCCAATGGCGAGGTGGCGGTGCGCCAGCTTACGGTTGCGATCGAACAGGGGACCGTTTCCGTCGACGGCCGCGCCGGATCCTCCCTCGACCTGCGCCTGTCCGCCCAGGCCGTCCCCCTGTCGGCTGTCGATATTCTGGTTCCGGGAACCGGCTTGTCCGGCACCCTTGAAGCCAGCGCGCAAATCGGCGGCACCACAGCCGCGCCGACGGGCGATTGGCGCGTCCGCATCTCCCGCTTTGCGGCTCCACAGACGCGAAACGCCGGCGTGCCGCCTGCGGATATTTCCGCGCAGGGCCGGCTTGGAGGCGGATCGACCACCCTTGACGGAACCCTGGATCTTGGGCGGGCCGGCACGTTGCGAGCGACCGGCACGGTGCCCCTGAGCAGCACAGGCGCCCTTGATCTGGCGGCGCGTGGACGCCTCGACCTTGGCATCGCTAACAGGGTTCTGTCGGCCGCGGGACGGCAAGTCTCCGGCGCCGCTGCCGTGGATGTCCGGGTCGGCGGCACCGTGGCGGAGCCGGCCGTCAACGGAACGCTGACCCTGTCGGGAGGCAGCTTCCGCGATGTTCTGCAGGGTGTGCGTCTCGACAACATCCAAGGTCGTCTTATTGCCCGCGGGCGGGATATCTCGATCGAGCGCCTGGCAGCCTCGACCCGCAACGGCGGCACGATCAGCGCGAATGGCCGCATCACCATCGATCCGGCGGCTGGCTTTCCCGGCGACATTCGCATCACGGGCCAAAGAGCCGAGCTGGTGTCCAACAGCCTCGTGACGACCACTGCGGATCTGGCGCTCGCTCTTTCCGGGCCGCTGGCGCGGAGCCCTCGGATCGGCGGCCAGGTCACAATCACCTCCATGGACGTGACCGTTCCCGAACGGCTTCCTGCAACGGTGCGTCCCATCGAAGGAACCCGACATGTTCGGCCGCCGCCGATCGTGGCGGCGCGCCTTGCCCAGGAGGCAAGGGCGCGCGCCAGCGCCCAGCAGGCGCCGCCGTTCGACGCCACTCTCGATCTGACCATTTCAGCTCCAAGCCGGATCTTCGTGCGCGGGCGCGGCATCGACGCAGAGCTTGGCGGCGACCTGCGCCTGACCGGAATGATGCGGGATCCGGTCGCCATCGGGGCGTTCGATTTGCGCCGGGGTCGGCTGGCCATCATCGGCAACCGTCTCGACTTCACCCGCGGACGGCTCACCTTCACAGGCAATCTGACGCCCGAACTCGACTTCGTGGCGGAAACCCGCGCCGCCGACGTGACAGCCCGGATCAGCGTGACCGGCCCGGCCGCAGAGCCCCAATTCGCCTTCTCGTCGGACCCGGACCTTCCGCAGGACGAAGTCCTGTCCAGAATTCTCTTCTCGAAGGCCTCGGGAGGGTTGTCGGCGACCCAAGCTTTGCAGTTGGCTCAGGTCGCAGCCCAGTTCTCCGGCGGCGGAGGGGATGGCGTCTTTGAGAGCCTGCGCCGTTCGCTGGGAGTGGATGATCTCGACATTTCACTGGGGGCGGACGGCGGGCCTGCGATCGGCGTATCCCGCGCCATCAGCGACCGCGTTAGCGTGGGCGTCAAAGCCGGAGCATCCACGGAGCAGAGCGGTGTTTCGGTCAATATCGACGTAACGCGGCGGATTCGCGTGCAGGGTGAGGTGGGAGCCAGCGGCAGTACAGCTGTGGGCGTCGGCGCGGAGTGGGAATACTAACCAGGAAGTGGATTATGTTTGGAACCATGGCGTGAGCTTGGCGTTGAAAAACATCACCCCTCACCCTCCCCAAACATAAAGACGCCATGACACATCGCGCCGCCTCTGCCCTTGGCAACCCGTCCATGCGTATCCCGGTTCCCGGGACCGAGCCGCAACCCATGCTTGGACCAGACATTCAGGGCCATCTCGGACGGCACCTGAAGGCCCTCTACGAGGAAACCGGCACAGCACATCTGCCGGACGAGCTAAGGGAACTGATCGAGCAGCTTGAAGAGGCTCTCGCGGCCAAGGGAGAAGCCGTTGAACCGGCCTTTCGGGAAGGCATCCTCAAAGCGCTTCCCAACCTGCGCGCCTTCGCCCTGTCGCTGACCGGAAACTCCACGCGCGCCGACGATCTGGTGCAGGACACGGTTCTGAGAGCCTGGAGCAAGCACAACAGCTTCCAGTCCGGGACGAACCTCAACGCATGGCTTTTCACGATCCTGCGCAACTCGTTCTTCTCCGAGCACCGCAAGCGGGCGCGCGAGGTCGAGGACAGCGACGGCGCTTATGCGGCCCAGTTGAAGACCGTGCCCGATCAGATGGACAACCTGCACGTTCAGGATCTGCGCGCGGCGCTTGAGCGTCTCGTGCCCGAACAGCGCGAGGCCCTGCTTCTGGTGGGCGCCGAGGGGCTGTCCTACGAAGAGACGGCCGCCATCTGCGGAACCGCCGTCGGCACCATCAAGAGCCGCGTCAACCGCGCCCGCACACGGCTTGCCGAGCTGATGGGCTATGCGCCCGGTGATCTGGCAGCCGACAACGTCATTCGGTCTGCAATGAGCGGCGGCGAGTAACGCTTCTGGCAATCCTCGTCACGAGAGGGCGTCCTGCACCAGGGCGCCCTTTTGGTTTTATTCTTCTCGGAAGGCTCTGGTGATGTGGTCGGCGAGGGGTTTGGTGAGGTAGGACAGGACGGTGCGCGATCCGGTCTGGATGAAGCCCTCCACCGGCATGCCGGGCATCAGCTT
>NZ_QOIO01000062.1 GCF_003332305.1 Microvirga aerophila | reverse complement strand
CGGGCTCTGCCAAGCCGCTCTCGGCTCAACCATGGCTAAATACTTACAACCCAGATGGGGAGGATGACCATGAGTTCGAGCACCATCCCAGCAACGATAAATCCGATGATGACCTCCCGGAAACGATAAGAGACGAACCAGTACAAGACCGTCATGAAAGCGATGAGAGCGATAACTGCAACGAGTATGGGACCTACCGCCAGTTCGTAGCCCATGTTCGGTTTCCTTCTGATCAGCCGGGCAGATCCAGAGCCAGTCACAGCGACCAACAGAAAACGAAACGGCTCCTGCTATATTCCGCGATTATCTCCCACGAGAGGTTTATAATTAGGAGTAATCCAACACCGCTACAGGGCCTTAGCGTAGTGCTCGTTGGTGATCCTCTATCAGGCTTTTTGTTGCTGATGCCAGATGTATAAGAAATAATCCTTAATATCGCCTGATATTTGGGGCTTTCATGGCTGATAATCCTGTTAGTCATGCCGCAGTATTCTCTTCACATCTGGAACGGTCGCGATCGCTACAGACACCCTAGAAAACTAGTCCTCCCTAGTATCGAGGCCGCCCATGCTGTTGCCTTGCAGTTAGCGCGGGTTTTGATCGCTGCTCGCTCATCCTGGCACGAGTTGCCCATCGAAGCGCGAAGGCAATTCGTTATTGAGATTGTGGATGAGGCTGGTCAGACGGTGCTGACTGTTCCGTTCACCGAGGCAGAAGGGCTTACGTCTTGATTGAGCCAAGGCAGGCGAATTGGTTCGCACCATCGAAGCTTGATCAGGCGAGTGACGCTTGTAGGGAGGCTAATCTCATCAGTGGGTGCAAGATCGGCCTCCCACACACTGCCTCGCCGCACTGTGACGTGCTCTCAACTAGCGAGCCGCCTTCACTTGTGATAAGCAACGGATCATAGCAGGGCCGGTGTCACGCAGGCGGTTGAACTAACCGCTATCAAGAACCTGCCGATAGCCTCATTCATCTTCGTCAGACATGGCCTGCCATGTGGCAACTTCTTCAGCCGTGGCCTTCCTTTTGCTGACAAGGTCGGCCAGCAAACTTGCAGGGAACGAAATGCTTTTTCTTACGGTATGGATGAAATTGTCCTGATCAACCTCCAACAGGCAAACAGTCAGTTTATCAGGTTGCTCCGGGTCATACTCGATGTCGAAGGAGTAAAATTGATGCTCTCGACCATCGTCGTTTGCGGCTGGGACGTTGAGCGACACCATGTGGTTATCAGGGCCAGCGAAACCAAAACATGTCCCGCGAGTAGGCAAATCGATCATCTTCATGTCGTTCACTTCCATTCACTACGGCGAGCCCCATGACACCGATCCCTGTTGTGAGGTTGCCATCGGCTAAAAGCCCGTCGCGCACAAAGACTGAAAAACAAACACTGTGGGCTCATGATTTTTAATCGTCTCTCAAGCTCCGGTTCTTGCGGTTGGGGCAACCGATCCAGAACCCAAGCCATCCAGCAGCAAGAAAAACGTTGTGGAGCCTGCTTTATTCCACCCATGCTTCGATAGTTCGGGGTGAGCTAATGTCACGGCATAGCTTGCGCGTCGCGGATCATTTGGAAATGGCTAAGCTCGAAAGCGTAGTTCACTTGCGGATGACATGATGAGTGGTTCACGGTCCTCTTGTAGCTGTGGAAATCCGCTGTCTATCGAGAACTGCCGTTATGGTGCCTGCCGAGGAGGTGCCTTGGCGTTCCGGGTCGAACTCTATTGATCGAATTTGCCTAGCTGACGTCATCTCACTGATTCAACACCTTGTAGATCGCGCCTCTTGAGCACCCCAATGTCCGCGCGACGTGTGCGATCAATGTACCCGCACCTACCCAAGACCGTGCGAGCGGCGGCCACCCCGCCGAGGGTAAAGCCAAGCGCCTGCGCTCCAATGGGACTTTCCCAAATCGCCAATGAAAACAGCCTGGAACTCTGTAACGCCCCTTATGCTCTACTGGTTCAGGCCTGACGCATGGTACGCGAAACACGACGGCCCACTTGATCAAGGCCCTACTCCTTCCGGTTAGCGGCCTGCCTGCAAAGATCAGCCGGATACGGTTGGAAAATGAGCTTTTAATTATTTTGCACTAATACTAAAGTTATCGCACGATTTTGCCTAACTTAGGACAATTTTATTGATTTGCGAGCTGAACACGATAGGATCCTGGCCAGTTTCAGTACAACGCCAGTGAGATCGTCAACGCCAAGCCGGGTGAGTGGCCCAGCTTCAGCGACAGCACGAAAATGGATCTGGCCAGATTTTAGAACCGCATTGAAAGCATTGGCGGCACGCTTGACCATAATCAGCGTGTCAGGTGGAGACGTATGCCTGAGTGCACACTTTCTGCCATGTGGAGGGGGCTCCAATGACTACCAAGATCCGCGTAGGTGTCGTCGATCAGCAACCGCTATTCCGGGAGGGGGTCATCGTCAACCTGGAGGCGCAGCCGGATATCGAAGTTGTCAGTCAGGGCGCATCCATTCGGGACGCCATGCAGATGGCCCAGGAGAGTGAACCGGATGTGATTATGCTCGACATGAGCTTGCTCGACAGCGGCCTGGATGCCCTTGAGGCGATCACCCAGCAGCATGCCCGGGCCAAGATCCTGCTGTTCACCCTCATGGGCGATGAGGAGAAGGTCTGCAGTGCTTTGAAGCGCGGGGCACAAGGCTGTCTGCTGAAAGGCGCAAACGGTCGTGAGCTGGTGCAGGCGGTGCGGGTGCTGCACCAGAGCGAGAGCTATGTCTCGCCGAGTCTTGCGGCCACGCTGCTGATGCGCTCTGGCCCGAGCCGTGTCAGCCCGGCGAAGCCGGTGCAGCGGTTTTCCGATCTGACGCGGCGGGAGGAGGAGATCCTGTCAATCCTGGGCAAGGGCCGCAGCAACAAGGAAATCGGCAACAAGCTGGATCTGAGCGAGAAGACGATCAAGCACCATGTGACCAACATTCTGCAGAAGCTGCAGGTGCGCAACCGGGTCGAAGCGGCCCTCGTCGCGTCTGAGCGAACTCCCCAGCGCCTGACGTTATCCTGATGAGAAATTCCGCCCCAATGGGATCATCAATGCACGGACGACATTTCCGTTGGAAAATGGAAGTCGGTTCACTCAACTTCTGTTCAGCGGACGTGAAACAAACGCATCTGAAAGTCCGCCTTCCGGCGGCGCTTGTCTTGTCAAAGGAGCCAAGCGTTAGATTTTAGCCGCTCGATGGGTGACGTGAACGTCGAACTCAGGCTGCCTCGGCATGGCACGCGTTTGGGTTTGCGGCCGCACGCTTTGCTGATCGTGGTCAGCGCGGCTCAATGAAAACATGCCCCGGGCTTGAAAGCCCGGGGCATGTTTTCATTGAGGCAAACCGTCAGAGTGAGTCCGATCAAGCGGCCCGGCTGACGCGCTGGCGCGATTTCTCCGCCTGAACCGTGACGATCCGACTTGCCTCATTGGCGAGCTGACGCGTGAGGTCCACCATCCGCCGACTGTTGTCGAGGGTCTGTTCCAGGTTGTCGCGGATGAGCGAGGTCTGGACCGCCATAAAGTCCGGAACCGACCGGCACTGTGCCAGACTGTTCAAGCCGTCAAGGTTCTTCTGCAGGCGCTTCTGGCTCAACTCAAAGCATTCGCGGGAAACATCCTGGACGCCGCGGGCCAGCTCCGATGCCGTGCTGAGACTGGTCTGTACCGCTTCCTGCATGGTCCGAGCCATTGTTTGGGCTCCAGCCTGCACTGTGTTGGTCACATCTTTCGCGACCCGCTGGGCGTTTTCAACTTGCTCGCGGGCACGCTTGGCCTCGGCCCGCTTTGCCTCTTCGACACTCGCCATCTCATCCTGCACTTGCTCGGCCACCTCTTCGGCCTCCTCGTCGCTCAAGACCTTGAGCACCGCCGGAAGCAGCTCCTTCTTGTCGTCGCGAATATGTTGCTGGAACACTTTCTTCAGCTCGGTCACCTTGCTGAGGAACTCACCAGTGTTTTTTGGCATGCTGTCCAATTCTGCCAGGAGCGCACTCGTTTCCTGGTTGTCCTGGATGGCCTCTTGAACCAGGTCCTGCATCCCGTGCTTGTTCAAGACCGGAAAGAGATACTGTTCCTGGAGATTAGCCAGGAGGTCCAACTCCTCTTGCAGGTCCGAAAGCAGGCGCTCACGGGTTTTGGCTGCGTTGTCGGAGGTGGCGAGGAGCTTATCGAAGAGTTCGTTGGCTTTATCCGGCGTCGTTTGGCTGAAGGTTCTGGTGGTCATTTTGCCTCAAAGGATGGGAAACATAGGAAAGAAAAAGATGTGACTCGACGCTTTGAAGCGTGAACCACGCGGTGTGACACAAATATATCGTTGGGACTAAATAATATATGGTAATTCTATCTCCAGTATTCAAGGATGAGCTTTAATTTTGTTATGGCGTTGACCATCAGAACTATCAGTAAGGCGGTTTGCCATGCGGTAGAACTGCTTCAGGTCGCAGAAGACACCAGGGCCGACCACTTATACCAAGTCCCGCTGATCAGAACCGGTGCGCCCACTCCCGCAGGCCGAGGGACATGATCACACCCACCCCGACGCAGGAAATCACGAACGAGTCAGCCCTTCAGGGACTTAGTATTAGTATTAGCTTCAAAGAGGTCAGGGGTTCGAGCCCCGAAAGTTTTTTATTGCCGGGAGAGTTCAATCCGAAGTCTTCGGTCTTGCCGTGGAATGGAATGCCGCCGTCAGGGCGGGTTGCCAAAATGCATCAGCCTCTCTCCGCAACTCCGTCTCAGTCAAATCAAGATCGGACGCGGAGCCTAAAACGCCTAGCCTCGTGTGCTGTAGAACCTTCCGCGCCGTGTCAACGAGAAGAAACAGGTCCACGTACCTAGGGAGAGCCTCAATTTCTTTTCTTAACGAATGTGCAAGGCGCTTGTCCTGCTAATCCCGTAAGCGCCGCATCGCACTGCGACCAGCGTGTGTTCTCCTGAGAGAGGCATAGGCTTCTATCGCCCTCTCCAAAGCCTGCGTACATGCCTTTTCCTGCATGTTGGCGAAGTCGGGGGGCCATGGTCGTGCCTGTGCTTTTAGTGCCTTCTGGCAGCGAGGTTGCCTGAGCAGGTGAATGAGAAGCGGAATGGATGCTTTATCCTGCCGGTTCTCAAGACGTTCATTACATCGAAGCAGAATGTGATTCCTAAACCTGCAACTACCGGACGCCGTCCACCACTTCACCTTGATCCGCCTGAGCACACGCCGTACCGCAAGGCTATCGCGCCACTCCTGACTCCACGTAAGGTCGCTCGGCTGAAGCCGATTATCCATGAAATCTGTGCGCAACTGCTTGAGCCAATGGTTTCCAACGGCGGAGGTGACATTTGCTCCGGATTTTCTTCACGTATGCCGGTGCTGGTCTTTGCGCACTGGATGAATCTTCCACTCGACGAAGTCGAGCGGCTTGAGCGTTGGGGAAGGCAGTACAACATCGCTACGCAGACCGGTGATGCCGTATCGACGAAGGAAGCGAGCGATGCGCTCTATGCCAGAGCACGAGGTCTCATGGAAGAACGCAAGATCAGGCCGCTTGATACAAAGGTCGATGCTGTCAGCGCGCTGCTTGCTACCCGCGTAGACGGTGAGCCGTTGCCCGAGGAGCTCATCATCGGAACGATCCGCCAGGTGTTGGTAATTGGAGTTATTGCTCCAATGGTCATGATCGGATCAATCTGCGTCCATCTGGGTCGTGACCGCGAATTGCAGGACCGTCTACGTCGCGACCCTTCACTGATCCCAGCAGCGATAGCTGAGTTTTTACGATTGTATACGCCCTACCGCGGCTTCGCTCGCACGGCGGTGTGCGATATCACCGTCCATGGGCGGACAATTCCTGCAGGCGAGCCGATTGCTCTGAACTACGCCTCCGCCAACCGGGACGAGGACGTATTCGAAGATCCCGGTACATTCAGGCTCCACCGGCCCAACATAAGCGCGTCAATCGCCTTCGGTCGCGGTCCCCACACCTGTCCCGGAGCGGGTCTCGCAGAGCTCGAGCTCGCGGTCGCACTTGAGGAACTTCTCGCACGAACCAAGGGCTTTCAAGTCGACGGAGATATCTTTCCTACCCGCATGCCCGAGATCGGAGCATTACATGTCCCATTGAAATTCACCTGAGTGAAGCAAACAGAGGATGACTTGGAGGAAAAGGTTGACATACATTGCGTTTGTCAGAGCCAGATTGCGTTCGCACATGCTGACCTTGGGTCGGAGACGAAGAGGATCAAGTGTTACACCAGTGCAAAAAAATCCTCGTAGACCGAAGGTTTAACGCACAAAGCGCGCTAAAACGACCAGAGGCGCAAGCCCTTACAATTGAGCGTGATAAACCCAGTCTCGGTCGACGGTCGCGTGGATCAGGTCAAGTTGTCGGTGAGCATGCGCCGTCCGAGGCATCATCGCCCGTCAAAGTCATTGGCACCATTTTCGCCAATGGCGCCGTAATTAAGTTCCATTCGCTATAAAGGCTAATTGTCCAGTGAACGATATACGTTCTCGCGCCACGCTTGAGGATGTTGCTGCCTTAGCGAAGGTATCGACCGCAACAGTCTCGCGCTTCCTGAATAACCCTGGGGCACTCACTGCCTCAACGGCGGAGCGGGTTCGCGAGGCGGTCGAGGCTATAGATTATGTTCCCAATCTACTAGCTGGGGGCCTCGCTTCCAAGCGCAGCCGTATTATTGCAACGCTTGTTCCCAGTATCGCCGAGTCCATCTTCAATGACACAATTGAGGCAATGGTCGGCGCTCTCACTGAAGACGGATATATGCCGTTGCTGGGTCTAACAAAATCGAACGATGCTCACATGGGCGAGCTGATTGATACCATACTGGCACGGCAAGCCGAAGCGCTCATCCTGACTGGGCAGCTCACTGATGTTTTCACCCGTGAGAGGCTGCGGCGTGTGCAAATCACGGTGATCGAGACTTGGGGACTGCCGGATGACCCGATCGACGTCGCTGTCGGCTTCTCGCATCGCGCTGTCGGTGAAGAAATCGCACGGTTCATACTCGATCGCGGCTATCGCCGACCTTTCCTAGTCGTTCCAGACAGTCAAAGATCGGGGTTGCGGCGGAGTGGATTTGTTGACGTCTGGAACGCAGCCGGCGGTGCGAAGGTAACCGAGCTATCTATGCCTGTGCCGAGCTGTTTTTCTCAGGGCAGGCTTGTGTTCCGCCGAATGCTTGAAATGCAGCGACGGCCCGACGTCGTCATTTGCGGCTCTGACATGTTAGCCCAAGCAATCATGATCGAAGCCTCTGCGGCCGGGCTGCGAATACCGGACGATTTAGCAGTCATTGGCTTTGGAAATCTCGCGGTCGCGGCAGCGATGCGGCCTACAATGACCACGATCGATGTTGACGGGACTCGTATCGGTCGCGAGGCCGTGGCCCTGCTTCGCCGCCGAGCTGCTGGCAATGAGAGTGAGAGTCGTTCAATTGACGTTGGCTTCCGCATTATAGCGCGTGAGAGTGCTTAGCTGTTGAACTTGGGCAACCTTTCCCACTTCCTGCGGCGCAGACTGCAGGAGTGGCTGGGAAAACGGCCCCAACCGGTTCAAGCAAGTTCTGGAGGAACTGAAACAGAAAGGCGGCCGGCAGTTTCAATCAGGCGTTTCGCCGTGCCTTCGGCGAGCGGAATACCTTTAACCGAACGACTGCGGCCTGTCGCGGCACTACGTTCGCCAGGGAGCAAGACCGCGTCGATACCCTCAGCCGGAACTAGCCCTTGGATTGCCTGGCTAAGATCTTTCACCGCTATCTCAAACTCCTCACGTGGACCAAAGGCTGTCGGATCGATGGCAATGACGAGCCCGTTGAAGCCACCTTTCTTACGGCCCAGCAGCACCGGCCCGATTACCGCATTGCCTGCCAGTACGCTCGTGAGTACTTCGATCATCAGAGACAGACCCGAGCCTTTTGGCCCCGCCATTGGCAAGAGCGCCGTCACCCGATCCGGGTCTGTGGTCTCGGCTCCTGTCTCATCAATCGCCCAGCCCAGCGGGATTGGCTTCCCTGCATCCTTCGCCGCCATAATCTTGCCGAGAGCCACGGCGGCGGTGGACATATCCAGTAGGATCGGATCAGCGCCCTCTGCAACCGGGACGGCGATGGACAGCGGATTTGTGGACAGAGCTTCGCCCTTCGCTCCGAAGTAGCTCATCAACGGTTTGGAGGCGGTCATCACCAAGCCGATCAGACCGCGTTCGGCCAATGCCGAGGAGAAATAACCCACCGCCCCGGCGTGGGAGATGGCACGGGCGGCACACCAACCGATACCGAATTGACGCGCCAGTACTTCTGCCCGGTTTACGGCGGTGTTCATTCCAACCGCTCCAGGGCACTTGCCGCCGTCGAGTACCGTGACGGCACCCAGTTCACGCACGGGGGTGACCGTTCCACCCGAGATCATAACACCCTGTTCGATCATCTCAATGTAACGCGGGATGCGAAGGACACCATGACTATCGATCCCGCGCAGGTTAGCCCAGACGAGAAGATCGGCGGTCTGAATGGCGTCCGCTTCGGTGAAGCCACCAGCCTGCAAGAGACGGGCGGCAAAGCTCCTCAGCTCGTCGGCCGGGATGATGGGCATGACATCGGTCTCCTTGCTGTCCAGGTCTCAGGACGAGAGCGGTGATGGGAAGAACTTGTCGAGCCAGCCCTTCATCATCATTTTGGTGCGCGGCGCGTCGTCAGGTGCGAGTGGGAAATGCGCCATTGTGTCGATCAGCATGAGTTCGGTCGGTTGTCCGGCCTTTTCGAACATCCTGATGGACTCGATCGTCGGCGTGATGATGTCGTTCGCAGTGTGGAACAAGAGTAGCGGGCGCGGTGCGATGTTGGCAACCACATCATCGGCCCGGAAGTTCATCATCGACCAAGCGGTTTCTGTTGGGATTTCCATGATGGCCTTGGGGGAGAGATTTGCACGGAGAGCCTCAGGAATTGGAACGGCGTCGAACCGTGACATCCAGAGACTCTGACCGGTCTCCTGCTTGTGTTCGCGGCCCTTTTCCAAAATGCCGATGAACTTGTTCCAGGATTCCTCGGTCGGATGCTGCCCGCGGAACTTGCGTTCGCCATTGCCCCAGCCGCAGGAGGAGACGCAGCAGGCCACGCGATCATCCACGCCGGCGGTATAGACCGACACGGCCGCGCCAAAGCTGTGACCCGTGATGCCGATCCGCTTGGGGTCAACCTCGGGCCGCTTTGCGAGCCAAGTCAGAGCGTTCTTGGCATCTGCTACCTGATCGAAGCAGCGGACCTGAGCCCGCTCTCCTTCACTCTCACCACAGCAGCGGAAGTCGAAGCGAAGCGCCACATAGCCGAAGGTTTCCATCATCTCGGCTTGGACTTGAGCGTGGCTTTCGTCTTTGGAGCCGACGAAGCCATGGCAGACGATAAAGGCTGGCAACGGTTCGCCTTTATAGCCGTCAGGAATGTGAATCACGCCTGAGAGCTTAAGGCCATCGGATTCGAAAGTGACCTTCTCTTGCATCGTATAACTCCTTGCGTCCGATCCTGGGGCACGACGGCCCATTCATCCCACGTCGACGGAAGCCGTCAGTCCGCCTCCGTTTAGGAGAGCGACTGGAATGGATGGAAATGCTCGCGCCACTCTAGCGGGGCAGGCGAACCCCAGACGTTCATGTCGCGCACGTTCCCGGGACGCTCCAGATTGGTGATCACGCGCGGTGTGAAGTGGACATCGTCGGCCACCACCGCCATGGGACCGGAGCACTCGACCATACAGCCGCTCGAGTCGAGATAGTAAGCATAGGTGTTGTCACCCGGACGGTGCCGTCCTGGCCCCCAGACAAGCTGGCGGTCATAGCGATCAAGAATATCGCCAAGACGGCAGTACATGTTGAACTCAGGGAACTCAAAGGAATAGTGGTGCAGGCCAGGAGCCGTGCCCTTGACCACGCCCAGGATGTGGTGCTGGCGATTGCCAGCATACATCCAGGACAGACCATCGTTCACGATGCGCTCGGACAATTGCATTCCGGCAATCGCAGTGAGCTGCTCACGCGTTGCGACCGGGTCGGGCGAGATCAGGTTAGCATGGTCAATGCGCCGTGGCCCGACCCCTGAAGTCTGATAGCGGGGGCGATACATGTCATCGCGAGCAGGCGTATGGATCTCGAAACGCAGACCTTCGGGCGTCTTGAAGGTGACGCCTGCATCCCAACAATCCAGGCTCGGTTCCTCCGACAGAATCTGGCCGCCGGCCTCTGCAACCCGGGCCGCGGCTGCACGAACGTCATCGGCGGTAAGCGCCTCAAGTCCGATGGTATGGCACGAGTTCTCCTGAGCCTGCACCAGAACGAGTTCTGCTGACCGGCCATTCGAACTGAGCCAAACCTGATCTGCCGTCTCACGCGTGACGCGTAGGCCGAGAATGTCAGTCGAGTCTCGGACGACATCCTCAATCCGGTTCGTGTTGAGCTTAATATGCCCAAGGGCATGCACCAGGTGAGTCATTAGGCGTTCTCCCGAGATCTTCGCATATGCCTGTTGCGACCGTAATACCTAGATTGTCTACCGGTAGCAAGTATTTTCGAAAATTCTGTCTATTTCGAAATTTTACGTCCATCCTCGGCCGCCACAATGTTGCGCAGAACACCGATGCCAGACACCTCCACCTCAATCACATCACCTGGACACAGGAAGTCGGGAGGTTGTCGACTTGAACCGAAGCCCGAAGGTGTCCCAGTAACGATGACATCGCCCGGGGATAGAGGGGAAAAGGTCGAGATGTAAGAGATCAACCACGGGATCCCGAAGATGAACCGATCGAGAGTGATCGACTGTTTCACGGCGCCATTCACCCGCGTTTCGAGTGCTAGGCGGGTTGGGTCAGGGATTTCATCAACGGTGACGAGCCACGGGCCAAAGGACCCGCTTTGATAGAAGTTCTTGCCTGGCGTGAATTGTGAGGAATGCTTCTGCCAGTCACGCGCACTGCCGTCATTGAAGCAGGAATAGCCGGCGACGTGTGTCATCGCCGCTTCCTCAGGCACTTGGTATCCCGCCATGCCGATCACCACTGCAACTTCCCCTTCAAAATCAAAATGATCGGAGCGGGTAGGCTTCAGGATGGGGGCTTCGTGTCCCGTTAGACTGTCGGCGAACCGCGTGAAGAGCAGCGGATACTCTGGTACTGGTTTGCCCTCACGCGAGGGTTCGTGGAAATTCGTGGCGACACAGAATACTTTGCCAGGATTAGGGATGGGGGGCAGCAGCCGGACTGCGCTGAGGGGAATCGCAGGCTCATTCGGAACTGTAGCTGTCTGCTGTGCAGCTAACATCGCAAGATAGGACTTCAGGTCCTGCGGCACACCCACACCCCTGTTGAGCGGAATGATCGCGTCGTCAAGAACCACCCCGTAGCCATTTCCTTCAGCCGTCTCGAAGCTAGCCAGTTTCACGTGATCTCCTCTGCGGACACTGTCGCTTCTCGCGGCAATGAAATCAGGAACGTAATCGTACACGCCGACAATTTGTTTGAAGCGGGCTTGGACATAGCCGATGGTTTTCAGGAGCTGGTCATCGGAATACGTCTCGGTCCTTACTCAGCACAGGGCTGCCTCTAAGGGGCTCGCCCCGCCAGGTCACTCGCGCGCATTTCGCGGGAAACCTGGCCATTGAACGTGCTCTCACTAAGCTGGATGCCAGACCCCTAACGGCTCTCGCTAGCTCCCACGAGCACGAAGGCCATGGTTGCGGGACGATCGCCTTTGTTACGCCACGCGTGCCGTGTCGCCTGCTGGATCACGACATCGCCTTGGTTCAGCATTGTTTCGTTCCCATCATCAAGCTCAAGCCAGATGCTGCCATCGAGCACGATATTGTAGTCGACCGAGCATGTTCTATGCATTCCGGGAGCATCCGGCTCAAAGGTTTCCGCCAGACCTGGCAGGTGCTTCCTCTGCTCTGAATCTGCTCCGGCAGGATCGAATCCGGGACCAAACATCACAGAGGCCGGCGGAAAATGAACGATCAGGAGCCGTGTCTCACCCGGCAGCGGAAGGGCACCAACTCCCACTGGCGCGGCCTCCGTAACCGGCTCCGAGGAGGGGTCTTTGAGCGTGGCCCAGCATATGGACGTTCGATGCCCAGGGAGCGTCTGGTATTCATGCTCGGTCGGCACTGGACCGTCGCTCAGGAAAACCGCTTTACCATTAACCGTGCCCGTCACTACGCGTCTTGTCGCCATTGTTTTCTCCTCCCCAACAAAATCCAGCGTTCGCACTTTAGAGGCGTATCTTGTTCGCTGCAGATCGAGTTCTCTCGAGCGCTAATGCACTTCGGACATCTGGTCGGGCCCAGCTTCTGTCTTCGTGCGATCCGGATTCCTGAGAGCATGTTCCAGCGCTCCAAGAAGACCGCTTACGTCGGCGGCTGCACGAACACTGCCAAAGACAACGTGATCTGGACGGACAAGAACCGCCTTCACCCCGTTGCGGCTCATCCAGCTCTCAATCAGACCACTTGTGTCAGCGAGTGTGACGATTCCGTCGACAGGAGCTTCAGCAACGCAAGCCAAGGTGACGCCGAGCCGGTCCGCAAGCACGCGATCGGGCGCCGTCGGAGCCCAGCCCGTCTCGGCGACCAAGAGGAAACGCGCGTCGATCACGTCATCCATGCGCCTCTCGCCCTCGGATGTTATTACCAAGGGCTGCGGAAACACGGTCCCGGTCCCAGGTGCATGGCCGCCTGTTGCATCCTTGAGGAGAAGCCCACCGACAAGTGGCGGCAAGAGATCCTGCCGGACGATTTCACCACGCCCGGCCTGCATCTCTTCCAGCAGCCGCTTATCCCGTTCCGCTGCGGCGCCTGGCTCGCGCTCACAGATCACTTGGCCAAAGGTCTTCGTCAACTCGATCACGGCCCGGGCATTAGGTCTGCGTTCCTCGTCGTAGGTCTTGAGAAGAGCCGGATCCGCTCCGTGTTTCAGAACTTCGCCGATCTTCCAGCAGAGATTCGCCACATCCCGTAAGCCTTGGTTGAGGCCTTGGGCCATGAACGGAGGCGTCTGATGCGCTGCGTCCCCCGCGATGAAGACGCGACCCCGTTGCCACTGTTTACCAACAAGGGCATGGAAGCGGTAGGTGGCGGCACGCCAGATCCTTCCCTGATCGGGTGTCATCCACCTTGCAAGCAGCGACCAGATAACCTTCTCGTCGACCATGTCGGTTGGGTTTTCATCAGGCAGAAGCATGATCTCCCAGCGCCGCAAGTCCGCCGGACCCCGAACGTACGTGCAGGGGCGCACCGGATCGCAGTACTGAATGATTGCGTCCGGCAGGTCCGCGGTCTCATTCACCAAGACATCGACAACCAGCCATGGCTCATCGAACTTCAAGTCCTCCAATTGGAGGCCCATCGCTTCCCGAACTGGGCTCCAAGCTCCATCGCACCCCACGACGTAGCGGCAGGTGACGAGACGCTTCGTCCCAGTATCGACGTCTTCGATGGTAACGCTCGCCTCATCCGGGTTCTGCTCCACTGTCAGAACACGAGATCCAAGAGTCACATCCAGTGTTGGCCACCGGTCGAAGCTCCCACGAAGCAGGCGCTCAAGTTCTGGCTGAATGAAAGTGGAGTATGGGGGCCATGACAGCGGATGCGGCTCAGGCTGAGGCACGATGCGCCGTAACACCTGCCCGGCAGCAGACCGATACTCCGAGGTCTTGTAAGGCCCCATATACAAGCTGAGCTCGTCCGTAATACTTAATTTCTGAAGCAAACGCAGCGCCTCGTGATCAATTCCGATCGCACGAGGTTTGTCATAGGGCTGCCGCGACGGATCGACCGCCAAAACCGTCAATCCCTCCCTCGCGAGCAATTGCGCGGCAGCCGCCCCAACGGGGCCAAGTCCTACGACTACAACGTCGTATGAGGTGTGTTGGTCGCTAGAGAGAACTGGATCGTTCTCTCGCGCGACCGACGTCTCACGGGATGATGATGTCATGGATGGATCACGTAGTTCGAGAAACCGCCGTTCCGCGATGCAATACCGGAGATGGCCTGGTTGACATCTTCCAAGGGATACGTGTGGTGCTCGAAAACAGACATCTTGAGAGCGCCCGTTTCAGCATAGCTGGCGAGCTCCCGGCCCTCCTGCGTCGTGAACCACAGCGACCCGATCAGGCTCATGTTCCGGTCCATCATGTAGTGGACGTTGATCGGCACGTCTCCGGCAACAGCACCCGTATCGACGATAATCCCGCCGCGACGCAGGCTATAGATGCCCTCAAGAAATGTCTCATGAACCGCTCCGGGCCCGAGGCAGTCGATCGCAACGTCAACGCCGTCGCCTTCGGTCAGAGACTTGGCCCAGTTTGAGATCGATCCATCCTCCAATCCGAACACTTCGATCCGGTCAGGCGCGATCGCTTTCACGGCCTGCAGAAGGTCCTTGTTGCGCCCGGTGCCCAGGATCTTCCTGGCACCCATGGCAAGCGCGCTGATCACGGCTCCTAGACCAAGTGTGCCCGACGCTCCGTTGATGAGAATGGTTGTCCCGGCTCCGACACGTGCCTTGCGTAGACCAGAATACGCGGTACCCACATATCCAAGTCGCGCAGCCTCCTCATACGACATCGAGTCCGGGAGTTTGACGAGCGCGCTCGGGGGAGCCGTCATATACTCGCTCATACCTCCATAAGGGTATCTGCGATACATGCGCTCGGAGTGCTCGGAAAAGCCAAAGTAACCATTGAAGGTGAAGTAGCGGCAGGCGATCGGATCACCGCTGGTGCAATGGCGGCATGTCCCGCACGAGCGTGCCGGATTCACGTACACACGGTCGCCTACGTCGACGCAGGAAACATTGCTGCCAATCGCGACCACTTCACCGGCTGGATCCAGCCCGAAGATGGCGGGCAGCGGGGGCAGCGGAAGGTCAGGGAACCAGGTCGTCCAGTTTGCAAGAATGTTGCCGAGATTAGGGACAATGCCGCAGGCATGGACCTTCACGAGAACATCATTCTCGCCCGGGGTCGGTGTGTCGATCTCCTCCAGGATGAGAGGTCCACCCACCTCATGCATCCGGGCCACTTTCATCTTGCTTGGCAAATCCATTTGTTTCTCCCTTCACGGTCCGCTGCGTCGGACCGATCACTATTGTTAGATTGTTGGCGCTGGCCAGCCTTTGCGGCCTTGTTGGCGACCATATTTGCAGGATTTTCGAAAATCAACCCACTTTTACTGAATTTCTCTGCCGTTCCTCCCAGGCTCTCTCTTTAACTGGGCTGGATAGAACCCAACTTAGCGCTCACAAGGAACCCCAATTATAAGGTAACGCATGATTTCGAAATTTTTCGGAATGCAAAGCATCCGAAAGATTGTTGACGCCCATCAATGATCAGGGTCAGTCGCTCCTGGAGTGATCGCCTCCAGTGGTCCTCTAAAGGATCTCCCACACCACGGGTTGGGGTAGGCCAAACCGATGCACCGAGGCTGGTTATGTTATTCAATTTTACAAGTTTCGAAAAAACGGCTATAGACCAAAAATATTTGTGATCGGCACCTATGGTTGCTACTTTGGTACCATAGTTGGCAACTGGCAGCACAGTCTCGCAGGACAAGAATGAACCTCAAGATCGTCAAGGCACAGAAAGAATTCGGGAAAACCGTCGCCGCGGATATTGCATACCGTCTGCGGGAAGAGATTCTCAGCTGCCGACTCCCGCCGGGTGAGCCGTTGCGGTTTGAAGCGCTGCGGGCCAGCTTTGGTGCGAGCTTCACCACGCTCCGCGAGGCTCTCATGTCCTTGGTGGCGGATGGCTTGGTCGCAGCGGAGGGCCAACGGGGCTTCCGTGTGGCTCCCATTTCGCTCGATGACTTATTCGATATCACCAGTACCCGAGTTCTAATCGAGATCGAGGCGCTACGGCAAGCGATTGCCAAGGGCGACGACGAGTGGGAAATCGGCATCATATCGGCGCTACACCGGCTCAACCGGATTGAGGAGCGCATAAAGACGCCCCCTGGCGAAGATCTCAACTGGCGCCGTGCTCACAGAGAGTTCCACCAGGCTTTGATCAGTGCCTGCGGGTCGCCAACTTTGTTGGCAATTCACGATTCCCTCTTTGATCGTTCCGAGCGGTATCGAAGTGTCTCTGCAACATACCGTCCATATGACCGTAACAAAGTGGGTGAACACAGGGCTCTCATGTCGGCGACGGTGGGCCGTGATACTGATTTGGCTGTCAAACTTATTGAGAAACACATCCGCGACACTGCTGACAACGTAGCGACCTATGCCGCGGAGCACTTCGACAGGCCTGCCTTGCACATGACCGCTAAGGCAGCTTTGGCTAAGTGAATGTGAGCCAATTTGCACCATGTACAAAGTAGAGCTCGACAGCCTCTCTGAAGGGACTTGGTAATCTTGCTTCGCGGCGCGGAAATGCCCTTTCGTGAGGGCTGCTGTGTGTGCCTGCGGCCGTGATGCTTTCACGCACCCAAGCAGGCAGCGGCCTGCATTCTTGAAGTCTTAAGGTTAAGGACAAGCTTGTCTTCAAGTGGTTGGTCGTCACCACGCACTTGATGCTGGTGTCCGGTCACGTCCCAATGGCGTTTGTATGTCGGCTCAGCCCTAAGCCGTGCTTCATTCAACTAACCCGAGCCTCAACTGAAACTTAGTATCATAGTGGACCGCGGTCGAACCTAATTGGGCGCTCCGCAGGAAAACAGTTGCGCCATGACTTTCCTTTTTCGGTTGCGTAATTTTCGAAAATATGTCGTTCTTCCGAAATAGCAGACGTTAGAAATTGAGAATGAGCCCGAGTGGCTGATTATTCAAGCGGAGGAACAACCCATGACGGCAAAAGGAGTTACTCGCCGGGACGCGCTTGGCGGGATCATCGCGGCAGCAACGCTCAGCGTGATACAAGCTCGCCAGGCCACCGCCCAGCAAGGGACAACCATTGATGCTAATGCGCGCATCATCGTTGGATTTCCTGCAGGTGGCCCGACCGACACCATCGCGCGGCTATGCGGGGAACGCCTTCGCGGCAGATATGCGCCGCAACTCATCGTCGAAAATCGCGCTGGCGCCGCAGGGCGCATGGGGGTCGAGGCGGTGAAGGCCGCCTCACCGGATGGCACTCAGATCCTTATGACGCCCGTAAACGTGCTGACGATCTTCCCGCACGTATACCCAAAGACGATCCGCTACGACGCACTGGTCGACCTTATTCCGGTAAGCCCGATCTGTGCCTCTCCTTACGCCTTCGCTGTAAATGCCGACCACCCAGCGCGGGATCTTGCCGGGTTCGTTGAGTGGGCACGCCAGCAGAAGAGCGAAGTGCAGTTTGCAAGCCCTGCGGCTGGGGCCGGCCCGCATTTCTTCGGCACCAAAATGGCCGAAAACTTAGGCCTGCAGCTGCAGCACGTGCCATATCGCGGTGCCGCGCCGGCATTGCAGGATGTGAGAGGAGGGCAAGTCCCTTGCATCGTGGTGCAGGTAGGCGACGTGGCGGAGTTCCATCGCGCCGGTCAGATGCGAATTCTGGCGGTTTCATCAGCACAACGTCTAGCGAGCCTCCCGGAGGTGCCGACCTTCATGGAACTTGGCCAGAAGGAAATGGTGATGGAGGAATGGTTCGGTCTCCTGCTGCCCGCCAAGACACCCATGCCGATTGTTGAGGGCCTGCATAGCGCGATTGTGGCTGCCATTTCGCATCCGGAGCTGCAGGCTATGCTAACCCGGCTGGAGTGCCGGCCCCTCTCGACCTTGCCGCAGGAGTTTGCCGAATTTATCCGCACCGAACGCGAGAGGTGGAAACCGATCGTGGAAGCATCGGGCTTTAAGGCGGAGTAATGACACCTGAAGATGGGTGCCGAACTCTCCTCACAGGGATATTGGCCGCGGAGGAGGGCGTGCCCCTTTTCCAAGTACCGCCGATCCTCCAGTGCGTGGCCACAGCCGTAACGGCGGCGCAGGCGGCGCTCGGAATTAAGGCCGCAAGCTAGGCCCGAGGAAATGCTGGCACAGGATGCCAGCGCATTTTTCGACGACGAGTTGCAGAGCGTACCTGCCGTGACCAGGTTCCGCAGATACCCGGACGATAGTCTCGGTTAGGCCACTCGAGCCGCGGTGAAGAAACCTGTTCATTCTGTTCGAGAATAACCTGCTGCGAAGATTTCAATATACAATTTCGCTGCTCGAAGGGATTTTGCCGCTCAAATTCAATGGTTCTCACGATCCACTATCGACACCCGCGATATCTCACGAACAGGAAGGTCATCATGTCTGGTAATAAACAGGAACTCGCGAAGCTCCAATGGGAAGATCCGCTCCTCCTCGACGACCTTTTGACCGATGACGAGCGCATGATCCGCGACACCGCCCGGGGCTATGCCCAGGACAAGCTCCTGCCGCGGGTGATAGAGGCTTACCGCGAGGAGAAGACCGACCGCGCCATCTTCAACGAGATGGGCGAGCTCGGGCTGCTGGGCGTGACCCTGCCGGAGGACTACGGCGGCGCGGGCGCGTCCTATGTCGCCTATGGCCTCGTGGCCCGGGAGGTGGAGCGGGTGGATTCCGGCTACCGCTCCATGATGAGCGTGCAGTCCTCCCTTGTGATGTACCCGATCTATGCCTACGGCTCCGAGGAGCAACGCCGGAAGTACCTGCCCAAGCTGGCCTCCGGCGAGTTCGTGGGCTGCTTCGGCCTCACCGAGCCCGATGCGGGGTCGGATCCGGCCGGCATGAAGACCCGTGCGGTCAAGACCGACGGGGGCTACCGCATCAGCGGCTCCAAGACGTGGATCTCCAACTCCCCCATCGCCGACGTGTTCGTGGTCTGGGCGAAGTCGGAGGCCCATGACAACCAGATCCGCGGCTTCGTGCTGGACAAGGGCATGAAGGGCCTCTCGGCGCCGAAGATCGGCGGCAAGCTCTCGCTACGCGCCTCCATCACCGGCGAGATCGTCATGGACAATGTCGAGGTGGGCGAGGATGCGCTGCTGCCGAACGTGCAGGGCCTCAAGGGCCCCTTCGGCTGCCTCAACCGCGCCCGCTACGGCATCTCCTGGGGCTCGCTCGGCGCCGCCGAGGATTGCTGGCACCGGGCGCGTCAGTACACGCTCGACCGCAAGCAGTTCGACCGGCCGCTCGCCGCAACCCAGCTCGTGCAGAAGAAGCTCGCCGACATGATGACCGAGATCACGCTCGGCCTCCACGCGTCCTTGCGCGTCGGCCGCCTCTTCGACGAGGGCCGCGTGGCGCCGGAGATGATCTCGCTGGTCAAGCGCAACAACTGCGGCAAGGCGCTCGAGATCGCCCGCGTCGCCCGCGACATGCACGGCGGCAACGGCATCCAGGAAGAGTACCATGTGATGCGCCATGCGCAGAACCTGGAGACGGTGAACACCTATGAGGGCACCCACGACGTGCACGCCCTTATCCTGGGCCGTGCGCAGACCGGTCTGCAGGCATTCTTCTAACAAGGGCGGACCACAGTGATGACAAAGCCGCTCGAAGGCCTGAAAGTCCTCGAACTCGCCCGCATCCTCGCGGGCCCTTGGGTTGGTCAGTTGCTGGCCGACCTCGGCGCCGACGTGGTGAAGGTGGAGCGGCCCGGTGCCGGCGACGATACCCGCGGCTGGGGGCCTCCCTTCGTGCAGGCGGCCGATGGCGGTGATCTCTCGGCGGCCTACTTCCATTCCTGCAACCGCGGCAAACGCTCCATCGCGGCCGACTTCGAAACACCGGAAGGCCAGGAACTCGTGCGCAAGCTTGCGGCGCATGCGGACGTAATCGTCGAGAACTTCAAGGTCGGCGGCCTCAAGAAATATGGCCTCGATTACGAGAGCCTCAAAAGCATCAATCCGCGTCTCGTCTATTGCTCGATCACCGGCTTCGGCCAGAACGGGCCCTATGCCTCGCGCGCTGGCTACGACTTCATGATCCAGGGCATGGGCGGGATCATGGACCTGACGGGCGATCCCGACGGCGAGCCGCAGAAGATCGGCGTTGCCTATGTGGACATCTTCACGGGGGTCTATTCCGTCGTCGGCATTCTGGCTGCCCTTCGCCAGCGCGATGCGACGGGGGAGGGGGCGCATCTCGACATGGCGCTCCTCGACGTGCAGACGAGCGTGCTGGCGAACCAGGCCATGAACTATCTGGCGTCCGGCACATCGCCCCGGCGCATGGGCAACGCCCATCCCAATATCGTGCCGTATCAAGTCTTTCCCGTCGCAGACGGCCACGTGATTGTGGCCGTGGGTAATGACGGGCAGTTCGCCCGTTTCGTCTCCGTGCTCGGAAAGCCTGAATTAGCCCAGGACGACCGCTTCCGCACCAATGCGGGCCGGGTCGGGCGCCGGGCCGAGCTCGTGCCGATCCTGACAGAGCTCACTCTCAAGACGACCCGCGATGCCCTTCTATCGGATCTGGAAAAGCAGGGCGTTCCGGCGGGCCCCATCAACACGGTGGCCGATGTCTTTGCCGATCCTCAAGTCATCGTCCGGGGCATGAAGATCGATCTGCCTTCCCAAGCCGCCAAAGGCGGAGTCATTCCTAATGTTCGCTCGCCCATCGTTATGGATGGGCAGCCAATGGCGGCAGGACGGCCTTCGCCGCGCCTGGGCGAGCACACAGATGAGGTGCTGAATGACTCCACATGGGCCTGATCGGCAAGGGTTGGTATTGATCCAGCTCAAGCTGCAGTCTGCCGAAGCGAGGGCCAACATCTTCGTGGTCGTGGTGGAGAAGCGATACACGTCCGGCGGGCATATCCGCTCGTACATACAGATGTAGTGCCCGAGGATAGTACGCCGCAGAACGTTCCGGATTGAAAGGGAGGACGGACGAATGAAGCTTCTTGTGTGTGTGAAGCGGGTTGTGGACTACAACGTGAAGATCCGGGTGAAGCCGGACGGCTCCGGCGTGGAGCTTGCCAACATCAAGATGTCCATGAACCCCTTCGACGAGATCGCCGTCGAGGAGGCCGTGCGCCTCAAGGAGCAGGGCAAGGCCACCGAGATCGTCGCCGTCTCCATCGGCCCGCAACAGGCAGGCGAAACCATTCGCACCGCGCTGGCCATGGGCGCCGACCGCGGCATCCTGGTCAAGACCGACGCCACCGTGGAGCCGCTGGCCGTCGCCAAGATCCTGGCCAAGGTGGTCGAGCAGGAGAAGCCCGACCTCATCATCTTGGGCAAGCAGGCCATCGACGACGATTCCAACCAGACCGGCCAGATGCTGGCGGCCCTGCTGGGCTGGCCGCAGGGCACCTTCGCGTTCAAGGTCGCTATGGGCGAGGGCTCCATCGACGTAACCCGCGAGGTCGACGGCGGCCTGCAGACGGTGGGCCTCAAGCTGCCCGCCATCGTCACCACGGACCTGCGCCTCAACGAGCCGCGCTATGCGTCGCTCCCCAACATCATGAAGGCCAAGAAGAAGCCGCTGGACGAGACGAGCCCTGAGACCCTCGGCGTCGATGTGGCGCCGCGCCTGAAGGTGGTGAAGACCGTCGAGCCCGGCGGCCGCAAGGCCGGCGTGAAGGTGGGTTCCGTGGCCGAACTGGTCTCGAAGCTCAAGGTCGAAGCCGGCGTGCTCTGAGAGGATTTGAGACGATGACCACATTGCTGATTGCCGAGCACGACAACGCTCAGCTGAAGGACTCCACCCACAAGGCACTCTCTGCCGCGGCAGCCCTGGGAGCCCCCGTGCATGTGCTGGTGGCAGGCTCCAACGCCCGCGCCGCTGCCGAGGCCGCCTCCAAGCTCGCAGGCGTGGAGAAGGTGCTGCTGGCCGACGCCGCTCCCTACGAGCACCAGCTTGCCGAGCCGACCGCCGCGCTCATCGTGTCGCTCGCGGGCTCCTACGACGCCCTTGTGGCGCCTGCCACCAGCAAGGGCAAGAACGTGATGCCGCGCGTGGCGGCGCTCCTCGACGTGATGCAGGTGTCGGACATCATCAAGGTGGTGTCGCCCGATACCTTCGAGCGGCCGATCTATGCCGGCAATGCCATCCAGACGGTGCAGGCCACCGACGCCAAGAAGGTGATCACCGTGCGCACCGCCGCCTTCCCGGCAGCCGCCGAGGGCGGCTCTGCCGCCATCGAGGCGGTGAATGCGGCCGAGGATTCGGGGCTTTCGAGCTTCAAGGGCGAGGAGATCGCCAAGTCCGAGCGGCCGGAGCTGACCTCGGCCCGGATCATCATCTCAGGGGGCCGCTCGCTCGGCTCCTCGGAGAACTTCACCAAGTACCTGGAGCCGATCGCCGACTCGCTCGGCGCCGCCATGGGCGCCTCGCGGGCTGCGGTGGATGCGGGCTACGCCCCCAACGACTGGCAGGTGGGGCAGACCGGCAAGGTGGTTGCGCCCGACCTCTATATCGCCGTGGGCATCTCGGGCGCGATTCAGCACCTGGCCGGCATGAAGGACTCCAAGGTGATCGTGGCGATCAACAAGGACGAGGAGGCTCCGATCTTCCAGGTGGCCGATTACGGCCTCGTCGGCGATCTCTTCACGATCCTGCCCGAACTGAAGGATGAGTTGACCAGAGCTGGTCAATAAGGTCCGAAGCAACGGTAGAGGCAGTACAACTGCTCGAACCGTCTTGAGCAGCATGAACGTTGATTGGCAGGTTACGATGAGCATAGAAATCAAAACGGTTGGTGTCATTGGAGCTGGACAGATGGGCAGCGGCATCGCCCATGTCTGCTCGCTCGCGGGGTTTAACGTCCGGCTCAACGATCTCTCGGAGGATCGGATAAGCGCTGGCTTGGCGAGTATCCGTGAGAGTACTGCGCGCCAGGTCTCAAAGGGGGTAATCTCCGATTCTGATCACCAGGCGGCGCTTGAGCGGATCACGCCGGCGCGTTCCTATACTGATCTCTCCATCTGCGACCTCGTCATCGAGGCTGCCACGGAGAACGAGGAGGTGAAGAGCAAGATCTTCACCGCTGTCAGCCCCTCGCTCCGCGCGGATGCGATGCTCGCCACCAATACCTCGTCGATCTCGATTACGCGCCTGGCGGCCGCAACCGACCGACCGGAGAAGTTCATCGGCATCCACTTCATGAACCCGGTACCGGTGATGCAGCTTGTCGAGCTGATCCGTGGCATCGCCACCGAGGATCCGACTTTCGAATCGGCGAAGGAGTTCATCGGTCGCCTCAAAAAGACGGTGACGGTTTCGGAAGACTATCCGGCTTTTATCGTTAATCGCATCCTGCTGCCCATGATCAATGAGGCGATCTACGCACTGTATGAAGGGGTGGGTTCAGTGGATGCGATCGATACAGCCATGCGGCTCGGCGCCAATCATCCCATGGGACCGCTGCAGTTGGCCGACTTCATTGGCCTCGACACCTGTCTGTCGATCATGCAGGTCCTGCAGAATGGCTTGGGTGATCCTAAGTATCGCCCCTGCCCACTTTTGATGAAGTACGTCGAGGCCGGGTGGCTCGGCCGGAAGACGAAACGCGGCTTCTATGATTATCGTGGCGAGAAGCCGGTTCCGACCCGCTAAGAGTGGACGAGTGTCATGTTAGAGGCTGAACGAGGGTTAAATCGTACCCCGTGTCTGCCAAGTGACCAGTGCCTTAAACGTATTGTTCGTTAGGAGCCACACCCCTCCATCCGCATTGCAAAAGGACTGTTAGAGGATGAAGATCGGAGCACTGAGAGAGATTTCTGCGGGCGAGAGCCGAGTGGCGCTGACGCCCGACTCTGCGCTCCAGCTGCAGAAGTTGGGGCATGCCTGTGTGATCGAGGCAGGAGCAGGCGAGAAGGCCGGGTTCTCTGATGCCGCTTACACCGCGGCTGGCGTTGACGTTCTGGCGTCCGCCCATGCAGTATTCGAAACCGTCGACGTGGTGGTGAAGGTACGCGCTCCCGAGCCGGCGGAAGCCGCGATGCTGCGCGAGGGGCAGACCCTGATCTCGTTCTTCTGGCCGGCCCAGACACCTGAGCTTCTTGAATTCTGCCGGGAGAAGGGCGCAACCGTCATTGCCATGGACATGGTGCCACGCATCTCGCGTGCCCAGAAGATGGATGCGCTCTCCTCCATGGCCAACATCGCCGGCTACCGTGCTGTGATCGAGGCCAGCAACCACTTCGGCCGCTTCTTCACCGGCCAGATTACGGCCGCCGGCAAGGTGCCGCCCGCCAAGGTCCTGGTGGTCGGTGCTGGTGTGGCTGGTCTGGCGGCGATTGGCACGGCGACCAGCCTTGGTGCAATCACCTACGCCTTCGATGTGCGCCCGGAAGTGGCCGAGCAGATCGAATCCATGGGCGCGCAGTTCGTCTTCCTCGAGTTTGAGCAGGCGCAGGATGGGGCTGCCACCGGGGGCTATGCTGCGCCTTCCAGCCCGGAGTTCCGCGAGAAGCAGCTCGCCAAGTTCCGCGAACTCGCACCCGAGATCGACATCGTCATCACCACCGCCCTGATCCCCGGACGGCCCGCACCGAAGCTGTGGACGCAGGACATGGTCGAGGCGATGAGGCCAGGCTCGGTGATTGTCGATCTCGCGGCCGAGCGCGGCGGCAATTGCGACCTGACCGTGCCGGACGAGAAGGTCGTCATGGAGAACGGCGTCACCATCATCGGCTACACCGACTTCCCCAGCCGCATGGCCGCCCAGGCCTCGACGCTCTATGCCAACAACATTCGCCACATGCTCGCGGACCTGACGCCGAGCAAGGACGGTGTGATCGTCCATAACATGGACGATGACGTGATCCGTGGCGCCACGGTCACGCACCAGGGCGCCATCACCTATCCACCACCACCACCGAAGGTGCCGGCGATCGCCGCCGCCAAGCCGAAGGAGAAGGTGACGGAGTTCACCCCGGAGGAGAAGAGGGCAGGGGAGGCCGCCGCCTTCAAGGCCCAGACCCGCAATCAGGTGGGTCTGCTCGTCGCCGGCGGCCTGCTGATCGCGCTGGTGGGTGCTTATGCGCCAGCGAGCTTCATGGCGCACTTGATCGTCTTTGCCCTGGCGTGCTTCGTCGGCTTCCAGGTGATCTGGAGCGTCAGCCACTCCCTGCACACGCCGCTGATGGCGGTAACCAACGCCATCTCCGGCATCGTGGTGCTCGGCGCGCTCTTGCAGGTCGGCTCCAGCCACTGGCTCGTGGTGAGCCTGGCGTCTCTGTCTTTCCTGATCGCCACCATCAACATCGTCGGCGGCTTCCTGGTCACCCGCCGGATGCTGGCCATGTTCCAGAAGTCGTGAGGATCGTCCGATGAGCGCTGGTATCGTCTCTGCGGCCTATGTGGCGGCCGCTGTCCTGTTCATCCTGTCGCTCGGTGGCCTCTCAGGCCAGGAGAGCGCCAAGCGGGCGGTCTGGTTCGGCATAGCCGGCATGGCCCTGGCCGTTGCAGCAACGGTGTTCGGTCCCGGTGTGGGCAACTATGCGGTCATTGCCGTTATGCTGGTGATCGGCTCGGTCATCGGCTGGTACGTGGCCAAGAAGGTTGCGATGACCGAGATGCCGCAGCTGGTGGCGGCGCTGCACTCCTTTGTGGGTCTGGCGGCCGTGCTCATCGGCTTCAATGCCGATCTCGAGCTCACCCGCGTGCTCGCCCTGGATGAGACCTCGCGTCAGGCACTGACCGGCTTTGCCGGGGTGCTGGCGCACAAGACCGGCGTGGAGATCGCGATCCTGAAGGTCGAGGTGTTCTTGGGGGTGTTTATCGGTGCGGTGACGTTTACCGGCTCCATCGTCGCCTTCGGCAAGCTCGCCGGCAAGGTCGACGGCAAGGCCAGGAAGCTGCCCGGGGGCCATGGGCTCAATGCCGGCGCGGCGCTGCTCTCGCTCATCCTGCTGGTGCTGTACGTCAACGGGGCGAGCATTTGGGCACTGGTGGGGATGACCCTGCTGGCGTTCTTCATCGGCTACCACCTGATCATGGGCATCGGCGGGGCCGACATGCCGGTGGTGGTGTCGATGCTCAACTCCTACTCGGGCTGGGCAGCAGCAGCCATCGGCTTCACCCTCGGCAACGACCTGTTGATCGTCACCGGCGCGCTGGTAGGCTCCTCGGGTGCGATCCTGAGCTACATCATGTGCAAGGCCATGAACCGCTCCTTCATCAGCGTGATCTTAGGGGGCTTTGGGGCGACCACGGGTCCGGTGATGGCCATTGCTGGCGAGCAGATCGCCATCGATGCCGAAGGCGTGGCGACCGCCTTGGAAGAGGCCGACAGCGTCGTGATCGTGCCGGGCTACGGCATGGCAGTGGCCCAGGCGCAGCAGTCCGTCTCCGAGCTGACGCGGCGGCTACGAGCCAAGGGCAAGCAGGTGCGCTTTGCCATTCATCCAGTGGCCGGTCGGCTTCCGGGGCACATGAACGTGCTGCTGGCCGAGGCCAAGGTGCCGTACGACCTTGTACTGGAGATGGACGAGATCAACGAGGACTTTGCCAAGACGGATGTAGTGATCGTCATCGGCTCGAACGACATCGTCAATCCGGCCGCGCAGGAGGATCCGAACAGCCCGATCGCCGGCATGCCGGTGCTGGAGGTGTGGAAAGCCAAGCAGGTGTTCGTCTCAAAGCGCGGGCAGGGGACCGGGTACTCCGGGATCGAGAACCCGCTATTCTACAAGGACAACACCCGCATGTTCTACGGCGATGCCAAAGCCAGCATCGACCAACTCGTGCAATCCATCTGAAGGTAGTTTTGTAAGTGCCCGTTGCGAATGTCGCATGGGGTCAAGTTGGGGTAGTGTGATGTCCACATGGGCGGCATGTGGACGAAAGGGCATCGTGGGCGCCAGAAGCCTTTGAGCGACGGCGCTATCCCACCGACCCAATCGATCAGGGACGGGGGAAGTTCACGCCTATCCTGCCTCAATCCGCCGGGCGCAGACGCAAACCCAAGGCGAACTTGCGTGAGATCCCCGATACCATCCGCTATCTGGCCCAGACTGGCTGTGGTTGACACATGCTGCCGCATCAGTTCGTGCCTTAGCAAAGCATGTATTGGTGGTTCCGACGCTCGTGCGACGTCTGTGTTCCAGACCCTACACGATGTTGCCCTCATGTTGGGCCGGGAGTTGGCTGGTCGGCAGGCAAGCCCAACGGCAGGCGTGATCGATAGCCAGACGGTCAAGGCCCCTCGGCTCCAGGTGGAGCCGGTTACGACGCGGCCAAGAAGGTGAAGCGCCGCAAACGCGATATTGCGGTGAACACAGATGGGCTCCTGCTAACGGTTAACCTGATCACAGCTGACATAGAGGATGTACAAGGGGCCGAGCGGATCATTAAGCGAGCGAGCCAGCGCTAACCCAGGCTCAGATGTCAGTAATAGCGCCTGATTTTTTCGGAATTGCAGCCTAGGTCGTGTGGACGGATTTGATGAGGATGAAGCTCAGAGCAAGAGCAACGAAAGAGCCGTAGTTCTCGTCCGTCT
>NZ_QOIO01000061.1 GCF_003332305.1 Microvirga aerophila | reverse complement strand
CACAAGACCAAGGTCAGCCGGGCGGTCAGGGCCTTGGAGGAACGGCGCTGGCTCAAGCGCCGCGAGAGCAGCGAGGAAATCCTGGCGCCAACGGCGCTCGGTCACAAGGCTTACATGGAGATCTCGCTCGAGCTGTTGCTTTCGAAGAGCGTGTCCTGACTGCACTTGGATTTGAATCGGCTTCCCTTCATTCCGCACTGGATCGGCTTGATGAGATCCTCAGAATGCGTTCAACCGATTGAAGTCTAGCCGGCTTCATCATGCTACACCTGCCATGTGGCGGCCAGCCAGATATCCAAACGTCAGCGCTGGGCCGAGAGTAATTCCAGGCCCAGGATAAGTCCCACCCATGACCGAGTTCATATCATTGCCACAGGCATAGAGACCCGCAATGCGCTGACCCTTGTCATCGAGCACGCGCGCGTGCCGATCCGTGACGAGGCCGGCCGCGGTGCCGATATCGCCAGGATAGACCCGCACCGAATAAAAGGGTGCCGTCGTGATCGGCCCGAGACAGGGATTGCGATCCTTGACCGACGGATCACCGAGATAACGATTGTAAGCATTCCCGCCCTTGCCGAAATCTTCATCCTCCCCTTTCGCCGCGAGTGCATTAAACCGAACCGTCGTGGCAGCGAGCGTCGCCGGGTCCAGACCAAGGCGTTGTGCCAGCGCCTCGATGGTTGGGGCCTCGACCAGATAGCCAGCCTTGATAAGATGCCGGAAAGGGCGCCTCCCAGGGAGTGCCAACCCCAGTCCCCACTTATGCAGGAAGGCGCTGTCGCAAATCAGGTACGACGGAATGCTTGGCACCGTCTTGTGGCTGTCATACATCGCCAGACCGAACTCGTGATAGGACGTGGCTTCGTTTACGAAGCGCTGAGCCGACCCATTGACTGCCATCAGCCCCGGCCTGGCCCGATCCCATACCAAGTGGGGAAATTTGACTGTCTCCCCATTCGGCTTTTCCAAGATCGAGATCGGAGCAAGGAAGGCATTCGACGCATTGTTGCGGTTCGCCTGCGCGCCGACAGCCTGTCCCAACTGAAGACCGTCACCAGTGTTGCCTTCCGGCGCCATCGACCAGAGGCCCGTCGGGTGCGGCAAGAATTCCTGGCGTAGCGCAATGTCACTGGGAAATCCGCCCGTTGCCAGCACGACACCGCGACGCGCCTTGATAGCAAGCTCTCGTCCGTCCTTAGTCACAATGACGCCAGTGACCCGATCATCTTCAACGATAAGCCGTCGCGCTGGTGTCGACACCCAGACGGGGATCTTGCGATCAAGTGCGCTCTTTAAGAGCCGTCCGGCCAGTGAATTGCCCAGAACCAAGCGGGTGCCACGACGGTGACGAAGGCGGTCACTGGCATAGCGGGCAACGAGTTTCATGCCATGTCGCCAGGATGCGAACGATTTTGTGACGTTGAGAAGATGGTAGGCATCACTCATCGTCACCATCATGCCGCCGAGGACGACGAACTCCTTGAGTGGCGGACGCAACAAATCAAAATTCTTGCCAAGAGAGCGTCCGTCGAAGGGGGCCGGATCCATAGACCGTCCGCCAAGTGATGCTCCCTCGGTATCCGGGTAGTAATCAGGCGAATACGCCCGCGCAATCAGCTTCACCTCAGTGCGCTGTTCAAGGTACCTGACCATCTCCGGTCCAGCTTCGAGGAAGGCTCGCTTCATCTCGTCACTGGCCCAGTTGCCAACAATACGGTCGAGATAGAGCTTGGCCTGCTCCATGGAGTCCTTGTGGCCCAGCTGAGAACTTTGAGAGTTGTTCGGGATCCAGACCGCACCGCCTGAGATCGCGGTCGAGCCGCCCACGTACTGGGTTTTCTCTACCACCAGCACATTGAGACCTTCGATCGCAGCTGTCAGCGCGGCACTCATCCCCCCGGCCCCAGAGCCAATGCAGACGACGTCGGTCTCAAGATCCCATGCGCGAGTTTGGCCCATGGTCATAACGCAGCCCCACGGCGTGAGTAATTCGTCACGCTCCATCCGCCATCAACCGCCAGAACGTGGCCGTTTATGTAGGCGGCCTGGTCGGAGGACAGGAAATAGATTGCGTTGGCGACATCCTCTGGATGTCCGAGGCGGGGAAACGGAATCGGATCGATGTTCAGCGCCTGGAAGCGAGGATCCCTCTCAATCCGCTCCTTGGTAAGAGCGGTTTCGATGACACCGGGGGCGACCGCGTTGACGCGAATGCCACGCGGACCGTAATCCGCAGCCATTTGATGGGTCAATCCGACTACGGCTGCCTTGGTGGCTGCATAAGGCGCAGTATGCGGATGTCCAAACAGCCCAAAGACAGAGGCGATATTAACAATGCTGCCGCGCCCGGGCTCAAGCGTCCGCAGAGCTTCGCGGGAGAAACGAAACAACGACGTCAAATTGATGGCGATATAGAGGTCCCATTCGGCATCTGTCGTATCATGGGCCGCCTTAGCGCGGCCGATTCCAGCGTTATTGATGAGGCAGTCCAGCCGGCCAAAAACCGAGACGGCTTTATCAACGGCAGCTTTCGGAGCTTCTAGGTCTGTAACGTCCGCCACCAACGTAGCAACCCCACCCGGGGCACCGGATAGACGGCGCGTTTCTTCCAGTCCTTCCGGATTTAGATCGACCCCGAGGACAGCGGCGCCGCTTTGCACAAAACGCAATGTTGTTGCACGCCCAATGCCCGAGCCTGCTCCGGTGACAAGTGCTACCAAACGATCAGTCATTATCTGTCCCCTCGTGCCATCAGCGACTGTCAGACGGCCGAACCCCCGAGCGACTTGCCGCCATCGATAAACAGCACTTGCCCCGTGATAAAATCGGTTCGCGGAGACGCGAGAAACGACACCGCATTCGCCACATCCTCGGGTTTTCCTGCCTTTCCTGTCGGCTGCAGTGCGAGTTGGGCCTCAATGCGCTCTGGCGTGAACCCGCGGAGAATTGGAGTGTCAATCAACCCAGGAGCAACAGCGTTGACCAGGATGCCACGCTTGATAACTTCCATAGCAAGCGCCCGTGTGAAGCTGACAACTGCACCTTTGGAAGCCACGTAGTCAATTTGATTGCGCGCCCCGAGATACGCCCGAGATGCAATGTTAACGATCTTGGCGCCAGGACGCATCTTTGCGATTGCTGCCTGGGCAAAGTTAAACACCGCAATCATATTGACTTCGTATGTGCGCCGGAAATCCGCTGCTGTGCAGTTTTCAAATGGCTGATCCCTGAGGATGCCAGCATTGTTTACCAAGACGTCGAGTGGCGGCAGTTGGTCAATGAGGGCGCGAACTGCCTCCTCGTTTGTGATGTCAGTCGCGTGCGCCTCGGCCGACTGGCCTTTGTCTTTCAGCGCTCTCACGAGGTCATCGGCCCGCTCGCGATTCAGATCGACAAGCACGATGTGAAAGCCGTCTTCCGCAAGACGCTCGACGATGGCGCGACCGATGCCGCTGGCGCCGCCAGTGACGAGAGCTAATCGGTTTCCTGTCATGGTCACTCCGTATCCTTAAGAGGCTCACTTAGGTGCCGAGATAGGCGTTTCGAACGCTATCGTCGTGGGCCAGATCAGCCGATCGACCCTCGACGGCGATCTCGCCATTCTCCAGAATGTATGCATAGTCGGACACGGCGAGTGCCACAGCCGCATTCTGTTCGACGATGAGGAGAGTCAGCTTCTCCTCGCGATGGAGCTTGACGATGATGTCGAAGATCTGTTGCACGAGCAGCGGCGACAGTCCAAGCGAGGGCTCATCCAGCATTAGAAGCTTCGGCCGCGCCATGAGGGCTCTGGCGATCAGCAGCATTTGCTGCTCACCTCCCGACATGGTCCCGGCCATCTGCTTGAACCGTTTGCTCAACACCGGGAAATGGCCCGCCATGATCTCGATGTCCCGCTCGATCCCGGCTCGATCGTTGCGTAGCTGAGCGCCAATTAGAAGGTTCTCGTGCACGCTCATGTCGCGGAAGACCTCACGGCCCTCCGGCACCTGGGAGATGCCAGCCCCGACGATCTTGTCCGAGCCGAGCCGCCGGATCGACTTGCCACGAAACCGGATATCGCCCTTGGTGGCAGGAACAATGCCGGAAATAACATTGAGCGTCGTGCTCTTGCCTGCTCCATTAGCGCCCAGCAGCGCTACAACCTTTCCCTCGGAGACCTTCAGGCTCACGCCGGACAGTGCCTCGATGCGCCCGTAGCTCGCGGAAACTTCAACGAGTTCGATCAAATCAGCCACGGCCGGCCTCCTTCGTCCCGAGATAGGCTTCGATCACACGGGGATGGTTCTTCACCTCTGTCGGGGTACCCTCGGCAATTTTCTCACCGAAGCTCAGCACACTGATCCGGTCGGATATCGACATGACGAGTTGCATCACATGTTCGACGAGGAGGATCGTAATGCCTTTCGTCTTGTTGAGACTCGTTAGGAGCTCGTCTAGTCTCTCGATTTCGCGCGAGCGCAAGCCGGCTGCAGGCTCATCGAGGAGAAGAAGTTGGGGCGAAATAGCCAGTGCCCGTGCGACCTCAAGGAGCTTCTGATGCCCGAAATCCAATCCACTGGCCTTAGTATTCCGATAGTTCTTGAGCCCCGTGCTCTCCAGTATCTCCTCCGCCTGTTCAAGCGTCTGCTTAGGTCGCGGCGTCAGCCGCTGCAGAAATGTCGTGTCACAGCGGGAGTAGGCGCCCAGCATGACGTTCTCGAGCACCGTGAGTTCGTTGAACAGCTCGAGGTTCTGGAATGAACGGGCCACGCCACGCCCGGCCATAGAGTGGGATTTGAGCTTGGAGATGTCCTCCCCGTTTAGGGTAATTCTGCCCTCACTCGGCTGGTAAATTCGTGAGATACAGTTGAAGACCGTGGACTTGCCGGCTCCGTTCGGGCCGATGAGAGCGTGGATGGCCCCCTTCTGGACCGCCATCGAGAACTTGTTGACTGCCGTGAGCCCACCGAACCGGACCGTGACATCTTCAATTGCTAGGATTGCACTCATTGCTTTCCCTCTTAACGTCGACCGATCAGGGAGAAGATGCCGCGGGGCAGGTACATCATGAACAGGATGAGGATGCCGCCGTAAATCACTTCCTGGTAGGACGGGACCTGTCGCAGGAGTTCCGAGATCAGACCGAATACAATTGCGCCGCCGATCGCTCCGCTCACCGACCCGATCCCGCCAACGACAACCATGGTCAGAACCAGTATCGTCGTGTGGAATCCCAGGCTTTCAGGATGAATGAACGTCGAGAAGGTCGTGAACAACCCACCTGCGGCTCCGGCATAGAAGGCCGACAGAGCGAAAGCAAAGATCTTCACGCGCTTGACATCGATGCCGACGGCCGCGGCAGCAATCTCGGACTCCCGCACCGCCCGGAAAGATCGTCCCAAGGTTGAGAAGTGGATGACGAACGTCGCGGCGACGAACACGAGCGCGAGGATCAGCACCACCGGATAAGCGGCCTTGTCCGACAGGAACGTGAAGCCGAACAGGTGTGCCGGCTGGAAGTTGAGGCCGTTGGGCCCGCCGGTGACAGGAGTCCAATTCAGAAAGATCCACTGCATGGCCTCGCCAAACGCAAAGGTCGACAAAGCCAGATAGATGTCGCGCATCCGCAGCGAGAGGAAGCCGATCGCCAGACCGCAAAGTCCGGCAACCAGTCCACCCGCGATAATGTTCAGGATGAGGGGAAGGCCAAAGGCATTGTTGAGAAGCCCGGCGGTATATATGCCGAGGCCATAGAAGGCGGCATGCGACAGTGAGAACTGCCCAGCCTCGCCAATGACGATGTGCATGCCCAAGGACAGGACGGTAAAGACCAGAAGCAGGTTTGCGATGTAGATGACATAGCCGCTGGTCACGAACGGCAGCACGACGGTAAGGACCGCTAACGCCACCACAAGGGCTCCGCCAGAGATAATGCGGTTCCGGTTCTTTGCCCCGCTCTCGCGGATCGGAAGATCAAGGACCTGACGATTGGTAATCGGATTCATGATCATACCTTCCTCACTCGGACTTTGCCGCCAAACAGCCCTTGCGGCATGAAGATCAGCACCAGCATGATGACGACGAACGGCGCGACATTGATGGCGCGAGACGATACGAAGAGGCCAACTAGGTTTTCGGTGATGCCGATGATGAAGCCGCCGACAACGGCACCCGGGAGGCTTGTAAAGCCACCGATGATCGCCGCCGCAAAGGCCAGCGTTACGACCACGCCCATGTCGGCGGTCATCAGGAGTTTCGGGGCGATCAGGATTGCGGCGACCGCTGAAATGGCTCCGGAAAGGCCCCATACCAGCATCTGCACGTGGCCAAGATTGATGCCCACTAGTTGGGAGGCGCGCCTGTTCATCCCGACCGCGCGCATGGCACGACCGATCTTCGTATAGTTGAACATCCAGAAGAACACCGCCATGATGGCGAGCGCGGCTCCAAGGATCGTCAGATCAAGGTACGTGAGTGAGGCGGAGCCGAGCGTAACGGACCCTTCCCCCATGACTGACGGGAAGCTGCGCGGCGTATCGCCAAAGCCTGTTGCACGCACGATGCCCTTGAGAACATAGGACAGGCCGAGCGTCGCGATCACGAGGTTGACCGAAACACCTTTTGCGGCGGCAACCTGCGTGAGCACGACCCTCTGGAAGAGAGAAGCACCGATCAAGACTGCAAAGACAGTCGCTGGGACCGCAATCCAGAATGGCATGGATACGATCGCGATAAGGAAAAAGGCAAGGTACGCGGAAGCCATGTAGACTTCGCCTTCCGCAAAATTTGCGACATCAGTCGTCCGAAAGACGATTACAATGGCTAAGGCTAGCAGCGCGTATATGGAACCGGTCACAAGACCAGATGCAATGCCCTGCTGCAGGAAGAGGGAGAGGACTTCGAGTTCCATCGGCAGCCTCATGAGTGGACTGAGGGGTCAGAAGCATTTTGTCTGGGCCGGCTAGCCTTTTGGGCCAGCCGACCTTTCGTCAAGTACTTATTGACCTTGGTAAGTCCAGCGGCTGGCAAACGCTCCAGGAACCCTGGTCATCTCTGCACCGTCGAACTTGAGAAAAATCGACGCCTTCTGGGCAGCACGTTCATTCTCTCCAAAGGCGATTGGGCCGGCCATGACGCCTGAGTCGAAGTTGAGCTTCTTCGCGGCTTCGATGAATTTGGCTCGGGTCAAATCGGGACCCGCATCCTGCAGAGCCTTGACCACGGCCATTGCTGACGGGATCCCGTAAGGCATATAGACCTGAGGGTGGTCAGGCTTCGATGCGAGATCGGGGTATGACGTTTTATACATGTCGTAGACCCATTTCAGCTTCTCACTGCCGGGCTTATCGGCAAGCACTTCCTGAATGTAGACGTTCTTGAACGCGTCTTTGCTGCCAACGTTCTCGGAGAGCTGCTGAACATTGGCAATCGCGTTCACGGCCAATACCTGCGGTTTGGTGAAGCCAAGTTCATATGCCTTTTTCAGGATCAACTGAGCTGGGCGGGCATAGGTCGCGATCAGCAGAACATCGACATTTGCAGCCCGCAGCTTCAACAGAGGTGCGGTCACATCCGAGATGTTCGGGTTAACTGACTCGACCACGAGATCGACCTTGTTATCCTTGGCTTGGAATTGGGCAGCCTCCAGGTTCCACGCTCCATATGCGTCGTCGTGATTGATATAGCCGATCTTCTTGGCGTTGAGTTGCTTTACGGCGAACTCGACAATCGACCCGCCCATGGCGCGCTGGGAGATGGAAAAGGCGCCAAAGATGTTGGGCTGCGGCGGATAGAGAGCACCATCGGCCGATGCATTGAGCATCAGCCACGGCACACCGGAGCGCACCACATAGTCCTTGCCGGCGACGGCAGCAGCCGAGCACGAGGCGCCATTGAGTAGAAAGACCTGATCCTGCTCGACCAGTTTTTTCACGGCAGCGACGAGATCATTGGCGTTGCAGCGGTCATCCTGAACCGAAAGCTCTATCTTGCGGCCATGGATACCGCCTTCGGCATTGATCTTGTCATAGTACATGCGAGCCGCATTCATAACGTCGAAGCCGTAGGACATCGATGGTCCCGAAAGCGGCCCGAACAGTCCGATCTTGATTGATGTCGGGGTCAAGCCTGGCTCTTGCGCTAACGCGGGGGCGGCGAACATAGACAGCAGGGCGGCGACGGCAGCCGCCCGCAAAGGTGTGCGACGGGTCAACATAGTTTCCTCCTTCAAGTGGTAAACGATTTTTTGTTGTTATTGCATCCGGTAGCCGCCATTCACGTCAATGGTGGCTCCGGTGATGTAAGAGGCTTCAGGAGAAGCCAAAAAGCGAACGGCTGCGGCAACGTCGCAGGGTTGGCCGATGCGGCCAAGGGGAACATTCGAGGTATTCGCGGGAGTTGCACCTGCACCGCCCGCAGCGGTCCGCATCATATCGGTTTCAATCATGCCGGGCGCGATGATGTTCGCTGTAATCCCGAGAGGTGCGACCTCTCGGGCGAGAGCCTTCGTGAATCCGATGACAGCAGCTTTTGCAGCGATGTAGGCGGCGCTGGCATTGTAACCGCCGAGTTGGGCTGCAACGGAGGAGAAGGTGATCACCCGCCCATGCTCTACCGACTCGGCTTGGCGGCGGGTGACGAAAGCGCGGGAGCAGAGGAATGGGCCGACGGTGTTGACCCCAAACGTTTCTTCCCAGCTCTGAAGCGAGGTCTCGTGGATAAGGGGGCGTTTCCCGTCGTGCAAGAGCAGCCGACCGGCGTTGCAGACGAGAACCGCAACAGGTCCAATTTCACCCTCAACCGCATTGAAGAGAGCTTGAACAGAAGCTTCATTTGCAACATCGACGTAATGTCCAGCGTGGCCGCGGCCCGGTAAGTTTCCAGCCGCTGCAACTGCGCCCCGTTCGTCGATATCAGCGGCTACGACCTGAAGCCCAGCCTCGGCGAGAGTGCGGCAGATCTCCTGCCCGATCCCGCGCGCCCCACCTGTCACAAGCGCCACACGTTCCATAACGTTCCCTCACTGCACTTGATCTCTCGCGGACCATAATATGGGCATCATGTATACATGTATGGGCGGCGTCAATGGTGTTTTCTGATACTGTTCGAAAAAAGAACCACATTTATGAATACATGATCGCTTCATGGATACATGATACTGGACTCGGTGTGGGATTGAGCTATGGTGGATCCGCAGCGGCTTCACGGACACATCCTCATGCGCACACGCTCACAAGATGTTACTGACACGCTTCGTGGCTGGATTCTCAACGGCACCCTGGCCGCCGGTGACCGGCTCGAGGAAATTCCGCTTGCCACGCGGCTCGGCGTATCCCGGACGCCGGTAAGATCGGCTTTGACGGCTCTTAGCAACGAAGGCCTAGTGGATTACCAGCCCAAGCGCGGCTATATGGTCAGACAGTTCGATGCCAGTGAGGTCTTTGCGGCTTATGAAGTCCGTGCTGCGATTGAAGGCTTAGCCTGTCGTCTTGCAGCCGCCAATGGCGTTCCCGCAGATGTCGAGGGAAAGCTGCGCAGCTGTCTTGCCCAAGGCGACCGCGTCCTGTCGAAGGGCCGATTGGAGGCAGCGGATTATGAACCCTACCAGCTCATGAACATAACGTTTCACAACACGATCATTGAGTTGTCAGGCAATTCCTGGGTCGATCGGTTCGTCAGCCAAACGCACGCTGTTCCCTTTGTCTCAGATCGGATCATCCTCTGGCACGATTACCCGGTGATCTTGCGTTCTCATGATGATCACCACCGCATAACCAATGCGCTTATCACTGGGCAAGGCGCGCGCGCAGAGGACTTGATGCGCGAGCATGTGTATTTTGCGGGCTTGTTCCTGAAAGAGAATTTTCACATGATCCGGCAAAACCCGCAATGGGCGGCTTGATATCGATCAGCCTCGGTGTCTTTCCGCAGTGCGCCCTCCCCGCTCTGCACGCTGCTACTTCCATCTGGAACACGCCCGTAGGCCAATACTTGGGCGTTCCTGAACAGGCGCCGTGCTTTCATTCGCAATCCAAGCTGTGGAGCTCTCGAACCATGAAGGTCTTTTTCTCTCCTAGTTCACCGTTCGTCCGAAAGGTGCTGGTCTGCGCACGGGAGTTGGGTCTTGGCGACCGGGTAGAGCGGCTGGCTTGTGCAGCCCATCCAATCAACCGGGACCAGACCATCATCGAGCATAATCCGCTCGGGCAGGTTCCGACCCTTCTGACTGATGATGGTCGTGTTTTCTATGACAGCCGAGTAATTTGCGAATACCTCGATTCGCTCTGCGGAGGCCTTCTGTTCGGCTCTGATGATACCCGGTGGCAGGTGCTTACAGAACAGTCGCTTGGTGATGGATTGATGAATGCGGCGCTTCTGACCCGCTTCGAGAAAGCACTGCGGCCGGAGCCTCAGTTCTGGGATGCGTGGGCAGCCGCGCAGTTCGATAAGGTTCATACCGCACTGGCAAAGATCGAATCCTGGGCAGCTGATTTTGGGAACCGCGTCGATATCGGAACAATTACGATCGCATGTGGACTGAGCTACCTCGATTTCCGCTTTCCGGATTTCGACTGGCGGAAATCGCACCCGCAGGCAGCTGCTTGGTACGCAGAATTCTCACAGCGGCCCTCTATGATCGAAACAGCCCTCCAAAGCTGAAAAGCCGGCGGCATGCGTGCTTTCACTGTTGCTTTCTTTCCAACAGTGGAGAGCGCATGGTTTGTTCAACAAACGTTGCCAGCAGCAGACCTTGGCTCGCCGACGAGGTGCCGCCAAGTACGCCGGGAGCGTCGCTCATCCGAGTCTAATCCCAGAAAGGCATCCCGACCTTGCTGGTGTGCGGGAACTTGGCGTTCTCGAGCGGCTCCGCGTACGAGAAAAGGACCCGGCGTCTGAAGGCAGGCGGGGTCTCGATGATCTGGACGTCGCGTGCCTGGAACAAGTCCAGCCAGAAATAGGGTCCGCAGCCGCCCATGAAGGCGGCCTCCCGCATCCACGCGGGCACCTTGAGGCCCCAGCGCAGGGCCAGGTCCCACTACGGAACATCTCTTCAGGGTCAGGCACTGATGTTCCGTATCCATCATGAACTTCCGCTTAGCCCCGGCAAGCGGACTCACCCGCAATGTCTCAGAAGTGCCATTAGGAGAAGTTCGCCCTTGAGAACCTGTGGCAAACATCAGAAGGTCGATAAAGAAGGGCTGAAGAGAGCTTGATTGCGGCACATGAGCAATCGCGCAGTCCTCAGCGATGGAATCCCCAATCTTTGAGTTGGTGGTCTGGATCTCCAGCCGCCACATTGTCCGGGCGCTGGAGATACCCACTTACCAGAAGATCAGCCTCCTGCAGGCGTGCCGCAATCAAGGGCATCCAAAAGCCGTAGCTTCTCGCCCTGGAAGGAAGAGCCCTTTGCCGTGTGAGGCTAGCTGATTTGCGTTGTAGATTGGCCAGCGAGTGGCCCAGAAGAGCGATAATCGTCAAGGAACGGACTCCTTACTGGAATTCTAAAGGTCCTTGAGCGTTTCCTTCTCCTCATGTGGTTATGTGCCGACCAATTCGAAACAGTGAAAGCTGCATGTTGGTCATGCGGCCAGTACATAGGCTCATGAAGTTTAAGCTATTCGTCTCGTTCCTTCGTCGTCGGCTGTGCTCGTTGGAACGCTATTTTCTGAGGGGTCTTCAAAAACCGGGGGATCGCAGAGCCTCCGGCTGTGATCCCCGAACTCCCTCGATGCCCCTGGAAACAGCTTACGGGGCCTGCACCGGCGCCGTGTAAAGGTCGGCAAACCGCTCCCGCAGCACGTTCTTCTGCACCTTGCCCATCGCATTTCGAGGTAGATCTTCGACGAAGACGACTCGTTTGGGCAACTTGAACTTCGCCAGGCGGCCTTCGAGCGTGGTTAGGATCACCTTCTCGTCCACCATTGCCTCCTTGGAGCGGACCACGACAGCTGTCACTCCCTCGCCGAAATCCTTGTGCGGCACGCCGATCACAGCGCTCTCGAATACGCCGGGAATAGCATCGATTTCGTCTTCGATCTCCTTCGGGTAGACGTTGAAGCCGCCAGTGATCACCAGATCCTTGCCGCGGCCGAGAATGTGCACATAGCCGCGCTCATCAATCTTGCCGAGGTCACCTGTGATGAAGAAGCCATCCGGGCGGAACTCGGACGCGGTCTTCTCGGGCATGCGCCAGTAGCCCTTGAACACGTTCGGCCCCTTTACTTCGATCATGCCAATCTCGTTCGTCGCCAACTCCTCGCCAGTGTCGGGGTTGGTGATGCGCACCGACACCCCGGGCAGCGGCAGGCCAACGGCGCCCGGTATCCTGTCCCCGTCATATGGGTTCGAGGTGTTCATGTTCGTCTCAGTCATGCCGTAGCGCTCAAGAATGGCATGGCTGGTGCGGGCGCTCCACTCGCGGTGAGTCTCAGCCAGCAGGGGCGCCGAGCCCGACACGAACAGGCGCATGCCAGATGTTGCCTCCTTGGTCAGGCCGGGATGCTGCAGAAGGCGAACGTAGAAGGTCGGCACCCCCATCAGGGCGGTAGCGCGGGACATCAGTCCCAGGATCTCGTCGGCATCGAACTTCGCAAGGAAGATCATCGACGCCCCGGAGAATAGGGTCACGTTGCTCGCCACAAAGAGCCCATGGGTGTGATAGATCGGCAGGGCATGGATCAGCACGTCATCCGCCGTGAAGCGCCACACTTCCTTCAGGGTCAGCGCATTCGAGACAAGATTGTCGTGGGTCAGCATTGCGCCCTTGGAGCGGCCGGTCGTACCGGACGTGTAAAGGATCGCCGCCAGGTCGTCGCCAGTCCTCTGCACCGTCTCGAAGGCCTCAGGGGCATCCGACGCAGCGTCTATCAGAGAACCCTGCCCTTTAGCATCAAGCGCTTCGACCGCCGCACTCACCTTTGCGGCAAGCTGTTCGATTCCTTCGCGCTTCGCTGGATCGCAGACCACCAAAGAGGGCTCGGCATCGCCGATGAAGTACTCAAGCTCGGCCAGCGTATAAGCGGTATTGAGAGGGAGATAGACCGCTCCTGCTCGGACGGTGGCAAGATACAGCACCAGAGCCGGAACGGACTTCTCGACTTGGACTGCGACCCTGTCGCCGGGCTTGACACCGCAGGCCACTAGCACGTTGGCCAACCGGCCTGAAAGGGAAATCAAGTTGGTATAGCTGATGGTCTCGCCGGCAGGCGTGGTGATGGCGGTCTTCGCAGGGTCGGTAATCGAGCGTTCAAAGCGGTCAAACAGGTTCGCGTTCATAGCAATGGCTCCGAAGCGGGGACCTATGGTGGAACCGGTAAAGACATCGCGGGATGTTCTGGTCATGGGGTTGGCACCAGATCGTGAGAGGAAAGATCAGCCCGCAAAGCCTTGCGGACCATGGACGAGGCAGCAACTGTGCCTTTCTCGGCGAAGGCCTCGTGGTTCTTCTCGATCTCATCGGGGGCATAGAGGTAGTTCACCATCAACCCATGCGCCTGCTTCAGACCCTTCGACGAAACGTCGCCGAGAAAGTTCAGGCGTTCGAGCCTTGCTCCATTGCCGAGATGGAACCGGGCCACTGGATCAACGGGCCGACCTTTAGAATCCTTTGCTTTGAGGAAGTAGCAGGCTGCGACAGGGAGAAGGGCTGCACGAAGCTTCTCCACCCTTTCGGGATCGTTATTCCAGGCTTGTTGATCGAGAACCATCAACGCTTCCCTCGCTGCAACATCGAGGCAATCTGACTCCTCGGTCTTGCGCTCGCGCTCCAGCCAACGGGCAAAGCCTGGGACAGGTGAGAGCGTCACGAACGTCTTGAGGTTCGGCAACTCGCGTTTCAGATTCTCCACGACCTGCTTGATCAGGAAGTTGCCGAAGGACACCCCACCCAAACCCTTCTGCGTGTTCGAGATCGAGTAGAACACCGCTGTCGTCGCCTCGGTCGCGGCAATTGGCGTGCGGGACAGGTCGAGAAGCTGACCGATCGCACCGGGGATCTCCTTGGTCAGCGCCACCTCGACGAAGATCAGTGGCTCGTCAACGAGCTGCGGGTGGAAGAAGCCGTAGCAGCGGCGATCCTCCGGCTGGAGGCGGTTGCGCAGGTCATCCCAATTCTGGATCGCATGCACCGCCTCGTAGCGGATGATCTTCTCCAGAATGTTGGCGGGCGTGGTCCAGTCAATCGGCCGCAGCACCAGAAACCCTCGATTGAACCAGGACGAGAAGAGATGGGTGAAGTCCGCGTCGACCGGCTTCAGCTCCGGGTGCTTGGGCAGGTACTCCAGGAGTTCCTCGCGCATTCGTACCAGGGCTGAGGTGCCGCCAGGAGCAAGGTTCAGGCGCCGGATCAGTTCCTGCCTTCGAGGCTCCGCCGCCGCATGCAGCCCCTCCACGGCGTCTGTTCCTTGGTCCTGACGAAATGCCTCGATGGCAAGCTCAATGCGCTGCCGATCGGGCCCGAAGCGATCCGCCAGCGCCTGAAGGAAGGCCAGACGCTCGGCTGGCTCGGCCGCGACGTAGCTGGCAAACAACGTTTGTGCGAGGGCCACTCCCGAGGCTTCACCCCTGCGCGAGAGCAGAAACTCGCCCAAGGTCGGGAGGGCGTCCTTGGCGACGATTTCCCGCCCCGCCTTCTGCCCGAGTAGGGATCGCCCCCGCTCGGTCAGCGTGTCAATCAGGTCACTGAGGAAGGCTGGCGCCGCCTCCAGTCCAGCCATCGATCGAGAGAGCTTCATGTTCATCTCCTTCATCCACAACAGACGATCAGCTTCAAAGAACAACGAACAGAGCCCAGACGACGATCGGCGCGACCACGGTGACAATGGCGCCGTAAGCCATGAGCTTGCGGAAAAATGCCTCACGGTCGACGCCCTGGGCGTTCGCTAGGACCAGTGCACCATTGGTGGAGAACGGGCTCACATCGACGATGGTCGACGAGACAGCCATGGCGGCAATGAAGCCGATCGGGCTGACGCCCGTTCCGGCCTGCAGGAACGGAACGGCGAGCGGAATAAGGGATCCAAGCACAGCCGTCGACGACGCGAACGCTGACACGACAGCGCCGATGAAGCACAGGAGGAGTGCGGCGAGCATCGGGGAAGCCAGACCTGCGACGCTGTCGCCGACGAAAGAGATGGTGCCCATCTTCTCGAGTACGACCACATAGGTACTCACGCCCGTGATCAACATGATCTCAGGCCATGCAACCTGGCCCATCGCGCGCTTTTGCAGGGTTGGCGCCATCATGGACAGGATCAGGCCAATCGTGATCGCCACAAAGCCGATGTCGAGGTTGAAGGCAAGGACGAGAACCGCGAGAGCGACGAGGCCAAGCAGCGTGACGATCTGGTACAGACCGCCTTCTGGCGTTTCCGCCCCCTTGACTGGATTCTCCATGATCGAGCGGTTCGGCTTCTGGCCGGTTTCGAGCCTGATCTCCTCGCTGAGGGCCTCGGCTTCGGAATCGCCAAAGATTTGCGGGCCGGACTGCGGCATCGCGATCTGAACGGCAGGGACGTTGACGGCAGCCGGCGCTGCTGCCTCCGCCTGGAGGAGCTTGCGGCCGCCGAGCGCGAAGAAGAGCAGGAGGGCGACAGAGAGGTTGACGCCGAAACTCGCCAGGAAGGTCGTAATCTCGCTTAGCGGAAGCCCTGCCTTTGCGACAATCCGATTGGTGATGCCGCCGTAGATGCTGATCGGTGAGAAGCCGCCCGCCTGAGCACCATGGATGACCATCAGGCCCATCAGCAACGGCGAGATGCTGTATTTGAGTGCGAAGCCGAGCGCGACCGGGGCAATGATGGCAACCGCACCCGGGCTGACCGCGCCGACAGACGTCAAGACGGCGGAGATCCCGAACATGATCCACGGGATAGCGGCGATCCGACCCCGCACAGCCCTGACCGCAAGACGGACGAGCCAGTCGATCGTACCGTTGTTCTGGGCGATGGCAAAGAGAAAGGTGATCCCGACCAGAGTCAGGAACAAGCCGCCGGGAAAGCCGGCAATGATGGCATTGGTGGTTTGACCGGCAACCAGGGTCCCGACCAGGAAGGCACCGACGAATGCCAGCACCCCCATGTTAATCGGCAGAATCGTGGCAACCACAAACATCGCAACAAGAGCGTAGATTGAGATCAGCTGTGGCGACATGGCACCCGCTCCTCCGTTTCCTCCTCTGCGTCGGGCGGACGGGCGGCTTTGAGCCGTCTCGTGGGGATTGCGCAGGTGAATCCCTCGTTTCCCTTCCCAGAAGGATTGCCCCTCTCTGCATTAGAAGTCAACAATCTTGTATACAATAAATCGCTTGCAAGATTATAGTACCCGGCTTTACGATACGGGCGAGTAGGACGTGTACCATGAGACGCGCTCAAGTCCTAAGGGACGCCCTCGAGCAGGACATTGTTACGGGCAAGTTCCGTCCTGGCGACCGGCTGGACGAGCAGAGCCTCGCGGCTCGGTTCGAGGTCTCGCGGACGCCGATCCGAGAGGCGCTGATGCAACTGGCCTCGACGGGCTTGGTCGAGCTGCAGGCGCGGCGGGGCGCGTTCGTGGCCTCGCTCAGCTTTAAGGATGTCGTCGAGCGATTCGAGGTCATGGCCGCGCTTGAGGGCATGTGTGGCGCTTTGGCGGCCCGGCGGATTACTGAAGCTATGCAGCGGGAATTGGAAAAGGCGCACGAGGATTGCGTCCGTGAGGCATCGCAGGAGAACGCGGACGCCTACTACTATGCGAACGAGCGCTTCCACCATGTCATATACGAGGCCTGCCAGAACATCTTTCTGGCGGAACAGGCTCAGCAACTTCACGCCCGCCTCAAGCCGTATCGACGGCTCCAGCTGCGGGCCCGCAGCCGGGTGGCGAACTCACTCGCAGAGCACCAGGGGATCGTTGATGCCATTCATGCCGGAGATAGCGACCGGGCGGAGCGGCTGCTCCGGGAGCACATCCTGATCCAGGGCGAACGCCTGGCTGACTTCATCGCGAGTTTCGATCGGGCGGCGTAGCTGGCGGACAAGCCACAGGTGGAGCACGCTAACGGCTTCGGGCAGCCGCTGTGTGTTAGGCCAGAAACAGACGAGGATTCCGAGAATGTCTCCTGACCTGCTCTCTCGCCGCACGATCACCTTCGTCAACATCGCGCACGCGCTCGACCACTTTGTCCTTCTGATCTACCCAACAGCCGTGATCGCGATCGCGGCAGAGCAGCAGCTGTCCTATGCCAGCTTGATTGGCCTCTCGACCGGTGCTTTTGTGGCCTTCGGCCTGTTCTCGCTGCCAATGGGCTGGCTTGCAGATCGCCTGGGGCGGCGCAATCTGCTGGGGATCTTTTTCGGCGGGTGTGGGACCGCGTGTTTGGGACTGTCGACAGCCAACTCGCCGACCGCGTTCGGCATCTGGCTCTTCGTGCTCGGGGTGTTCTCGGCGATTTATCATCCGATTGGCTCGACGATGCTTGTGACCCATGCACGCCAACTTGGACGGGATCTCGGGGTCAACGGAGTGTGGGGCAATCTCGGCGCGGCCTTTGCCTCGGGGATCACGGCCCTTCTTTCGACGAGCTTCGGCTGGCGGGTTGCTTTCATTCTGCCTGGCGTTGTTTGTCTTGCCGCCGGAGCTGCCTTCATCAGGCTCGTGCCCGGCGACGGAGATGGTCACGGCAGATCCAGCAGCGCCAAGCCTATCATCCCGGTTACTCGGCCAATGACGCTCTTCCTGCTGTTTGCACTAGCGATCGTGGCAGGCGGCATGACCTTCAACATCACGACCATTGCCCTTCCCAAGATCATTGACGAGCGTGCCGGCGCCTCCCTGCCACTTGTCCTGACCGGATCTCTGGCCACACTCGTGTTTGTCTTCGGGGCACTGACCCAGTTGCTCATGGGGCGGCTCGTTGACCGATTGACGTTGCCGAGGATCTTCGCTGGGCTATCGATTCTGCAGCCGCTCGGGCTTGGCCTCGCGTCTCTGACGACCGGATTACCCATGCTTGGTGGGCTGGTGCTCGCGATGGCAGCGATCTACGGGCAGGTCGTTGTGAACGATGCCATGGTCGCCCGTTACGTTCCAGTCCAGTTCAGGGCTCGGGCTTTCAGCGTGCGCTATTTCCTCGGGTTCACAACGAGTGGTCTGGCCGTCCCACTCATCGCTCTCTTGTATGGGATGAATGGCTTCGGCCTCGTTCTCAGTGCGGCCACCATGTTTGGAACGATAATTTTCCTTTGCTCGATAGGCTTCCTGCTCGCCGCTCAAACGGCACCACACTCATCGGGTCTTCCTGCGGAGTGACGGCTGAGGACTATCACCAGAGCCACTGATAAACCTTGCGCACTCTGCGATACAGCGCCGGTATCGATGCAATGATAAAAATTGACCGGAAGACAGGGCAGCAGACGACGACGGCGACCTTGATGCCCTAGCAAGGGTAACGATGATCATTTCTGCGATGCCACCGGCGCAAAGGCGAGAAGGAAGGTCCAGAGTGGGTCAGGCAGTGAAGCTCGTTCACTGGCAGGAACGTCCGATGTTCCTGCCCAACGCAGAAGTTCGGCCCCGTCCGGAAGGTACCAGAGCTGCCATACCGCTGGGTGGCGTTGTCATCGTCAATTCAGCCTGCGGTGGCCGGAGCAAGCGCCCGCTCTGATCTCGTCGGCGCATGGGCAGGCGGACCATCCTGCGGTGGCGCGTGTCGCAGGGTGACCCGCGTCAGTTCGGACGAGCGCCCGAGCCGTAGCGCGAAGCCGGGCCACAACGCCGTGCCGTTGTTGACGTAGAGCGTCATGCCGCCGACCTGATATTGGCCCGAGACAAAGCCGTTGTTGGCGCGCGCGATCAGCCGGTCCAATCCTGGGATCATGCCACCGTGGGTATGCCCGGAGAGTTGTAGCGCCACGCCGCGTGCAGCTGCTTGGGCCGCGTTTCTCGGCTGGTGGTCGAGCAGGATGATAGGCGTTTTGGACGGCGCGCCCTCAAGAGCGGCCGACAGGTCCGGTGCCGGATGGAAGGATCGGGACGCCGACAGGTCGGTGACGCCGGCCAGCACGAGCGATCCGCCATCACGTTTCAGGACGGTATGATCGTTGGCGAGCGCCTGCATCCCCAGGCTGGCGTACTGGCGCATCCACTCCTCGTAGCCAAAGAAGTACTCGTGGTTGCCGGAAATGATCCAGACCCCGTCCTTCGCATGCAGATCGTGGAGCGGCTCGACGTCGGCCCGCCGTGCGTCGAACGAGCCGTCGATCAGGTCGCCCGTCACCACGATCAGATCGACGCCGAGCGCATTGGAACGCTTCACCAACGCTTGCGTCCATTCCTTGGGAAACAGGCGGCTGATGTGGAGATCGGTCAGTTGCAGAAGCCTGTAGCCGTCGAACTGAGGCGGCAGGCCCGGGATGGCGAACTCGACATCCTTGAGCGGGGGAACACGCGTTGCCTGGTACACGCCGAGGGCCGAGAGCAGCATGGCCGCCGTCGCGGCGGTGTAGCGCACGCTGCCCGGTATGGTTCCGCCACCCCGGACCAGCCGCGCGACCAAGACGGTCACATCGAGTGCGATCTGCATCACCGCCAGGAGAGCGATCGCGCCGAACGCCCAGTTGAACAGGAACACCATGGCGCGTGGGAACTCGGGCGAGAAGACCGAGCCGGACGAAAGGCGGCTCCAGAGATGGTATTGCGATGCCACGAGCACGGCGATGGCAAGGGCAATCTTCCCGCCCGGCGCCCACGGAAGCGGCCACACGAACCGCGCCAGCACATAGAGGGCGGGCAGTGCGAAAGTCAGGTGGAACATGAACGCCCTTGGATCGAGGAGATCGTGACCGGAACGGCCGGTTGGAAGTCCGAATCCCTAGAACGGTCGGCGGGGTCGGCACAGAGCCTGTGGCGCAGTCCCTAAAGATCCGCGGCAGGATTGAGTACTTGGCGCGGCGCTGTCACCTCACGATGTCGAGACCCGTTCGTAGCACCTCTGCTTCAGAGTTCCTGGCCCGGTGCCCGTTCGTGGGGCGGAAGCGAGACGTCGGCAGCAAGACTGCCGACGTCGTTTGCTTGGGCTGCCCGTCTGTCAGGCTGACTGATCCTGGCCAGCTCGCGATGTCAAGAAGGCCAGCAAGGCACCGATCAGCAACAGGAGCGCACTGGCGCCAAAGGCGCTCTGATAGCCGGCGGTATCGAACAGCAGGCCTCCGACGATCGCGCCCAGTGTGATCGCGAGCTGGATCACCGCAACCATGAGGCCGCCGCCGGCTTCGGCGTCCTGCGGGAGGGACTTCGCCAGCCATGTCCACCAACCGACGGGCGCCGCCGTCGCGATGAGACCCCAGACACCCAGCGACGCGGCGGTCGCGGGTACCCGGTCTCCGAACCCGATGAGTGCCACAGCGATGATGGCCATCAGTATGGGAAGCAGGATCAACGTCCCGTAGAGGCCATTCTTCAGGAACCAGCCGATCAGGCTGTTGCCAACGACCCCGGCGATACCGATCCCCAACAGGATGAGCGAGAGCGTCGAAACGCCAACGTTGGTGACGGTTTCAAGGAACGGGCGGACATAGGTGAACAGCGCGAACTGCCCCATGAAGAACAGGCCGACGCCCGCCATGCCCAAGGCGACCAGGGGCCTCTTGAGCACCTTGAACACGTTCGCGGAACCCGGGGTGCGCTCTGCCTTCATCGACGGAAGGCTGATCCATTGCCACACAAAGACGAACACGGCGACGGGAACAACGGCGAAGAAGGCGCCGCGCCAGCCGATGATCGCGCCGAGGAAGCTTCCCAGGGGAGGAGCGATGACAGTGGCCAACGCATTGCCGGCGTTGAAGATCGCCAAGGCCCTCGGCACCTGATCCTTGGGGACGAGCCGAATGGCGATGGCCGCCGACATGGACCAGAAGCCACCGATGACGACACCGATCAGCGCCCTACCAATCATGAAGATCGGGTAGTTCGGCGCAAGGGCCACGATTGTTCCCGAGATCGCCATCACGAGCGTCAGCGAGAGCACGAGGATCTTGCGGTCCAAGCGTCCAGCCAGTGAGGAGATGAAAAGGCTGATGATGACAGCGAATGCGCCGGAGACGGCGATGGCCTGGCCGGCCTGGCCTTCCGTGATCCGGAGATCGGACGCGATCGGCGTCAACAAGCTGACCGGCATGAACTCCGACGCGATGAGCGCGAAGACACAGAGCGTCATCGCGAAGATGGAGCCCCATGAGGCTGTCTCAGCCCCCGCCAGGGCTTCTGCCGTGGTTTCAGCTTGCATCGAGAATAATCCTTGATACGACTGGAAGGCACCCCCGGGAGCCGGGCGTGCCGCGTTGCAACGTCTGTCGCGGCGGAGGTCTTACGAGTTCAGGTTCCCGCGGAAGAAGTCGGTCAGCTTCTCAAACGGGATCAGGTTCACCCGGTCGTAGAGGTCGACATGACCTGCGTTTGGGACGATGTAGAGCTCCCTCGGCTCGCCTGCCCGCTTGTAAGCATCCTCGCTGAACTCCCGCGAATGTGACTTGTCTCCCGTGATGAAGAGCATCGGCCGCGGCGAGATCGTCTCGATGTCGTTGAACGGGTAGAAGTTCACGAACTTCGCCTCCTGGACCATGGCCCGATTTTGGGAGAGTTCTGCCGGCGTGCCTTCCGGCACGGCCTCACCACGGGAGGAGCGATAGAAGTCGTGGAACTCGCGCGTGATGGGGTCGGCATTGGCTGGCAATGTCTTTGGCAGATAGTTGAGCCACTTCGTCTCGCCGCCTTGGAACTCGGCATAACGCTGGTTTGCCGCCGCCGCGATCATCGCCTTGCGCTGCTCGACGGTTTGTGAGTGTCCAAGACCGTTCCTGGTCACGGCGCCCATGTCGTACATGCTGACCGTCGCGATGGCCTTCATGCGCGGGTCGACCTTGGCGGCGTTGATGGCGAAGCCCCCGCTGCCGCAGATGCCAAGCGCCCCAATGCGCTCGCGATCGACGAAGGTTTGCGATCCGAGGTAATCGACGGCCGCGTTGAAGTCCTCGGTGTACACCTCAGGCAGAACCGCATTGCGGGGTTTGCCCTCGCTATCGCCCCAGAAGGACAGGTCGATGGAGAGCGTCACGAAGCCCTGCTCGGCCATCTTGGTGGCGTAGAGATCAGCGCTCTGCTCCTTTACGGCGCCCATCGGGTGTCCGACGACGATCGCGGCCAGCTTGGCGTTCGGCTGCATGTCCTTGGGCGTGAACAGATGGCCCGCCACCTGCATGTTGTACTGGTTGCGGAAGGTCACACTCTTCACGTCGACCCGGTCGCTCTTGTAGAAGTTGGCAGCGCCGTTCGACATGTCCTGAGCCAAGGCCGGAGAGGCACTGACATCGAAGCCGGATACGGATCCCAGCATGATTGCAAGGCCAAGGGCTAGCTCCTTCATCTCAACATCCTTCCTTGATGTTCATTAGGGCCAATCCATCGGGCGGGTGCATCCTTGCAACGCCGGCATGGATCTGGTTCGGACCAAGTTCATCGCTTGGCATGGACATCAATTTAGCGGCTGCCCACTAATAGGATTAGATGCTATGTTCGTCTTGGGCCTATAAGCAGAGATTATGAATGTTTCGGGATAACGTCAGTGATCTGGTCGCGTTCATCACCGTCGCGCGCGAGGGCAGTTTCACCCGGGCTGCGGTTCAGCTCGGTGTCTCGCAGCCGGCCCTGAGCCAGGCCATGAGAGGGCTCGAGGAGCGGCTGGGCTTGCGGCTCCTGAACCGCACCACCCGCAGTGTCGCTCCTACCGAAGCCGGTGAGCGCCTCCTGCGCAGCATCGAGCCACAATTCGCTCAGATCGAGGGAAGTCTCCTGGCGCTCACGGAACTTAGGGACAAGGCATCCGGCATCGTCCGCATCACCTCGACCCAGCATGCGGCCGAGACGCTCCTCTGGCCACGGTTGTCGAAGCTGATGCGCGAGTATCCCGACATCACGATCGAATTGGTCACCGACGAGGGTCTGACCGACATCGTGAGTCAACGTTTTGATGCCGGTGTCCGGGTGGGCGAGTTCGTCGAGAAGGATATGATCGCGGTACGCATCGGGCCGGACATCCGTCAGGCGATTGTCGGGGCGCCGGACTACTTCAGGACGCATCCCCTGCCAAAGCGCCCGGAAGACCTCACCGGGCATCGCTGCATCAACATGCGGCGGGTCACACGAGGCGGGTACTTCCCTTGGGAGTTCGAGAGGCGCGGCCGCGAGATCAACGTGCGCGTCGAAGGCCAACTTGCGATCAACAGCCTGGAGATCGCACGCAGGGCGGCGTTGGACGGAATGGGACTGGCTTACCTGCCCGACAACTTGGTCGAAGATCATGTCAGAGAAGGTAGGCTCGTACGGGTGCTGGAAGATTGGTGCGAACCTTATCCTGGGTATCACCTCTATTACCCGAGCAGCCGTCAGCACGCGCCCGCTTTCGCCGTCGTGCTGGAAGCACTTCGGTTTCGCGGCTGAAGGCAGCAAACCCTTGGTCCGTAGACTCCAGCGGTGGCGGTGCGCTGTCCCTTGAAATGCCCGCTTTGGGTCAGGTACGGTCCTTAAGCGTGACTTTGTGATTGTCTGCTTAGCCCCGAAATGCCGACCATACGGGCTACAGAGACTACAGTAGTCATTATCGATTTGTTGGACGAGACGACTGGAGGGTCGATGCAGCTTCCTATGCGCTTCCAGAAATATCAAATCCAGCATCAAAATTGGGATAAATCACTGAATATGCTTAGTTTAATTGCGATGATCTGGCCTAATACCCTTAGTCCGAGGCACTAGACGCATGGCAAAACCGGCCGCAGCAAACGATGATAACCATTTGGTCCCAAAGTCAGCTCGTAGTGCATTCGTAGCAGAGCAAGGCGACAAAACTCTGCTGAGGATATCCACGAGATATCCACACTTTCAGCAATGTCTTTTTACAATAAGATCAGCGGGTTAACCTCGGCGTACCGAAACCGGCAAAGTAGTTAATGATGCATTAAGACGGCTTTTAACCAGAACAAGTAATCTTCCAAGACACCTAACGAGCCATTTTTGTCACGGAAGATCAATACATGAAAAACACCCTGAATCAGCCCTGGGCGAACATTGCTGTCGCTGCTGCCCCTTGGACTCCTACCGTGGGTGAAGCGACTGCCATAAGCGATCTCAAGGATGCAATTTCCGTCGCTCTGAGCGGAGGATCAACATCCTGCAGCAACACCGGCTCTACCCGATCACGCTACTCAGAGGCATTATGTGCGGTCGGCGAGTTCCTCAGGAAGCTCGGTGTGCCCTCTGTAGAAGCAGACACATTCTATATGCTTGCGGAAGCGATTGGCGACCTTGATGTCGGATCCATTCACTCACTGTTCAAAGACTTGGGGCACCCGCTGCTCAGGGTGTCCAAGCCCGCTAACAAGCCACTCGATATTAGCCAAGTTGCAAGGCAAAGGGCATCTATTGCTCTAGCATTGGTTGCTTTGATTGCAGCTGGTAGGAAGAAGCAGGAAGCAGCGGCGTTCCTTGCAGAAAATCACCCGGAAATACGCACAATTGTCGGGAAGAAGTCGAAAAATCTTAAGTCGACAATCACTGAATGGGACAAGTCCTTTCGAAACAAATCGGTAAAAAATTCAACAGCTCTCCAATTGTATGACTTGCAGGAGCCGAAAGTAGCAGCTCAAATTAAGGGCATTGCGCTCGCATTACGGCAGCAGAAAGCGGAAGAATTGGCGGACCGCGTGGTGAGAGAGGCTTTGGGATTAAGTCTCCATTTCAATCCCAATGAACGTCCCTAATCATTCGTAACACCGGTTAAGCCGGTGATTTCGAAAGGTTAGCGATGACTGTAGTTCTAAGCCATCTCCCGGCGGATCTCTCCCGCCACAAAGTGTTGAACACCGCTGAGGCAGCGGCCTTCCTCAACTTCAGCATTTCCCACTTCCGTCGACTCTACCGCAGCGGTGGAGTGCCCGCCCCAATGCAGCTGAGCACACGGAAACTCGGTTGGAAGACCGGCGACCTCATCGACTGGGTTGCCGCACGTCAGAGCCGTCCCGTGACGGTCTAATCAGCCCCATAGAGCCACGCTCCAAAGGAAAACCCCACACGAAGAGGGCTCCGGCGGGGCTTGAAGGTAATTGATATGCAACAGCCTTTTATCACACGCCGCTCGCGGCGCAAGCCTTCCGCTCGTGTCGAGTTCATCGATCCGCAGCGCAACCTCGAACTGCTAGCTATCCCGGCCGTTCGCGCCATCGTTCGCCGCTCTCGTGTGAGCCCTGTCACGGCGGCCCTACTCGTCGAACTCTCCGGCCTTTCTCGTCAGGTGTAAGATGCTCCAGATCAACTCGTTCCTTCATAATCCTATCGAAGAAATTCGCGGCCATGCGGATGGCTACCGTGAGTTCACGGTTCAGGGCCACGCCGCTTTGGCTCTTCTTCACCTCATGCAAGCCGGTAAGTCGGGGTACGCCCCGACTGGTCTGATGATGCCGGCTTGGCACCAGTTCGTTCGCCAGGTCCGCAAGGCGGGTGCAGTGATCGACACTGTCCGCAGCAACCACTTCGACAAAGCGCATCGTGGTCTCCGCCTTCGCTATGTTCTGCGTAGCGAGATCACCATCACCAGTCTGAAGCTAGCGAAGGGGTACAATCATGCTCCGTAGCCCATCGCGTAAGTCTAAGGCTCTTAGACCGGCGGACATTGCTGCTGCGTTCTGGGGCTGCGGCGACCTCCTGGCACGGGAGACTAATGAACTAGTACGGCTCGGTGTTCCGGTGACTGCCTTGACTGAGCCCTTCCCAGTACGTGTCGGTTATGTAGTCTTCGATGAGCTAGGGTTCCGGTTTAAACCGCGCGGTATCAACGAAGTGGAGGGCGTTCGCGCCTTCCTCTTTCTGATCACCGATAAACACGGTGAAGTATCGGACATTGTGGCCTGGGCACCCATGGTTCGCCGCCTCTCAACATGGCTCAACCGGGCCTCTGCGCTTGGGGAGGAGGCAGTTGGTACGGCTCACCCTTCGTCTCAGAGCGAACTTCGAGTCTGGCCCACTCCTCTCGAGTGGCTCCAAGCAGGTCGCGAGGGGCTCTGTTTCATACGGCCCGCCGCGACAATTCTGCAATTCAGCGCGGGTAACCAGTCTCCCGCAAAGGATGGGGCAGGTGCCCCGAGCTCGGCATCATCGGGCGGATGCGCCGGGAAGAGGTGATATGAGCCACCCCTGGATGCCTTTCTATCCCGGCGATTACCTCGCCGATACAGTGCACCTTAGCGCTCTGGAGCATGGGGTCTACCTCATGCTCAACCTGCACTACTGGCGGCATGAAGGGCTGCCGCCAGAGGATGCAAAGTTGGCGCGTATTAGCCGCGTGCCGTTAGACCAATGGATGGAAATCCGCCCCACCCTAGCCGAATTCTTCGAGCCCGGCTGGCGGCACAAGCGGATCGAGGCGGAACTAACAACGACAAAGGAGAAATACCAGAAGCGCGCCGCAGCAGGTCGGCAGGGTGGCCTCGCGTCGGGTCAGGCAAAGCAAAAGCAAACCAATGCTCAAGCAATGCTTCAGCACGAGGCCAGCAATGGCAAAGCCCAGCTGAACCAACCACAACCACAACCACAATCACATAAAGAAAAGAGTCAGAGCGAGGCTCGCACCCCAGCCGACGTCTCGGACGAGGAGCGCTTCTGGGCCTGTTTGAACGGCCTTGTGGCGAAGGGAGTTAGCCGCGCTCGCTGCATGCAGCTTCTGGAGCTCCAGAGCGGCGACTTCATGGAAGCCAACCGTGTGCTCGACCTGGCAGAGCAGGCGCAGAACTCCGGTGCATATCTGGGCAAGGTGATCCGCAATCTGCAGCAGAGCAGCCGAGCATCTCCGCCTGGCGCCAACCCACATGTGCCGGCCTGGGTGAATGAGAAACGGGCAGCCGGCATTGCAGTGGACCGCGAGGGCAAGCACTGGCGCTGTCAGGGCTATCTCCTGAACGACACTGGCGATGAGGTCGGGTTTTGATCACCGACCGCCTGCGTGAAATTGGGATTAGGGTCCCGAACCGCCGAGGCGAACACCGCACGCAATGTCCGCGGTGCTCGCCAACCCGCCGCAAGAAACTTGATCGATGCCTTTCTGTAAGGATACAAAATGATGGGGCAGTCTTCCATTGCTGGCACTGCGACTGGAGCGGAGGCGTCTCCGACGTTGAGTGCAGCGGCCGTGACGTACGCCGAAACGGTTCGCAAGATCAGCCAGGCGACTTTGGAGCGGCTCGGCGTCGGCTCCGGTGCGGTATTCTTCCCTGAGCTGCACCGCGAAAGCGAGGCGCTTGTGTTCTCATATCGGGCTGCAGGCGAGATGGTGAACTGGAAGGCTGCTGCCTTTCCGGTGAAAGCCTTCACGTCTAAGAAGGGTGGCAAGCTTCAGTTCTGGAATGTCGAGCGTGTGATCGGTTCGGAGACTGTGTTCATCACTGAAGGTGAAATGGACGCGGCCTCTCTGGTCGAGGCCGGCATTCCCGTTGAGCAGGTGATCAGCGTACCCAATGGTGCCCGATCACGTACGTCCGAGGATCCCACGGAGCTGCGGGGCTATGCCTACGTAGAGGACGCACTTCGCAATGGGCTCAGCCGGACGAAGCGCTTCGTCTGCTGTGGTGATAATGACGGCCCCGGCGGTGCGCTTCGTGCCGATCTGGTGCGGCTATTCGGGGCTGCCCGGTTCTACTACGTCGAGTGGCCGGACGGCTGCAAGGACGCCAATGACGTGCTTCGCACCTTTGGTCCGGCAGTGCTCCACGAGCTTGTGACACACCGTGCTCTGCCCTGGCCCGTCAACGGCCTTTATCGCCTCGGTGACCTGCCGGAGCTCCCTCCCCTGACTCTGTGGCACCCTGGCTTCGCCGAATGGGAGAGCAAGGTTCACCTTGCTCCGCGCACATTGAGTGTTGTTACGGGGCACCCAGGGCACGGTAAGACCACGCTGTTCATGCAGATTTGGTACCAAATCTGTCGAGCATACGGTCTAACGGCCGCCATTGCCTCCTTCGAGACGCGGGCCAAGCCGCATCACCGCCGCACGCTCCGGCAACTCCATGCCGGCAAGCTGGAACATGCTATGACGGACCAAGACACACAGGCTGCCGACAACTGGATCAACGATCACTTTCTCTGGCTTCTACATCCCGAGCAGCGACCGTCGCTCGAATGGTTCCTGGACATGGCGGAGGTCACAGTGAGCCGGCACGGCGCACGCATCATCCAGGTCGATCCCTGGAATAGGCTGGAGGCTGCCCGCGATCGCAACGAGACGGAAACTGACTATATCGGCCGTTGCCTGCGCACCCTGCATGCCTTCGCACATGATTTGAACTGCCATGTGCAGGTGCTAGCTCACCCTGCCAAGATGGATGCGAGCCGCAAGGGCAAAGCACCCGAGTTGGAGGATATCTCAGGCTCAAAGAACTGGGACAATATGGTCGACCAGGGCTTCGTGGTGCATCGCCCAAAATTCGTTGATGAGAACGGGCGCAATACCGAGGCCGAGTTCTTCCACCGCAAGTCTCGCTTTGAGGAGCTGGGTTATCCCTGCAAACTCAAGATGGCTTTTGAGCTGAACACCGGCCGGTATCGTTCGGCCGATTACACTATCTATGCCGGGCTCAATCGCCTGCCAATAAACTCGTGAGCAGGGCACAGAGCAATCCCCTCTCTGCCCCTTCAAGCAACGGAGGATGTCAGGCTCAGGACGTTGAGTATGTATGCTGGTCAGAGAGCTATGAGCACATGCCCATTATTAAATGGGCAAAAAATTGGAAATTGGGGAAATCGCGAGAGCCGGTTGGGTACAAGGGTGTCATGGTAAGTGAGAGGCGGCCCAAACAGTGTCTTTTTCCTGAAAGCTGAAGTCAGAGGTGGCTCGGTTTGTCTGAACAGCGTTTCCGGTTCGCTATGTGGAGCCTCTGCGGGGGTTAGGCTGCCGCAAGCTGCGGCAGCGGAGTGAAGTAGGCCAGATCGGGTGTCCTCCGGTCAAGGCTCCAATGGGGCCTCCGGCCATTGTAGAAGGCCAAATACCGACCAATCGAAGCGCGGGTCTCAGCGACACTGTCGTAGGCCCTCAGATACACCTCCTCGTATTTGATGCTGCGCCACAGGCGCTCGACAAAGACGTTGTCGCGCCAAGCCCCCTTGCCATCCATGCT
>NZ_QOIO01000060.1 GCF_003332305.1 Microvirga aerophila | reverse complement strand
GTCATACGGCACGTCCTCCTACAGCCCCGAAAAGCAGGAGAGTGCCATTTGAACTTTGCAGAGGGGTGTCATCTCTATATTGCGCTTACACGATATATAGGTGGCTGAAGTCCCCTCCGCCTCTCCCATGGCCTTGGGCATTGCCTCCAGCCGTTGAGTTAGCGGATATGGTTGGCCATTGATTCAGTCGAACGAGAAGCTGGACTGTCTGATGAGAGATATGGGTCAGCTATTCGCCGCCTTGTCCAAGTCGACTTTTCGCCAGCGCTTCCACCTGCGGGCTCAGGAGCGCAGCTATCTCACGGGCAAAGGTCTCCCAGCCGTCTTGGAACATGCCCGGGATTTCGTCGACAGGCGGCTGGCTCCGGCGAACCCGGCCAATGACGGAAAGCAGACGCCGTTTCGTGGGCACCCTGTCTTCATCGCCCAACATGCGACTGGCACATGCTGCCGTTCCTGTCTCGAGAAGTGGCATGGGATCCAGCTGGGATTTCCCTTGAGCGCTGCCGAGAAGACCTATGTCGTTGGCATCCTAGAGCGTTGGATCCGAGAGGAAACCACCTGAGCAACGCCCTGCCCGGCCGGCTTTGTCAAAAAACATGCCAGCCCCGCGTCAGCTGCCGGTTGATCGCCTGGCTCGATTGCTCTTAATCGTGACATGACCCTTCGGGACTTCTTGATTGTGCTCCTGGTTTGCGCGACCTGGGCCGCACACACCATCATCGCCAAGCTTGTCGTGTCGGGCATGGAGATCCCGCCGCTGTTCTACGCAGCCGTGCGTTTTGGCATCGTGGCGCTCGCAGCGGCTCCTTGGCTTTTCCCGGTTCCAAGACCCCGCTGGCGCGTCCTGGTGGTTGGATTCTTAATGGGCGGCGGCGGTTTTGCGCTGTTCTTTCTCGGGATCAAGACGGCCACACCTTCAAGCGCCGCGATCGTCAGCCAGCTCGGGCTGCCGATTACAACGCTTCTGTCGGTAGCTATGCTCGGAGAGCGGATTGAGTGGAGGCGGGGGCTCGGTATCGTCCTTACCTTCCTTGGCGGAATGCTGGTGATGTGGGATCCAAGTGAAGGGTTTGCGGTGTCGGGCGGTCTCGTGTTGATTCTCGCCTCGGCCGCTGCGGGCTCCATTGCGGCCGTGATGATGAAGCAGATCGAAGGCGCACGGCCCCTGAAGCTCCAAGCATGGGTCGGCCTCACCTCGGTGGTGCCGCTCATCATTCTGTCGGCCGGTTTCGAGACAAATCAGATGAACCTCGCCATGCAGGCCGGCTGGCCGTTCCTGGCGGCTGTCCTGTTTTCTGCCCTTATCGTATCCCTTATTGCCCACACGCTCTATTATGGCCTGATCCAGAAATACCCGGCAAACCTGATCGCGCCGCTCATCGTGCTGAATCCGCTGATGACGGTGGCGCTCGGGATCCTTATCACGGGCGACCATTTCGACCTTCGAACCGGGCTGGGGACAGCCATCGCGCTTTGCGGGGTGCTGATCATCACGTTGCGGCGCAATTACGTCATGCCCCTCGCCTCCCTGGTCTGGGACCGGTTTCGCTAAGCCGAAAGATCACGCTTGCGTCCAGGCGGCGTGGGTCACATGTTCAGCCCTCCGACACCATCATGGGTTCGCGGATGAAGCCTTCCTCCGACATCACGCGGCTCCTGGAAATCATGGCCGCGCTTCGTAATCCCAACACGGGCTGCCCCTGGGATCAGGAACAGGATTTCGCGTCCATCACACCCTACACCCTGGAGGAAGCCTACGAGGTGGTGGATGCCATCGAGCGCGGCGACTTCACCGACCTCAAGGACGAGTTGGGAGACCTTCTCCTCCAGGTCGTTTTTCATGCTCAAATGGCTGCCGAGAAAGGCCTTTTCGCTTTCCCCGACGTGGTTGAGGCAATCACCCGAAAACTCATCCGCCGGCACCCGCACGTGTTTGGCGAGGCGCAGGATCTTTCGCCCGCGGAGGTGAAAGCCCTGTGGGACGAGATCAAGCAGGAGGAAAAAGCCGAGCGACGCCTGTCACGCGAGAAACTTGGCCTCCCGACCGATGATCAGCAGACAGGGTTTCTAGACGGCATTCCTCCGGCGCTCCCGGCGCTGACCAGAGCCCAAAAGCTCACCACCAAGGCCGCGAAGGTGGGCTTCGACTGGCCGGAAACCGCCCAGGTGATCGATAAGATTCACGAGGAATTGGAAGAGGTTAAGGACGCCTCTTCGTCAGGCGAAAAAGACAGGATCGAAGACGAAATCGGTGATCTATTGTTTTCGGTCACGAACCTCGCTCGACACTACGGGATCGATCCAGAGGCAGCTCTTCGCCGTACGAACTCGAAGTTCGAGAGGCGCTTTCGGTCTGTCGAGAGCGCACTCCAGCGGCAGGAGAAATCCCTGGAAGGTGCTAGCCTCGACGAGATGGAGCGGCTGTGGGTCGAGGCCAAGCTCGCAGAACGAAAGCCTGGCTCCCCGTCATAGCACCCGGGCGTTCGGAAAGCGGTTGAGGAAGCGGGGCTCCTTCCCCTGACTGAGGCGCACCTGGAGGATCGTGCGCCCGCTTTCGAGGGTCTGGCGCTCGAGGATTTCCGTGTTCTCGTGCAGCCATGCGAGGCCCTGCCCATCCTCCGGCGCCACATCGACCTCATAGGTGAGCCTTCCAGACGCAAGATGCTCCTGGATGGTCGAGAGAAGTTCAGGCAGCCCCTCCCCGGTCAGGGCCGAGATCAGGATGGGCCGTGTCTCCTCGTCCGCGCGGGTTGACGCTGCTGCGAGCCGTTGACGATCCTCATCGGAGAGAAGATCAGCCTTGTTCCACACCTCGATGATGCGTCGCGTGTCGTTTGGATCAATGCCGAGCTCTCGCAGGACGACGGCGACATCACCCGCCTGGGCTTCGGTTTCCCCATGGGAAACATCGCGCACATGGAGAAGAATGTCGGCCTCCACCACGTCTTCCAGGGTCGCCCGGAACGCGGCTACCAGCATGGTCGGCAGATCCGAGATGAAGCCCACCGTGTCGGATAGGATCGCCTTTTCGCCGTGCGGCAAATCGATTGCACGCGACGTTGGGTCGAGGGTCGCGAAGAGAAGGTTCTCGGCGAACACTTCGGCGGAGGTCATGCGGTTGAAAAGAGTGGACTTGCCCGCGTTGGTGTATCCGACAAGCGCTACGATCGGGTAAGGCACCCTCCTCCGGCTCTGCCGGTGCAGGGAACGCGTCTTGACCACCGTCTCAAGCTCTCGCTCGATCCTCGTCATCCGGTCTTGGATGAGCCGCCGGTCGGCCTCGATCTGAGTCTCACCTGGGCCGCCAAGGAAGCCGAACCCGCCCCGTTGCCGCTCAAGGTGCGTCCAGGACCGGACAAGCCGCCCTTTCTGATAGGACAGATGCGCGAGCTCGACCTGAAGGGTGCCCTCCTTGGTCCGTGCGCGGCGTCCAAAAATTTCGAGGATCAGGCCCGTTCGGTCGATGACTTTCGCGCCCCAGGCCTTTTCCAGGTTCCGTTGCTGCACGGGGCTCAGCGCGCAATCCATGATGACGAGCCCGACCTCCTCGGCTCGGACCAATGCCGCTACTTCGTCGACCTTGCCGCTGCCGATGTAAGTGGCGGGCCGGGGCGACGCGAGAGGCGTAATCAGTGCTCGCACGACGTGGAGATCGATGGCGGCGGCAAGGCCTGCTGCTTCGTCGAGACGGGCTTCGGGCGGGCGTGGATTTGAGGCATCCAGCTCCTCGACCGGCCCTGAAGGCGCCCGCCGCCTGCGAGTCAGGTAAGGGCCGATGACAAGCGTGTTCGTGCCAGCCGCAACCTCTTTCTCAGGTTCGGCAAGCTGTGCGAGGCGGTGTTCCCCCGGGGTGCGCGGTTCGGTCAAATCAAGCCTTTTCGCCGGCCTCGTCAATCTGGTCAAACAATTGCACGGGCTGTCCTGGCATGATCGTAGAGATAGCATGCTTGTAGACGAGCTGGGAGTGCCCATCTCTGCGCAAAAGCACACAGAAATTGTCGAACCAGGTGACGACGCCCTGAAGCTTCACGCCGTTGACCAGAAAGATCGTCAGGGGGATTTTGTTCTTCCGGACATAATTGAGAAAGGTGTCCTGGAGATTCTGCGCGCGATCGCCCGCCATTGAGTTTGCCTCGCCAACCCCTTCGCCGCCGGTCTTGGCTATGGGGCCGCCTCTCTTGGTTGTCCGCTTTCGTGCGGTCGGTGACCGGCTCACTTATTACAGGGCGAAGATTACCGTTACGCAAGGGGGGGCATGGCCGTTATACCCCCTCCGAGTATTTTTTCCGTGGATCGTTGCCCTAGCCGCCGATTCCTAGTGATTTCAACTTCCGGTGGAGCGCGGAGCGTTCCATACCGATAAACTCGGCCGTTCGCGAGATATTCCCGCTGAAACGGGCGATTTGGGCCAGAAGATATTCCCGCTCGAAGATTTCTCGCGCCTCCCTCAGAGGTAGGCTCATCAACTTTTCGCCGCCGGATCCGCCGGGAGTGGTCGGAACCAGCGTCCCAATCTCCGACGGCAACATGTCCGCCGTGATCGCCGCATCAGGGTCGCCCGTGCTGAGAATCATCAGCCGTTCGACGTTGTTGCGCAGTTGGCGCACATTGCCGGGCCAGTCATGCGACTGGAGCACCGCCATGGCGTCTTCGGCGATCTTGCGCCTGGGGAGGCCCGAGGCCGCCGAAATCTGGTCCATGAAGAAATCGATCAGCTCGGGCACATCCTCCCGCCGTTCCGCCAGTGACGGAACCCGGATCGGGATGACGCCCAGTCTGTGGAAAAGGTCTTCGCGGAAGCGTCCCGCAGCAATTTCCGCAGGCAGATCGCGGCTCGACGACGAAATGATGCGAACGTCCACATGAACGCGGGTGGTGCCACCGACCCGCTGGAAGTTCTGGTCGACCAGCACCCGCAGGATCCGGTTCTGAGTTTCCCGGGGCATGTCGGCGATTTCATCCATGTAGAGGGTGCCGCCATGGGCCTCCTCGAGCGCGCCGACCCGGCGTCCGCGTCCGTCGTCGGCCTCCACGCCGAACAGCTCGGCCTCCATGTTCTCCGGCGTAATCGTGGCGGCGGAAACAACAATGAACGGCCCGTTCGCCCGTGTGGACAGACGGTGGATCGTCCGTGCGGTCAATTCCTTGCCGGACCCGGGAGCGCCCGTGACCATGATGCGGGCGTTGGTGGGCGCCGCCCGCTCGACGGCCTGCCTCAGCTGGTTGACCACGATCGACTTGCCGGCGATCCGACTGGCCTGGACCGAGCGCGTCCGCAGATCCCGAACCTCGCGCTTGAGGCGAGACGCTTCCAACGCACGTTCGGCGACAAGGACGAGCCTATCGGCCTTGAAGGGCTTCTCGATGAAGTCGTAGGCGCCAGACTTGATGGCAGAGACCGCCGTCTCGACATTTCCGTGCCCGGAGATCATCACCACCGGCAGGTCGGGATGATGAGCCTTGACGAGATCGAGCACCTGAAGGCCATCGAGCTTGCTGCCCTGTAGCCAGATGTCGAGAAACACCAAGTGTGGACGCCGCGCTTCGATGGACGCTAAAGCCTCGTCGGACGTACCGGCCGTGCGGGTGCGATGACCCTCATCTTCGAGAATGCCGGCCACAAGTTCGCGAATGTCGACCTCATCGTCGACCACAAGGATATCAGCACTCATAGCCCAGCCCTGTGCCCTTCGGTTCGCCCAGCGGCGACGGATGTCTCTTCAGCTGCGGCAGGTTTGGTCTTCGGTATCCACATACGGACCTGCCCCCCGCGTCCAGTCGGATTATCGACAAGCTCCATGCCTCCGCCATGCTCCTCCAATATCTTGCTCACGATGGGAAGCCCCAGCCCGGTGCCCCCCTCGCGGGTCGTCATATAGGGCTCCAGCAGACGCTGCCTTCCTTCCGCAGGGAAACCCTTGCCGTTGTCGGTCACGGCCAAAATCAGGTACTCAGGGTGCGTATCATCGAGCACGACGGAAATCTCCCCCGGCCCCCGCTCCTCCTCCGGTACGGCCGCGATCGCTTCCGTGGCGTTCTTCACGATGTTCGTGACGGCCTGTGAAAGAAGGCGGCGGTCGAACGGAGCGATGACGGGCCCGTCCGGCATCTTGTCCCTGAACTGGATCTCGGGATGCGCAATCCGCATCATGAAGACCACTTGCCGGATTGTTTCCGCAAGGTCTTCGCTGCCGATTGTCGGCTTCGGCATGCGCGCGAACGACGAGAACTCATCGACCATCCGCTTGATGTCGTCGACCTGCCTGACGATGGTGTCGGTGCACTGGTCGAAGACCTCACGGTCGGTTGTGATGACCTTTCCGTATTTCCGGCGAATGCGCTCGGCCGAAAGCTGGATCGGCGTGAGCGGATTCTTGATCTCATGGGCAATGCGCCGGGCAACGTCGGCCCAGGCGGAAGTACGTTGAGCTGAAACCAGATCGGTGATGTCATCGAGAGTGATGACGAGATCCCTGTCCTCGCTGCGCGCCTGTTCGCTTGTGACGCGCACGTTGATGGTCCGCTCCTTGCCTCGGCGGGTAACCTCGATCTGCCGCTGCATCAGGCGCTGTCGGGCATTCCGCATTTCCTCGACAAGCTCAGCGACTTCGGGCAGCACAACGGCAATCGAGCGGCCAAGAAGATCCTCCCTGGGCGTTGCGAGGAGCGCTTCGGTCGAAGGATTGACGATGGTAATCGACCCGTGCGCGTCGATGCCGATGACGCCTGCCGATACTCCGGCCAGCACCGCCTCCGTGAAGCGCCTGCGGCGGTCCATGAGGTCGCTCGCCGCCGTGAGGCTGTCATGCTGGTGCCGCAGCTCCGACGTCATTTTGTTGAACGTCTCGCCGAGGTGACCCAGATCCCCCTCGCCTCGCCGAACCGGTACCTGAACGTAGAAATTCCCCGTCGCAACCTGGTCGGTTGCATGGATGAGGCGGCGGATCGGTGCGACAAGGCGGTTCGCGAAGTTCAATCCGAACCAGATGGCCGACAGAAGGACGATCAGGGCGATCAGGGTGAACATGGACGCGAAGGCGATCTGTATGCCCGATTTCTTCTGGTCGAGAGCCTCGTAGAACGCGATTCCGGCCTCCGCCACGGGGGGGAACTCGACCGCGCGCGGATCAACCTCGCGGGCCACGTACAGGACACGCCCGCCATGCGCCTCCAGGGTTAGGATCGAACGGAAGATGTTGCCGGTTCTCGGAAAAAGGCACAGAGCGTCGCTGCTGTTGGCGTCCCGAAGATCGGCAGGGGTCGGCTGAGGCATTCCCTCGATCGCCTTCACCTCGACCTTCTCGACCACCGTGCCATCCGGCTCGACAATCATCGCAAGCGGAAAACCCAGGAAGACCGCGCGCGACTGCAGGAAGTCCCTGAACACCTTGCGGTCCGCGTCATAGAGGACCTTCGCGCGGTTGAGGTCGGCGGCCATGAGCTGCGTTTCACGCGCAAGGGTCCGGCACTGCATCTCACGATAGGAGCGCGCAATCTCCACCGTATTGGTCATGAGCTCCTTGATCGATCCCGTGAACCAGGGGTCCAGGCCGCGCTCCAGCGTAACAGTCGCCACCGCGGCAACCAGAATCGCGGGCAGCACCGCCACCAGACTGAAAAGACCGACGATCCGGACATGAAGACCGGCCGCCGCCGCTCCCGCACGCCTCTCCCGCACAAGCCTGCGCGCCTGCCATGCGACGATGCCCAGCAGCAGCAGGATGAGTGCGCCGTTCAGGACGAACACCCACATGACGACGTTGTGGGTTGGAAGGATAGGGGTCGCGCCGGACAGCACCAGGAACGTCGTCAGCGCTGACGCCAGCGCCGCCAGAACCGCAATGGGCCCGAGCCAGCCGAGACTGCGCTGCGCCGGATCGGCCGCTTGACGCTGTGCTTGTATGTGCTGGCTGGTCAAAAGCTGGCCCCGCAAATCAGGCGCGCTTTATCATGCGCCTACTTATGGGTGATGCACCAACACAACACTGTGGTCAAATTATTACAGCAGCGCCGACAGACTATCGGCCGGACCGCACCACGAGGAGTTCGAGATCGCGGACCTTCTTGCGCAATGTATTTCGGTTCACCCCCAGCAATTCAGCGGCCCGGATCTGGTTGCCCCGGGTGGCCGCAAGGGCTGCGCCGATCAGAGGTCCTTCGATCTCCCGGAGAATCCGATGATACAGGCCCGGAGGCGGGAGCGTGTCCCGGAACCCTGAGAAATATTCGGCCAGGTGCCGCTCCACCGCATCCGAGAGACCTTCCGAGTCGTTAACCCGCTCGGACTTCCCGTTCATTTGCGGCAGGGGCATCGGCTGGGCATCCAGCTCAGCATCGATGATCGCGCCGGTGATCGTGTCCTGCGGGTAAAGAGCCGCCAGACGGCGAACGAGATTTTCCAGCTCGCGAACATTGCCCGGCCAGCGATAGCGCTTCAGCCGATCCATGGCCTCCACATCGACCTGCTTGCGGGACAGACCCTCCTTCTCCACGAGGACGAAGAAGTGACGGATGAGATCGGGAATATCCTCAACCCTCTCGCGCAGGGGCGGCAGGCGCAGGGGAACCACGTTCAACCGGAAGAAAAGATCTTCCCGGAACAGGCCTTGTTGGATGAGGATCCGCAGATCCTTGTTGGTTGCCGCGACGATTCGGACATTCGTCTTGATCGGAACCCGGCCGCCTACCGTCGTATACTCGCCCTGCTGGAGCACCCGCAGCAGTCGCGTCTGGGCCTCCATAGGCATGTCGCCGATTTCGTCGAGGAAAAGGGTGCCGCCCTCGGCCTGCTCGAAGCGGCCGGTATTGCGAGCCGTCGCACCTGTGAAGGCACCCTTCTCGTGCCCAAACAGCTCGGATTCGATCAGCTCCCGGGGAATCGCCGCCATGTTCACGGCCACGAACGGACCTTGCTTGCGCTTGCCGTAGTCGTGCAGGGCCTTCGCCACCAGTTCCTTGCCGGTCCCGGATTCGCCCGTGATCATGACCGTAAGATCTGTTGGCATCAGCCGCGCCAAGGCCCGGTAGATTTCCTGCATGGCATGCGAACGCCCGACCAGCGGAATGTCCTCGTTCTCGGCCGCCGGGCTGGGGGTGGACGGGGCGCGGGGTCGCGACAGCGCGCGGCCTACCACCGCCACAAGCTCCTTCAGGTCGAAGGGCTTCGGCAGGTACTCGTACGCACCGCGCTCGGACGCCTTGATCGCCGTCATGAACGTGTTCTGGGCGCTCATGACAATGATTGGCAGCTCCGGCCGCAATTTCTTGATGCGTGGGAGGAGGTCGAATGCGTTCTCGTCGGGCATCATCACGTCGGTGATGACGAGATCGCCCTCCCCTTGCGCAACCCACCGCCACAGGGTCGCGGCGTTGCTCGAGGAACGGACCTCGTAGCCGGCCCGGGAAAGGGCCTGGTTCAGAACCGTCCGGATGGCGGCGTCGTCGTCGGCAAGAAGGATCTGTCCACTCGGCATGGGACCAAGCCTCACATTTCAGCGCCGCGGCCATCATTGGCGCGGTGCATCGGCAAAAGAATTCGGAATGTCGTACGTCGGGGCGCGGGATCGCATTCGACGATGCCGCCATGGTCGCCCACGATCTTCGCCACCAGCGCAAGGCCGAGACCGCTGCCCTGCACCTTGGTCGTGACGAAAGGCTCGAACAGGTCGCTGGCCAGTTCCGGCGGAATGCCGGAACCGTTGTCGCTGATGGCGAGCTCGATCGGCAGGCTTAGCCGCTCCTGAGATCCCGGCACTTGAAGGCGCACACCGGTGCGGAAGGCCGTGGACAGAATAATCTCCCCGTCCGAAGCGTCGATCCCGACCGCTTCCGCAGCGTTCTTGACGAGGTTCAGGACGACTTGGATGAGCTGGTCCCTGTTGGCAAGGACCGGAGGCAGGGACGGATCATAGTTCTCGACGAAGCGGATGTGCCGGGCAAAGCCGGATTGAGCCAGTCGCTTCACATGGTCGAGAACGCCGTGAACGTTGATCGGCCCCCTCTCGACCGGCCGTTCCTCGCCGAAAAGCTCCATGCGTTCGACGAGCTTCACGATGCGGTCCGTCTCGTCGCAGATTAGCCGAGTGAGAATTCGGTCGTCCTCCGCGGCCGATTGCTCGAGGAGCTGCGCGGCCCCGCGGATACCGGACAGCGGGTTCTTGATCTCGTGGGCGAGCATCGCGCCAAGGGCTGTGATCGAGCGAGCCGCGCCGCGATGGGTCAGCTGCCGGTCCATCTTGTAGGCGATGGTGCGCTCCTGCAGCATCACAACGACCCGTCCCCGGTCATCGCCGAGGGGCGTGGCGAAAACGTCGACGATCCGCTCCGCGCCCAGGCGCGGGCTTCCGATATCGACCCTGTGTTCGCTGACGCTCGATCCTCGCTGCCGCACATCCTCGACGAGGGCCATGATAGGGGACCCGAAGGGGATGAAGTCGCTCAGCTTCTGGCGCTGCATCACCCGCAAGCTCATCTCGAAGAACGATTCGGCCGCCGCGTTGGCGTGGAGCACCCGCTGCTCCGGGCCGATCGTCAGGACCGGAAGCGGGAGTGCGTTCATGATCAGGTCGTTGATCCCCATCATCATGCCGCCACCCGATCACGATTCCCATAGACGGTTTGCAGCAAGGCAACGACGGTCCCGGGCTCTTCCGACGTCACCAGAGCCCTTCGGACCGCATGAGGAACCTCGAAGCCACAAAACGAGGCCGCATCGGCATAAGCCGCGAGATGCTTGCGCGCATGCCGGATGCCGACCTCTTCGCCATAGAGGGCAAGAAGGCCCTCGTAGTGCTCGATCGCGAGCGCCGCCATCACCTCGGGCTCGGGATCCGGGATGGTCCGCCCTTGGAGCGCTGCTCCAATTTGCCCGACCAACCACGGCCGCCCGACCGCCAATCTCCCAATCATGACGGCGGCGGCCCCGGATGCGTCGAGGCAGCGGCGAGCATCCTCCAGTGAGCCGATATCGCCATTAGCCACGACGGGAATGCGGACCGCCTCGACGACAGCCGCGATGGCGCTCCAATCGGCCTGCCCCTTATAAAACTGCTGACGCGTCCGCCCATGAACCGTGACGGCCTTCACGCCGAGGGCCTCCGCCCTACGGGCAAGCTCCGGGGCGTTGATGGTGGCGTGGTCCCAGCCAAGCCTCATCTTGACCGTGACCGGCACGTTCGCGGCCTTCACCGTGGCGTCGATGAGTCGGCATGCATGATCGAGATCGCGCATCAGCGCCGAGCCCGCGTACCCGCCGATAACGCGCTTGGCCGGACAACCCATGTTGATGTCGATGATTCGGGCTCCCGCCCCCTCGGCCACACGAACCGCCTCCCCCATCCAGCGCGGATCGCAGCCGGCAAGCTGGACCACGTGAGGCTCGATCCCGGCTCCCTCGGCTCTCAGCTGCGCTTCTTCCGAACCTTTGACGAGCTCGTCGGATGCAACCATCTCCGAGACGACGAGGCCAGCGCCAAGACGCTTGACGATCCGGCGAAAAACAACGTCGGTCACGCCGGACAAGGGCGCGAGCACGGTCGAGATCCCAATCGAGATTGGGCCGATATCGAAACCGGCTTCGCCTATTTTTTGATCACTTTCCATTCTGCTCAATCAATAGCCAATTCATTCGCGAGTACAAGCCCCTGCGCGAGCCTGCCTCGCATGTTCTGATCACATGGGCTTGAGAAGGACCGGATTTGCGTTCTGGCTTTTCGGCGCTATGGAATGCCGAACCTATGCAGAGAATGTCATATGTCGGTCGCCGTCCTTATCGTTGCAGCTGGGCGCGGATCCCGAGCCGGAGACGGCCTGCCGAAACAATATCGGACGCTCGGCGGAAAACCTGTCCTCACCCGGACCCTGGAAGCGTTCCTGGCGCATTCCGACGTCAAACATACGACAGTAGTGATTCACCCCGATGACCGGGACTTGTATGATTCCTCTGTAGGCGCCCTCCCGCCCAGACCGGGAAAAGACGGCGTGCGCTGTGCCTTCGGGGGTGAAACCAGGCAGGCTTCCGTTCTATGCGGCCTTGAAGCCCTCACGGAGGCGAGGCCGGATACCGTTCTGGTCCATGATGCGGCTCGCCCTTTCGTCGGCCCCGATCTGATCGGCCGGGCGATTGCTGCGGGTCGCCGAGGCCCCTCGGTCCCAGGGGTTGGGGTGACGGACACCATCAAGGTCATCAGCACGCAAAGTGAGGTCCTATCGACGCTGGACCGCTCGTCCTTGCGGGCGATCCAGACCCCTCAGGCTTTTCCGTTCGGTGAGCTTCTTGATGCCCACCGTAAGGCGGCGGCATCGGGATTGCGCATGTTCACGGACGACGGAGCCTTGGCGGAGTGGGCCGGCCTGCCCGTCCGCGTGTTCGAGGGCGAGCCAGGCAACGTCAAACTCACACATCCGTCCGATTTCATCGAGGCCGAACGGCGATTGAAAGGCCAGACCATGACCTACGTAACTCGCCTTGGAACGGGATTCGACGTCCACGCCTTTACGGAGGGCGACCACGTCTGGCTCGGCGGAATCCGCATCCCCCATGACCGAGGCGTTCTCGCCCATTCCGACGGCGACGTCATCCTGCACGCCCTGACGGATGCCATCCTCGGGGCCCTGGCCGATGGAGATATCGGCACCCATTTTCCGCCGAGCGATCAACAATGGCGTGGCGCCTCCTCCGATCGCTTCCTTGCGCACGCGATAGGGCTCGTCCGGCAGCGCGGCGGATTGGTCGACCACCTCGACACGACGCTCCTTTGCGAGAAGCCCCGCCTCGGCCCGCACCGGGAAGCCATGCGGCAACGGATCGCCGAGATCGCCGGTCTTCGTATCGATCAGGTCTCGCTCAAGGCCACGACGACCGAAAAGCTCGGCTTTACCGGCAGGGGCGAGGGCATCGCCGCGCAGGCGGCTGCGACGATCCGCTTGCCGGAGGTGCACGCATGACTCCGGAACTGAAGAGCCGCGCCGCGAGGCTTCTGAAAGCCTACAGCGACCGGGGCTTGATGATCGCCACGGCCGAATCCTGCACCGGCGGTTTGGTGGCCGCCTTGCTGACCGAGGTCGCAGGCTCATCGGCGGTCGTGGAGCGCGGCTTTGTCACGTATTCCAACGAGGCCAAGACCGAGCTCATCGGCGTGCCTGTTGATCTCATCGCCGCCCATGGGGCTGTCAGCGAACCGGTGGCGCGGGCCATGGCCGAGGGGGCGCTCGCTCATTCCCGGGCCGATGTGACGGTCGGCATCACGGGAATTGCCGGCCCTGGCGGGGGCACGGCGACCAAGCCCGTGGGCCTGGTGCATTTCGGCGTGGCGAAGAATGGCGCTGCAACGGTCCATCTGGAGCGCCGCTATGGCGATCTCGGGCGCGAGACCGTGAGGCTGAGGGCCGTAGAGGATGCTCTGGCACTTCTGGAACAGGCGCTGGGTTGATCAGGCGCGGGCGGCGCGCTGCTGCCCATAGACCTCATCGGCCCTTTCCTCGAAGGCCTCGGTAAACTTGCGAAACGCCTTGTCGAACACGCTGCCCATCAGGAGCCCAAGAGCAAAGCTCTTGAATTCGTAATTGATGTAGAACTCCACATCGCAGCCGGTCGGCGTCTCCCGGAACGTCCAGCGGTTCTCGAGATACTTGAACGGCCCGTCCACATACTCGACCTGAATCTTCAAGCGCGGGCGATCAAGGGTCACGCGGGTCGTGAAGCTTTCCCGGATGGCCTTGTAGCCTACCGCCATGGAGGCCACGAGGGTCTCGATCCCCTCCCCGCTCTGCACCCGGCGGATGACCCGCAGATCCTCGCAGAGCGGCAGGAACTCGGGGTAGCGCTCCACGTCCGCCACGAGGGCGAACATCTCGGCCGGACTGTGCTTGACGGGTCTGGTGGTGCGAAAGGTTGGCATGGTTTAGACAACCCTCCGGTGCGTGGAGAGTTCAGCCTCCAGTGCGGGGATGTGGGAGCGTGAGCGCAGAACATAGGCCCGCTGGTCCGGGCGCAGACGCTTCAGCATACGGGCCGTCTTGACGCCCATCTGGTCCGGATACGACCAGATCCATTGGACGAACGACCAGTCGAAGCGCTCCTTGCAGCCGGGGCCGAGATCCGGCCGCGCCCGCCCGTAATTGACCGCGACGCGCCATAGCACGCCCGCGAGGCATCGCCACCGGGGCAGGTTGAGCCATACGATGGCGTTCGCCCTCGGCACCCGGATGTCGAAGGTGCTCGCGTAATTCCCGTCCATGACCCATTCCGGCCGCGCCGCCAATGCCGTGACCCTCTCGCGCCATTCGGACCGCGAGGGCGTCGCCCAATCGGAGCCGAAATACTCACGGTCGAGATGGATCAACGGTAGGTCAAGCCGCTCGGACAGACGCCGCGCCAGGGTGCTCTTGCCCGCGCCCGGGCTGCCGATGACGAGGATGCGCCGCATAGCCCATCCGTCTTCAGGCGAGTGTCGCGAGGCGGGCGGCTTTCAGCCGGGCGAAATCCTCTCCGGCATGGTGCGAGGAGCGCGTCAGCGGCGTGGAGGACACCAGCGCGAAGCCCTTTGCGTAGGCGGTAGTCTCGAAGGCCTTGAACTCATCGGGGGTGACAAAGCGGATCACCGGATGGTGCTTCCGGGTCGGCTGGAGGTATTGGCCGATGGTCATGAAATCCACGTCCGCCGAGCGCAGGTCGTCCATGAGCTGGAGCACCTCGTTCCGCTCCTCGCCGAGGCCCACCATGATGCCGGACTTCGTGAAGATGGTCGGGTCGAGTTCCTTCACCTGCTGCAGCAGGCGGATCGAGTGGAAGTAGCGCGCGCCGGGCCGCACCTTGAGGTATTTGGACGGCACGGTCTCAAGGTTGTGGTTGAACACGTCGGGCTTGGCGGCGACTACCACCTCGAGCGCGCCGGGCTTGCGCAGAAAATCCGGCGTCAGGATCTCGATGGTGGTCTTCGGGGAGCGGGCCCGGATGGCCAGGATCACATCGGCGAAGTGCTGCGCGCCGCCATCCGCCAAGTCGTCCCGGTCAACAGACGTGATGACCACGTGCTCCAGGCCCAGCTTCTCGACGGCTTTCGCGACGTTCTCAGGCTCGAAGGGGTCGAGGGCCTGGGGCAGTCCGGTCTTCACGTTGCAGAAGGCGCAGGCCCGCGTGCAGGTGTCGCCCATGATCATGAAGGTGGCGTGCTTCTTTTCCCAGCACTCACCGATATTGGGGCAGCCGGCCTCCTCGCACACGGTAACGAGCTTGTTCTCGCGCACAATCTTGTTCGTCTCGGCCCATTTGGGCGAGCCGGGGGCCTTCACGCGGATCCAGTCGGGCTTGCGCTGCTGGACGGGCTGGTCCGGCCGGTGTGCCTTTTCCGGGTGGCGGGGACGGTTGTCCCGGTTGAGGAGATCGAGAACGACGGCCATGAAGCTTGACCCTTTGAGGCGGCGCGTGACGCACAGATGCGTCTGCATGACTTAAGTGTTTTGCGGCCGGTTCGCAAATGGCCATGACGCCCCGGTCATGCATTCCGGTCTCGGTCCTTATGAGCACGCTGCAGGCGTGCGTTGGCCATCTCGGGCCGGATCAACCCCCCGATGAAGCTTCTGAGAACTAGGAGACTGGTTGGGATGATCATGATCCGGGGCCAGGGCAAGGGCGACATGGCTGGTGCTTCCAGGCCGTTGCGGCCGCGTGGCAGCCACGGCCTTGTGAATGCACCGAAATATCAGTCCTGGTCACCAACGCCGGCGTGGCCCCGGAGCGTCGCATCGGGATCGCGTTCAAGGCGACGGTTTCCGTGAATGACTCGCTACGGATTACGGACCAGAGACAGTGGGGTGTGCCATTCGATTTTGATGGAAACCGTTACGGTGGAAACCCGCTGGCGCCGCTCGTCCCTCACCTCGATGACGACGTCCCGCAGATCCCCCTTCACCAGCCGGCTCGTCCCAATCTCGGCTGCCGCGCGCGCAGCCCCTTGCACTGCAGCCTCCTGGCTGTTGAACTTGGAACCCTCTTCATCAGGCACGAGTTCGCTCCCCTCATAGATGCAGAAATAATAGCGCGCCAAGGCAGCCCCTCTCTGAAATGTCGTTTCCCAATCAGTAGGAAAGGCGTAAGGGCTTAGAGTAGTGTCTTTTTCCTGATCCCGTCACTCCACTTTCTTGGCAGAGCCGTTCCGCGGAGCCGCCTGTCCAAATGCCGCGACGTAGCCCCAGCGGTCGTCTAGCGCGCGGGTCGTTGCGGATACGTGCTGGGGAGCAGGCGCTTGTAGATCCGCCGGATCCTGCCGTAGCACTCGCAGGCCATGCCTTCGAGACCATCCCTGTCGATGACCGTGATACCTCCGCGGCTCTGCCGGATCAGCCCGATTGTCTGGAAGGTTCGCGTCACCACGCTCACCGTGGAGCGTTGCACTCCCAACATCTCGGCCAAAAACTCGTGTGTCAGAGGCAAGGTGTCGTTATCGGCCCGATCATGCATGCTCAAGATCCAGCGGCAGCAGCGGGCCTCCACCGCATGAACGGCATTGCAGGCTACCGTTTGAAACGTCTGTGCCAGCAGAACCTCGCCGTAGCGCAGGAGCAACTGGTGAAGCTGAGGGCTGCCGTTCCTCACTTGGTTCAGGCGCTCGTAAGGCACCCGCGTCGCAGTGCCTGACATCTGAACGATGTAGCGTCCGAACGCCTCCCGCGTGACTAGTGCGCTAACGACACCCAACCCCCCTCGCGCCCGAACACTCCTATCTCAACGGTGGAGCCATCCTCCATCACATTGACGAGCGAGATGATCGCGTCGTGGGGAAAGTAAGCATGGTGGATGGGATCTCCAGTGTCATAAAGCACGTCACCAAGCGCTAGGTCGACAAGCTCAAGGTAAGGCTCAAGATGCGCAAAGTCTTCGGGCTCGAGCGCGGCCAGCAGCCGGTTGGTTCGATGATCGACTTTCAGATCCTGGGTCATAGTGAAAGGCCCTCTAACTGAGGCAGTTCAAGGCCAATAAATCCTTCGATACTGGGTCCACTGGGCGCGGCTCGATCATTGGCGCAGTCGGGACCCGATGCATCGAAGGCAATGCTTGCAGAGCCTTTGGGGAGGGGAAAGAATGAGCAGAACATGAGGTGCTCCATGCCCTTCAGGCGGGAGCACACGGATCTCTCGGTCGCCGGCGCCTGGATCATCCATGCCTGCGATATAGGTTAACGCCTAGCCAGCGACACCGTTCAGGTTCGGTCCCAAATAGCGCGATTCCACAATGGTGCTTCCGTGGGATTGGCCCAGGCTCGTCGGGATGTCGATGTATTGAATGGTGTGCCGGCCGTTACAGAACGTCGGCTATCGGTGGGTCCACCCGACTGAGTGGCAACCGGAGATCAAGGCGAGCCCGGCTGACATTGTCTCGGACACTCTTCTTCCCGTTAGACAGGGACACGTTCAGAGCGTCTGCGCGTATGCGACATGGCGGGAGATGCATGGCCGCAACAAATGCGGCCATGACGGGGCCGGATCACATGTGGATCACGCGCCCATAAGCGTCGAGGACGCTCTCGTGCATCATCTCGGACAGGGTCGGATGCGGGAAGACCGCATGCATGAGGTCTTCTTCCGTGGTCTCCAGGTTCATGGCGATCACGAAGCCCTGGATCAGTTCGGTCACTTCCGCGCCGATCATGTGGGCGCCCAGCAGCTGGCCGGTCTTCTTGTCGAAGATGGTCTTCACCAGACCCTCCGGCTCGCCCAGCGCGATGGCTTTGCCGTTGCCAACGAACGGGAAGCGGCCGACGCGGACGTCGAAGCCCTGCTCCTTGGCCTTCGCCTCGGTGAGGCCCACAGACGCGATTTGCGGGTGGCAATAGGTACAGCCCGGGATCATGCCCTTGTCCATCGGGTGGGTGTGCATGCCCTTGATGGTCTCGACGCAGATGACGCCCTCGTGCTCGGCCTTATGGGCCAGCATAGGGGGCCCGGCCACGTCGCCGATGGCGTAGATGCCGGGCACGTTGGTGCGGCCGAGGCCATCGGTCACGATGGTTCCGCGGTCGATCTTCACGCCGAGTTTTTCGAGGCCGAGATTCTCGATATTGCCGACCACGCCCACCGCCGAGATCAGTCGCTCGGCCTGGAGCGTCTGCACGCTCTTGCCGTCGTCGATGGTGGCCGAGACGCCGTTCGGGCCCTTCTCCACCTTGGTGACCTTCGTGCCCGAAAAGATCTTGATGCCCTGCTTCTCGAAGCGCTTGCGGGCGAGGCCTGCGATCTCCGCATCCTCGACGGGGAGGATCTGCGGCAGGAGCTCGACCACGTTCACGTCTACGCCCATGGTGCGGTAGAACGAGGCGAACTCGATGCCGATGGCGCCTGACCCCATGACGATGAGGGACTTGGGCATTTCCGGCGGCACCATGGCCTCGAAATAGGTCCAGATCTGCTTGCCGTCAGGCTCGATGCCCGGCAGCACGCGGGGCCGCGCGCCCGTCGCGACGATGATGTGCTTGGCCGAATACGTGCCAGGTCCGAGTGCGCCCTTCGGGGCCGGATGCTGCGGCTGCATGGCGGGCTTCTTGGGAGCCGACACCACGACCTCGCCGGGTTTAGTGATCGCGGCTTCGCCGAAGATCACGTCGACCTTGTTCTTCTTGAGCAGCATTCCGACGCCGCCGTTCAGACGGCCCGAGACACCGCGCGAGCGCTGTACGATCGCCGCCGCATCGAACCCGATGCCCTGCGCCGAGAGGCCATAATCCTTCGCATGCTGCATGTAGTGGTAGATTTCCGCCGAGCGCAGGAGCGCCTTGGTGGGGATGCAGCCCCAGTTGAGGCAGATGCCGCCCAGGTGCTCGCGCTCCACCACAGCGGTCTTGAACCCGAGCTGCCCCGCGCGGATCGCCGCCACATAGCCGCCCGGACCGCCGCCGATGACGATGATGTCGTATTGGTCTGCCATGTGGTTTCCCCACTCGTCATCCCGGTCGAGCAGAGCGAGAGCCGGGATCGTTTTCAGGATAAGACGCTATCTTGCCGTGCGGTCCCGGGTACTACTGCGCAGCCCCGGGATGACCGTGTCTTAAACAAGCATCCCCATCGGGCTCTCGATCAGACCCTTGAACGCCGCCAGAAGCTCCGCGCCCAGCGCGCCGTCGACCACGCGGTGGTCGCAGGAGAGCGTCACCGTCATGGCCTGCACCACCGTGGGAGCGCCGTTCTTCACCACCACCCGCTGCTCGCCGGCGCCGACCGCCAGGATCGTGCCGTGGGGCGGATTGATGACGGCCTGGAAGTCCTTGATGCCGTACATGCCGAGGTTCGACACCGCCGTGGATCCGCCGGTATACTCTTCCGGCTTCAGGCGACGGTTGCGGGCGCGGCCCGCCATGTCCTTCACCTCGGCCGAGATAGCCGTGAGAGTCTTGGTTTCAGCCTTGCGCACCACCGGGGTGAACAGGCCGCCCTCGATGGCGACGGCCACGCCCACATCCGAATGCTTCATCCTGAGAATGCGGTCCTCGGCCCAGACCGCGTTGGCGTTCGGCACACGCTGGAGCGCGATGGCGAGTGCCTTGATGACGAAGTCGTTGACCGAGAGCTTGTAGGCGGGCTTTCCGTCCTTGTCCTTCCCGGCGGCGGAGTTGATCTGCTCGCGCAGCGCCATGAGCGCGTCGAGCTCGCAGTCGAGGGCGAGGTAGAAATGCGGGACCGTCTGCTTGGACTCGACGAGGCGCTTGGCGATGGTCTTGCGCATGCCGTCGAGGGGAACCTCCTCGTAGGAACCGGCCTCGAACATGGCCTTGACCTGATCGGCCGAGGCACTCTGGGCAAGCTGCGGGGCGGCGGGCTTCGCGGCTGGAGCCGCGGCCGGCGCGGGAGCAGCCGCAGCGGCCGGCTTTGCGCCTCCGCCGGAAATGGCAGCCCGCACGTCCTTCTCGACCACGCGGCCATGAGGCCCGGAGCCCTGGATCGACGACAGGTCGATCCCGGCATCCTTGGCGACGCGCTTGGCAAGCGGCGAGGCGAAGACGCGGTTACCTGCCTGCCCTGCTCCGTTCGGCTTGGCGGCCTGAGCCGGCCCGGCCGGAGCCTGGTCCACGCGCGCATAAGACATGTGGGCGGAAGGATCGCCCTGGATCGTGTTTGCCTGGGGCTGGGGAGCGGCTGCGGGCGCTGCGGCCGGAGCCGGCGCGGCGGGAGCTGGTGACGCCTCGGCCTTGGGGGCCGGTGCGGCAGCGCCGCCTGATGCGCCCACGCTCTTGGGGTCTTCACCCTCGCCCGCGATGAGCGCGATGAGCTGATTGACCGGCACGTCGGCCGTTCCTTCGGGAACGACGATCTTGGCGAGGATGCCCTCGTCCACGGCCTCCACCTCCATGGTGGCCTTGTCGGTTTCGATCTCGGCGATGACGTCGCCGGACTTCACCGTGTCGCCTTCCTTCTTCAGCCACTTGGCAAGGTTGCCCTTTTCCATGGTGGGTGAGAGGGCGGGCATCAGGATATTGATTGGCATGGCGTTTATGATCCTGATTGAAGGGGATTTAGTTGATGGCTTGCGTGGTGCCGGGATCGCTCGGATCGTCCAGTTCCGCCTGAATGCCGGCGCTGATCTCCGCCAGGGCCTCCTCCTCGGAGAAGTCGGTTTCCATGGCGTAGACGCGCGCCGCGTGGCGGGCTAGGTCGACAAGGAGCACGCCCCAGGTGAACGGATCGTCGAAGGCGCGGCGCAGCGCGATGCTCACCGCCCCATCGACCACCGAAGCCCGCAGGATCTCGACCCCGCCCTTCTCGAGGACGTCCGGCGGAACGTTGAGGGCTTCGAACTTCTTCTCGGTCATCGGACTACCTGTAGCAGACGGCCTTGACCGCCTGGACCACTTCGCCGACGTTCGGGAGCGCGAGCTTTTCGAGGTTGGCCGCATACGGCATCGGGACGTCCTTGCCGGTCACCCGAATCACGGGAGCGTCGAGGTAGTCGAACGCATGTTCCATGATGCGCGCGGCAATCTCGGCCCCGATTCCCGATTGCGGGAAGCCCTCCTCCACCGTGACGCAGCGACCCGTCTTCATGACCGAGGCCACGATGGTGTCGGTGTCCATAGGGCGAATGGTGCGCAGGTCGATCACCTCGGCCTGGATGCCTTCCTTTTCGAGCTCCTGCGCGGCCTTCAGGGCATAGGTCATGCCGATGGAGAAGGACACGATGGTCACGTCCTTGCCTTCGCGGTGAATCCGGGCCTTGCCGATCGGCACCGTGAAGTCGTCCAGCTTGGGCACTGGGAAGGACTGGCCGTAGAGAATCTCGTTCTCGAGAAAGATGATCGGGTTCGGGTCGCGGATGGCGCTCTTGAGCAGGCCCTTGGCGTCAGACGCCGAATAGGGCGCGATGACCTTGAGGCCTGGAACGTTGGAGTACCACGCGGAGTAATCGTGGCTGTGCTGCGCGCCGACACGGGCAGCCGCGCCGTTGGGTCCGCGGAACACGACGGGCGCGCCGAGCTGCCCACCCGACATGTACAGGGTCTTAGCCGCCGAGTTGATGATGTGGTCGATCGCCTGCATGGCGAAGTTGAAGGTCATGAACTCGACGATGGGGCGAAGGCCCGTGAAGGCCGCGCCGACGCCCACCCCCGCGAAGCCGTGCTCGGTGATGGGCGTGTCCACCACGCGCCGCGCTCCGAATTCCTGCAGGAGCCCCTGCGTGACCTTATAGGCGCCCTGATACTCGGCCACCTCTTCACCCATCACGAAGACGTTCTCGTCCCGGCGCATCTCCTCGGCCATGGCGTCGCGAAGGGCTTCGCGGACGGTCATGGAGACCATCTCGGTGCCCTCGGGGATCTCCGCCATGGCGTCGTGAGACGAACGGGTCTGGATGATCGACGGAGCAGCGGGTTCCGCGAACGGCCGATCGGAATCCGTGCGTGCACCCGCCGATGGGCGATCCGCCATGCCTTCCCGCTCCATGTCGGGAGTGGGCGCAGGCTGAGCTTCAGGAGCAGGAGCGGCGGGAGCCTTGGCGGAGGACGCCGCCGTGGACATGTCCTCACCCTCGCCCGCCAGAACCGCGATCGGGGTGTTCACGGCCACGTTGTCGGTGCCGTCAGACACCAGGATCTTGGCGAGGACGCCCTCGTCGATCGCCTCGACCTCCATGGTGGCCTTGTCGGTTTCGATCTCGGCCAGCACGTCGCCGGGCTTGACCTTGTCGCCTTCTTTTTTCAGCCATTTGGCCAGTTTGCCCTGCTCCATGGTCGGAGAGAGCGCAGGCATGAGAATATCAATCGCCATGAAAGACTCGTTTTGATTGTCGCTGCGGCGAGAAATCGGGAGCGGCGTTTGAGCGCCGCTTAGAGCAGGATGTCCGTGTAGAGCTCCGACGGGTCGGGCTCCGGATCGTGCGTGGCGAACTCGGCCGCCTCGTTGACGATCTCACGCACACGGCTGTCGATAGCCTTGAGCTCGTCTTCGGACAGCTTCCAGCTTTCAAGAAGACGGCGGCGAACCTGCTCGATGGGGTCGAACTCCTCGCGCATGCGGGCCACCTCGTCCTTGGTCCGGTACTTGGCCGGATCGGACATGGAGTGGCCGCGATAGCGGTAGGTCTGCATCTCGAGGATGTAGGGGCCCTTGCCCGTACGGGCATGCTCGATGGCGCGCTGACCGGCCGCGTAGACGGCGCGGACATCCATGCCGTCCACCTGCTCGCCGGGAATGCCGAACGACAGGCCGCGCTTGGAGAAATCGGTCTGGGCCGATGCGCGGGACACCGAGGTGCCCATGGCGTAGCGGTTGTTCTCGATCACGTAGACAGCCGGCAGCTTCCAAAGGGCCGCCATGTTGAAGCTCTCGTAGACCTGGCCCTGGTTGGCCGCGCCGTCGCCGAAATACGTCAGGGAGACGTTGCCGTTCTCGCGGTAGTGATTGGCGAAGGCGAGGCCTGTGCCGAGCGACACCTGCGCGCCGACGATGCCATGGCCGCCATAGAAATGCTTCTCCTTGGAGAACATGTGCATGGAGCCGCCCTTGCCTTTCGACAGGCCGCCGCGACGTCCGGTCAGCTCGGCCATGACCCCCTTGGGGTCCATGCCGCAGGCGAGCATGTGACCATGATCACGATAGCCCGTGATGACCTGGTCGCCCTCAATGGTCGCCATCTGCATGCCGACGACGACAGCTTCCTGGCCGATATAGAGGTGGCAGAATCCGCCGATGAGGCCCATGCCGTACATCTGGCCGGACTTCTCTTCGAAGCGTCGGATCAGGAGCATCTCGTTATAGGCCGAGAGATCCTGGTCCTTGTCGAATTGTGGTGAATTGGAAGCGGCGTTTTTCGCCGGGGCTTTATTGGAATTGGGCTTGTTAGCCGCGCCTGAACCAGCGCGGCCCGCCTTGCGGGCAGCAACAGCCATCGGGTCCTCCGAAGGGTTTCCTCGACGAAAGTTGTAGCGCACTCGATAGGGGAAATCGAGAGGGCCCGGTCAGTGTTTCAATACTACAGTAAACAGCATAACATGCTGTTGCGGCTTACCTTTTAGAGATTAACATAATTCCAGTTAATTAGAAAAATAGGGCTAACGCGCCTCCTCGCCGGTCACGATGACCAGATCGTTGCGGTGCACACGTCCCAACATGACGCGCGCCCGCTCCTCAAGAAGATCGCGATCGATCTGGTCGCTTCGAAGCAATGCGATCCGGCGCTCCCAATCCAAACGCTCGGTTCTCACGGCTTCGTATTCCTTGTTCAGCCCTTCCGCCTGCGCCTCGAACTGCTGCCGGGCCTCGACGCCGCGCGCGCCCGTGTGGGCATGGTGCATGAAATAGCCGACCATGCCCGCTGAGATGCTGTAGAGCACCAGGGGAATCAGGATTCTTCGTGCGCGCTTGCGGATGACCATTCCTGGAACGTAAGCCCATCATGGTTAAGGAGGAGTTAGGACCCTTGCCGACTAGTAGACTTTTGACGGTCTGCAAAGAAAAAGGGCCGCCGGAGGCGACCCTTGAAGCTCATCAAATTCTCGGCTGGGTTTACGCCAGCGCCTTCAAAGCCGCCCTTCCTGCATAACGCGCCTGCGGACCAAGCTCCTCCTCGATTCGGATGAGCTGGTTATACTTGGCCAGTCGGTCGGAACGGGCGAGCGAGCCGGTCTTGATCTGCCCGCAATTAGTCGCAACTGCGAGGTCCGCGATGGTCGCATCCTCTGTCTCGCCGGAGCGGTGGGACATGACGGCCGTGTAGCCGGCCCGGTGGGCCATATCGACGGCGGCCAGGGTCTCGGTCAGGGAGCCGATCTGGTTCACCTTCACGAGGAGCGAGTTGCCGACTCCCTGTGAGATGCCCTGCGACAGGCGGTTGACGTTGGTGACGAACAGGTCGTCGCCCACCAGCTGGCACTTGGGGCCGATGAGATCGGTCACAGCCTTCCAGCCCTCCCAATCGTCCTCGGACATGCCATCCTCAATGGTGGCGATGGGATAGGCGGAGACAAGGTTGGCCAAGTACTCGGCCTGCTGCTGCGGCGAGAGCTTCTGGCCCGTGCCTTCATAGTGATAGACGCCGCTCTTGAAGAACTCGGTCGCCGCGCAATCGAGCCCGATCACCATGTCGGCGCCCGGCTTGTAGCCGGCCTGCTCGATAGATTTCATGATGAAGTCGAGGGCCGCCTCGGCGGATGGCAGGTTCGGGGCGAAGCCGCCCTCGTCGCCCACATTGGTGTTGTGGCCGGCATCCTTCAGGGCCTTTTTAAGCGTGTGGAAGACTTCGGCGCCCATGCGCACGGCCTCGGCCAGGGTCGGCGCGCCCACCGGCATGATCATGAATTCCTGGAAGTCGATTGGGTTGTCCGCATGCGCGCCGCCATTGATGATGTTCATCATCGGGACCGGCAGAACCCGCGCCTGAGTGCCGCCGACATAGCGGTAGAGGGGCAGCGCCGAGGCGTCGGCTGCGGCCTTGGCAACCGCCAGCGACACGCCCAGGATGGCGTTCGCGCCGAGCCGCGCCTTGTTGGGCGTGCCGTCGAGCTCGATCATGGTCTCGTCGATGGCGATCTGCTCCTCGGCATCCATGCCGCCGATGGCGTCGAGAATCTCGTTGTTCACGGCCTCAATGGCCTTGAGCACACCCTTGCCGAGATACTTCGACTTGTCGCCGTCGCGAAGCTCCACCGCCTCATGAGCGCCCGTGGATGCCCCCGAGGGAACGGCAGCGCGGCCCAGGGATCCGTCTTCGAGGGTTACATCCACTTCCACCGTGGGATTGCCCCGGCTGTCGAGGATCTGGCGGGCATGGACGTCGATGATCGCGGTCATGAAGGGGCTCCTGAAGGCGTAAAATTCGACCGGTGCGGCCTCAAGTCATTGATTGGCTTATTGACCGAAACGCGCAGGCGGGCAAGGACGAGGGGAATTTTGAACACAGCCTTCCAAGGTCAATTGCCAAGGTAAAATATGATGACGGACACTTTGCTCCAGCTCGGCCAGGCCAGCGCCGTCCCCACCTCTCCGGAGGATGCGCAGCTCGACCGGGTTCCCAACCCGCATACGGATACGGATTATCTCGCCCGCTTCACGGCTCCCGAGTTCACGTCCCTTTGCCCCGTGACGGGCCAGCCGGATTTCGCGATCCTCGTGATCGACTACGTGCCTGGGGACTGGCTCGTCGAGTCCAAGTCCCTGAAGCTCTACATGCACAGCTTCCGCAACCACGGGGCGTTCCACGAGGATTGCACAGTCGCCATCGGCAAGCGCCTGGCGGCGCTCCTGGAGCCCCGGTACCTGAGGATCGGCGGCTACTGGTATCCGCGCGGCGGCATCCCGATCGACGTGTTCTGGCAGACCGGCGAGATGCCGAAGGACCTCTGGCTGCCCGACCAGGGCGTCGCGCCCTACCGGCCGCGCGTCTAAATCATCTCGGCGGCGCGGGCTTGGTCAAAACCATTGCGGAGACCAGCCCGACGCCGAGGATGACGAGGGCGGCGGCGGCGGTCGAGCCCGTGAGGCCGACGCTGCGCAGGCCCAGTCCCATGATCACCACGCCCAGCGCCTGCCCGCAGAAGAACGAGAAGGCATGGAGCGCCACGGCCGAGGCACGGGCATGCGGCGCGACCTCGGTCACCTGCGCCTGGAAGGTGTTGTGCATCATGTAGAAGCCGAGGCCCATCAGAAGCAGGGCTGCGGCGTCGACCTTCCAGTCACCGCCGAAGCCAAGAATGACCAAGGCCGCCGCCGCGAAGGCGCCCCCTCCCATAAGGATGCGACGCAGCCCCAGATGCCGAAGCATCCAGGTGACCAGCGCAGAATAGACGAGACCGCCGAGCGCAAAGCCGCCGATGGCGAAGCCCGCCTGCGTGGCCCCGCCCCCTCCCCGCTCCTCGAGGAGCGGTGCCACATAGGGGAAGATCCCGAAGACCGCCGTAGCCTCGACGAACACGAAGCTGAACAGGGAGACTGCACGGGGGTTGGAGAGAATCTGGCCATAGCGCCGAACGGCGGTGCCGAGGTCGAACTTGCCGCCCGGAACCGCGCCGCGAAATCCGATCACGGTGGCCGCAAGGGCAACCGCCATCATGGCGGTGGACAAGGCGAACACCCCGCGCCATCCGATCACCTCGGCGAGCAGTCCGGCGAAGGACGATCCGGCGAGCTGGCCGACGATTATGGCCACGAGGTAGCGGCTGAGCGCCACCTGCCGCTGGGCCATGTCCACCTGGTCGCCGATCAGCGCGATGGAGAGCGGCACCGCGCCACCCGCCGCCGCGCCTGCGATGATGCGCAGGACGAAAAGCGTGGTCGTATCCGGCGCGAAGAATGAGCAGGCCAGCGCCAGGAACAGCAGGGCGAGCGCCACCTTCATGACGCGCTCCTTGCCCAGCGCGTCGCCGATGGGGCCCAGGATCGGCTGGATGAAGGCATAGGGCAGCGCGAAGGCCGCCGAGAGGAGAGCGATGGTCTGGGTGGTGGAGTTAAGATCCCTGGCGATGATGCCGACCATGGGCTCGACGGCGCGGGAGGAGAATGTTCCCGCGAAACCGCTCGTGGCGAGGATCAGGATCAGGTTGCGAGGAGACATGACGCCCTTGCTGTTGAGGCCGTGAGACGAATCCTTTGCCTCTTATCACGACCCCAAGATAGAACGAGCGGCATGAATGCACGGCAGCCCGAACCGGGCGGCATGGCGAAGGCCTTATGCCTGCCCGCTCTTCGCCAGGGCGTCGAACGCCTTGAGCTGCGCCAGCAGGCCTTCCAGCTCCTTGAGCGGCACCATATTGGGACCGTCGGAGGGGGCCTTGTCGGGGTCCTGATGCGTCTCGATGAAGAGGCCGGCTACGCCCACAGCCACCGCCGCCCGGGCCAGGACCGGCACGAATTCCCGCTGCCCCCCGGATGTCGCGCCCTTGCCGCCGGGCTGCTGCACGGAGTGGGTGGCGTCAAAGATGACCGGCGCGCCAGTCTCGGCCATGATCGGCAGGGACCGCATGTCGGACACCAGCGTGTTGTACCCGAAGGACGCGCCGCGCTCCGTAAGCATCACATTGGGATTGCCCGCGCCGGTGACCTTCCCGGCCACGTTGGCCATGTCCCAGGGCGCCAGGAACTGGCCCTTCTTGACGTTCACCACGCGGCCGGTCTTGGCGGCGGCGAGCAGAAGGTCGGTCTGGCGGCACAGGAAGGCCGGAATCTGGAGAATGTCGACCACCTCCCCTACGGGCGCGCATTGTTCGTTCTCGTGCACGTCGGTGATGACCGGCAGGCCCAGGCTCTCCTTCACCTCTGCGAACACTGAGAGCGCCTTGTCGAGGCCGATGCCCCGGGCGCTGGAGATCGAGGTGCGGTTCGCCTTGTCGAAGGACGACTTGTACACGAGGCCCATGCCGAGCCGGGTGGTGATTTCCTTCAGGGCCGAGGCCATTTCAAGCGCGTGCTCGCGGCTCTCCATGGCGCAGGGGCCGGCGATGATGCTGAGCGGCAAGTGGTTGCCGAAGCGGACGGGGCCGGCCTCGACGACATTGGAGCGATGTTTCGTATCAGTCATGCGCCGTCCCCTACCCTGTTTGAGGCCAGACGAAAAGCCGTGTGATGTACTCGCGCGGCGGTCCCCGATGCGGACCCGAACCACATTCGCCACGTCATGGCCGGGCTCGTCCCGGCCATCCACGTCTTTTCACCGTCTTTTAACCTGGGCAATGAAAGGCAGCCTCGGAGGCTGTGACAACCGCCTAGAACGTCATGGCGGCCGCGTTGATGATGCCGGCCGAGAGCGACGCCGCTCCGAGGAAGAGCGCCGCCGCCATCTCCCCGGCGGCGATCCGCTGGGACAGGTTCGGCAGCACGATGCGCACCAGCCAGTAGGCAAGGATCTGCACCGCAAGCGCCACGAGCCCCCAGACAATGCAGTCGATAATGGTCTGGGCATGCACGATCGCGCTGGCGAGCGGCAGCGCGAAGCCCACCAGGCTCAGGCCCAGCGCCGTGGCGGCCGAGATCCCGTTCTGGCGGATGAGCGCGAACTCGTTGTGTTTGGTGGCCAGGGTGTAGATGGCGAGATAAATCGCCACCAGAAGCGTCGCCACGAGAAAGAAGATCAGGAAGTCGGGCAAGCCCGCCAATGATGATGCCACGGTAAGTCCCCCATAGGTCTCTTTTGCAGAGTTTTTGATTCGCGGCGGATATTACGTTTCTTCGAACGCGACTGCGACGCCGAAAGCGGCGCTGGCCGGCACCACGAGGCGCGAGCCGATGTGCTGGTAGGGGATTTCGGCCGCATCGAGCCATTTCGCCTGCCGGCCGATCTCCTCCACCGAAACCGAATAGGCCACGAAAGCCGGCTGGTCGAGTTCCACCTCAACGGAGCCATAAATCTCCGCCGCGTCGTCCGCCGTCACCACATCGACGCGGCTTCCCTGGATGGCGAACGAGAGATCGTCCCCATCCGGCTGGCGCGGTTCAGTTCCCGTGAAAGCCGTGAGAAACGCCCTGTGCCCCATTGGATTGGGGGTCGCCAGAGTCACCGAAGAGATACCCGCAGCGCCGTTGTCGTGGCGCTGGAAGTCAGGGTTCCAGAAGTTTTCCGGAAAATGCTGCTGGCACACGAAGAACCCCGCATGGGGCGCAGCCTCGTTGCGGGCGAAAGCCAGGGTGAACGCCACCTGAGTCTCGCTGCCGTCGGGCCGGCGTCCCATGCGCTCGAAATAGAACGGCTCGAACGCTCCGATGCCGGCCTCTGAAAACGCCCGCGCATCCGCCTTCGCGTCCGGCGTGTCGAGCACCAGCATCGCCAGCCCCTCGCGAAGCTCAAGGTAATCGCGCACGAAGGCCCCGAAGCTGAAGCTGTTGGCTGTATGCGGCGCAACCTCCCCACCCTCGCCCACCGTGATCAGCTCGATGAACGCCCTGCCGAACTGGATCAGCCGGTTCTCCGTGCCCCAGGGATGCCGGTTGCGCGCGCCAACCTGAAACCCGAGGCGGCGGTAGAACTCGGCGGCACGGTCGAGATCACGGACGGCGACGACGAGGTGGTCGATGCGGCGCATGGAGGGGTGGTTCCTAGGAGAGAGCGATAAGGCGGTTATTTAGGGTGCAACGCTGCGGGGCAAGCAGGGGTTTTTGCAAAGCCACAACGCCGCCGTCCCTTCGAGCCACCTCTCTGTTCGAGGAGTAGGAGCAAGGGGAGGATCACGCTAATCATTACGCAACGTTATAGGTTGCCACTAGGAGGTGCCGCATGGCTTTCACCGTGATCCAAGCCGGCCCGGAGATGCGGGTCAATACCCACACGTCACTAAAATCAAGAGAGGTCGAGTGTTACAGCACTGGCTGACGGCGGCTGGGTCGTGACATGGGAATCTCTGCTACAGGATGGGTTTGGCTACGGTATTTGTCAGCAGCGATATGGTCCTGACCCGTCAAACTGGTCCATTGGGAGGACAACTTTTCCGGGCATTTTGATCCTTGAGGAGGGTCAGTGCCATGAAGAAGACGCGCTACACGGAAGAGCA
>NZ_QOIO01000006.1 GCF_003332305.1 Microvirga aerophila | reverse complement strand
TAGGGCAGGGTCATTCAGCCTCCGAGTGTAAATCCCTTGTTTGTAACGGAATTCGCACTTCAGAATAGAATCCACCCTGCCGTTACTTTACCAACCCGCATTCGATCCTCAGGTAGTGTGATTTGGTGTGCGGCTTAACCGAGTATCCGGAGGATTGCTCTTCCTGAAGACAGCTATGATGGGGGAGCAAGTTGCGGCGCGGTCCCTGCATCCGAGTGCGGATCATGTAACCAAGAGCGCCGCTGGAAGGTGACCATGCTGCTGGATGTAGTTTTGCACAGCGGCTAGCCAGATGCCGCAAAAGTCGCTGCGTAGAGCCCAGAACGGGGATTTAAATCACCTCGGTAAACTAACTTCAATTCGCAGTTCGCAGACCCCTTCAGGATGTGCCGTCGGGTGTCCGGTTCTGCCTTATCCCTAAACCATACATGTGGAAGGTTTGCCTAAATGGATCAAAACCACCTGATGATAGATGCTTATGGAGAAATGGTTGAGGACTACTTGAGACAGAGGTGGGATGGATACTTTCTCTCCTTCATGTTCAACCAATTCAGGGGAAGCGGAGATGGATTGTTAAGGCAGATGGAGAGAGAGGTTGAAAGAGTGTATGCGACCTTGGTCACCAGGGTTGTTCGCGATCCCACTCACCCGAAGAACCAAGCATTTCTCCCCCGTTGGATCATTTGTCCCGATTTACCCGTTCCTAAGCGCACCAAGATGAGCCTGCAGGATGTCACCTTCAACGACGGGTTTCACACGCAAGGAACCGGTCTTCATCCTCCCGTCTCCCGCCTCAGAACCAGTCTTGATCTGCACTTCTTGGAATATCAGGATCGTTATGTGAAGGCCGGAGGTGCGCTTCGGAGTGTCACCGCAACACCAATCACCCGCACTCCCAAAAAGGTGGTTGGATACGGGTTCAAGGCCGTTCCTCGTCGGCGGGCCACCTTTCACGATTTTCTGATCCTTCCAAGAGCCTTGAACGAGGTTACGAATTGTCAACGGGGGACTGGATCAACGGAGTGGAAAGACTCGTGCCGTTTACAAACTTGCACGCCCGACCTTATCAGGTGTGCAATCTAGCCATCAGGGCTGAGAGCACGATAAGTTTAGGCCGCTCAGTAAGATCGCAGCGTCTCGTTCAGCCTTGAAGCTACAAACGACTTTAGCTGCGGGAGGAGGAAGGGCAAGCGAGCCAACCAGGTGTCGAACCGCTTGCCCTAGCGCCGGTTAAAGTTTCAGTCGCAAAGCTCCTCTGGATACTCCCATTCATCGGGCGCGTACCACTCCTCGTCGTCTTTTTCGATGGAACGGATCCCTAACCAACCCGGCAGCTTCGGCGGGACAACGCGGCGTAATCTGAAGACAAGTTCGGGTCCGTCCACCTCCACTCGGATGAGCCGAACTTTGGGTTCCCAGCCGAGCGGGACTGAGGAGAGCTTTTGAAGTTGTCGCTCGGAGCCGATCACCCGTATGAGCATGGCAGCGTCCCCCGCCTCGCCTCCGTCGCTCTCGGACTTGCCTCCGCTCTGATCCGGGTTTCCGGGATGCGTCACTTCAGTTGCTTCGCCGGATGGTTCTGTCGTCTCTGCCTCTAAGTCTTCCTCGGACTCTTCGTCGTCATCATCACCATAGTCAATCTTCTCGCCGGTCGCGGTCATGCCATCACCAACGTCCCGTGGATCGAGAATGACCGGATCAGGAATGCCGTGGCGGGCGATGGCGTCGATCCCGTGGTATATTTCGATGTTTGCCGCGGCAACCTCTGGAGAGATCCCCTTGCTATCGAGATGCCAAACCACTGTTGCGTACTTGCTCGCCCGCTTCTTCTCATCCAGCGAGTAGGCGTCGAGCAGGTATTTGAACACTTCTCGGAATAGATCACGCTTCTCCGTTCTTGCCCACGTGCGTGTGCGCTTGAAGTACTCCTCGTTGAAAAAACGCTTGCGAGCATCCTCGTCCTTGTGCAGCCACAGGGCCATCTCATAGCCTCTCCCAATGAGACCATATAGCCCCGTTCGGTTTGCTCGAAATTCTACTCGACATTGGCGCAGTGCCTCGATGGGATCACTCTCGTGTGTCATAATGGGCTCCATTACAAAGCATAACGAAAGTTCGCGAGACGCGAACTTTTTACTCCCACACGCACGATGAAAGGACTCGGCTGCTGTAGTGCCGGAAGCAGTGATTGGTATGTCCTTCAAGGTGCGCCGATTGACGAGGTGACGGCCAACCCCTGTTGTGAGGACGGCCGTCACTGAGGCACGGTTACGGCTTTGGCCCGCCGCCACTTGCAGCATCCGACTTGCACTGCTCGATGCTGCGGTTCAGGTACGCAACGACTTCAGCGTGCGGGATTTTGCGACGACGACCGATCAGGACGTAGGAGATCTCTCCCGCGGCCATCATCTGGTACGCCATCGTCCGCCCGATGCGCAGCAAAGCGCAGAACTCATTCACGCTGTGAACGAGGGGAGGATGCATCAAGTTACTGCTTGCGGCAGTGTAAATACTGCCCGTACTCAACATGCTTCTCAACATTGGGACCTATCCGCACTGTGGCCCAAGGGCCAGGTTGATGGAGAGGTCCCGACGCGATTGCCAGTTTTTAAGTGGCGTGCCGACCCCATGGAGGTCAGGCTGTCGTCGGCTAGAGACCGTTCAGGATGCTCAAAGTCTAGGCTTAAGTTAAGGTGTCCAAGGGTTGGTAGCAACTCGGTGACTGGCATAATTATGAGCGCCTGAGAGGTAGGATGAACGGTCGCGGACACCAGCGGACGCCGCCGCACATTTTCGCGACAGGCTGACGCACAGGTCCAACCTGCCTGTGGTGTATAAACCCACGCCCAGCACCGTGTGAGAGGACGGGATCGTGGGACAGTGATAGCGAGGGGTGAGATGGGTGTGCCCAGCCAAGTGATAGGCGTTCCCCGCTGTGCTGGCGGCGAAGAGCCATGCCAACGAGTGCAGGCAGCCTGACAATGAGGGCAGCCCCCGTGCTCTCGACATGGACAAGCGCCCTCTTAGGGTGATCGTCAACGTGTACAAGCACAGCAAGACAGCGAACCGGCTCAGCCTTCACCATGACCGCCGTGGCGGAGCATGAGCGCGGGGCACCCGACTAGGCAACCCGCGGCCCCTTGCAAGCCTTGCGCGGAACCGCCACCCTGGCACGCGAAGGCGTCCGCCTTCGTCACGGCAATCCGTCCGTACATCGAGACGGTGAAAGCTGCCAGGGCGCACTCCCTCCCGGAAATCGCGAAGGCCCTGGATGCTCTGGGCATCAAGATCGCGCGGGGCGGGAAGTGCCACCTGGCATCCGTTTGGTTTGTACTCACCCGGGAAGCTGAAGCCGCATAGCTCCTGCACTCACTTACTAAGTCCTCCTGCCGGGATCAGAAACACAACCAAGAAGGCCGCAAAGGCGCGTGCAGAAAACGACTGGTCTCCCGTTGAGAGCGCGAACCAGGCGCAAAGACCGGCGCACATGGCCGCAAGGTGAAACTTGTAAACGTTGTCGCTCTTCATAGAACTCTCTCATATTTAAGTATCACTGAGAGGATTCCACGCCCCGCGAGGAACACCCACAGTAATACATACCAATGTATATATCCATGGGCGTTCCTCGAGTGGCATGCGCAACGCTGCGCGTCTAGCTAGACAAGTCGAGAACGTCTATCCACTACTTCCAAGGGAAGTTTCTGTATTAGCTATAATAATTGCATTTTCATCAATACCTCCAGATACATAGTTTCTAACAAGGTACAACTCGCAACTGGCCGCAGTGTTTCATAACAACAAAACAGCAGGGGGAATTGGTATCCGGCAACGGCTCCGCCTTGCGCATCAACCTGAGGCGGGTGCCGCTCAGAGCTATCTGCGACGGGAGGCCCACAGCTTCAGGAGCGCCCTCGCACTCTCTGAAATTACTTCCACCGAAGCCGCGAAGCAGGCTCTTTTCTTCACCGGCTTGCTCGCTCTGATCATCGAAGCGGCCACGAAAAGAACCGAGAGCGGTGAGTTATCGGCCACTTTGAAGGGCGCTCTCCGGCTGCCACGGCAATCAACCCGGAGCAGCATCGCGCGTCCGGGCTGGGACCTGACTAGGGTTGGCTACGAGCGGGACACAAACAGGACACGAAAGGAAGCCTACGGGCTTAAGTCCTTGAAATCCTTGGCGCTCCCTAGGGGAATCGAACCCCTGTTTTCGCCGTGAGAGGGCGACGTCCTAGACCGCTAGACGAAGGGAGCTGGCAAGGCGAAGGCCGTTCGTATAACCACCCTTGCGGAAGCCTACAAGTCCTTTTGCTGAAAAAATGCGACAGGCGAACGAACGAGGGTGTGGTGAACGACGAAACGCAGCGAGAATGGACGCTTGAAGAGGGCATAGGGCCGGAGCGCCTTGATCGAGTCATGGCGCGCCTGTGGAGCGACCTGTCCCGCAGCCGCCTTCAGGCGCTGATCCGCGACGGGCAGGTGACCGTCAACGGAGTACCGACCCTCGACCCCAGCGGAAAGGTCGCGGCAGGCGCGCGCATCGCGCTCGTGGTACCTCCCGCCACACCGGCCGAGCCGATGGGCGAAGCCATTGCGCTCCAGATCGCCTATGAGGACGACGATCTCATCGTCATCGACAAGCCAGCCGGGTTGGTGGTGCATCCCGCCGCCGGGCACGAGTCCGGCACCCTGGTCAACGCTCTCATCGCCCATTGCGGCGAGAGCCTGTCGGGCATCGGTGGAGTGAAGAGGCCGGGCATCGTGCACCGCCTCGACAAGGATACGTCAGGCCTTCTAGTCATCGCCAAGAACGACCGCGCCCACCAGGGTCTTGCCGCCCAGTTCGCCGACCACGGCCGGACAGGACCGTTGGAGCGAGCCTATCTGGCGTTGGTGTGGGGGGTGCCGCAACGGCACAATGGCACTGTGGAGGCAGCCTTGGCGCGCAGCTTGCACAACCGCGAGAAGATCGCCGTCGTCCCCACGGAGCGGGGCCGCTACGCGATCACTCACTATGAATTGATCGAACCGCTTCCGCCCGGCGAGCCCGTAGCGAGCCTCATGCGGTGCGAGCTCGAGACCGGACGCACCCACCAGATCCGGGTTCACATGGCCCATATCGGTCATCCCCTATTGGGTGATCTGGTCTATGGTTCGGGGTTCAAGACGAAGGCCAATCGGCTGGGCGAAGCCCAACAGGCAGCGCTGAAAACCCTGGGAAGACAAGCGCTTCACGCGGCGGTACTCGGCTTCGAGCATCCCAGAACCGGAGAGTTCCTGCAGTTCGAAAGCCCGCTTCCGGCCGACGTGGCCGGGCTTCTCGAGGCCCTGCGCGGCTGAGTCAATGCGTCGCAAATCGTCGGTTGACCGGCACACTTGCGCCCCTGGCGCGTTGAACCGGTCTTGAAGCCTGGACGCCTCTATTCGGATAAGTTCGGACCGCTTATAATGTTCAAGAGGCGGCTGGCCGGTTGAGGGGGCCGCCTCAGGCTTGCCTCATGGAGAGGGAGCCAAAGGAGGAGAAGGATTATGGCTGCAGCGCTACCCGTGCTTGCCAATGAAGGGGGTCTTTCGCGCTATCTCGACGAAATCCGTCGTTTCCCCATGCTTGAACCGCATGAGGAGTACATGCTCGCCAAGAGCTGGCGAGAGCACGGAGACCGTGAAGCCGCTCACAAACTCGTGACATCCCATTTGCGTCTGGTCGCCAAGATCGCCATGGGCTACCGCGGCTATGGACTGCCGATCAGCGAGGTCGTGTCCGAAGGCAATGTCGGCCTCATGCAGGCCGTTAAACGCTTCGAGCCCGAGAAGGGATTCCGCCTCGCCACCTATGCCATGTGGTGGATCAAGGCAGCGATTCAAGAATACATCCTGCGTTCGTGGTCCCTCGTGAAGATGGGCACCACCGCAAACCAGAAGAAGCTGTTCTTTAACCTGCGTAAAGCCAAAGGACGTATTTCGGCGTTCGAAGAAGGCGATCTGCGGCCGGATCAGGTCAAGCAGATCGCCACCCAGCTCGGCGTGACCGAGCAGGACGTGGTCGACATGAACCGCCGCCTTGGCGGCGATGCGTCCCTGAACGCTCCCCTTCGGGAAGAGGGTGAAGGCGAATGGCAGGATTGGCTGGTCGACAACAGCCAGAGCCAGGAGCAGATCCTCGTCGAGGAGGAGGAAGGCCAGAACAGGCTCGCGGCCCTTCGAAGCGCGCTGACGGTCCTTAACCCGCGCGAACGCAGGATCTTCGAGGCTCGCCGCCTTTCCGACGACCCGATCACCCTGGAGGATCTGTCGACCGAGTTCGGCGTCTCCCGAGAGCGGGTGCGCCAGATCGAGGTGCGGGCTTTCGAGAAGATTCAGGAGGCCGTCAAGAAGAACCTGGCCCAGATCGAAACCTCGGCCGAAGAGGATGCCTGATCCAGGCAGGGTTGTCTGACTGAAGAAAAAGCCGCGGGTTCACCGCGGCTTTTTTTATTGCCATTGGCTAAAGGCGCTGTTCAGAATCTGCTCTCCGGACGCGCCCTTCTCGAAGCTCAAGATAGCGCGCTGGCCCGAGGCCATCCGAACCGGCAGATCGATCCAGCTGCGGCGAACGAATAGTTCCGTGTTGCGCTCCACGTCGCCCGGCAGGTTCGACAGGCCGATGAGGAACAGGTTTTCGCGCACCGGCACGGGCAGGCCCGCGATGGGAGTGCCCCGCGCGGCCTCTTCGTTCTTGAACTGCAGCAGCCCGATATCCCGGATCACGCGGCCGCTTTCGCCGGAGCGGGTCGTGAAGGTGAGCTCCACCGTATGCGAGGCCGGAAGGCTGGCGTCCAGATTGCGCCGGAGCAGCAGCTTCATGTTCAGCCCCGCATCGGGGATGTCGATGTTGGCGCTCACGGCCTTCTCCAGGGCTTGGCCCTGGCCGGGGTTCACATCCTCAAGGCGCCAGACGACCCGGCCGACCTGGGCCTTGGGAATCTGCGGATTGGTGGGATCTTCCTCATAGAAGACCGCGCGCTGGGCAACGCTGATATCCTGTCTCGGAGCTTGCTGCGGGGCGGCCTGCGCCGGGGGTGCCTGCCCCCCCACGCGCTCGTTGATCTTGCCCGCATCGGGAGCAGCCGGCGCCGGAGCCTCGGCAACCGGGGTCTGGGCCGCGAGGTCCTCGGGCTTGTCGCGCCGGATGAACGCGAAAGCCGCTATGGCGGCGATCACGAGCGCCAGGACGGCTCCCAGGATAATGGTTCTGGTGCGCCTGTTGTTCTGCATTCCAGGATGCGGGCGGCTTTCCACCCTTGGCCGCGCCGGGGCCGCTTCCTGGTAGGCGTTCACGGGTTCGCCGGCAGCTTCTTCGTCAAGGAACTCGCGAGATCCATTGGCGCGGGCGGCTGTGTCGTTCGACCCATCGTCATGAGGCGGGCGGGCTCTTTCCCGCAGGACGGGATTGTCCGCCGGCGCAGGAGACGTTGACGCCGCCGGCTCGGGCGCATACTCGGCCTCGACCCGGCTGATCGCCGCATCGAGCGACTGGCGCTCCCGACGGATATCGGCCTCCGACAAAGGCGGATCGAGATTGCGCAACTGCTCCATCAGCGCCGTGCGGGCGCGCTCGTAGACGGCGCGCCGCATGTCGGGCGACGTTTCGGACAAGCCTTCGACGGCTCGGGCAATCAGGGGATAGTAATCAGCCATTGCTCTTGGGATGGCGCGGAGAAACCGCGCCGTCAACCCTCAAAGGGGTTCTTCATGAGGATTGTATCGTCGCGTTCCGGCGATGTGGACAGCACGGCGACGGGGGCGCCGATCAGCTCCTCAACCCGCCGGACATACTTGATCGCCTGAGCCGGAAGATCGGCCCAGGAGCGCGCTCCAGCCGTCGATCCGCTCCAGCCTTCCATCTCCTCGTAGATCGGCTCGACCCGTCCTTGAGCCCCCTGGCTTGCCGGGAAGTAGTCGATGGTTTCTCCGTCGAGACGGTAGCCGACGCCGATCTTGATGGTCTCGAAACCGTCGAGAATGTCGAGCTTGGTGAGGGCGATGCCGTCGATGCCGGAGGTGCGAACGGTCTGGCGCACGAGGGTAGCGTCGAACCAGCCGCAGCGGCGCTTGCGGCCCGTGACCACGCCGAATTCCTTGCCCTTCTGGCCGATGAGCTCGCCAGTCTCGTCGAACAGTTCCGTCGGGAACGGCCCCTCGCCCACCCGGGTCGTATAGGCCTTGGCGATGCCGAGCACATAGCCCACGGCGCCTGGGCCGAGGCCCGAGCCGGTCGCGGCCTGGCCGGCGACGGTGTTGGAGGAGGTGACGAACGGGTATGTGCCGTGGTCCACATCCAGGAGCGCGCCCTGCGCTCCCTCGAACAGGATCCTGCGGCCGGCACGGCGCTCTTCGTCGAGAAGCCGCCACACGGCGTCCATGTAGGGCAGAACCTTGGGGGCGACCGAGGCCAGTTCCTCGTAGATCGCTTTGGGGTCGAACTCCTCGAGTCCGAAGCCGCGGCGCAGGGCGTTGTGGTGGGTCAAGAGCCGGTCGATCTTGTCCGGCAGCGTGGACAGGTCGGCGAGATCCATGAGCCGGATGGCCCGCCGGCCGGCCTTGTCCTCGTAGGCGGGGCCGATGCCGCGCTTGGTGGTGCCGATCTTCGTGCCGGCGCTGCCGCTTTCGCGCAGGGCATCGAGTTCGCGGTGAATCGAGAGGATCAGAGTGGCGTTTTCGGCGATGCGCAGGTTATCGCGGGTGATAGTGACGCCCTGCTCGCTCAGGCGCTCGACCTCGCCGGCCAGGGCATGCGGATCAAGAACGACGCCGTTGCCGATGACCGAGAGCTTGCCGGGACGAACGACGCCCGACGGCAACAGCGAAAGCTTGTACACCTTGCCGCCGATCACCAGGGTATGGCCTGCATTGTGGCCGCCTTGGAATCGCACGACCACGTCAGCCTGTTCGGACAGCCAATCGACGATCTTGCCCTTGCCCTCGTCGCCCCACTGGGCGCCTACGACAACCACGTTCGCCATTGCTCAATGCCTCACAATAAAAAACCCCGGCGCAAGGCCAGGGTTGGGGAAAACCTTGCAAACCCTCATGGTTGATCACGCGCCGGAGGTCAAGGCTGAAGAGCCGCACTCTCACCAAGAGTTTGGCATGAGAATGGCGCTCAGGCCCGTCCCCGCGCGGACTTTTCCCGCTTGACCCGATGCTCCACGAAGTTGCGGATTTCACGGGTGCGGCGCACGGGGTCGAGAACCTCCGCGTCGAGCCCGTGCCGCCAGGCCAGGTCGAAGGTGTCGGGCCTTTCATGCAGCGCCGCGAGGTCGGCCACATAGGCCGCCGCGTCCTCGGGCGTCCTGCAAAAGCCTTCCCTGATCAGAATTTCGGTCCGCCGCCCCAAGATCACCGCGAGTTCGCCGAGGCTGAATTCCGGATGGTACTGCACGCCCCAGAAGACCCCGCCCTCATGGCGGATCTCCGCCGCCTGTACGGCCGAGACGGCATTCGTGGCCAGCACCGTGCAGTCGCCCGGCAGCGCCGTTACCATGTCGAGATGGATGGCGGGCGCATCGAACGCCGCTGGCCGGCCCTCCAGCAGGGGATGCGAGCGGCCGGAATCCGTGGGCGTGAGCCGGCGGGCGAAGCCGACCTCGCGACCCACGGGGTTCGGCCGCACCTCGCCATCCGCCGCCACGGCCGCGATCTGGATGCCCCAACATGACCCGAAGCATGGGGTGCGGGACGCATAAACTGCCCGCATGAGGTCGATCTGGCGCAGGATGTCGGGGGTACGGTCGTAGATGCTGAGATGCGAGCCGGTGAGCACGATCCCGTCATAGGCTTCGAGGCCCGAGGCCTCCGGCAGGTTAGCGCCTTCGTCCGCCGGGAAGGCAAGGTCGCAGATGGCGTCGGGTTCGATGTGCTGAAGCACGGCCGCATAGGACTCGGACGGCATGAGTCCATAGGCGTCCTTGTGGGCCTGCCTTGCGCCACGCGTATTGCCCTCGACGACCAGAAACCTTAAGCCCATATGCTTTCCACGCCTCCACTCGGCGCCGGTTTAACGGAATGGCGCGCCGCAGCAAGCGCTCCGAGGTCTTGCGCCCTATGAAAATCCTGCATTCCCTCTGGGTCGGGCTGTTCGGACAGGCTTACCTTCTGCTCAGCCTGACGGCCCTTTTCTGGGGCGGCAACGCGATTGCCGGGCGTCTCGCAGTCGGCGAAATCTCTCCCATGGTTCTCACGGCCCTGCGCTGGGTGGTGGTCGTGATCGTCATGGTGCCGTTGACGGCCCGGTCGCTCTCGGTCGAATGGCACGTCCTGAGAGAGCGCTGGCTCACCCTCGTCCTGATGGGGGTCTTCGGATTTACCGCCTTCAACGGTTTGTTCTATGTGGCGGCCCACCACACCAGCGCGGTCAACCTGACGATCTTCCAGGGGGCGATCCCGGTTCTTGTGCTGCTCGGAACCGTCCTATTCTTCCGAACACGCATCCTGCCTCTTCAGATCCTCGGAATGACCGTGACCATCGCGGGTGTGGTGCTCGTCTCGGTGAAGGGCAGCCTGGAGATTCTCAAGACCCTGGCGCTCAACATAGGCGACGTCTGGATGTTGATCGCCTGCGTATTCTATGCCGGGTATACGCTAGCCCTGCGGCACCGCCCGGCGGCGTCGGGGCTCGTCTTCTTCACGTCGCTGGCGGTCATCGCCTTTCTGTCGTCGCTGCCACCGTTGGCTTTCGAGATGGCGAACGGAACTGCCCAATGGCCAACCCTCAAGGGCTGGATCGTCCTGCTCTATGTGGCCCTCCTGCCCTCGCTTCTGTCGCAAATCTTCTTCATTCGCGGCGTGGAGCTGATCGGCCCGGCCCGGGCCGGGCTGTTCGTCAATCTCGTCCCGGTCTTCGGCGCGCTGCTCGCGGTCGTCCTGCTAGGCGAGCCTTTCGCGACTTATCACGCGCTCGGCCTGGCGCTCGTGCTTGGCGGCATCTGGCTGGCGGAGAGGAAGTAACGTCAAACCACCCGCTTCGTCATTCCGGGGCGGCTCGCAGAGCGCCCCGGAATGACGGGGCGCGATTAATCCGCGAATACCACCGTCTTCGAACCGTTGAGCAGGATCCGGTCCTCGAGATGGTGCCGCACGGCCCGCGCCAACACGCGCCGCTCGATGTCGCGGCCCTTGCGCACGAGATCGTCTGGCGTGTCGCGATGGGTGATCGGCTCCACGTCTTGAGCGATGATCGGGCCCTCGTCCAAGTCTGACGTTACGTAATGGGCGGTCGCGCCGATCAGCTTCACGCCGCGCACATGCGCCTGATGGTAGGGCTTGGCGCCCTTGAAGCCGGGCAGGAACGAGTGGTGGATGTTGATGCAGCGGCCTGCGAGCTTTGCCGCGAGCCCATCGGACAGAACCTGCATATAACGGGCCAGCACCACGAGATCAGCCTTGGAGTCCCGTATGACCTCCCAGACCTTCGCCTCCTGTTCGAGCTTGGTATCCCGCGTGACCGGCAGATGGTGGAACGGGATGCCACCAAGATCCACGTGGCTATAGGTGTGGGCTGGATGATTGGCGATGACGCCAGCAGGCTCGAAGGGAAGTTCGCCGATGCGCCAGCGATAGAGCAGATCCGCCAGGCAATGGTCGAAACGGGATACCATGAGCATGACCCGGCGCGGCTCACTCGGGTCCCGCAGGGTCCAGGTCATTCCTAAGCGCTCGGCCACGGGCGCGAAACCGCTCTTCAACTCCTCGACGTCGGCTCCGCCGGAGACCGGGTCGAAGACGACGCGCATGAAAAACCGGTCGGTCTGCGTGTCGTCGTATTGCTGCGCATCGAGAATATTGAGGCCGGCGTTCGACAGGTGCCCTGCCACGGCGGCGACGATGCCTGGGCGGTTTGCGCATGCGAGCGTGAGAACGAAGCGCTGTGACAGGGATGACATGTCTGGTTCCTTTTAGAACCGCACCGAACGGGCGCGCTTGACCTGGGGGATATCCTCGATCTTGCGCAGGAGATCCTCCGTCACGGGCTGATCGACCGACACGAAGCAGATGGCGTCCCCGCCCGGCTTGTCGCGCCCGAGCGCGAAGGTCGCGACGTTCACGCCGGATTCGCCCAGCAGCGTGCCGAAGCGGCCGATGAAGCCGGGCTTGTCGTCGTTGCGCACATAGATCATGTGCGGCGCGAACTCGGCATCCACCGCGATGTCTCGGATCTCGATGACGCGAGGCTTGCCGTCCTGGAACACGGTGCCGCCCGCATGCCGCGGCATGTCCTCGGCGTCCACGATGATGCGCACGAAGCTCTCGTAGTCCCGTGCGGCGTTTTCGCGCTTTACTTCCTCGATGGTGATGCCGCGCTCGCGGGCGACCACGGGGGCCGACACCATGTTGATGTCCTGCAGGAAGGGACGCAGCACGCCGGTCACCGCCGCCGAGGTGAGCGCGCGGGTGTTCATGTGGGACACCGCGCCTTCGTACTCGATCCGGATGCCCTTGATCGGCGCTTCCGTCAGCTGGCCCAGGAACGAGCCGAGCTTTTCGGCGAGCGCCACGAAGGGCTTAAGGCGCGGAGCCTCCTCGGCGGTGATCGACGGGAAGTTCACGGCGTTCTGGATCGCGCCTTGGAGCAGGTAGTCAGACATCTGCTCGGCCACTTGCAGCGCCACGTTTTCCTGCGCCTCCGAGGTCGAAGCACCCAGATGCGGCGTGCACACCACGTTCGGATGGCCGAAGAGCGGGTTGGAGGTTGCAGGCTCCTCAATGAATACGTCGAAGGCGGCGCCGGCAACGTGGCCTGAGTCCAATGCCGCGCGCAAAGCTTGCTCATCCACAAGGCCGCCGCGGGCGCAGTTGATGATGCGCACGCCCTTCTTGGTTTTGGCGATGTTCTCGGCCGACAGGATGTTCTTCGTCTTCTCGGTCATCGGCACGTGAAGCGTGATGATGTCGGCCCGGCGCAGCAGTTCGTCGAGCTCGACCTTTTCGACACCAAGCTCAATGGCGCGCTCCGGCGACAGGAACGGGTCGTAGGCGATGACCTTCATGCGCAAGCCAACGCCGCGATCCGCTACGATCGACCCGATATTGCCGCAGCCGATGACGCCCAGGGTCTTGGCTGTCAACTCGACACCCATGAACCGGTTCTTCTCCCACTTGCCGGCCTGCGTGGAGGCATCCGCCTGTGGGATCTGGCGTGCAAGCGCGAACATCATGGCGATGGCGTGCTCGGCCGTGGTGATCGAATTGCCGAAGGGTGTATTCATGACGATGATGCCCTTCGCGGTCGCGGCGGGGATCTCGACATTGTCGACGCCGATGCCGGCGCGGCCGACCACCTTCAGGTTGGTGGCCTTCTCCAGGATCTTGGCCGTGACTTTGGTGGCGGACCGAATGGCGAGGCCGTCATAATCGCCGATGATCTGGCTAAGCTTATCCTTGTCCTTGCCGAGATCGGGCTGGAAATCCACGTCGATGCCGCGATCCTTGAAGATCTGTACGGCGGCGGGCGAGAGAGCGTCGGAAATGAGTACGCGGGGAGCGGGCATGGTGCACCTTTGGCGTCATCCCGGCCAAGCGCAGCGCGAGCCGGGATCGTAATGGGAGTCTGGCTGGTTCAGGAGATCCCGGATCGCGGGCGAGCCGCGTCCGGGATGACGCATTTTGGCAATCAAGCCGCTTTCGCGAGCTTCGCCTTTTCCTGCGCGAAGGCCCAGTCGAGCCATGGCGTCAGCGCCTCGAGGTCCGATTGTTCGACCGTCGCGCCGCACCAGATGCGAAGGCCGGGAGGCGCATCGCGATAGGCGCCGATATCAAGGGCGACGCCCTCCTTTTCCAGCGCTGTCGTAATGCCCTTGGCCACCTGCGCCACGGCTTCGGGGCCCTTGGCGACCACATCCGGATCGGCAACCACGAGGCAGACGCTGGTGTTGGAGGCGGTGCCCGGATCCTTGGCGAGGTTCGCGATCCACGGGGTCTTGGCGACCCAGTCGAGGAGAACCTTGGCGTTGGCGTCGGCCTTGGCGATCAAGCCCTTCTGCCCGCCGACGGACTGCGCCCACTCGAGCGCGTCGATGTAGTCCTCCACCGCCAGCATCGACGGGGTGTTGATGGTCTCGCCCTGGAAGATGCCTTCGATGAGCTTGCCGCCCTTGGTCATGCGGAAGATCTTCGGCAGCGGCCAGGCTGGCTTGTACGTTTCCAGCCGCTCGACCGCGCGGGGGGACAGGATCAGCATGCCGTGCGCGGCCTCGCCGCCCAGCACCTTCTGCCAGGAGAACGTCACCACATCGAGCTTGGCGAAATCGAGTTTCTGCGCGAAAGCCGCCGAGGTGGCGTCGCAGATGGTCAGGCCTTCGCGGTCAGCCGCGATCCAGTCGGCGTTGGGCACGCGCACGCCGGAGGTGGTGCCGTTCCAGGTGAAGACCACGTCGCGGTTTTTGGTGTCGACCTGCGAAAGGTCGGGCAGTTCGCCGTATCCGGCGGTAATGACTCGGGCGTCGAGCTTGAGCTGCTTGACCACGTCGGTAACCCAGCCTTCGCCGAAGCTTTCCCAAGCGAGCATGTCGACCGGACGCGCCCCGAGCATCGACCACAAGGCGATCTCGACCGCGCCGGTGTCAGAAGCGGGCACGATGCCGATGCGATAATCGGCCGGAACCTCCAGCACCTCGCGCGTGAGGTCGATGGCGAGCTTCAAGCGCGCCTTGCCGAGCTTGGCGCGATGCGAACGGCCAAGGCTGTCGGTCTTCAGGTTTTGCAGGGACCATCCGGGGCGCTTCGCGCAGGGGCCGGACGAAAAGAAAGGCGCGCGCGGACGCGCGGCGGGCAGGTTTGTCATGTTAATCCATCCTTACAGATGGGCGCCCCTCGGTGGGGAGAGGTGTCCCGCCGACCGGTATGACGGAGGCAACGGCTGCGGTCAAGGCATGAGAGCAAAGGGATACGCCGGACCCAGATTACGAAATCGTAATACAAAACATCGTGTTTGCTACGGTAACATCACTCCACCTGGCATATATTGTGCTAGGAGAACGCCGACATTTGAGACGTCCTAAGGAGCAAGCATGCGAGTATCCGGTCAGCTTGCCGTCATCGCCATGCTGGGTGCAGCAGGCTATGGCGGCTGGTATGCGTACCAAGGCGGTTATTTGGCGAATGCGCCGGTGATCGGCTCATATTTCGCCAAGCCTGCCGACCAAGCTGCCGGTCCCGCACGCGGCGGACGTGGAGGCCAGTCCGGTCCCGCGACCGTCGAGGTTGATACGGTCAAGACCGGCCGGATCGTCGAAACACGCGATGCGGTCGGCACGGTGCGTGCTTACGAATCCATCACCGTGACGGCCAAAGTTGCAGGCTTGATCACCGAAATCGGCTTTGAGGAAGGCCAGAAGGTCAAGACCGGGCACCTCCTGGTCCAGTTCGACGCCGCCGAACGCAAGGCCGAGATCGAGCAGGCCGTCGCTGAGGCCAATCGGGCCGTTGCCTTGCGCAACGAGGTCGCCATCAAGCTGGAGCGCGCCCAGGCCCTCAACCGCACCGGCGCCGGGACCGGCGCCCAGGTCGAGGATCTGACCGCGCAGGTGAAGTCGCTTGAAGGCTCCATCGCGTCCGCGCAGGCACAGCGCAGGGGCGCGGAAGCGCGCCTTGAAGAGCTATCCATCCGGGCTCCTTTCGCCGGTCGGGTGGGCACGCGCTCGGTGTCGCTCGGAGCCTATATCCCGCCGGGCACCCGGATCACGTCCCTGGACGATCTGTCCCGCATCCGGCTCGACTTCTCGGTGCCTGAAAACCTTCTCGGCCGCCTCAAGCCCGGCCAAACAGTGAAGGCGACGTCAGCCGCCTATCAGGGACGGACCTTCGACGGATCGGTGACCACCATCGACCCCCGCGTGGACGCGACCACCCGAACCGTCAAGCTGACGGCGGAATTCCCCAACCCGGACGAGGCCCTCAGGCCCGGCATGTTCCTGTCGGTCCGGCTCGAGGTGACCACCAAGGAGGATGCGGTCGTCGTCCCCGAGGAGGCGGTCGTCAGCGAGGGTCTTCGCCAGCTCGTCTATCCGGTCAAGGACAACAAGGTGGAGCGCCGCGTCGTGCGCCTCGGACAGCGGCAGAACGGCAAGGCCGAGGTCGTGGAAGGCCTGCAGGCCGGCGAGACCATCGTAGTGCTTGGCGTCCAGCGCGTTCGTCCCGGCGCGGAGGTCATTGCACGGCCTCTCGGCTCGGGCGCGCAGGAGTCGCAGCCGACGCCCGCCGCCAACAGGCAGCAACCGTCGCGCAGCTCCCTCAATCTACCCCAGGCCATCGGCAGCGCCTTCGCGGCCGAACGGAAATAACCTCGACTGCCGCTCTGAAGTCTTCGTCGCCTCCTGTCCAATGGAGGCCAGCAGCGTCGCCCAATCTAACCGCTCGCGGGTCCTAACGCAGATCGAACAGCACCATGCAGGTTTCAGACCTTTTCATCCGCCGTCCCGTCTTCGCCGTCGTGGTCAGCCTGCTCCTGATCGTTGGCGGCCTCGCGTCGGTCATCAATCTGCCTGTGCGCGAGTATCCGAGCGTGGACCGGCCCGTCGTGTCGGTTTCGACGATCTATCGCGGCGCTTCGAACGAGGTGATCGAGAGCCGCGTGACCGAGGTGATCGAAGGCGCCGTCGCGGGCATCGAGGGCATCGAGCAGATCAGGTCGCAGAGCCAGAACGACCGCTCCTCGGTGAACATCGAGTTCAACGTCTCCCGCGACCCGGAAGCCGCGACCTCGGACGTGCGTGACGCGGTCTTCCGCGTCGTAGGCCGTCTGCCGGACGGCGCCGATCAGCCTGTCATCCGTAAAGTGGACAACGATGCTTCGGCCATCATGTGGATCAGCGTCACGTCCTCCACGTATGATGCGCTCGAGCTCAGCGACTTCCTCAAGCGCGTCTATGTAGATCGCCTTTCGACGGTTCCGGGCGTGGCCAACGTGAATCTCGGCGGCGAGAGGCGCTACGCCATGCGGATCTGGGTCGACCGCTCGGCGCTAGCCGCCCGCGCTCTGACGGTCCAGGACATCGAGTCCGCCATCAAGAGGCAGAACGTGGAGCTGCCGGGCGGACGCATCGAATCCCAGCAGCGCGAGTTCACCGTGAAGACGGATTCCCGCCTCGCGACCCCGCAGGAATTCGAGCAGATCATTGTCACGAGCAAGAACGGCTATCTGGTTCGTCTCGGAGAGGTCGCCCGCATCGAGGTTGGCGCGGAGGATACCCGCTTCGAGTTCTACGAAGCCGGCAGGACCGCCATCGGCCTCGGCATCGTGCGCCAGTCCACCGCCAACACGCTGGCGGTCGCGGACGGCGTGCGCGCCGAGCTCGAGCAGTTGAAATCCTCTCTGCCCCCCGGCACCACGGCGGAAGTGTCCTACGACGAGAGCCGGTTCATCAGCGCCTCCATCAACGGCGTGCTGAAGACCCTTATCGAGGGTCTCGTGCTCGTCATCCTGGTGATCCTGGTCTTCCTGCGCGACTGGCGCTCCACCATCGTGGCCATGGTGGCGATCCCGGTTTCGATCATCGCCGCCGCCATGGTGATGGCGTTCTTCGGTGCGTCCATCAACGTGCTGACGTTGCTCGCCGTGGTGCTTGCCATCGGCATCGTGGTGGACGACGCCATCGTGGAGATCGAGAATGTCCACCGCCGCATCGAGGAAGGCCAGCCGCCGCTGCTCGCTTCCTTCGACGGCGCGCGCGAGATCGGCTTCGCGGTGATCGCCACCACGGCCACTCTCATGGCGGTCTTCGTGCCGCTGGCCTTCATGACCGGCAATACAGGCCGTCTGTTCCGGGAATTCGCCATCACGCTCGCGGCTGCGATCTTCTTCTCGGGGGTCGTGGCTCGCACGCTCACGCCGATGCTCTGCTCCAAGCTGATGGTGCCGGCCCACGGCCGCATCCAGCTTATGACGGAGCCCCTCTTCACCGGCATGAACAACGTTTATCGCCGGATCCTGTCATGGGCCCTGAAGGCGCCCCTGGTGATCCTGGCCATGGGCTTCCTGGTTTCGCTGTCGGCCTACGGCCTGTTCCAGATCATCCCAAAGGAATTCGCCCCGGTCGAGGATCGTGGCGCGATCCTCATCCGCATCGACGCACCTGAGGGCGCGAGCCTCGACTATACCCGCGAGCGCGTCCGCGAGGTGGAGAAGGAACTGCTTCCCTATCAGGAGCGCGGCATCGTGGCGTCGATCACGAGCCAGGTGGCCCCCGGCTTCGCGCGGCCCTCGCCGGTCAACGCCGGCATGATCATCCTGCGCCTCGTCCCATGGGACCAGCGGACCATGAAGCAGCAGGCCCTGACCCAGGAGCTGTTCGGCAAGATCACGAATTTCCCGGGCGCCCGCGTGTTCCCGGTCAATCCGGGCTCCCTTGGTCAGCGCGGTATCGGGCAGCCGGTGCAGTTCGTCCTCGGTGGGCCCGACTACAACACGTTGCGCGAGTGGCGCGATACGGTGATGCAGAAGGCTCAGGATACCGGACTCTTCGTCAACATGGATTCGGACTACAAGGAGTCCCAGCCTGATATCCGCGTGCAGATCGACCGGCAGCGCGCCGCCGATCTCGGCATCTCGATCGAGGAGATCGGCCGCACCCTCGAATTGATGTTCGGCGAGACCGAAATCTCGACCTTCGTCAGCCGTGGCGAGGAATATCCGGTCATCATCCGGGGCCGGGCTGAGGACCGTGCGTCACCGAGCGATCTCACCAACATGTTCATGCGCTCCGGCGGCGGCGAGCTCGTTCCGCTCTCGTCCTTCGTGACCCTCGTGGAATCGGCAGCGCCGCAGACCCTCAACCGGTTCGACCGCCTGCGCGCCATCACGATTTCGTCCGCTCTGAGACCGGGGGTGTCCATCGGCGAGGCTCTGAACACCCTGGAGCAGATCGTGCGCGACAACCTGCCGGCGGAGGCGCGCATCGGCTATTCGGGACAATCGAAGGATTTCCGCGAATCCTCCAACGCCATCTACGTGACCTTCGGGTTGGCGCTGCTCGTGGTCTTCCTCGTGCTGGCGGCGCAGTTCGAGAGCTGGATCAACCCGTTCATCATCATGCTGACGGTGCCGCTAGCAGTCACCGGTGGCTTGGCGGCGTTGGCGATCACCGGACAATCGCTCAACATCTACAGCCAGATCGGCATGATCCTGCTGATTGGCCTCATGACGAAGAACGGCATCCTCATCGTCGAGTTCGCCAACCAGCTGCGTGAGCGCGGCCACTCCGTCAGGGAGGCCATCATCGAATCGTCGGTGCTGCGTCTCAGGCCGATTCTCATGACGTCGATCGCCATGATCGGCGGCGCGATCCCCCTGGCGTGGTCGACGGGTGCGGGCGCCGAGGCGCGCAACGCCATCGGCTCGGTGATCGTGGGCGGCGTGACTGTGTCGACGCTGCTCACGGTGCTCGTCGTGCCGTCGATCTACCTGCTTATTGGCGGCTTCACCAAGCCTGCCACCTATGTGAGCGACATGCTGGACAAGCTGCGCGCGCAGACCGGAATACGGGCCCACGGGGATGACCTGGAACCGCAGGCGCGGCCGCCGGCCCATCCGGCGGAGTAGGCAGAGACACACGGGGCCGAACGGCCCCGTGTTCCGTTTTGCAGACCGGCAATTATCCGTCCTAGCACCCGCTGCAGATGCTCCGCGTGGTCCGTTTCAATCGACGATCCCGGGTGCGTTCGAGAGCCTCGGCCTTTTCGCGCGCCGCATCCGCCATCGCAGCGGAATTCTGACTGATGTTGGTCGTGCTTGTTTGGCTCAGCCGCGACGCCTGATCGACTTTGGCCGATCGATCCTGAGCCTGAGATGCTTGAGCGACGACGCACAGGACGAAAACGGAAGCGAACGTCAGAATTTTCACTGCCTGGCTCCTTATCGTGAGCCATCCAGGCTAGCGGAGCCCGGCCGTTTCCGAGACAGCTCTTCCGGAGGCCGAGCCCTACCCAGAAGGGCGCCCCCGCGCACCCGGAAAAGCCATGTCAGAACTCGTATCGTCCGACATTCAAACTGATGCTGACATCGTTCGCCTTCACGCCCATCACGGACGCGATCAGGCTTTCGGCAGTCATCAGGATTTGGCTGACGGCGACCTGGACCTGCGGCGAAGGCGTAGTGCGGATCGACTCTTCGGCGATGGAGGAACGACTTGTCGGCTGCGTGAAGCGGATCGGTGGAGCGGGTTCGATACGGACAGGACCCAACATCAATTCACTCCGCGCTGATTCGCAGATGAATTTAGTGAAGGCGTGGTTAACGCTCAAGCTTCCGTTTCGACCGCGGCCTGCTTAGTCGAACATGTAGCGGGCACCGACCCGAAACTCGTGCGCGTCGATGTCCTTGGCGCGGATAGGCGCGTCCAGCCCGGTCGAGTGCGTGCGGGCGCTGCCGAGATGGGTGTATCGGTAGCCGAGATCGATCTTGAAGCTGGCGCCGATGTCGAATGCGAGGCCGCCCATCAACGCCCAGGCGAAAGCGGTTTCGGTTCGGGACGGCAGGTGCAGGTTGCCGGAGACCAGATCGGATGAGACCTGCCGCTCTGCGCCACTCAGTCGGTTGTAGCTCGCGCCGATGCCGGCGCCCAAATAGGGCGTGACGCCGCTCCAGAGGGGAAGATCCACATAGCCGTTCACCAGGAGCGTGGTGGCTTCGAAATCAGCCCGATCGAGCACCTGGAGGGTCACCGGAGCAAGGCGCGTACCCTTGAACGCAGCCTCGAAACGATGATCTACCGTTACGTCGGCCCTGAACCAAGGCGAGAGCTGGTAACCAAGCCCGCCGCCGATGACCACGTCGCGGTCGAAACGGGACCGGACGAGGGGCAGCGTGGATGCAGGGTCCCGCCCTCCCCGCGTGACAAGCTGGTCGATGACGCCGATATCGCCACGAAGATACAACCCAGCGTCGGACGGCTCGTCCGCATCGTCGAGAATGGGAGCAGGCGGAAGATCGACCGCATGAGCCGGAAGGGCCGACAGGCTGAAGGTCAGACCCATCAGGGCTATCATGATCGGACGCAAGCCGGTTCCTCCGCGTTGGTTGGTGACGCTCGCACTCCGTGCCGGCACAGGGCGCCTTTCGGCCGAACCATAGGACGGAGTGGTTAAGTGGCGCTTAACCATAACGGCTGGCGAAGGAGGCAGGCGGCGCGCCTGAGTGGACGGCATGCTTTATTTGAGGCTGTAGCGCACGCCCAGGCGCACCTCGTGAGCCCCAAGGGATTCGACGTCGGTTCCCACACCCGAGACGTAAGTGCGCGTCTTCATGTCTCCCAGGCTGACATAGCGATAGCCGAGATCGAGAGTGAAGTTCGGAGCAACCCGGTAGCCGACGCCCGCCATGAGCGCCCAGGCGAAGCTGTAATCGTCGCCGCCTGCAAGACGCTGGAGGGTCTCGACGCCGGTCTCCGCGTCGAAAGTCGTCCGCACATATTGGGACATGGAATTATGCGCGACGCCAATGCCTGCGCCCACATACGGCGTGAAGCCTCCGGCGGACCCGAAATCCACATAGCCGTTCGCCATGAATGTCGAGGATTGGAACTGGCCTCGGTCGGCCATGGATGCCGTCGCGAGGGCCGGCATTGGCGCGATCCCCTTGAAGCGTGCGTCGAAGCGATGATCCGCCGTCACGTCCATCCGGAAGTTCGGGCCGAAGCGGTAGCCAAGGCCGACGCCAACGACGGCAGTGTTGCCCAAGCTTTCACGGATGAAATTGCCGCTGACCGGGCCGTTGATGAAGTCCGCTTCGGGACGCTTGTGGTGAACATAGCCAATATCGCCGCGCAGATACCAGTTGTCCGAAGTGTCCCTGCTGCTCCTCATCGTTGGAGCCGAAGGATAGAACGCGCGGGGAAGATCGGCAGCCATGGCGGCTGTAGCGGTTGCTGTGAAAAGACCGGTCAGGATCACAGTCTTGATGGGCTTCAGGGACATTCTTCTTCACTCCACAGGCTACACACCGCCGAATTCCTCAACGGACACGTTATTCAGTAACCCAAGCCAGTGAAGAGAACGTTAAGCTTAATTGTTGAGCTTACTTTTTTCTTACGGGGACGCTGACCGAAGCCGTTCCGGGAGGTGGATCGCTTCTCTGAGGCCGTCCACCACAGGATCGCAGCAATCCGCCGGACACAACGAAAAAGGGCATGGATGGGTGCGCCATCCATGCCCTTCTTGGGAAACGCCGATGAACGATCAGGCCGCGACCTTGGAGGCAGCCCGGGTCACCGCATCGACCACGTCGTCGACCACCAGATTAACGAGGTCGCTGTTGTCGCCCTCGGCCATCACCCGGATCACCGGCTCGGTGCCGGACGGGCGAATGATCAGGCGGCCGCTCGCGCCGAGACGTTCGCGCCCTGCCTCGATGGCCTGGACAACCGAGCTTTCCTGCAACGGAGCGCCCGACTTGTAGCGGACGTTCTTGAGCACCTGCGGCAGGGGCTCGAAGCAGTGGCAGACTTCTGAGACCGGCTTGTCGAGCCGCTTCACCACAGCCAGGAGCTGGAGCGCCGCGATGAGCCCGTCGCCGGTGGTCGTGTAGTCCGACATGATGATGTGACCGGACTGCTCGCCGCCGAGATTGAACCCATGGGCGCGCATGTGCTCGAGCACGTAGCGGTCGCCAACCGCCGTGCGCACGAGGTCAAGGCCGAGGCCGCCGAGGTAGCGCTCAAGGCCGAGATTCGACATGATCGTGGCAACGATGCCCGATTGGGTAAGGCGTCCGTCGTCCTTCCAGGAGCGCGCCACCACGCCCATGAGCTGGTCGCCGTCGATCTTCTGGCCCTTCTCGTCCACGATCAGAACCCGGTCCGCGTCACCATCGAGAGCGATGCCGATATCGGCGCGCAGCTCCCGCACCTTGTTGATGAGGGCGTCCGGAGCGGTCGAGCCGACGTCGTGGTTGATGTTGAAGCCGTTGGGCTCCACGCCGATCTTCATGACCTCGGCCCCCAGCTCCCAGAGAGCCTCAGGCGCGACCTTGTAGCCCGCGCCGTTGGCGCAATCGATCACCACGCGCATGCCTTCGAGATCGAGCTGGCGCGGCAGGGTGCGCTTGGCGAACTCGATGTAGCGGGCGTCGGCGCTCTCGATGCGCTTGGCCCGTCCCAGGGTCGCCGATCCGGAGAGCCGCTGCGTCAGATCGGAATCGATCAGGGCCTCGATCTCGAGCTCCACATCGTCGTTGAGCTTGAAGCCATCGGGGCCGAAGAGCTTGATGCCGTTATCCTCGTAAGGATTGTGCGAGGCCGAGATCATGACGCCGAGATCGCAGCGCATGGAGCGCGTCAGCATGGCGACCGCCGGCGTCGGCATGGGGCCGAGCAGCAGAACGTCCATGCCGACCGAGGTGAACCCGGCCACGAGGGCGTTCTCGATCATGTAGCCGGACAGGCGGGTGTCCTTGCCGATGATGACGCGGTGGCGGTAATCGCCCCGCTGGAAGATGAGCCCGGCCGCCTGCCCCACCCTCAGGGCGAGATCCGGCGTGATGAGCCCGTTGGCCCGCCCGCGGATGCCATCTGTCCCGAAGTACTTGCGCACCTGTTGTGCCTCCGAAGTCTGTCGCGCCGATGTGCGCTTTGGTCTTCTCAAAGCAACCTCCATGAAACGGGTCAAGGCCTCAGGCCATCAGTTGGCATCACAAGAGATAAGCGATTGTTACACTTCGCCGGTTTCATCACCGATTCAGGATTAAAAACTTGCTTTTAGCAACAAAAAACGCCCGCCGGTGGGGCGGGCGCTTCGTGGTTTACGCTTTGGTGGTAGAGACTCAAGCCTGCGGCTGAGGCTCCATGCCGCCATCGGTCTCGCGGGGACGGCCACGGCCTGCGGTCGGCACGGCGGAGCCGCGCGCCGGAGTCGTGGTGTCACCGGAATCCCGGATCGGCGGCTGACCGTCGAGCAGGTTCCTGATCTCGTCGCCCGAGAGGGTCTCGTACTCGAGCAAGCCGCGGGCCAGAGCTTCGAGATCATGCTCCTTCTCGGTCAAGATCCGGCGGGCGTCGTTCAGCCCGTCCTCGACCAGACGGCGCACCTCGGAGTCGATCTTCTGCGCGGTGGCCTCGGAGAGGTTCTGCTGGCGGCCCATGGACATGCCGAGGAACACCTCTTCCTGGTTCTCCCCATAGGCCACGGTGCCGAGCTCAGGCGAGAAGCCCCAGCGGGTCACCATCATGCGAGCAAGACGGGTGGCCTGCTCGATGTCGGATTGGGCGCCGGAGGTCACCTTCTCCTTGCCGAAGATCATTTCCTCGGCGATGCGGCCGCCCATCATGATGGCCAGACGCGAGGTCATCTGCTCATAGCTCATGGACAGCTTGTCCCGCTCGGGCAGCTGCATGACCATGCCCAGAGCCCGGCCGCGCGGGATAATCGTGGCCTTGTGGACCGGATCGGTCGCCGGAACGTTCAGGGCCACGATGGCGTGTCCGGCCTCGTGATAGGCGGTCAGGCGCTTCTCGTCGTCGGTCATGACCAGGGTGCGGCGCTCCGCGCCCATCATGACCTTGTCCTTGGCGTCCTCGAACTCGCTCATGGTGACGATGCGCTTGCCACGCCGCGCCGCCAGGAGGGCTGCTTCGTTGACGAGGTTCATCAGGTCCGCCCCGGAGAAGCCGGGGGTGCCGCGCGAGATCACCTTCAGGTCCACGTCGGGAGCCAGCGGCACCTTGCGCACGTGAACGCGCAGGATCTTCTCACGGCCGACCACATCCGGGTTCGGCACCACGATCTGGCGGTCGAAACGGCCGGGGCGCAGGAGCGCCGGGTCGAGCACATCGGGACGGTTGGTGGCCGCGATGATGATCACGCCCTCGTTGGCCTCGAAGCCGTCCATCTCCACCAGGAGCTGGTTGAGGGTCTGCTCACGCTCGTCGTTGCCGCCGCCCAGGCCCGCCCCGCGATGGCGGCCGACCGCGTCGATCTCGTCGATGAAGATGATGCAGGGGGCGTTCTTCTTGGCCTGGTCGAACATGTCGCGCACGCGGGAAGCGCCCACGCCCACAAACATCTCGACGAAGTCGGAGCCCGAGATGGTGAAGAACGGCACGTTGGCCTCGCCGGCGACGGCGCGGGCCGTCAGGGTCTTACCCGTGCCGGGGGGACCGACCAGGAGCACGCCGCGGGGAATGCGGCCGCCCAGGCGCTGGAATTTCTGCGGGTCGCGCAGGAATTCGACGATTTCCTGCAGGTCTTCCTTGGCCTCGTCCACGCCCGCCACATCGTCGAAGGTGACGCGGCCATGCGCTTCGGTGAGCAGCTTGGCCTTGGACTTGCCGAACCCCATGGCGCGACCAGCCCCGTTCTGCATCTGGCGCGACAGGAACACCCAGGCGCCGATGAACAGGGCGATCGGCAGGATGTTCATCAGCACCGCGATGAACCAAGGGGTCGAGTCGGATTGCGGCCGCGCGGTTATCTGGACGCCCTTCTGCTGCAGCTTCGACACAAGCATGGGGTCGCTTGGCGCATAGGTCGTGAAGGTCCGGCCGTCCGTGTAGGTGCCGTGGATCTCGGGTCCGGAGATGACGACGTTCGAGATGCGTCCGGCATCCGCCTCGCTGAGAAGCTGGCTGTAAGCGATGTCGCTGCCCCCGCCGCGCTGGCCAGGGCTCTGGAACAAGGTCACGAGCGCCAGCACCAAAAGGAAGATGACAACCCACAAAGCGAAGTTGCGGAAATTTGAATTCATAGGATCAGGTTCTGCCCCAGAGGGAGAGGAAGCGCGAGGCCATCCCTCACGCGGCTAAACTCAATGTAGGCACACCGTCCCGCCTTGCCAAGGGAATGAGGCGGGCGTGGGGCGTCAACTTAGAGGATTTTGACCAAGAGAATGGGCTAACGCCCTCGCCGGCGTGGCGGTTCAGGCCGAATGACGAGCCGACCGGACCTGTCGAGGCGAACCAGGGCTCCCGCAATCGTGACTTGCAGAGCGTCCCCATCCCCGGTCGCCGCCCGAAGTTTCACCGCACAGGATTCCAGCCTGTGCAGACGGAGGCTTTCCAGGTCGAGCCCGGCTTTCGCAAGCGCAAGGGCCAGCACCCGGAGGGCGATCTCAAACGGCTCTCGGACCAGGATACCGGCTTGAAACGAGAACCCTCCGGGACCCAGCTCCGGCTCGGCGTCCCCCAGGGCCTGCTGCGCCTTGGCGTCCAGAGCCTCCTCGGCCTGCGCGACCCGGCGCGCGAGCCGAGCCAGGCGGCCCGCCGTCAGCCCCTCAGCCGCCAGAACAGGCATGACCTTGCGCCAGCGCACCCGGGCGAAGCGCTCATCCGCGTTGGATGGGTCGCTCACATAAGGCCACCCCTGCGATGCGCATAAGGACAGGAGCGCCTCCTTCGGGCAGTCGAGCAGCGGCCGCACATGACGGATGCCCTCGCGGTCGCGCTCCCGTCTCATGCCTGCGAGACCCGTCAGCCCTGAGCCGCGGGCCATACGCATGAGAACCGTCTCGGCCTGGTCGTCCCGGGTGTGCGCCGTCACGAGATGGGAAGCCCCCTCCTCCCGGGCGCATTGGACAAGCAGCCGATAGCGGGCCTCGCGGGCAGCCTCCTGCAAGCCGGTCACGGGCTTTTCCCCGGTCCAGATCATGGTCCGATGCGGCCAGCCGAGAGAGGATGCCTCGCCGGCCACGAACGCCGCCTCCCCGGCGGCTTCCGGGCGCAGAGCGTGGTCGATCGTGACGACTGTGACGGGAGGCCGGTGAGAAACCGGATTCCAACGCGCGAGCAGGTGCATCAGAGCGATGGAATCGGGCCCGCCCGACACGGCCGCAATGATGCGGTCGGCACGGCTCAAGGAGGCGAAAAGCTCATCCAGCGCGTCGCTGGCCAGAAGGGCGTCGATGGGCGGAGGAGCGGTCACGCGCCGGGCTCATTGCCGGTTGGGCGCATTCGGATGCACGTTCAGATGCACTTGGCGCGCTTCTGCTCGCGCTCCGAGCCCTGGCGGACGCTGGACGACGCCTGAGGGTACTTGCGGTCGAGCTCTGCATAAACCGCGCAGGCGCGGTCGCGAGCGCCCAGGCTGTTCAGCGCGACGCCGAGCTTGAGGAGGGCATCGGGAGCCCTGGTGGCATTCGGGTAGTCGGTCGAAACGTTCAGGAACTGCTCGGCCGCCTCCCGATGGCGGCCGCGCTGGAGATAGGTTTCGCCCAGCCAGTAGGAGGCTTCCGGCACCAGCTTGTCCCGGGGATTGGACTGGAGAAAGCGGCGGAAGCCCATTTCGGCCTGATCGTACTGCTTCTGCGTGAAATACGAATAGGCGGTCTGGTAGTCGGATCGGGGATCCCCGACGCTGGTGGCCGCCACGCTGGGACTGGCGTTGGCGCTCAGCGTGGGAGCCGGACTCGGGATCGGGATCGGATTCGAGCGTGGCGCAGGCGCGGTCGCAGCGGGAGGAATCGCGGCGGTGCGACTGGCCGGGCCGAGGTTCGGGGGCGCGGAGTCGGCCCGCGGCTCGTCCTCTTCGATCAATTCCTCGATAGCGCCGCTGGGCAGCCGCATCGGGCCGTCGACGTCATCGGCGGAAGCCAGCGGTACGGACGGAGCCGTGCTGCCGAGAGGACGCGGCGCGCCGGGCGCTTCGGGCGCATTCGACGGGTCGAAGACATCGCTGCGGCGCTGGGGCTGAGCTTGCGGCTGAGCCTGAGGCGGCGCCGGACGCGAGGGCGTGGCTGTGGGGGGCGATGAGGGCCGCGCGCCGCCGCGGCTTTCCTGGAAGCGGAACTCCACATCCTCCTGGAATTTGCGAAGCTGATCCTTCAGCTGGCGGTTCTCGAACTGGAGCTGCTCGATCTGCCCGGACATCTGCCGGAACTGCCCCTCGAGCCGGTTGAGGCGCACGATCGCATCAGCGGCGTCCTGCGCGGCGGCGGGAGCCGCCAGAGCAAGGGCGAAAGCAACAAAGACAACGAGGCGTCGAAACATGATTCGGTACCATGATGGTCTAAGCGAACGTGCCGATAACATAAATGCGCCGCCACGGCGAGGACGTGGCGGCGTCAATGTCTTGTCAGGGCGTCAATCCCGTCATGAGATAACCACAGGCTTCCATGGGCGACGCCGTGACGGTGCGGTGACGTTACGCACCGGCACCCGAGCTGAGCACCGTGACGGCGCGGCGGTTCTGCGACCAGCACGAGATGTCGTTGCAGACTGCCACCGGACGCTCTTTGCCGTAGGACACGGTGCGGAAGCGGGACGACTGGATGCCGCGCGACACGAGATAGTCACGGACGTTCTGCGCGCGGCGGGCGCTGAGGGAGAAGTTGTATTCGCGCGTTCCGCGCTCGTCCGCGTGGCCTTCGATGATGAAGGTGTAGTTCGGATAGCGATTCAGCCATTGCGCCTGCTTGTCCAGGGTCGCGGTGGCGGTGGGCGTCAGATCTGTCTGGTCGGTCTCGAAGAAGACGCGGTCGCCGACGTTGACCACGAAGTCCTGGGCGCTGCCGGGGGTCGCGGCCCCGCCTGCCCCAAAACCGCCGGCCCCATCGGCCATATTATCTTTATTGGACGAACACGCCGCCGCCCCAAGAGCGAGGACGATGGCTGCGGCGAATTTCACGGCGCGCAACGACATCATGGCAATACTCCTTACACATACGTCTGCCGAACGTTATGTGATCTATACCAGTCGATGGTTAAGGGAGGGTTCCGTCAACCTTGACGAAGCGTTGACGGATACGGTGAATCGGCCCCTGCGATCGAAACTTGGGCGTAGGGTTAATCGAGCGTGAATAAGGCAAAGAGGCGGCAACGCCTTCGAAGACACCGTTCCAATAGGAATTTGGCCTTATGAGGGCCGAAATGGCGTCTCGAGCGTTATGAGGTCATGGACAAGGTAACTGCTCAGCTCGCGAATACGGAAAAACTCCTCCTCCCGGGCCCTGACGATCCCCGTTTGGAACGGGCTTTCGCGCGCATTGCGGACAGCGACCTGCGTTATGGAAACGCCGTGGCGCTGCTGCGGGATTCCCGCGAGAATTATCCAGCCTGGCTCGAAGCGATCCGATCGGCAAAGCGGGTCGTGCACTTCGAAAACTTCATCATCGCCGATGACGACACGGGCGACCTTTTTGCCGAGGCCTTCATGGAGCGGGCCCGCGCCGGGGTGCACGTGCGGGTGCTCTACGACTGGCTTGGCTCCACTTTCCGGGCGCTGCCGCCGTATTGGAACCGCCTGCGCGAGGCGGGGGTCGAAGTCCGGGTCTTCAACCCGCCCCGGCTGGCCGACCCCTTCTTCATCAGGCGCGATCACCGCAAAGTGATCACCGTCGACGGGCGGGTCGCGTTCGTATCGGGTCTGTGCATCTCCGACAATTGGGTCGGCAAGGGAGACAGCGAGCCCTGGCGGGATACGGGTCTGTCCCTCGGGGGCCCCATCGTGGCGGATCTCGATGCAGCCTTCGCCGAAAGCTGGGCCCTGGCGGGCGCTCCGATCCCGCGGGAGGAGTTGCCGGAGGCCGGCCAGATTCCTCTGGCCGGGACCGTTGCGGCCCGGGTGATTTCCGGCGAGCCCGGCATGTTCCGCGCCTACCGGCTCGACCAGTTCGTCGCCGCGACCGCTCAGCGTAACCTGTGGCTCACGGACGCCTATTTCGTCGCCACCACGTCCTATGTGCAGGCGCTCGGCGAGGCAGCGCGCGACGGCGTGGATGTGCGCCTGCTCGTGCCCGGATCGAGCGACGTTCCGGCCCTCCAGCCGTTCGTACGGGCAGGCTACCGGTCCTTGGTCGAGGCCGGCATTCGGGTCTTCGAATGGAACGGTTCGATGCTCCACGCCAAGACCGCCGTGGCGGACGGGCGCTGGGCCCGGGTCGGCTCCACCAACCTCAATTTCGCAAGCTGGGCAACGAACTGGGAACTCGACGTGGTGGTCGAGGACAAGGAGTTCGCGCAAGCCATGGAGGCCATGTATCTGGAGGATCTGGCCAACGCGACCGAAATCGTCCCCGGCTGGCAATCCCGCCGCCGCCAGGCCCGGAACATGCGCTCCCGCCGCAACCTGCGTCCCAAGAAGGGTGGAGTGCGAAGGCTCGCAGCCGGCGCCCTGGCGCTGAGCGGCAGCGTCGGCAAAGCCGTCGGCTCCCGGTCCCTTACGGCCACTGAGGCCAGCAGCATCGCCATTATCGGCTGTGCGCTCCTGACGCTTGCGGTTCTGATCTCGCTCTTTCCAGTGGTGATCGTGTCGCCGGTGGTGATCGTTCTCGCGTGGCTCGGCATCGCCCTTCTGATCCGGGCCTTCCGCCTCAAGCGGCGCGTTCGCATCCGCCGGCGCAAGCTCGAACTCAGGCGACGGCTGGCGAAAGCCAAGGACACGGAGCCGACCCCGGCGGAATAAGAAAGTCGGTGCCGCGTATCGTTGCACAAGTCCTATCGGGAACCCAGAGGAGGCGTTCATGGCGACCGGAACATCCAGCTCCCCATCGTATCCATCCTTCGACCGCACCGAGGCGATGAGCGCGCTTCTGGCGCAGAACTGGTGGGCCGTAGCCCTTCGCGGCGTCTTCGCGATCCTGTTCGCCCTGATCGCGTTCTTCTGGCCGGGGGCCACGATCCTGTCCCTGGTGCTGTTCTTCTCGGCCTACATGCTGGTCGACGGGGTTCTCGGCATCGTTGCGGCCGTACGGGCGGCGTCGAACAATCAGCGCTGGGGTCTTCTCGTCCTCGAGGGCATCCTGAACATTCTCGTGGGCATCATCGCGTTCGTGATGCCGGGCCTGACGGTTCTGTTCTTCATCACGCTGATGGCCGTCTGGTCGCTGATCACCGGCATCCTGATGGTCGTCGCGGCATTCCGGCTGAACCCGGCCTACGGCCGTGGCTGGCTGATCTTCAGCGGCATCGTGTCGGTTCTGTTCGGCGTCGCGCTTCTGATCGCGCCGCTCGTGGGAGCCGTGGTGCTGACCTGGTGGCTTGGAGCCTATGCGCTGGTATTCGGCGTCACGCTCTTGATGCTGGCGTTCAAGCTGAAGGGACGCAAGGACGACAGTGTCGGCGGCACGGCTGCGCCGCGCGGAGCCTGACGGCAAACAGGGCGCCCGAAGCGCCCTGTCCAGTGGCTATTACTGTTTCGTCTCGCTCAGGAGCGGCGACCAAGTCGGATCCGACGCGAATGATGGCGTCGGCACCGGCTGCTCGACGCGACCGGTGATGTCGACCATGTAGAGCTTGCCGCCCGCCTGCCCGCCCGGATCGCGGAAGAACAGAATGTACTGGCCGTTCGGCGCCCAGGTCGGGCTCTCGTTGTGGAAGCCTTCCGTCAGGATGCGCTCGCCGGAGCCGTCCGGCTTCATGATGCCGATGGCAAAGCCGCCTGAATGCTGCTTGGTGAAGGCGATGTAATCGCCGCGCGGCGACCAGGCCGGCTGCGAATAGGAGCCGTCGCCGAAGGAGATGCGGCGCTGGTCCGAGCCGTCCGCGTTCATGGAATAGATCTGCTGCTTGCCGCCGCGATCGCTTTCGAACACGATCTGCCGGCCATCCGGCGAGAAGGAGGGCGAGGTGTCGATGGCCGCCGTGGAGGTCAAGCGCGTCGTGCCGCGCGAGCCCAGATCCATCATGAAGATGTTGGCGTTGCCGCCCTGCTGCAGGCTCATGACGATGCGTTGTCCGTCCGGCCCGAAACGCGGGGACGATGCCATATCGGGGAAGTTGCCGAGCGCCTGACGCGAGCCCGTCTCCAGGTTGATCACCTGAACGCGCGGCTGCTGGCCTTCGACTTGGGACATGTAGGTGATGTCCTGGGTGGCCGGCGAGTAGCGCGGCGCCACCACGGAGCTGTCGCCCTGAGTCAGGTAGCGCACGTTCGCGCCGTCCTGGTCCATGATGGCGAGACGCTTGCGGCGGTGCTCCTTGGGGCCGGATTCGTCGACGAACACGATGCGGGTGTCGAAGAAGCCGCCGAAGCCGGTGATCTTGCTATAAACCGCGTCCGAAATGATGTGGCCTACGCGACGCCAGAAATTGGCGTCCGTCACGTATTGCTGTCCTGTGAGCTGCTGCCCCGAATCCACGTCCCAGAGGCGGAACTCGGCCTTGAGGCGGCCCGACGGGTCCCGGGACACGCGACCGGTTACGAGAGCTTGCGCGCCGGCGGCCTTCCAAGCCTCGAAACGTGGCGCGGCGTCGAAGGACGGACGCTCGGGGAAGCGCGAGGGATCGAGGGGCGCAAAGTAGCCGGAGCGCTGGAGGTTGCTGCTGATGATGCCCGACACCCTCTGCCCGACTTCGCCTTCGCCGGAGAAATCCGCGATGGCGATGGGCATGGGCTGGAACTGCCCGCCCGGACCGACCCGGAAGCTGAGTTGCGCCTGGGCGGCTGGAGCAAGAGCCGCCATCGGCAGGACGAGGGCGAGCGCGACGAGAAGACGTGGCAGGAGGCGAGTGATCATTGAATCGTGTCTCAAGCGGGAGGGGCTTCAGATCAGGAAAGGTCGAACTGAACGTTCAGGGTTTTCCAGTCCGTGTAGTACGGCGCGTACTGGGAGGGAACGCGGAATGGAGCGCAACGGCGCACGGCACGAAGGGCCGCATCGGCGACGGCCCGGTCGGTGGAGCTGCCACCTGCCTGCAGGACGGTCGGCTCCCTCGTCAAAGTCCCGTCCTGGTTCAGGCGAATATCGAGTACGGGCGGCATCGCATTGCCGCCCGAGGCGCTGATCGGGGCCTGATAGCAGCGCTCGATCTGCTCGCGCAGGATTCCCATCAAGGCGTCACGCATGCTCGGGTTGAGCTTGGCGGACGTTCCCGTGGCGGTGCCGAGCGAGGCGGTCTTCTGGACCTCCGCTCCGGTGGCGCCAGTGGACTGGTTCCTGTCCTTGTTGTCGAGGAACTGCTTGATGTCGCCCATGTCGAGCTTTTTGGCAGCCTGCGCCTCCTTGCGAGCCTTGGCTTCGGCTTCCGCCTTTGCCTTGGCGTCGGCGATTTTCTTGGCCTCGGCCTCCGCCTTGGCTTTGGCCTCTGCTTCGGCCTTTGCCTTCGCCTTGGCTTCCGCGACGGCTCTGGCCTTCGCTTCGGCTTCGGCCTTTGCTTCAGCGTCCGCCTCGGCCTTGGCTTCCGCCTCGGCTTTCGCCTTCTCGGCAGCCTGCTCTATGGCCTCGGCTTCGGCTTTCGTCTCCGCCATTTTCCGGGCTTCCTCGGCCTTCGCCTCAGCCTCGGCTTGAGACGGCTTCGGCGGAGGGGGCGGCGGCGGAGGCTGAGCCGCGACGGGCTCTTCCTTGTCGGCGACCTTCATCTCCTCCGGGCGCTTGGGCGGGGCCGGCGCATCGCGCTTGTCCTCGCCGGGATCGCGCTCCTCCGTCTTGTCGGCGACCCGGTCGGCGCGGGGCTTGGGATTGTTCAGGACTTCCTTGGCGGTCTTCTCGCCCTTGGTGATCTGGGAGAGCTGGTTGTCGGTGATGATTTCGACCGGAATACCTTCCTGCGCCTCGGGAAATTCGCTCACGGACGACAGGCCGACCATGGCTGCGGCCAGGATCGCCGCATGCGCGACGCCCGAGACCCAGAACCCTGGTTCGGAAGGGTTGAATTTAAGCTTCAACGCCACGGCTGCCTGCCCCTTGTCCGTCTCGTCAGCGCTGGTCGGGCTCTGTCACGAGCGCAACCCGCTTGTAGCCGGCCGATGTCACCAGCGACATGATCTGTGCGACCCGGCCATAATCCACCTGTTTTGCGCCGCGCACGAAGATACGCTCGTCGAAGCCTTGCTTCGAGACTTCCGCGAGCTTGCCCACGATAGCGTCGTCCGTCAGTTCGGCGTCGCCGATGAAGATCTGTCCCGTCTCCTTGATGGAGAGGGTCACAGGCTTGGAATCCATGTTGAGGGGCGCGGCCGTGGTCTGCGGCAGGTCCAAGGGCACGCCAACGGTCATCATGGGAGCCGCTACCATGAAAATGATGAGGAGCACGAGCATGACGTCGATGAACGGCGTCATGTTGATCTCGTTGATGGCGCCTCCGCGCCGGCTCCGCCTGCGGCGGCGTCCGCCCGCCATGCCTGTGCTGGTTGCCATGACCGCTTCCCCTACGCCGCGTTCGCCGGGTGGTGGGTTCCATGTCCCATGCGCTCATCGATCTGGCGCGACAGGATGGCCGAGAACTCGTCCGCGAAGCCTTCGAGCCGCGACTGCAGCTTGCCCACTTCCGACTGGAGCTTGTTGTAGGCCAAAACCGCCGGAATGGCCGCGAAGAGGCCGATGGCGGTGGCGAACAGCGCCTCGGCGATGCCCGGGGCCACCACCGCCAGGCTGGTGTTCTTGGAAGCCGCGATGGACGTGAACGAATTCATGATGCCTATCACCGTGCCGAAGAGGCCGATATAGGGGCCGGCGGAGCCGATGGAGGCCAGCACCGTCAGGCGGGCATTAAGGCGCTCCACCTCGCGCTGGATGGTGACGTCGAGAACCTTGTCGATGCGCTGCGGCAGGCTCTGGAACGAGCGGCCCGAGCCCTCGAAGGAGCGCTTCCACTCGCGCATGGCCGCCACGAACACCGCCGAGAGACCCGTGGGCGTGCGGCTCTGGAGGGAGCGGTAGAGCTCCTCCAGGGACTGGCCCGACCAGAACACTTCCTCGAACCGGTCCATGGCGCGCTTGGTGCGGGTGTAGAGCAGGGTCTTGTCGACGATGATCGCCCAGCACCAGACGGACGCCGCAAGCAGCCCCACCATCACGAGCTTGACGACGAAATGCGCCTGCCAGAACAGGCCGAACAGGGACATGTCGTGCACCACAGGGGCGGCCTGGGCCACATCAGCCGGATTCATGATCTCGCGTCCTCGCTCTTCGAGCAGCCTTAAGCCAAGGCTCCGCTTAGGAAAATCTTTTTGCGTATCACTGTTCGTTCGCCCCGGAATCTGTCGAAAATAAGGGCGGCCGTCCAGGAGGCGCACTTCCTCTCCGTCCGTTACATGTTAAGCACACAGTAGGGTTAAGGCTTGGTTTAAGCCTGATCGGCAGGGGCCAATATCCCCCGGAGATCATCTGGAATGCGGGCCGGACGCCCCCCTGAAATGGCCGCTACGCGCACGTCCGCCGTGACGATAACCTCTTCGCCGCGAAGGATGCGCTGGGCGATGACCAGGGATGCGCCCCGTACATCCGCCGTGTGGGTCTCGACGGTCAGAATGTCGTCCATGCGGGCAGGCTTGAAATAGTCGATGGTCATGCGCCGGACCGCGAAGATGAGGCCTTCCCCGTCTGCGTGCAGCGTCGATTGGTCCACCCCGGCCAGACGGAGAAAGTCCGTACGGCCACGCTCCAGGAACCGGAGATAGCTCGCGTGGTAGACCACGCCGGAGAAATCCGTGTCCTCGTAATAGACCCGGACGGGCAGGATATGGGTGCCGTTATCCAGGCGACCGGAGAGGTGAGGAAAGGCGTGGCCCTGCGCTTCTCCGCCTCGCATATCACTCATCCTCGTCCGCGTTGAAGAGCCCGAACTGCGCCACCGTTTCGCGGGTGGGCTCGGGCAGGCCAAGGTGCTTGAAGGCGTGGGGGGTGAGGATGCGGCCGCGGGGGGTGCGCTGCACGAAGCCCTTCTGGATCAGGTAGGGCTCGATGATCTCCTCGATGGCATCCCGGGGCTCGGAGAGGGCCGCCGCGATGGTCTCGATGCCGACCGGGCCGCCGCCGAAGGAATTAGCGATCATGGTCAGGTATTTGCGGTCCATGAGGTCGAGGCCGATGGGGTCCACGTCGAGGAGGCGCAGGGCCCTATCGGCGAGTTCGCGGGTCACGGTCTTCACGTCGTCCACGATGGCGAAGTCGCGCACCCGGCGCAGGAGGCGGCCGGCGATGCGGGGGGTGCCGCGGGAGCGACGGGCGATCTCGTTGGCGCCCTCCTCGCTCATGCCGAGCCCCAGCACCCGGGCGCCGCGCCGGACGATCAGCTCCAGCTCCTCGACCGTATAGAATTCAAGCCGGATCGGGATGCCGAACCGGTCGCGCAACGGGGTCGTGAGAAGGCCCGCGCGCGTGGTGGCCCCGACGAGGGTGAATTTCGGCAGCTCGATCTTCACCGAACGGGCGGCCGGGCCCTCGCCGATAATCAGGTCGAGCTGGTAATCCTCCATCGCCGGATAGAGGATCTCCTCCACGGCCGGGTTGAGGCGGTGGATCTCGTCGATGAAGAGCACGTCCCGCTCTTCCAGGTTGGTCAGCTGCGCCGCCAGGTCACCCGCCTTGGCGATGACCGGGCCCGAGGTCGAGCGGAAATTCACCCCAAGCTCGCGGGCCACGATCTGCGCGAGCGTCGTCTTGCCCAGCCCCGGCGGGCCGACGAAGAGCACGTGGTCGAGGGCATCCCCTCTGGTCTTCGCCGCGTTGATGAACACCTGCAAATTCGCCCGCGCGGCCTTTTGGCCCGTGAAATCGTCGAGCGACAGCGGCCGGATCGACGCTTCGGCATCGTCCTCGCGCTTTTCAGGGCTGAGCAGGCGGCGGGAATCGGTCAAAGAAACGTACCCTTCAGAGATTTGATATGGGCGCACCCGTTCTCATACGCCAATCCTTAAAAAGATCAAAACGGGAACACAAACAATGTCATCAGCAGCGCAGTTGGGTCGTCTTAACAAGTGCATTGCCGGTTTCCAACACGCGAACCTGCACCGCTGCTAGCTGATGGACTTTCGCGACAACCGTCGCGCCATGAGCGCAGAAAGTGCGGTTGAAACAAACAAAATCCCAAATATGGCACAGGAAAACACAAGAGAAGTTGCGTCAAAGATGCTCTCGTAAAACTTAAATTTCACGTCCATGGCCACTATACAAATAAAGAATCCTATCAAAGCCACCAGCAAGCTTATGAACATTGCTATAGGTTCGAATTCATCGTGCCAAGCATATAGCTTGAACAACAGGGACGCCACGAACGCTGCTGGGAATGCCGCGACAACATACAGCTTTGGAAGCATATATAGCCATCCGAGCATGGCTGCATCGTCAATGACGCAACAGGTTGGGAAACTTAGCCAAATCGGAGCTGTTGCAACCAATGCTACTGTTGCCGAGAGCCAAAGCAGCAGAGGGGCGAGGAGAACGAACCGAAGAACAAATCTTCTCATGGAAAACCTCCATGAGTGTAATGTTATCTCGCGAGCTCTCGCAAACCAAGCCGAATGAGTGTCTTGGCCTCGGCCTCCTCACCCGCCTGCTTCAGGGCGGCGGCGACTGCCGCGGAGGCCTGGATCTGGGGATAGCCGAGGTTGACCAGAGCCGAGATGGCGTCCGAGACGGGTACGGGGGCACTGCGATCCTCGATGGAACCGGACAGGCGGATGAGGGCTGGGTCGACGCTGGAGAAGGCCGGAGCCTTATCCTTGAGCTCGGACACGATGCGCTGGGCGAGTTTGGGGCCGACGCCGGGGCCGCGCGCCACGGAGGCCTTGTCGCCGGTGGCGATGGCGGTGGCGAGAGCTCCGGGATCGAGGACGGACAGGATGCCGAGCGCCACCTTGGCGCCCACGCCCTGAACGGATTGCAGCAGGCGGAACCATTCGCGCTCCGCATCCGACCGGAAGCCGAACAGGCGGATCATGTCCTCACGCACATGGGTCTCGATGGACAGAACCGCCGCCTCGCCGGTCTGAGGCAGGTTCTGGAGGGTGCGGGAGGAGCAATGGACCACGTAGCCGACGCCCTGGACGTCGAGTATGACGAAGTCGTCGCCGTAAGAATCCACCACGCCTTTGAGTTTGCCGATCAATTGAGTCTCCGGTCGTCCCGGGGCTGCGAAGCAGAGCCCGAGATCGTTCAACGAGAATGGTGCCTTGTCCTGCGTACGATCCCGGATCGCCTGCGGCGTCCGGGATGACGGCTGCTGTTGCGTTGTAACACCCTATAGGCTCGCCGCCAAAGCCCTGGCCTTGCGGTGGTGCGCGTGGGCGATGGCGATGGCGAGCGCGTCTGCGGCGTCGGCCTTCTTGAAGTCGGCCTTGGGCAGCAGGATTTTCACCATGGCCTGGACCTGGTCCTTCTCGGCGTGGCCGACGCCTACCACGGTCTTCTTCACCTGATTGGCGCCGTATTCCGCCACCGGCAGACCGTGAAGGGCCGGAACCAGCAGGGACATGGCGCGGGCCTGTCCCAGCTTCAGGGTCGCCTGGGCGTCCTTGTTGACGAAGGTCTCCTCCACGGCGACCTCGTCGGGGGTCCAGGTGCCGACCACATCCGTCAACCGGTCGTGGAGCTGCTTGAGGCGAAGCGCAAGCGCCAAGTCGCCGTCCGACGTGACCACGCCGCAAGCCACGAAGGAGAGCTTCGTCCCCTCGATCGTGATGACGCCCCAGCCGGTGTTGCGCAGGCCGGGATCGAGGCCGAGGATGCGGATGCGTTCAGTCACTGATCAATCTCCACCGTCATGCCCGGGCTTGTCCCGGGTATCCACGTCTTCCAACCGCGCAAAGGCGTGGATGGCCGGATCAAGTCCGGCCACGACGATGCTATATCACCCGGCCATCTTCTGCATGAGGGCGTCGGAGAGTTCGAAGTTGCCGTAGACGTTCTGCACGTCGTCGTGCTCTTCCAGGGTCTCCATGAGGCGCATGAGCTTCTCGCCCGTCTCGTCGTCGACAGCCACTGGGGTCTGAGGCTTCCAGACGAGCTTGGAGGCCTTCGGCTCGCCGAACTTTTCCTCAAGCGCCTTAGTGACCTCGTTGAGGGAGGTCTGCTCGCAATAGACCTCGTGGCCGTTCTCGCTCGACACCACGTCGTCCGCGCCCGCCTCGATGGCGGCCTCCAGCATATCGTCGGCGCTGGCGGCCTCGGGCCCGAACTCGATGAAGCCGACCCGGTCGAACATGAACGAGACCGCGCCGGTCTCGGCCAGGTTACCGCCGCTCTTGGTGAAGTAGGAGCGGATGTCCGAGGCCGTGCGGTTGCGGTTGTCGGTCATGGCCTCGATGATGAGGGCAACGCCGCCGGGACCGTAGCCCTCGTAGCGGATCTCCTCGTAGTTCTCGCTGTCGCCGCCCGACGCCTTGTTGATGGCGCGCTGGATGTTGTCCTTGGGCATGTTCTCGGCCCGGGCCGCCAGAATGGCGGCGCGCAGGCGCGGGTTCATGTTGGGGTCGGGCATACCCATCTTGGCCGCCACGGTGATTTCGCGGGCGAGCTTGGAAAACACCTTGGAGCGGACCGCGTCCACCTTGCCCTTGCGGTGCATGATATTCTTGAATTGTGAATGTCCGGCCATGGGGCCTCCGCGATCGCGGCCGAGAGCGTCTTGATGGTCAAGAGCCCGTCAGGCCACGGATGTTGATGGTAGAGCAATACACCTCCGGCAGAGGATATCACTCCTGATTTCGTTTCTGCACTTTCCAGGGGCGAACGGGCGTGCGCCGCGCCTGAAGATGCTTCCGGGGCTTATAAAACGCTGTTGCGCCCGAGGCCAAGCCCCCATGCTCTTCCGGCAAGGGGACATCTCTGCCGAACGTCGCGCCGACGCCCAGACCTATGAGAGATCCAGCCTAGAAGCCGAACCAGCTCGTCATCGCCGCTTGGATCAGGTGATAGGACGCCCCGAGGATCGTGACCGTATAGGCGAGGCCCGCCAGGCCGATGAGATACCCCAGGACCAGGAGATAGCCATCCTCCTCCATCACGGCGATGGACACGATCACGAGGGCGATGGACGGTGGGAAGTTGGTGCCGGGAAACGGGATCAGGACCGAGAGGGCCGCCAGGAAGGCAAAAAGCCCGACGACGCGGTCGCCGAACGCGCTGAAGAGCTGGGTCAGCCTCGGTTTGCACCAGCTCTCGAGCCATTGGAGCTTGGGCTCGGCGATGTCGATGAGGCGCTTGAACTTCGCGGTCGAGATGGTGCGGCGGCGGATGAACCCCGGGAGCCAGGGGTGCTTGTGGCCGAGCATCATCTGAACGCCGAAAATCAGGACCGGCGTCCCGACGATGCCCGCGATGCCCGGCGGCGCCGGCACGCAGTTGGGCAGGCTGAACAGGATCAGGACGAATCCGAAGGCGCGCTCGCCGAAGGCCTCGATGATGTCTCCGATGGAGATCGCTTCGCCCTTGGCGTTGTTGATGACCGCGCGCAGGACAGCCGACGCGCTCTTGTGCTCGAGCACCTCGGGTACCGTGGCGCCCACCTCGCGATAGGGCCTTCTCTTGATTTCGGCGTCCACCTGATCCTCCGTTTGAGCACAGATGGGGATGTTTTCGCTCAGGCCAAGGTACTTGTGCGGAAGTCCCAGACCCTCAATCCCAGAACCGGGGCCAGGTTTCCTCGAGATGAGGCCCGAGCCGCAGGGCCGAGACCCTGGTTGCGAGGCCGGTATGGTCGTCGGTCTCGACCGCGATGCCCGACAGGGTGCCCTCGCCGAGCGCCGGCTCCAGGCGGGACCCGGGCGTCTTCTGGAGGAAGCGGCGGATCGGCTCCTCCTTCTGCATGCCGAGAATCGAATCGTAGTCGCCGCACATGCCCGCATCCGACATATAGGCCGTGCCGCCCGGCAGGACCCGGTGATCGGCGGTCGGCACATGGGTGTGGGTGCCCACCACCAGGCTCGCCCGCCCGTCGAGATGGTGGCCCATGGCCTCCTTCTCGCTGGTCGCCTCCGCATGAACGTCCACGATGATCGCGTCAGCCACCTGACCCAGGGGACAGGCGTCGAGCTCCCGGTCGGCGGCGGCAAAAGGATCGTCCAGGGCATCCATATAGAGGCGACCCATGACGTTCACGACCAGGACCCGGTGGCCCCCGCGCGTGTCGATGAGGTTGGCGCCACGGCCAGGCGTTCCAGGCGGGTAGTTCACGGGACGCAGGAGCCTCGACTGGCGCTCGATGAACACCAGGGTCTCGCGCTGATCCCAGCTGTGATTCCCGAGGGTCACCGCATCGGCGCCCGCGTTGATGAGATCGTCGCAGATGGCCTCGGTAATGCCGAACCCACCCGCCGAATTCTCTCCGTTGATGACCACGCAGTCGAGCCGCCAGCGGTCGCGCAGATGAGGCAGGCGCTCGACCACCACATTGCGGCCGGCCCGCCCGACCACATCGCCAAGGAACAGAAGACGCATGGAAATTCCTTACAAACTCAGGTCCGAATGAGCTCGGCTTCGGTGACGACCACGTCAAGCCGCCGGTCGTGGGGCTCCACCGGAACTCGTTCGATCTCCTGAACCGCATAAGCCAAGCCGATGGTCAAGACCGGGTGCTTGTCTTCGAGCGCCGCGATGGCCCGGTCGAAATGCCCCTTGCCGTAGCCGATGCGCCCGCCGGAACGGTCGAAGGCCACCAGGGGCACGAGGAGCGCCACGGGAAAGCACTCGGGCGCGTCTGGCCCGGGCTCGCGCACGCCGAAGCCGCCTTTCACCAGCACGTCGCCGGGCTGCCAGAGGCGGAAGCTCAAATGGGGGTGGAGGATTTGCGAGAGGGCGACGTCCTGCCCACGGGCGAGCAGCGCCTCCATGAGCGGGCGCGTGTCGACCTCGCTGCGGATCGGCCAATAGGAGCCGACCGGGGTCAATTCACGAAGATCGGGAAGAGACAGAACCTGCTCGGCGATACGTTGCGCGGCTTTTTTTCGGAACGCCTTGTCGAGGCCGTCGCGGCGGGTGAAGCCCTCGGCGCGAAGCTGGTCTTTATACTCGGGAGCGGGCAGAGAAGTCATAGAGTGCGGAGCCACAAAAGCCGTCGGAGAAGCGATCCCGGGAACCTACATAAGTAGGTGGGCGCCGTGTATCCCGGTCCAGGGACCGGGTCAGGGACAGCTCCCATAGGATCGTTAAGGCCCCGGGGAATGAACTCCTGACGCGCCCCGCAGCCCCGCCTTCCTTATGTAGGGACGATAGGGGTCCGGGGAAAGAGGGAAATCGACCGACGCCAGCTTTTAAAATTGCCGCCTACAGAGCATGACGGCGGTAGTGATACCGGTAGGCCTCGGTTCCAAACCCCAGGCCTTCATAGAGGGCGACGGCCGGGGCATTGCCGGCCACCACCGGCACGCAGGCCCCCTTCGCCCCGCACCGGTCCTGCGCCCATGCCAGAATGGCCGAGATCACTCTTTGGGCGTGTCCCTGCCGCCGAAAGTCGGGGTCGGTCGCGACCGAATTCACGCAGACGATGCGATCGTGAACGGCCCCGAAGGCCACGGCGCCGAGGCGTCCCGGGGCCACCGGAATGGCAGCGAACACCGCAGGCACTGCGAGGCTTTCCAAGATCCGCCGATGGATCTCCTGCGCGTCGGCTCTTTGTCCCTGCAACCGGGCAATGGTCCGGAGCCATTCCGCGCCGGGCAGGCGCTCCGTGAGTTCGACCTCGCCTATCGACGGAAGTCCATCGGCAAAACTCCTGTAGAGGACCCGGGTTTCATCTTCAGGCGGGCCATAGCCTCTCCCGTCCAGCGCCGGGCCAATGGTGGATTGCATCATCGAAGAGACGCAAAAGATCGTTGGCAGCCCCTGGGCGGAATACGCCGTCTCACAGGAGCGGATCTTCTCGTGCGGGTCGCAGGTTCCGGACGACAGCAGGTGCACCGAATTCGCCCGACGGGTATACCCGTCGGCAAAGCGCAGCAGCCAACCGTCGAACACGGCCTCGCGCAAGGCAGGCCAGCCGTTGAGGCAGGCCTCCTCAACGCTTCGGGTCAGGCGGGCTCGTTGGGCGTGCTCCATGGCGGGCCGGCCTCAGCCCTGCCCTTGCCCTGGCGCGTTCAGGCTTCTGGCCAACCGCTCGATCCGTTCCGCGGTCTTCTGGATGCCTTCCGCGAACTTCGCTTCGATCCGCTGCGTGCGCTCGTCTCCCGACGATTCGAAGCCACGCGACTCCGCGAGTTCCGCCTCCAGGGCCGCGATCCGCCGTTTCATGTCGTGCATTTCGTCCGCGAGCGTGATGGCGGCCATCACGTGGAGGCGCATGTCGCCAATTTCACCGAAGGCTGCCCGCATCTCGGAGATCTTGGAGTCGAACAAAGCCGCCAGCCCTTCCAGGTGCCGCTCCTCACCGTCGGCGCAGGCCATTCTGTAGGTTTTTCCGGCGATCTCCACGGTCACCTGAGACATCTCAGCCCTCCTCCGGCTCGAGCTGTCCGGCCTGGACGAGCACGCTCTGCACGGCTCCGATCGCCTGGCGGACGCGCCTGCTCACGTCGTCGGTGGCGGCCTCGAACCGATGAAGGCGGGTCAAGGCGCTGTCCAGCTCCACGGCGAGACGGGCCCGGTCGTCCTGCATGAGCTGAAGCTCGGTTTCCAGGTCCCCGCGCCGGTTCTCGGCCTCGAGCCTGCGCGAGACCGAGGCCTCCAGCAGGCCGACGGCCATCTCAAGCCGTTTCAACGCGTCGTCGAGAGTGGAGGTCATGGGATCATCCGGGAATCGGCAAAGACACTAGGCCCGTCGATATCGACGGGCAACGGTCCTTTGGGAATTAAGCAGGTTCATGCCTTTGACTCGCCCCGCCCGCGTGTTAAGGAGCCCGGGCTTTTTGGATGGGCCTGCCTCCAAGGCCCGCAAGACCTGTGGATCAAGCCGTGTCAGATACCGTCTCCGCCGATCGCGTCACCCATTCCGATCTGGCGAATGCCGTTCGCGTTCTCGCCATGGACGCCGTGGAGCAGGCCAAATCGGGCCATCCGGGCTTGCCCATGGGCGCCGCCGACATGGCGACCGTGCTCTTCACGCAATTCCTGAAATACGACGCCGCCGACCCGAAATGGCCTGATCGCGACCGCTTCGTGCTGTCGGCCGGACACGGCTCGATGCTGCTCTACTCGCTCCTGCACCTGACAGGCGTTGACGGCATGACTGTCGAGGAGCTCAAGCGCTTCCGCCAGCTCGACTCGAAGACCCCGGGCCACCCCGAAAACTTCATGACGCCGGGCGTTGAAACCACCACCGGCCCGCTCGGCCAGGGCATCGCCACGGCGGTCGGCATGGCGCTCGCCGAGCGCATGCTCAACGCTGAGTATGGTGACGACCTCGTCGACCACCGCACCTACGTGATCGCCTCGGACGGCGACCTGATGGAGGGCATCAGCCACGAGGCGATCGCGCTTGCGGGCCACCTGAAGCTCAACCGCCTCATCGTTCTGTTCGACGATAACGGAATCTCCATCGACGGCCCCCTGTCGCTCTCCGATTCCGTCGATCAGGTGAAGCGCTTCGAGGCCTGCGGCTGGCGGGCCGAGCGCGTCGACGGGCACGACCCGAAGGCGCTCGCCGACGCCCTGTCCCGGGCGCAAGACTCCGACCGCCCCACCCTCATCGCCTGTAAGACCACCATCGGCTACGGCGCACCCAAGAAGGCCGGCACGTCGAAGGCCCACGGCGAGCCGCTCGGTGCCGAAGAGCTGGCGGGCGCGAAGGCCGCCTACCGCTGGAGCCATGCGCCCTTCGAGGTGCCTGGCGAGATCAAGGACGCCTGGGCGCAAGCCGGCCGGAAGAGCAACAATCTGCGCAAGGCTTGGGCCGACCGGTTGAGCACCTTGCCGGCCGATAAGCGCGCCGAGTTCGAGCGCCGCATTTCCGGCACCCGCCCGCAGGGTCTGGCCGCGGCAGTCGCCAAGCTGAAGGAGCGGCTGATCGCCGAGCCGCAGGCAGTCGCCACCCGTAAGGCCAGCGAGATCGCCCTGGAGGTGATCACCGAGGCGGTGCCGGAGCTGGTGCTGGGCTCGGCTGACCTGACGCCGTCCAACAACACCAAGACCAAGAACCTCAACGCCATCTCGCCCGGCTCCTTCGCCGGCCGCTACATCCATTACGGCATCCGCGAGCATGGCATGGCGGCGGCCATGAACGGCATCGCGCTCCATGGCGGCCTCGTGCCCGTCGGCGCGACCTTCCTGGTCTTCACCGACTATGCCCGGCCCGCCATGCGCATCGCGGCGCTCGCCGGCATTCCGGTGGTCTACGTGATGACCCACGATTCCATCGGCCTCGGCGAGGACGGACCGACCCACCAGCCGGTGGAGCACTTGGCGGCGCTGCGCTCCATGCCGAAGATGCGGGTCTTCCGCCCGGCCGACGCGGTGGAGACCGCGGAGTCCTGGCAACTCGCCCTCGAGCGCACGGACGGACCGAGCGTCCTGGCCCTCACCCGCCAGAACCTGCCGCAGGTGCGCAAGGACGCATCAGGCGACAATCTGTCGGCGACCGGGGCCTACGAACTCTCGCCGGCTGGCGGAAAGGCCCGCGCGACGATCTTCGCCTCGGGCAGCGAGGTGGAGATCGCGCTTGCGGCCCAGAAGCTTCTGAATGAACAAAGCTTCGCCGTTCGCGTTGTATCGGTGCCCTCGCTCGACCTCTTCCTGGCTCAGCCCGAGAACGTCCGTGCCCGCATCATCGGCGATGCGCCGGTCAAGGTCGCGGTCGAGGCCGCCGTGCGCTTCGGCTGGGATTCGGTCATCGGACCCGACGGAATCTTCGTCGGCATGACCGGATTTGGCGCGAGCGCGCCCTATAAGGATCTCTACCGGCACTTCGGCATCACCGCCGAGGCGATCGTCGAGAAGGTTCTCAGAACGCATAATCTGTGAGGCTCGAACTGATTTCGAGCCTTCTAAAAAGGGAGCAAAGACTATGACGGTGAAGGTCGCGATCAACGGGTTCGGTCGCATCGGGCGCAACATCCTGCGCGCCATCGTGGAGAGCGGCCGGACGGACATTCAGGTCGTCGCCATCAACGATCTCGGCCCGGTCGAGACGAATGCGCACCTGCTTCGCTACGACTCGGTCCATGGCCGGTTCCCGGCCGAGGTGACGGTCGAGGGCGACTCGATCGTCGTCAATGGGCAGAAGATCAAGGTCACGGCCATCAAGGATCCGGCGACCCTGCCGCATAAGGAACTCGGCGTCGACATCGCCATGGAGTGCACCGGCATCTTCACCTCAAAGGAGAAGGCCTCGGCGCACCTGACCGCCGGCGCCAAGCGCGTGATCGTGTCGGCTCCCGCCGACGGCGCGGACCTTACGGTTGTCTACGGCGTCAATCACGACCAGCTCACCAAGGAACACATCGTCATCTCGAACGCCTCCTGCACCACGAACTGCCTCGCGCCCGTCGCGAAGGTGCTCAACGACGCGGTGGGCATCGAGAAAGGCTTCATGACGACGATCCACTCCTACACCAACGATCAGCCGTCCCTGGACCAGATGCACAAGGACCTCTACCGCGCCCGCGCGGCGGCCTTGTCGATGATCCCCACCTCCACGGGCGCCGCCAAGGCCGTGGGCCTCGTGCTGCCGGAACTCAACGGCAAGCTCGACGGCGTCTCGATCCGCGTTCCGACCCCGAACGTGTCGGTGATCGACTTCAAGTTCATCGCCAAGAAGGCCACCACGAAGGACGAGATCAACTCCGCGATCCAGCGCGCCGCCGAGCAGGAGCTCAAGGGCGTTCTGGCCTTCACGAATGATCCCAACGTCTCCATCGACTTCAACCACAACCCGGCCTCGTCCACCTTCCACATGGACCAGACCAAGGTAATGGACGGCAATCTCGTGCGCGTCATGTCCTGGTACGACAACGAGTGGGGCTTCTCCAACCGCATGGCGGACACCGCCGTGGCCATGGCGAAGCTCATCTGACGGGAGGCCCATATGACCGCCTTCCGCACGCTCGATCAGGCTGACGTCAAGGGCAAGCGCGTTCTGGTCCGGGTGGACCTGAACGTCCCTATGGAAAACGGCCGGGTGACGGATGCGACGCGCATCGAACGCGTCCTCCCGACCATCCAGGAGATCGCCGACAAGGGCGGGAAGGTCATACTTCTCGCCCATTTCGGACGCCCCAAGGGCCGCGATCCCAAAGAGTCCCTGAAACCCGTGGCCGAAGCGGTCTCGAGCCATCTCGGCAAGCCCGTCGCCTTTGCGGATGACTGCATCGGCGGCGCGGCGTCCCAGGCCGTGAACGCCCTGAAGGACGGCGACGTGCTTCTCCTCGAAAACACCCGCTTCCATGCGGGCGAGGAGAAGAACGATCCGGCCTTCGTTCAAGAGCTGGCGAAGCTCGGCGACATCTATGTCAACGACGCCTTCTCGGCAGCTCACCGGGCCCATGCTTCGACCGAGGGTCTGGCCCGCGCCCTGCCGTCCTATGCAGGCCGCACCATGCAGGCCGAGCTGGACGCCCTGACGAAGGGCCTCGAGGCGCCCAAGCGCCCAGTGGTCGCCATCGTGGGCGGAGCGAAGGTCTCGACCAAGATCGACCTGCTCGAAAATCTCGTCAGCAAGGTTGACGCGCTGGTGATCGGCGGCGGCATGGCCAACACCTTCCTGCACGCGATGGGGCTCGGGATCGGCAAGTCGCTGGCCGAGAAGGACTTGGCCGAGACGGCCATGCGCATCTTCGCGCGGGCCCGCGAGACCAACTGCGCCATCATCCTGCCGGTGGACGGGGTCTGCGCCTACGAGTTCAAGGCGGGAGCCCAGAACCACACCTACGGCATCGACGCGATCCCCGAGGACCAGATGATCCTCGACGTGGGTTCGCAGTCGGTCGAGCGGGTGAATTCGGCCATCAACGACGCAGCGACGCTGGTCTGGAACGGCCCCCTCGGCGCATTCGAGATCGCGCCCTTCGACCAGGGCACGGTGGCGGCGGCGCGCCATGCGGCGGAGCGCACCAAGGCCGGCAAGCTCGTATCGGTGGCGGGTGGCGGCGATACGGTCGCAGCCCTCAACCACGCTGGCGTTACGGAGACGTTCTCCTATGTATCAACGGCAGGTGGCGCTTTTCTCGAATGGCTCGAAGGCAAGTCGCTGCCGGGCGTCGAGGCGTTGAAGGCTTAAGGCGCGGTTCAGCTTCGCCACGGTTAAAGAGCAAGAACACAAACGGAGGATTATGATGGCACGCATCACCATGAGGCAGCTTCTGGATCACGCAGCCGAGCAAGGCTATGGCGTGCCTGCCTTCAACATCAACAACATGGAGCAGGCGCTGGCCATCATGGCGGCCGCCAGCGAGGTCGACGCGCCGGTGATCATCCAGGCGAGCCGCGGCGCGCGCTCCTACGCCAACGACGTCATGCTCAAGCACATGATGGACGCGGTCACCGAGATCTACCCGCACATCCCGGTCTGCGTACACCTCGACCACGGCAACGAGCCCGCCACCTGCATGACGGCGATCCAGGCCGGCTTCACGTCGGTGATGATGGACGGCTCGCTGAAGGCGGACGGCAAGACCCCGGGCGATTGGGACTACAATGTGGGCGTCACCAGGAAGGTGGTCGAGATGGCGCATCTCGGCGGCATCTCGGTGGAAGGCGAGCTTGGCGTGCTGGGCTCTCTCGAAACCGGTGAGGGCGAGGCCGAGGATGGCCACGGGGCTGAGGGCAAGCTGTCCCACGACCAACTTCTGACCAACCCGGATGAGGCCGTGAAGTTCGTGGCTGAAACTAAGGTGGATGCGCTCGCCATCGCCATGGGCACCTCCCACGGCGCGTACAAGTTCACCCGCAAGCCCGACGGCGCGATCCTGGCGATGCATGTGATCGAGGAGATCCACCGCAAGCTCCCGAACACCCACCTGGTGATGCACGGCTCCTCGTCGGTTCCGCAGGACCTGCAGGACATCATCAACCAGTATGGCGGCCAGATGAAGCCGACCTGGGGCGTGCCCGTGGAAGAAATCCAGCGCGGCATCAAGAACGGCGTGCGCAAGATCAACATCGATACCGACAACCGCATGGCCATGACCGGCCAGATCCGCAAGGTTCTGTCGGAGAACCCGGGCGAGTTCGACCCACGCAAGTACCTGAAGCCCGCCATGGAGGCGATGACGAAGCTCTGCAAGCAGCGCCTGCAGGAATTCAACACCGCCGGCCAGGCCTCCAAGATCAAGCGCGTCTTCACCCTGGCCGAGATGGCCAAGCGCTACGCCTCCGGCGAGCTGGACCCGACCTTCGGCGCCAGCCGTCAGGCAGCCGAGTAAAAGCATCTTCAGGAAAAGCCGATCAGGCTTTCGCCTCAATCGGGTAACAATAAACGGGGCCTCGCAAGATGGCCCCGTTTTCGTTATGGCGTAGCTGTCTGAAACCTCTCACGATCCGTGGACCATGGCCGAGCCCGCTGCCCGTCTCTATCTCGTCACCCCCGTTCTGACCGATGCCGCCTTCGCGCCGCACCTCGCCGAGGCCTGCGCGTCCGGCAGCGTGGCGGCCGTGCTGCTTCGCCTAGGAAGCGCCGACGAGCGGACCCTCATCAATCACGTGAAAGCCCTCGGCCCCTCGGTTCAGGACCACGGGGCCGCGTTGATCGTCGCCGTGGAGGGCGAGGCGGATCTCGCCACCATCGCGGCCCGGGGCGGGGCCGACGGCGTTCATCTCCAGGGCAACCCTGCCAGCGCCCGGGAATTGCGGGAGAGGCTCAAGGCGGATCGCGCCGTTGGGGCCGGCGGAATCCGCACCAAGGATGAGGCCATGACGTTGGGTGAGGCGGGGGTCGATTATCTGCTCTTCGGGGAGCCGCGGCCGGACGGGTCCGTTCCGGCCCTGGACACGGTGGTGGAGCGGGCCGCCTGGTGGGCCGAGATATTCGAGACGCCGTGCGTCGCCTATGCGCCCGATCTGGCGGCCATTCCGGCCCTAGTCGCCACCCGGGCGGAGTTCATCGCCCTGGGCGATGCGGTCTGGTCCCATGAGGGCGGCCCGGTGAAGGCTGTGGCGGCGGCCGTGGAGGCCATCGGCGACGAGGAAGAGGCCGGCTGATGCGCTCTCCTTTCGTCATCGGTCTTGTGCTCTTCCTGGCCTCCGCCCTGCCGGGTCGCGCCGCCGAGCCTGATCTGGCCTTTGGCGCCTATCAACGGGGCCTCTATCAAACGGCGTTTCGGGAAGCGACGCTGCGGCTCGAGAAGAACCGCAACGATGCGCCCGCCATGACGCTCCTGGGCGAGCTCTACAATCAGGGCCTCGGCGTTCCCAACGATCCCAAGAAGGCCGCCGAGTGGTATCGGCTCGCGGCTGAGCGCGGCGATGCTTATGCGCTCGCCGCACTGGGCCTCATGGCGCTCGAAGGACGGGGCGTGGACAAGAACCCCGCGCAGGCCCGGATCTGGCTGGAGCAGGCCGCCGCCAAGGGCAATCCGATCGCCTCCTACAATCTCGCCCTTATGCTGCTGACGAGCGGCTCCTTCACGGATGTGCAGAAGGCCGTCGAGCTGCTGGAAAAGGCCTCCGAGGCCGAAATTCCGGATGCGCAGCATGCGCTCGGGGTGCTTTACCTCAAAGGCAGCGGCGTGCCGCGGGACGCAGCGGAGGCCGCCCGCCTGTTCGAGCGTGCGGCCCGGAACGGCAGCTCGGTCGGCGAGGTGGAATACGCCATCCTGCTGTTCAACGGCGAAGGCGTTCCGGCCAGCGAATCCCAGGCCGCCCGCTATTTCCGGCGCGCCGCCGCCAAGGGCAACGCCATCGCGCGCAACCGGCTGGCGCGGCTTCTTGCGGCCGGCCGGGGCGTTCCGCAAAACAAGGTGGACGCGGCCGCATGGCACCTTCTGGCTGCCGCGCAGGGGCTCAGCGACCCCTGGCTCGACGACGCCCTCAAGGATTTGAGCGCCGACGACCGCAAGCGCGCTGAACGCCTCGCGGCAGAGCGTCTCGGGATGCGGTGATTTTCGAGCCGCTTGACGTTATCCCCCCGTCGTGGTCCACCCGACCACATTCCCTTCAGGCCGCTTACTATCCAGGACACCTCCGAATGATCCGCTCGCCCCTCATGACCGTCATGACCGATGCCGTGATGAAGGCCTCGCGCTCCCTCAAGCGCGACTTCGGCGAAGTCGAAAACCTTCAGGTTTCCCGTAAGGGCCCTGGCGATTTCGTCTCCGCGGCCGATCGCAAGGCGGAGAAGATCCTGCGCGAGGCACTCGAGAAGGCGCGCCCGGGCTATGGCCTCGTGATGGAGGAGAGCGGCGTCGTCGAAGGCACCGACCCTTCGCACCGCTGGCACATCGATCCCCTCGACGGCACCACCAATTTCCTCCACGGGCTGCCGCAATTCGCCATCTCGGTGGGCCTGGAGCGCGAGGGCCAAGTCGTCGCCGGCGTGATCTACGACCCGGCCAAGGACGAACTCTTCATCGCCGAGCGCGGCAAGGGCGCGTATCTCAACAACCGCCGCATCCGCGTGGCGGCCCGTAACGACATGGCCGACGCAGTCGTGACCTGCGGCATGCCGCATATCGGCCGGGGCGATCACGGCCAATTCCTCCGGGAGACGGCCTCCGTCATGGGCCATGTGGGCGGAATGCGCCGCTTGGGCGCCGCGGCCCTCGACCTCGCCTATGTGGCCTGCGGGCGCGTGGACGCCTACTGGGAGCGTGGCCTCAACACCTGGGACATCGCGGCCGGCATTCTGATGATCCGCGAAGCCGGCGGCTTCGTGTCGGACGCCGATGGCGGCAGCGATCCTCTGGCCAAGGGATCGGTGGCCTGTGGGAACGAGATCATCCATCGCGAACTGCTGAAGCTGCTGAAAAGCGCCAAAGGCTGATATTTTCTGTTCGCCGACGCGCCGCAGCCTGCAGCCGCGCTTGATCGAACGATCCAGCGCGGTCACAGTGGAGCCGTCTCGAAGCACCGGCGAGCAGGATAACGATGCACGACCAACCCCTTACCCCACCGCGGATCTATCTTGTCCGCATGGCGGTCTTTCTGGTTCTGGCGGGGTTCGTCGCCTTCATTCTCTATCGGCAGATCTGGGAAGCCTTTCTGGCCAATCCGGGCCTCAACGCGCTGATCCTGGGCGTCATGCTCATCGGCGCCATCCTGGCTATCCGCCAGGTCTGGCGTCTTTTCCCGGAGGTGCGCTGGGTCAACACGATCCGGCAGACCGATGAAGGGCTCGTGGCCCCGACCAATCCCGTGCTTCTCGCCCCCATGGCGGCCCTGATCGGCAACCGGTCGAGCCGCTCGTTCATGTCCGTGACGGCGATGCGTTCGCTGCTCGATTCGGTTGGCGCGCGCCTGGACGAGAGCCGTGAGATTGTGCGCTATCTGGCGGGCCTTCTGGTGTTTCTCGGCCTTCTCGGCACCTTCTGGGGTCTCATCGACACGGTTGGCTCCGTCGGGCGCATCATCTCGTCGCTCCGAACCGGCCAGGACACCGCCGTTCTGTTCGACGAATTGAAGAACTCCCTGGCCGGCCCGCTCCAAGGCATGGGCCTGTCCTTCTCGGCCTCGCTCTTCGGCCTCGCCGGTTCACTCGTGGTCGGTTTCCTCGACCTTCAGGCCGGACAGGCGCAGAGCCGCTTCTATACCGAACTGGAGGATTGGCTCGCCATCTCCACCACCGACAACACGGACATCGTGAGCCCGTCCGGTCATTCGAGCGACATCGCGATCGCCCTCAACCGCCTCACGGCCGCCGTCAACGACGGGGCTGGCGGACGCGCCTCGACCCAGGCCATGGCGAACCTGGCCGAGGGCGTTCAGGGCCTCGTCCAGCATATGCGCGCCGAGCAGCAGATGATCCGGGACTGGGTGGAGGCGCAGGCCGCCCGGGAGAAGGAGCTGAAGCAGGTGCTCGATCGCCTCACCCGTGAAAGGTTGCCCTGATGCCCATGTCGAGCACGGGAGGCCGCCGTCGCGGTCGAGGGGGCCAGATCAATTACTGGCCCGGCTTTGTGGATGCGCTCTCGACCCTGCTTCTGGCCATCGTGTTCCTCATCTCGGTTTTCATGGTCGGACAGTTCTTCCTGTCCCGCGAACTTTCGAGCCGGGACACGGTGCTCGACCGGCTGAACCGGCAGATCTCCGAGCTCACCGACCTCCTGTCCCTCGAACGGTCGAGCCGGCGCTCGGTCGAGGACAATCTAAGCGCTCTCCAGATGACCCTGCAGGCCAATCAGGCCGAGCGCAATCGCCTTCAGGGCCTCATCGACAGCGGCGGCGTGGCCGAAGCGCGAGCAAACGAGCTAAACACGGCCTTGGAATCGCAGCGCCAGACGGCCAGCCGGGCCATGAGCCAGGTCGAGATCCTGAACCAGCAGATCGCCGCCATGCGCCAGCAGCTGGCGGCCCTGGAGCAGGCCCTTGCCGCCTCCGAGACGCGAGACAAGGAAAGCCAGGCCCGCGTCGCCGATCTGGGCAGCCGCCTCAATGTCGCCTTGGCCCAACGGGTCCAGGAACTCGCCCGCTATCGGTCGGACTTCTTCGGCCGCCTGCGGCAGATCCTGGGCAACCGGCCGGACATCCGCATCGTGGGCGACCGTTTCGTGTTTCAGTCGGAGGTGCTGTTCCCGGGCGGCCAGGCGGTCCTGCGGCCGGAGGCGTCAGGCGAGATGGACCGGATCGCCACTGCTCTGCTCGAGCTCGAGCGACAGATCCCGCCGGACATCCCGTGGGTGATCCGGGTGGACGGTCATACGGACAATCGCCCCATTGCAACCGCGCAGTTCCCGTCGAACTGGGCCCTTTCGGCGGCCCGCGCCATTGCGGTGGTGCAGGCGCTGGTGCAGCGGGGAATTCAGCCCCAGCACCTGGTCGCGGCGGGCTTCGGCGAATTCCAGCCCATTGATCAGGGAACGACGGAAGACGCCTATGCGCGCAACCGGCGCATCGAGCTCAAGATGACGGAGCGCTGAGGCCGGGGCCCTGACGCAATCATCCCGCGACGAAGCGAAGGGTGTTCCTCGCTCGATGCGAGGCGCTGCCTGAGGCGGCTCTACTGGCTTTTGCCCAGCGCCTTGGCGACATCGCTGACGTGGACGCCGACCCGCTTGACGGCTTCCATCAGCTGCTCGCGGGAAATCTGCCACTTGTCCGTCCAGTAGCGGACCTCCCAATCCTCATGAACATTGATGCGGGACGCATCCTGCGGACTTCTCTTGCCCAGATTGTCGGCCATGCTCGCTCTCCCGAATGAAGGAACCGACCTTCGGTCGGCTCTCTCTTAACAGGAAAGTCTAGGACTTTGTTCAACCGGCCTATTCTGCGGCCTCCGCGCGCCCACCCTGGCTGGTGAACTGGAGCCGCGCCAGGCGCGCATAGAGCCCGCTCTGAGCCAGAAGCGTGTCGTGGGTGCCCTCCTCGACAATGCGGCCGTGATCCATCACGAGGATCCGGTCCGCCGAGCGCACGGTGGCCAGGCGATGGGCGATGACGAGGGTGGTGCGCCCCTCCATCAGGCGGTCGAGGGCGGTCTGCACCTTGCGCTCGCTCTCGGCGTCGAGAGCCGAGGTTGCCTCGTCCAGGAGCAGGATCGGCGCATCCTTGAGAATGGCCCGCGCGATGGCGAGACGCTGGCGCTGTCCCCCGGAGAGGGTGACGCCCCGTTCGCCGATCATGGATTCGTATCCTTGAGGCAAGGCCTGGATGAAACCGTCCGCGGAGGCAAGCGCCGCGGCCTGACGCACCGCGTCCTCGGTGGCGTCGGCCTGGCCGTAGCGGATGTTGTCGAGAACGCTCGCGGCGAAGATCGTCGGCTCCTGCGGCACCAGGGCCATGCGCCGGCGCAGCTCAAACGGGTCGGCCCGCTGGATCGGCACGCCGTCGACCAGGATTGACCCGCTCACAGGATCGTAGAACCGGAGCAGCAACTGCAGAACGGTGCTCTTGCCCGCTCCCGAGGGACCGACCAGTGCCACCCGCTCGCCGGGCGCGATCTTGAACGACACCCCATGAAGGGCCGGCTGCTCGGTTCTGGTGGGGTAGAAGAACCGCACATCCTCGAAAGCGACGGTGCCCAGGGGCGGCTGCGGCAGGGCGACCGGGTCCTTGGGCGCCTCGACGGCGGGTTTTGCGGCCAGGATCTCGCCGAGCCTCTCGGCCGCACCGGCCGCTTGGGCGAGTTCCCCGTAAACCTCCGAGAGCTGACCCAGCGAACTCGCGGCGAAGACCGCATAGAGGACGAACTGCGAGAGCCGCCCTCCGGTCATTTCGCCGACCAGAACGTCCTGCGCCCCATACCAGAGCACGCCGACGACGCTCGCCGAGACCAGAAAGATCCCGGTGCCGGTCAAGAGCGCCCGCATGGTGGTGGACATGCGGGCGGCATCGAACGCTTCCTCGGCCGCGGCGGAGAACCGGGAGGCGGTGAGCCGCTCCATCCCGAAGGCCTGCATGGTCCGCACCGCCCCGATGGCCTCCGCCGCATAGGCCGAGGCGTCGGCCAGCCGGTCCTGAGCGGCTCGGGACCGGCGGCGCACGGCCCGGCCGGAGAAGACCAGCGGCAGGACGATGACCGGAATGGCGATGAGCACCAAGGCGGAGAGCTTGGGGCTCGTGATCACCATGAGGATAAGCGCGCCCAGGAACAGGACGGCGTTGCGCAACGCGATCGACACGCTGACCCCGAAGGCGGCCTTCACCTGGGTGGTGTCGGCGGTCAGGCGCGAGACGATCTCGCCGGTCTTGGTCTGGTCGAAGAACGCCGGATCGAGGGACGTGAGATGCCGGAAGACGGCGGATCGTAGGTCCGCCACCACCCTCTCGCCCAGGGTGATGACCAGGTAGTAGCGCATGGCGCTGGCGACGGCCAGAACGGCCACGACCACGATCAGAACGGCGAAATAGGCGTCGATATAGGCCCTGCCCTGGTCCGAGAAGCCGTAATCCACCACCCGGCGCACGGCGATCGGCACCACGAGGGTGGCTGCCGAGGCGACGACCAGCGCCGCAATCGCGGCTGCGATCCGCCCCTTATAGGCCAAGCCGTACGGGATCAGGGGCTTGAGCGAGCTGAGAGCGGCTTTCGGGCGGTTGGAAGGTTCGGCCATCACAGGTTTCGTTACGACAATTCGGGAGCTCAAGGACTTAGCATCTTTCCACCGGCTTGTTTCAAGGTCCTAAGTGAGGTATAGGCGCGCAATCATTCAGACAGGCTCGATCTCAGGCTGCGGTAAGCCAGACTGGCTGGCCGCAAGAAGGACTATGGCAATGGCGCGCAAAGAAACCGACCATCCCGACTACCACATGATCAAGGTCGTCATGACCAACGGCACCGAGTACATGACCCGGTCGACCTACGGCAAAGAGGGCGACACGCTCAACCTCGACATCGACCCGAACACCCACCCGGCCTGGACCGGCGGCCAGCAGCAGCTGCTCGACCGCGGCGGCCGTCTGTCGCGCTTCAACTCGAAGTTCGGCAACCTGGGCCTCGGCAAGAAGTAAGCCGCCGATCCGCAAGGGATCCGGTTGCGAAAAGCCCCGCTTCGGCGGGGCTTTTTCTTTGTCTCAGGTGTGGCTGCCGAAAGCCCGTTCGAGCAGTCCGAGTTGGGCCGAGACGGGATTCGCGGCGATCGGCTCAGGGGCGGCCTGGGGTTCCGAGATCAGCCTTTCCAGGTGGATGATGCGGGCATGGAGCCGCGTCGCGAGGCCCACCAGCTCCTGCAGGCGCGGCGGGAGCGCGTCGAACTCGCCCACCGTGGTGGGGGTGTCCTGCGCCGACAGGCGGACCCGGTTCTTCTCCTCGTGGGCCTGATCGGGGGTGATCTCGCCCTCGGCCACGGCCCGTTGCAGGAGGAGCCAGGAGGCGATCTGCATCAGGCGGGTTGTCAGGCGCATGCTCTCGCTGGCGTAGACGACGCTCAGTTCCCGCGCCATGAGCCGCGAATCCTCGCGCCCGGGGCCGTCCAGATAGGCGGCCGTTTCCTCGATGAGCTCCATGCCTTCCTGGAACAGCACCTTGAAGGCCTCGGAATGCACGAAGCTCTGCCCGAAACGGATCGGACCGGCGCCAAGATTGATCACGTCGGGTTCGCTCACCAAGGGTCTCCAAAGCGCTTCTCGTCCTCGGTCCGGGTCGTCGGACGAGGGCGTGATGTTGTCGTTAGGAGATGATTATAGAGCGCCTTTGCGCCGGATGCTTCGCTAACCCTCGGTTAAGGTTAAACCGGAGGGTGCCTGACAAAAATCGAGCCGCCAGAGGCGGCTCTAAGTCATAACAGGGAGGCGTCAAACAGAGTGGATAGGAGCCACTCGGCATCCAGAGGAAACTGGATAGCCTCATTTATCTCTCGGAAACCTTAAAAAGCCGTTAAACAACGTAACTGAGTGACAAAAAGCGCTTTATTCCTGACCGAGCTTGAAAAAGGCGCTGGCGGCGGCGCGTGAACTCTCCTTGCCGGACCGGGCCTCCTTGAGCCGGGAAATTTCGCGCTCGAGTTGAGCGATGCGCTCGTCGATTTCGTCGATGGACAACATCGACAGGTCTTGTCCGACCTGATGCCCGGCCGCTTGGACGGCCGGTTCGTCGGCGAAGGGATCGAAAGCCATGGCGTCTCTCCTTCTGAACGATCGAGCCGAAAATTAGTGCGGGACGGCCCGTTTGCCAACGCCGGGGCCCTCCGGCTGCCCTGGCCGGAGCGGAGCCCGCCGACACTACATGATCTCACGATCAAAAAGGCATCGGCATGGCCGCATTTCGCCTTTAAAATTTGCAACATCGGGGCACGATCCCTATAATCAACTCGTTTCCCTCACATCGTGAGACGAGATGCTCCGGGTCGACCGGTTCGGAGCGCAAGAGAGTTTTGCCGTGCGGCGCCGCCAGGTTGGCGCCCGGCTTGAAGGAGATTCGGGCATGTCCCAGGGACCGCTGATGCCGAAGGCGACAGCCGTTTGGCTCGTCGAGAATACGTCGCTGTCGTTCGAGCAGATCGCCGATTTCTGTAAGCTCCACCCGCTCGAGGTGAAGGGTATCGCCGACGGCGAAGTTGCGGCAGGCATCAAGGGCCTCGATCCGATCACCACCGGCCAGCTGACCCGCGAGGAGATCGAGAAGGCTCAGGGCAACCCTGACCATCGCCTCAAGATCGCCGAATCCCGCGTGAAGCTGCCCGAGCAGAAGCGGGTCAAGAAGGGACCGCGCTACACTCCCGTGTCCCGCCGCCACGACCGTCCCAACGCGATCCTCTGGCTCGTGCGCAACCATCCCGAGCTGAAGGATGCGCAGATCATGCGCCTCGTGGGCACGACCAAGACCACGATCCAGCAGGTGCGCGAGCGGACCCACTGGAACTCGGCGAGCCTTGCTCCGATGGACCCGGTGACGCTGGGCCTGTGTTCGCAGATCGATCTCGACTTCGAGGTTCAGCGCGCCGCCAAGGATCGTCCGCACGTGGAAGTTCAGGAGACCGGCGGCACCCTGATGCCGGCCGAGGTCTCGACGGCTCCCGAGCGGCGCGACGATCCCTTCGCCGACATGAGCCGTCCGAAGCCCGTCGAGGAAGAGAAGATCGACGTCAATTCGGTTTTCGCCAAGCTCAAGCAGCTCCGGCGAGCGGACGATGAGGACGAAGAGTAAGAATTCGAAAGGCCCGGATCGCTCCGGGCCTTTTCATTTCAAGCTGTCGGGCTCAGTCGCCCCGCTTCGGCTCCCGCCTACGGGGCTTGAGGGGCTTTGTCCGATTTCGCTCGAAGGTCGCCCTGGCTTTGCGGGCGTGTCGCCGGGCCGCCATCCGCGTGCCCTTAGCGGCCTGATGCTCAAGCGCCTCCTCGTCCGTCGTGAGAACCTGCGCCAGCATGGCCTCAAACCGCGCTTGCGCCGCGTCGGCAGCCTGTGTGACGTCCTCGGACCCACACCGCCCCGATCGGGCTCGCGGCTCATCCCGCAAGCCCCCTGCCCCGCAGGGCCTCACCGATTTCGGAGAGGATCATCGGGTCGTCTATGGTGGCTGGCATCGTCCAGGAATCGCCGTCGGCGATCTTCTTCATGGTCCCGCGCAGGATCTTGCCCGACCGGGTCTTGGGCAGGCGCCCCACCGTGATGGCGAGCTTAAAGGCCGCCACGGGCCCGATCTTCTCGCGCACCAAGCCCACGAGCTCCGTCTCGACCTCCGCAGGCGGGCGGTTGACGCCGGATTTCAGCACCACGAAGCCGCAAGGCACCTCACCCTTCAGCGCGTCCTTGACGCCGATCACCGCGCATTCGGCCACTGCCGGGTGAGAGGCCAGCACCTCCTCCATGCCGCCGGTGGACAGGCGATGGCCCGCCACGTTGATGATGTCGTCAGTGCGACCCATGACCCAGACATAGCCGTCCTGGTCCAGATAGCCCGCATCCGAGGTGGTGTAGTAGCCCGGGAACACCGAGAGATACGCTTCCCGGAAACGCTGGTCCGCGTTCCACAGGGTCGGCAGGCAGCCCGGAGGCAGCGGCAGCTTGATCACGATGGAGCCCATCGTGTCGGGCGGAACGGGCTTCCCGTTCTCGTCGAGAACGTCGAGCACGTAGCCCGGCATGGGAACGGTGGGCGAACCGTACTTGACCGGCAGAGCCCCGAGCCCGATGGGATTGCCCGCGACCGGCCAGCCGGTTTCGGTCTGCCACCAATGGTCGATGACCGGCACGTTCAGCACCGATTCGGCCCATTTGATCGTGTCAGGATCCGCCCGCTCGCCCGCGAGGAACAGAGCCCGGAATCGCGACAGGTCATGACCTTTCAGCAGGGTGGCGTTTGGATCTTCCTTGCGGATGGCCCGGAAGGCCGTCGGCGCCGTGAACATCGTCACGACCCCATGCTCGGCGATAACCCGCCAATACGCGCCCGCATCCGGTGTGCCGATGGGTTTGCCCTCGTAGAGAATGGCGGTCGCGCCGTGGAAGAGCGGCGCATAGACGATGTAAGAATGGCCCACCACCCAGCCCACGTCGGAGGCCGCCCAGAAGACCTCGCCGGGCTCGACGCCGAAGAAGTGGCGCATGGTCCATTTCAGCGCGACCATGTGGCCGCCGTTGTCCCGCACCACGCCCTTGGGCTTGCCGGTCGTGCCCGAGGTATAGAGCACATAAAGCGGATCGGTCGCCGCCACCGGCACGCACTCCGCCTGGCGGCCCGCGGCGCGGACGCCTGCAACCGCCTCGCTCCAGTCGCGGTCCCGGCCCTCGACCAGGGACGCGGCGAGTTGCGGACGCTGGAAGATGAGACAGGCCTCGGGCTTGGCCGTGGAGAGCGTGATCGCCTCGTCCAAGAGGGGCTTATAGGGAATGACGCGGGCTCCCTCGATGCCGCAGGAGGCGGACAGGATGAGCTTGGGCTGTGCGTCCTCGATACGGGTAGCGAGCTCCTTCGGGGCAAAGCCGCCGAAGACCACGGAATGGACCGCGCCGATGCGGGCGCAGGCCAGCATGCCGACGGCCGCCTCCGGGATCATCGGCATGTAGAGGATGACCCGATCCCCCTTCTCGACGCCGAGGTCCTGCAAAAGGGCCGCGAGCGTCGCGACCTCGTCCCGCAGCTCCGCATAGGTCAAGGTGCGCTTTGTGCCCGTCACCGGACTGTCGTAGATGATCGCCGCCTGATCGCCTCGCCCGGCCACATGCCGGTCGAGAGCGTTGTGGCAGGTGTTGCACTCGGCGCCTACGAACCAGCGGCCATAGGCGCCGGCCTCGGCGTCGAACACCTTGTCGGCGGGCTTGATCCAGTCGATCTCCCGCGCCGCCTCCTCCCAGAAGCGCACGGGATCGGATTTCCAGCTCGCATAGACGTCGTGATAGCGGCTTTGGGTTGATGTCATGGCGTTACCCCGTTGTTCTGACCGCATGAGACATGAAAGCCTTGCCGTGGTAGCAGGCAATCGCGCCGCGGTCAGGGGCGACTTTCGGCGAGTTTCTGCGGGTTTTCATGATCACTGATCCCCTTTTCTATGCCGCCGCCATCCCGGCGGTCGTGCTTCTCGGGCTCGCCAAGGGCGGCTTCTCGGGACTCGGGCTTTTGTCCATGCCCCTGCTCTCCCTTGTCCTCTCGCCGGTGCAGGCTGCGGCCATCATCCTGCCGATCCTGCTGGTGCAGGACGCCGTCTCCGTGTGGGTCTATCGGCACTCCTGGGACCGGCGGAACGTGATGATCCTGGTTCCGAGCGCAATCCTGGGCACCGGCACGGGCTATCTTCTGGCGGCGCAGGTCTCGGACGCGGCCATCAGACTCGCGGTCGGGTTGATCGCGGTCGGCTTCGCGCTGCGCCGAATTGTCCTGGAGCGCCGCAAGACCCCGCCTGCGCCTACGCGCTCCGATGTGCCCCGCGGAATCTTCTGGGGCTGGGTCACGGGCTTCACGAGCATGATCGCCCATGCGGGCGGGCCTCCCTTCCAGATCTACGTGATGCCGCAGCGGCTGGCCCGGGACGTGTTCATCGGGACCGGCGCGATCTTCTTCGCGGTCAACAACTGGATGAAGGTGCCGCCCTACTTTGCCCTCGGCCAGCTTACGCCTGAAAACCTCGCCACCGCCGCAGCCCTGTTCCCGCTCGCCATCGCGTCCACATGGGCGGGCGTGCGCCTCGTTCGATACGTGTCGGGCGAGCGGTTCTACACCCTCGTGTATGGGCTGTTGATCGCGGTTGGCGCGAAGCTCATCGTCGATGGAGCGGGCATGCTTCTCTAGAGCGTCAGGCCGGCAGCAAAAAAGCCGCCGCTTCTTCGAGAAACGACGGCTTTACTCGGGAAATGTACAGGGAAGGTGAGGCTTTGCCTGGTTAATGCACCACCGTGTTGTCACGCAGCCTGGCGATCTCGTCCTTGAGCTGAAGCTTCCTGCGCTTGAGCTCAACAAGTCTGGTATCGTCCAAAGACGGGTGGTTCAGAGCATCCTGAATTTCGCGCTCGAGCGCCCGATGCTTCCGTTCGAGTTCCGTCAAATGGTTCTGTAACGCCATGTCGGTCCCTCCTATTCGATATTCCGACAGGCCGAATGTGACACGCAGAGTGTGGCGAGTCGAAGGCCAATATTGTTACATTTTCGCTGCGCTGCCGCATGAAAGGGCCCGGAATCACCTTGCTCTCCATGAGGCCGAAGGGCATAATTTCGCCCTCTCGCCGGATCGCCCGGAGCGGATCGGCCATCTGGATCTTTCAATGACAGAAACGCTTGAACTGGAATCGGAACTCGCCCGATTGAAGCAGGAACATCGCGACCTGGACATGGCCATCGAGGCTTTGGAGCGCATGGTCGCGGGGGATCAGCTTCAGATCCAGCGCCTGAAGAAGCGCAAGCTCGGCCTCAAGGACCAGATCATCCAGCTCGAAGACCAGCTCACGCCCGACATTATCGCCTAAGAATTGTCAGGGCTGCGCGCTCCCGGCCTTGCTTGGCCGAGAAGCCTTCGCTATTCCGCCATTATCCAGAGGCCGTCAGCCGGAGCGACATCATGGCGGGAGCCCCCGTTGCCATCATCATGGGCAGCCAGTCCGACTGGGCGACCATGCGCCATGCGGCCGAGACCCTGGAGGCTTTGGGCATCGCCTTCGACGCCCGCATCGTCTCCGCCCACCGCACGCCGGATCGCCTCGTCAGCTTCGCCAAGTCCGCCAAGGCGGACGGATTCAAGATCATCATCGCGGGCGCGGGCGGCGCGGCGCATCTGCCCGGCATGACGGCCGCCATGACGCCGCTGCCGGTCTTTGGCGTGCCGGTGGAATCGAAAGCCCTCTCGGGCCAGGACAGCCTGCTGTCCATCGTGCAGATGCCGGCCGGCATTCCGGTTGGCACCCTGGCGATCGGCCGGGCCGGAGCCGTGAACGCGGCTCTCCTGGCGGCGGCGGTCCTGGCGCTCCACGACGAGGCCCTGAGCACCCGCCTGGACAACTGGCGGACCCGGCAGAGCGAGAGCGTCGCCGAGCGCCCCTCCAACGAAAGCTAGACCCCCATGATTCGCCCCGGCAGCACCCTCGGCATCCTCGGCGGCGGCCAGCTTGGGCGGATGATCGCCATGGCGGCGGCGCAGCTCGGTCTGCGCACACACATCTACTCGCCGGACGCCGGCAGCCCCGCCTTTGACGTGGCGGCGGAGCACACGCTGGCGGCCTACGAGGACGAGGCCGCCCTGATCCGCTTCGCCAAGGCGGTGGACGCGGTCACCTATGAATTCGAGAACGTGCCGAGCGCCACCGCCGCGACCTTGAGCGCCCACACACAGCTTGCCCCGAACGCCCGGGCGCTCGCTGTGGCCCAGGACCGGCTCGTGGAGAAAAGCTTCATCGCCGATCTCGGCATCCCGGTTGCGCCCTTTGCGGCTGTCGCGAACGAGGCCGAGCTCGATGAAGCCTTGAGCCGCATCGGCCGGCCCTGCGTGCTCAAGACCCGCCGGTTCGGCTACGACGGCAAGGGCCAGGCGATGATCCGTCCGGAGACGGAGCCAGGCGAGGCCTGGCGGGCTGTCGGGTCGGCGCCCTCCATTCTCGAGGGTTTCGTGCCGTTCGAGCGCGAGGCCTCGGTGGTGGCCGCCCGCACGGCGTCGGGGGACTTCGCAGCTTACGATCTGTGCGCCAACGAGCATCGCAACCACATCCTCGACATCACGCGGGTTCCGGCAGGCGTGTCCGCCCGGACCGAGCAGCAGGCCGTGGACATTGCCCGAGCCATCGCCGACGCCCTGGACTATGTGGGGGTTCTGGCAGTCGAGATGTTCCTCGTGACCGGCGACGGCGGCGAGCGCCTGGTGGTGAACGAGATCGCTCCTCGGGTCCACAATTCAGGCCATTGGACGCTGGGCGGCGCGGCCACGTCGCAGTTCGAGCAGCATGTCAGGGCGGTCTGCGGTTGGCCCCTGGGCGAGACCCGGCGGCTCGGCCGGGTCGAGATGCAGAACCTGATCGACCATGATGTCGATGCCTGGGAGCGCATTCTGACGGAGCCAGGCGCCCATCTGCACCTCTACGGAAAGGCGGAAGCCCGCGCGGGCCGCAAGATGGGCCATGTGACGCGAATTTTCGCCGAGACAACCTGAACCTTTTCAAAACTCGGCAGTTGCCTTAGACGAGCGGCGCTTTTGTCGGAACCAAGCCTGGACAATCGAGGCTTCTTCTGATAATCCCGCCGGCCAGATAGAGGTGCGCATGACGCGCCTCCTTTGTTTTTTTGTCACAATCGAAACGGATCAATACGAGGAATTCGCGTGCAGGTTCTTGTCCGGGATAACAATGTCGACCAGGCGCTCCGCGCTCTCAAGAAGAAGATGCAGCGTGAGGGCATCTTCCGCGAGATGAAGCTTCGCGGCCATTACGAGAAGCCCTCTGAGAAGAAGGCCCGTGAAAAGGCCGAGGCCGTCCGTCGCGCCCGCAAGCTGATCCGTAAGCGCATGCAGCGCGAAGGCCTGCTGCCTTCGAAGCCCCGTCCGACGACGGCGACGCGCTAAGCTTACCGAGCTCAGGCTTGGTCTATCGGTTGTGAATTCAGCGCCCGTCCGCGCAAGCGGGGCGCTGTTTGCATTTGTGGGCCTCTTTTGGCCACCCGTTTTGCGGCTGTTAAGGTTTTCTCGGCAGAGTGGCCTTTCCCCTGAAAATTGGAGACGAAGGTGTTCGCCCCATCGATTCGCCGTTTTGCCCCTCTGAGCCTCACCCTTCTGGCCCTCGGCCTTGCCGGTTGCGAGACCACGAGCCGCGGGGTCGCCCAGCGGATCGCCGTGGTGGAAGAGGACACGCAGGGCACGAGCAGCGTGAACATCGCCTCCCTGACGGACGTGATCCAGCGCAACCCGAGTGATCCGAGCGCCTACAACACCCGCGGCGCTGCCTATGCCCGCGTCGGCCGCTACAGCGACGCGATCACCGATTTCAATAAGGCGGTGCAGATCGACCAGAACTACGCCCCGGCCTATACCAACCGGGCGCTGGCCTTCCGCCAGACCAACCGCAACGAGCAGGCCCTGGCCGATTTCAGCCGCGCCATCCAGGCCGACCCGAATTACGGACCTGCCTATATCGGTCGCGGCAACCTGCTGCGCGCGCAGAACCAGTATCAGGAAGCCCTCAACGACCTGTCGGTGGCGATCCGTCTCCTGCCGGAATCCGCCGAGGCCCTTCATGCCCGCGGCCTGCTCTATCAGCGCCAGGGCCAGCACCCCCAGGCGATCCTCGACTTCGACGCCACCATCGACCGCAATCCCTTCGTGGGCGCGCCCTATGCGGCCCGCGGCCAGAGCCTCGTGGCGACAGGCCAGTTCGACAAGGCGATCGAGGATTTCAACGCGGCCCTCAACGTCAACCCGCAGGACGCCGATTCCTGGGCCTGGCGCGGCGTTGCCTTCGAGCGCAAGGGCGACCGGCCGCAGGCGGTGGAAAGCTTCCAACGCGCCCTCTCCATCGACAACGCCAACGCCACCGCCCGTCAGGGTCAGTCGCGTGTCCAAGGCGGCGGTGGCGGCGTGGCGGGCCTGTTCCGCTGAGGCAGATCTAAGGCTTCGGGCGTGAGGGGGTTCGCGTATATCGCGGACCCTTATTCCAGGCGAATGCGCCGCGCTCTGGCCCTAGATTCCGAACTTACAGAAGACTGTGAAGGACGGCGCGTTCCTTGTGGCCGAGCCCTCAAGATCTCTTGAGGCTCTTGGAAAGCAATTCTCTGATTTCCGGCGTGCAGGCATCCTGCGGCAGGTTTCTTGAGGAAGACCCCAACTCTATCCCGTGCATCAAGGCTAGTATGACGAGCTGGCGCTCACTGAGGCCGACGGAATGGCGGAAGTGAGCCATCATGGCACGGAAGAGTTTCTGATCGGAGCCGAAACCGCATCTTTCCGCAACAGCTGATAAGACGCCCGTCTGCACAGCCCTTCGGGCATGCTCCATAGGCAACGGAGGAGACCGTAATTCAGCTGCCGTGGCGGGCTTGCAAGGCGTGTCGCCGTCGCATCGGGCGCGCGAGATGTTTCGCAGAGCCAAGTCCAGCAATTCTCGGACCCGTTCGTCCGTTGCCGCCCGAGACGAGGCACCGCTTCCCGTTTGCGCGATCGATGGTCCCCACGCAAACGATGCGATTAGGGCGATACAGGCCATAAGCCTGAAACTTCGATTAGTCCCGATCATGCGAGCCTCTCTGTCGCTGGAGCTAATTTGAAACATAGTTCCATCCGGCGCGGCTTCGCAATGTCGGCTTAAGTAAGGTTTCTCACAGTTCCTTCACCATGATCGACACGTAGGGCTCGAAGCCGAACTTGCCGTAGATCCGGCAGGCCGGCTCGTTGGCCGCCAGCGCCCCGATCATGAGGCGCTTCAGGCCCGCCTCCCGGGTCAGGCGCTCGGCCTCCGCCAGGAGCAACTGGCCAATGCCGCGCCCGCGCCATTCCTCGTGGACGATCAGATCCGTGACGGTGCCGTGGCGGCGCACGTCATTGGTGACATAGGCCGCATCCTCATCGAGCGAGTACCCCATGGCCGCCACGACGACCCCGTCCTCGACCGCGAGCACGATCCGGCCCTGACGCTTGGCGAGGCGTTGGAGCAGTTCATCGTAATAGCCGATCGCGCCGCCATAATCCCGGCGACGGTCGCCCGTGAGGTCGGCCTCGTAGACATTGAGCCGGTGGATCAGCTCGATGACCGCATCCCGGTCGGATGAAAGCGCCGTCCGCAACTTAATGGTCATATCCCCGCCTTCATAAAATAAGGCCGGGTCGAACCGGCCTTATCGCATCATCCCGTTTTGGACGGCTCAGAGATTTTTGAGGATTTCGTCCACCATCTTCTTGGCGTCTCCGAAGAGCATCATGGTGTTGTCCTTGAAGAACAGCTCGTTCTCGACGCCCGCATAGCCGGAGCCCATGCCGCGCTTGATGAACAGCACCGTCTTGGCCCGCTCCACGTCGAGGATCGGCATGCCGAAGATCGGCGATTGCGGATCGGTCTTGGCGGCCGGGTTGGTGACGTCGTTGGCGCCGATCACGAAGGCCACGTCGGCCTGCGCGAATTCGCCGTTGATATCCTCGAGCTCGAACACCTCGTCGTAGGGCACGCTGGCTTCGGCCAGCAGCACGTTCATGTGGCCGGGCATGCGCCCCGCCACCGGATGGATGGCGTACTTCACCTCGACGCCTTCGCCCTTGAGAACGTCCGCCATCTCGCGAAGGGCGTGCTGCGCCTGCGCCACCGCCATGCCGTAGCCGGGCACGATGATGACCTTGGAGGCGTTCTTCATGATGAAGGCCGCATCGTCCGCCGAGCCGTGCTTCACCGGACGGGTCTCGACCGCGCCTGCAGCACCACCCGACGTATCCCCGCCGAAGCCGCCCAGGATGACCGAGATGAAGCTGCGGTTCATGCCCTTGCACATGATGTAGGACAGGATCGCGCCCGAGGAGCCGACCAGGGCGCCGGTGATGATCAGCGCGAGGTTGCCCAACGTGAAGCCGATGCCGGCGGCCGCCCAACCCGAATAGGAGTTGAGCATCGACACCACCACCGGCATGTCCGCGCCGCCGATGGGGATGATCAGCGTGACGCCGAGCACGAACGACACCAGCACGATCAGCCAGAAGGCCGCGTAGCTCTCGGTGCGGATGAAGGCGACGAGCAGCACCAGCAGCAGCAGACCGAGGCCGATATTGAGCAGGTGACGCTGCGGCAGCATGATCGGCTTGCCGGACATGCGCCCATCGAGCTTCAGGAACGCGATCACCGAGCCGGTGAACGTGATGGCGCCGATGGCGGCGCCGAGCGCCATCTCGAACAGGGAGCCGCCATGGATGGTGCCCACGGTGCCGATGCCGAAGGCCTGTGGCGCGTAGAGCGCGCCCGCGGCCACCAGAACCGCCGCGAGGCCCACCAGCGAGTGGAAGGCCGCCACCAGCTGCGGCATCGCGGTCATCGGCACGCGCTTGGCGATCACCGCGCCCACGCCGCCGCCGATGCCAAGGCCGAGGATCACCAGGATCCAGCCGCCGAAGCCGGTCGGCGGCTGGATCATCAGGGTGGTGAGGATCGCGATCCCCATGCCGACCATGCCGTACAGGTTGCCCTGCCGGGAGGTGGTCGGGTGGGACAGGCCGCGCAGGGCCAGGATGAACAGGACGCCGGAGACGAGGTAGAGGATCGAGGCTAGGTTCGCCGACATGGCCTCAACCCTTCTTGCGGTACATGGCGAGCATGCGCTGGGTCACCAGGAAGCCGCCGAAGATGTTGATGGAGGCGAGGATCAGGCCCACGAAGCCGAGCGCCCGCGACCAGACCGACCCATCGTCGAAGGCCGGGGCCACGTCGACGCCCACCGCCAGGAGCGCGCCCACCACGATCACCGACGAGATCGCGTTGGTGACCGACATCAGGGGCGTGTGCAGGGCCGGCGTCACCTGCCAGACCACGTAGTAGCCGACGAAGATCGCCAGCACGAAGATGGCGAGGCGGAACACGGTCGGATCGACCGCCCCATGGGTGACCGCTGAGGCGGCGACCGCCACCTGGTCGGCGATGGCCTGGGCCGTTTCGGCCGCCCGCTGGGCGGCGTCCGCCGCGGCTCGGGATTGCTCGACGGCCTGTTCGGGCGTGAGTGCCATGATTGTCCCCCTGTCTCAAACCGTCGGCTGGAAGGCCGTGTGAACGATGGCGCCCTGTCGCGTCAGGCAGGTGGCCTTCACCAGTTCATCGTCCCATTTCACGGCGAGCGTCTTGGTTTCCTTGTCGACCAGCGTCTCGACGAAGGCGTAGAGGTTCTTCGCGTAGAGGCTGGACGCGGTCGCCGCGAGCCGGCCCGGCACGTTGAGGTGCCCGACGATCTTCACGCCGTTGTGGTCGACCACCTGGCCCGGTTGCGCAACCTCGCAATTGCCGCCGCGCTCGACGGCCAGATCCACGATCACCGATCCGGGCTTCATGGATTCCACCATCTCGCGGGTCACCAGCTTGGGAGCCGGACGGCCGGGGATGAGCGCCGTGGTGATGACGATGTCCTGCTTGGCGATGTGGGAGGCCACGAGCTCCGCCTGCTTGGCGCGGTACTCCGCCGACATTTCCTTGGCGTAGCCGCCGGCGGTCTCCGCCTGCTTGAACTCCTCGTCCTCGACGGCCACGAACTTGCCGCCGAGGCTTTCCACCTGTTCCTTGGCGGCGGGGCGAACGTCGGTGGCGGTGACGACCGCGCCGAGGCGGCGGGCGGTGGCGATGGCCTGCAGGCCTGCAACGCCCGCTCCCATGACAAAGACGCGGGCGGCCGGCACGGTGCCGGCTGCGGTCATCATCATGGGCATGGCGCGGCCATACTCGGCCACGGCGTCGATCACAGCGCGGTAGCCGGCCAGATTGGCCTGGGAGGAGAGCACGTCCATGACCTGGGCCCGGGTGATGCGGGGCATCAGCTCCATGGCAAAGGCCGCCACGTCCGCGTCGGCGAGGCTTTTGAGGGCGGCTTCCTGGCCGTAGGGGTCCATGATGGCGATGACGAGGGCGCCGGACTTGGCGCCCGTCAATTCACCCTCGGCCGGGCGGCGCACCTTCAGGACCACATCCGCGTCCCGCAGGGCCTCCGCGGCGCTGGCGGCGATCGTCGCGCCGGCGGCCTCGAAATCCTGGTCGGGAACGCCCGCCTGGGCGCCGGCGCCGGCCTGGACCGCGACATCGGCGCCGAGAGCCTTGTATTTCTTGACCGTGTCGGGCGTAGCGGCGACGCGAGTCTCCGCTCTGTCGGTTTCGGAGAGAACGGCGATCCGCATCCACAACCTCTTGTTCGGGTTTAAGCGCCTTCGGGTCTTTCCACTTTGAGCCGGGTCGGCAAGCTTATCAATAGAAGATGAGGGCCAGCAGGAGCAGGACGCCCACCGCCGCCGGAGCACGCACGCCGACGGACGGCGCGACAGCCCCGACGCCGCCCGCCACGAGGGACAGGATGACGCCAAAGATCGCCGTCAGCCAGGCATGCTTGATGCCTCCCACCGCCAAAGCCAGCACGTGGCAGATGACGACGGCGGCGCCGATTTCGGCGAACTTGACGAACCCGTGATAGGTCGCCTCGTGGGCGCGCCCATCCATGTCCGGGCTGTAGCCCCCGTGGGATGCGTGTTTTACATCGGCCATGTTCAAAAATGCCCTTTAGAACAACAATTCTTAATTGCTGCGTTTAACCCATGCGCTGCGGAGCCGCAATCACCCCGATGTCATCCGGCGAAAACTTTGTGAACGGGCCGCCTCTGTCATTGTATTCCTAGAAATTCACGCCACTGGGGCAAACACACCGTCTGGAAATCGTACTGCGCAAGAGCGAACTTGCGCGCCTCCTCGGCCATGGCGGCGGAGCGCTCCTTCTCGGCCAGGGTTTCCCGCACCCGTTCGGCCAGGGCCTTCTCGTCGAAAAACGGGAAGAGCCGACCGGTCACCCCGTCCTGGATGACCTCGCGCACAGGCGCGGTGTCCGAGGCCACGATGCGGCATCCCAAGGCCATGGACTCGATCAACGACCAGGAAAGCACGAACGGATAAGTCAGGTAGAGGTGAGCGGAGGAGATCTGCAGGACCTTGATGAACTGGTCGTAAGGCAGGTGCCCGACGAAATGGACCCGCGACCAGTCTACCGGACGCTTGATCTTCTGGCGGAAGATGTCGAGCCAGGATTTCCCCTTGGGGGCGCTCCCCGAATAGCTCACGCCGGCCCCGCCCACGATCACGACCTGGAGGCGCAGGTCGATGTCCAGAATGTCCGGCAGGCTGCGAAGGACGATGTGCGCGCCCCGCATAGGCTCGATGTTGCGGGTGACATAGGTCACCACGGGCGTATTGCGGTCGAGCTTGAGGCCGTCCTTTCCGAGCTGGATCGACATGTCCGGGTTGGGCTTCAGGTTCTGGGCGTCGATACCGTCGTGAATGACGGCGATTCGGTCGCGCAGGTAGTCCGGGAAGGTGCCCTGCTGGTAGCGAGTCGGGGCAACGGCCAGATCAGCCGCATCGAAGGCCCCGAGCTGCATGGCGTTCTTGGCCCTCAGCCGCCAGATCGTCTCCTCGGTGGGAGGCGGGAATTCGGGATCGAAATCCAGGTCCTGACCCTTGGCGGCATAATAATATTCGAAATAGGCCACGTGCCGGGCGTCGGGCCACACATCCTTGAGGAACAGGTTCTCGCCCCATCCCGTATTGACCACCACCACGTCGGGCCGAAACCCCTTTTCGGCCAGCTGGCGCGCCTTGTGGGCAACGCCGTAGGCCCGCCGCATGCGGGGAATGGCCGGCGAGTACCGGTTCTGGAACTGCGCGTCGTCGGGCCCTGGAACGGGCGCGTAGGAATGGTAGGCGATGCCCGGGAGCGCGCAGGTCTTGACCATCCCGATCGCCGTGACCTCGTGGCCGTCCTTGGCGAGCGCCAGGGCCAGACGTCCGAACTGCCCCGGAAAGTTCTGGTGAACGAAAGCGATCTTCATGGCTGCCCCCTAGTCCCCGGCATCGCCGTAAGGCAAGACGGGCCAGGGCGCAACCTCGTTACGCAGGAAGCGGCAATCCGGCCGCCGTAAGAGCCTCGGTCTGACGCGCCGCGAGGGTTTCCAGGGAAAACTTCTCGATCTCGGCCTCGAACAGCTGGTGATAGTTCAGCTCCGCCTTGAGGTGCAGGAACACGGCTCCCAGGCCCACCGCGGCGCGGTCCATGAAGACGAATTCGCGCGGGACGGTCACAGGGCCCTTCTCCTTCAAGGCTTTGTGCACCTCGAAGGCCTGGCGGCGGCCGTATTCGCCAGGTTTCACCCCATCAGCCACCGTGCGGATGCGGTCATCGAGGAGCGGCGCGTAGATGAAGCGGGCCCAGATGTTGAGGATGTCGATGAGCTCGTTCGACAGGTCCTTGAAGCCCCAGGTCTCGTAGGCGTGCACGATACGGTCCCGCTCACCGCGCTGGAGCCCCCGATAGAGATCCACCACGCCGCCCACGAAGCGGGGATGGAAGATGCGAACGCAGCCATAATCGAGAAGGTTGATCCCCTTCGCCTCTCCGTCCTCGGAGAAGACCGTGTAGTTGCCCAGATGCGGATCTCCATGAATGACGGCTGCGTGGCTGAAGGGGTGCCACCAGGCCTTGAACATAGCGATGGCCAGCCGGTTGCGGATCTCCGTCTCGGCCTCGGTGAATTGCAGGATCTTCTCGCCCTCCAACCAGCTCAACGAGAGAAGGCGTTTCGTCGACAGGTCGAGATGGACCTTGGGCACCCGCACCTGCTCCACGTCGTCGAGCGCCATGGCGTAGAGCGCGGCGTGCTTCGCCTCCCGCTCGTAATCGAGTTCCTCGCGCACCCGCTCGCCGATTTCCTTCGAGATCTCGCGGGTGTCGATGGCCGGGTCCATGCGGCGATGGACGGCGAAGACCAGTTCCAGCTGCTTTAAGTCAGCTTCTACGGCGGATTGCATGTCCGGATATTGCAGTTTGCACGCCAGCCTCTCCCCGTCCTTCGTGGCGGCGCGGTGCACCTGGCCGAGGGATGCGGCGGCGGCCGGGTTCAGCTGGAAGGAGCCGAAGCGGCTCTGCCAGTTCGGTCCGAGCTCCGCCTGCATGCGCCGTTTGACGAAAGCCGCGCCCATGGGCGGCGCTTCGCTCTGCAGCTTCTGCAGCTCGGCGGCGTATTCCGGCGGGATCAGATCGGGGATGGTGGCGAGAAGCTGCGCCACCTTCATGATCGGCCCCTTCAGGCCGCCGAGCGCCTGGGCCAGCACCGCCGCGTTGGAGGCATCGCGCCCATCGAGGTTGAAGAGCCTTGCGCCCGCCATGCGGGCCGCGACCCCGCCCATATTGGCCCCGACGCGCGCATAACGCGCGGCGCGGGCCGAGAAGCGGTTCCCTTCGCGGTCGGTATCGGACATGGAGCGGGATCTCTTCCTCAGGAAAGTGGGAGATCCTTAGATATGGCGTGAAGCGCCGAACGCCAGGGCGGCCCCGGGGGGCGCGGCTTCGACCCAACGGGCAGATGGACGCAGAGTAGGTCCGGATTACAGCATGAAATCGCCCGCCCGAATGGTGAACACACCATTGAGACGGATCATGCCTTCGGCCTCGAGATCGCCGTCCACGTTCAGGAGGACATGCGTCTCCGCGCCTTGGACTGCGTAGCGCACCTGTCCGGCCGCCGTGAAGGCATCCGTTCCCACGAAGGCAAAGGTTTGGCTGCCGCCCCGCGTGGTATTGGCATCGATCTGGGCAAGATCGAAACGATCGCCGGCGGAACGCCGGAAGTCCAGCACGAGATCGGCGCTGTCGGCCCGGCTCTCGGCCACGGATCGCCATCGGAACAGGTCCCGGCCCGCCCCGCCCTCGAGGATGTCCGCACCGGCCTGGCCGCGCATCTGGTCGTTTCCCGCGCCGCCGCGCAACACGTCGTTGCCGGTGCGCCCGCTGAGCCTGTCATGGCCCGCGCCGCCAGACAGCAGGTTCGCGAGCGCGTCGCCGATCAGCACATCGTTGTGCGAGGAGCCTGCGATGTTCTCGAAGCCGGAGAGCACGTCCCCCAAAGCGCCCGGCCCGCGCTGGAGAGAGCGGCCCAGATCGACCGTGACGCCGGCGGCAAAGCCCGCATAGCTCACCGTGTCGACTCCGCTTCCTCCCGACATGGTATCCCGGCCCGGCCCGCCATTGATCCAGTCGTCTCCCGCGTTGCCGGAAAGCCGGTCGTTCCCGGCGCGTCCGGACACGCTGTCGTTGCCGGCTCCTGCATTCACGGCGTCGTTGCCGTTCGATCCTCTGATGATGTCGTTAAAGGCGCTTCCAAACACGCCCTCGATGCTGGAGAAGCGATCTCCGGCCGCCTCCCCGCCGCTCTGGGTGATCCGGGACAGGTCCACCACCACGCGCTGCGGCGAGTCGCTGTAGACCGCAAAGTCGAAGCCGTTTCCGCCCAGCAGGCGATCGGCGCCCGCGCCTCCCTCGAGGCGATCCGAACCATTCTCGCCCCGCAGGGTATCGCGTCCGCCGCCGCCGTCGATCGTGTCGTTGCCGCCGCCGCCTCTCAGGTCGTCTCCGGCATCGGCGGCAGGATCCGCGGCGCCGCCCGACGTGAGATCGAGACGGAAGATCTTGCCGCCGATGTCGACGATGTAGAGGTTCCCAGATGCGTCCTCGCCCAGGGACGGAACCGAATTGATCGGACCGCCCGCGACCGCGGTCTGGTCCGTGTAATCCGCCAACAGTCTCGAACCGTTGGCGGGTTGCAGCGTCCAGATCCGACTCGTGCTGAAATCCGAGAAGAAATACTGGCCCTGAAACGCCTCTTCGGGGCCGCGATAGACATAACCGCCCGTCACCGCCTGACCAGACGCGCGCCCGTAGGAGTGGATCGGGTTGGTGAAATTCGGGAACGAGGATGAATTGAACGGACCCTCGGTCAGGCTCCAGCCGTAATTGGCTCCTGCCCTTCCCAGGTTGATTTCCTCGAAGGTCCCCTCGCCTACGTCGCCGATGTACAATTCCCCGGTCTGGCGGTCGAAGCTGGCGCGCCAGGGGTTGCGCAGGCCAGCCGCAAAAATGCCGGTTCCCGCTGCGCTGCCGCTGATCCCCGCGATGGACGCAGGATTGTCCGCCGGGGCCGCGTAGTTCCGGCCGGCATCGTTCGGAAATGCGTCGGCATTCACGTCGAGGCGGAGGATCTTGCCGAGCTGATTGAGGCTTTGCGCGTTCGCCCGGACGGCTCCGTCGCCGGTCGCCGCATACAGATACCCGTCGGGACCGAAGCCGATCCATCCGCCGCGATGGTTGGTCGTGGTCGACGGGTAGTCGATGGTCGTGATGCGCCGCATGCTGGCGGCATCGGCTCTCGACGGATCGGAGGCGAGCGTCTGATATTCGCGGATTTCCGTGTCGCCAGCGGTGTTGCTGAGATAGACGTAGAACTTCCGGCTCGTGGCGTAATCCGGCGCGAAGGCCAAACCAAGGAGCCCCTGCTCTCCGCTCGTGGCCACTTGGTTCGACACATCGAGGAACGGCGTCGCGAGGGTCTGGCCGGTGGCGGCATTGTGGATCTTCACCAGCCCCCCCTTCTCCACGACGAAGAGACGGTTCGGATCGCCGGGAGGAATCGTCAGGTAGAGCGGACTGTTCAGGCCCGAGGTGATGGCGGTGGCGGCAATCGTCGGCGCGCTGGTGGATTGTGGATCGTATCCGTAGATCGTGTCGGCCCTGCTGCTGCCGACGAGAATGTTCTCGGCGTTGTTACCAATACGAGTGACCACTACAGGCCTCCTGCCTGCCCCGCATTGCCGGCGCTGAACGCGCTCTGTGATCCGTCATCTGACCATGACTCAAAAAGCTGAGTATCCCAAAGCCCACATGCTTTTCCTCAGGACGAGGGATAGAGATATGAACCCGTCTTGCGGCGCAGGATGGCCCTTCGGGCAATCGAGCGCAACCTCACCGGAATTTCCCGATCGAGATGGAATAAATGGGTGAGAGGCGGCTCAAGCCGCCTCTTTCTCCATGTCCTCCAGTTCGCCGATCAGCCGCTCGATCATCGACAGCCCGATCTGCCAGAAGGCAGGATCGCGGGCGTCGAGCCCGAAGGGCGCGAGGAGCTCCGAATAATGCTTCGTGCCGCCCGCCGACAGGAGCGCGAAGTAGCGGTCCACGAAGCCTTCGTTGGCGGTCTCGTATTTCCCGTACAGCGAATTCACCAGGCAGTCGCCGAACGCATAGGCATACACGTAGAACGGCGAATGGATGAAGTGCGGGATGTAGGTCCAGAAGGACTCGTAGCCGTCTCCCAAACGGATCGACGGGCCGAGGCTTTCGTCCTGCACGGACATCCAGAGCTCGCACAGCTTGTCGGCCGTCAGTTCGCCGTTGCGGCGCTCCAAATGCACCTTGCGCTCGAACGAATAGAACGCGATCTGGCGCACCACCGTGTTGATCATGTCCTCGACTTTGGCCGCCAGCATCGCCTTGCGCTGGACCGGGTTGGCGGTCTGGTCGAGGAGGCGCCGGAAGGTGAGCATCTCGCCGAAGACGCTCGCGGTCTCGGCGAGCGTCAGGGGCGTCGGAGCCATGAGCGCCCCGTTGGGAGCGGCGAGCACCTGATGGACGCCATGACCGAGTTCGTGGGCCAGCGTCATCACGTCCCTGGGCTTGCCCTGGTAGTTCAGCAGCACATACGGATGCACTGAGGGCACCGTTGGATGGGCGAATGCCCCCGGGGCCTTGCCGGGGCGCGTGGGCGCGTCGATCCAGCTCTCGTCGAAGAAGCGCCTGGCGATGTCGGCCATGCGCGGCGAGAACGCCGAATAGGCTAAGAGCACCGTCTCCTTGGCTTCATCCCAGGCGATGGTGCGCTGCTCGACCTTCGGCAGGGGCGCGTTGCGGTCCCAGTGGTCGAGCTTGTCCTTGCCGAACCACCTGGCCTTGAGGGCGTAGTACCGATGAGACAGGCGCGGATAGGCCTCGCGCACGGCGGAGACCAGCGCCTCCACCACCTCGCGCTCGACCCGGTTGGCGAGATGCCGGGAATCCGCCACATCCTCGAAGCCGCGCCAGCGGTCGGAGATCTCCTTGTCCTTGGCAAGCGTGTTTGTAATCAGCGTGAAGGTGCGCAGATTGTTGCGGAACGTCTTTGCCAGGGCGTCGGACGCGTCCTTGCGCACGCCCTCGTCCGGATCCTGCATCTTGTTGAGGGTCGGCTCGATGGGCAGCTCCTCCCCGCGCACGGTGAAGCGCAGGGACGCGATGGTCTCGTCGAACAGGCGGTTCCAGGCAGCGCGCCCGGTCACCGACTTCTCGTGGAAGAGCTTTTCGATCGTGTCGTCGAGTTGATAAGGCTTGTCCTTGCGCAGGTCCTCGACCCACGGGCGGTAATGGGCCAGGGGCTCCTCGGCCACGGCCTTGTCGAGCACCGCGTCCTCGATCCGGTTCAGCTCCAGCCCGAAGAAAAGCAGTTCGCTCGACGCCGCGGTGAGCCGCTCCTGGGTGTCGCCGTAGAACTTGGCGCGGGCCGGATCGGTGGTGTCGCCCGAATAGACGAGGCCCGCATAGGACATAAGGCGGCCCAGGAGATCCTCGATCGCCTCGTAGCGCTTCACCGCCTGGCCGAGCATCTCCGCGGCCTCGCCGCCACGCGCAAGGCCGTCGAGCTTGCCTCGATAGGCCTCGGCCAGCGCCTTGCACTCCTCCTCGGCCTTGGCGAGATCGCGCTTGAACGCTTCGCTGTCCATGGCCGGATAGAGATCCGCCAGATTCCATTCGGGCAAAGCGCCCAGTTCGGCTTGGGCCGCGCCCGCGGAGGCCGTATGGTGAAGGGGGGAAGCGGTCTGGAGGTCGAGAGTGCGTGGCATTTCCGGAGCATGGTTCGAGGTCAGGTGACCATCACATATTGGCTCCTGCGCCCCTGGATCAACCCGATCCTGCCCGAGAGTCGGGCCCATCCAGGATCGTCGCCTCTCGCGGCCGCATCCTGAGGAACTGGCTCATGCCTCTCACCTCATCCTGAGGAGCCGCGTGAGCGGCGTCTCGAAGGAGGATCCTGCGGTCTCTGGAGACGCTTCGCTCCTCAGGATGAGGCTCACACCGATGATCCGCTCTTGGCCGGATTGAAGGCATCCTCTGAGGATAAGTTCCGCGCGGGCCCTCCCGTTAAGAACTCGTTTACCCGCGTGGCCCAGCATCGGGACATACGATCCTTTGTTTCACACCCAATCATGCTCCTGGTACAGATCTTCACGGACGACATCCGCGCCGTTCGGCATGGCGCGCCTCCCCATGCAGCGGGCTCCGACTGGGCAAGGGTCGTGCGCTTGGGGGATCGCGCCGCCCGCTCGGCGATTCCGGTCCTGATCCAAGGGGAGCCGGGCAGCGGGGCGCAGGATCTTGCCCGCGCGATTCATGATGCCGGCGAGCGCAGGCAGCGCCCTTTCGTCCGATTTCATGCGGGCGACCTCACGGAGCAGGATGGGCCTTCGATCCTGCACAAGCGGTTGCAGGAGACCCATGGCGGCACTCTTCTGGTTCAGGACGTCGAAGGGCTGGCAACCCCGGCCCAGCACCAACTCTTCGAGGCCTTGCACCCGCAGGACATGTCAGGACGCGCCGGACGGCGCGGGGCTCGCCCGGATGTCCGCATCATCGCGTCTACCAGCGTCGACCTCAGCGAGTCGGTGCGCCAGGGCGGCTTCCGCGAGGACCTGTTCTACCGACTTCAGGCCCTGCCGATCTCCCTGCGGCCGCTCCGCGGCGAGCGCGGCTCGATCCTCGCATGGGCGGGGCGCTTCCTCGAGCGCTCCGCCGCCGAGGAAGGCAAGTCGATCCACGGGCTGTCCGCCGAGGCGGAAAATCTTCTCCACGGTTACGACTGGCCGGGCAACCTGCGCCAACTCGAGACCACAATCTTCCGTGCGGTGATCCTGGCTGATGGCCCGCTCCTGAGGCCGTCCGAATTTCCCCAGATCGCAGCGCATGTACCGGGCTGCCGGATTGAAATCCCACCGGCGCCGCAAGCGAAACCGCCGGCGCCGATCCGAGAGTTCACTTTGGCGGAGAGGCGCGATCCGCATGTGCTTGCGCTCGTGAACGAAACCGGCGAGGTATCTACGCTCGCTGAGTTGGAGGCGCAGGCCATCCGGTTCGCGCTCGTCCATTATCAAGGACAATTGTCCGTGATCTCGCGTCGGCTTGGCATCGGACGTTCAACTCTTTACCGGAAATTGAAAGAACTTGGCTTAGACGATGCAGCCGCATGACGGGTTTGTGCGTTAAGCGTAGCGGGTGTGCGCCGTCACACGGAATTTTTCGACCAACATGGGAGGATGTTCAAACCTCCCTTTTCATTGCGACGAGGAACTGGGTCATGCGGGATTTGCGCACGACGACACTCTGGCTGGGTCTGCTCGGATCCGCCTCCCTGCTAACGCTTCCCGCCGCAGCGCAAATCTCTCCCCAGCCCGAACCGTTCGTGCTGACCGACACGGTGGCGGCCGAACCCTCGTTCCACGATGTCGCCACCGGCGCGACGCCGAGGGCTTCCGCCGCGCCGCAGGCCGCAGCCGATAGCGGCCCGGCGGTTACCATCGATATTCCACTGCCCGGACCGCTGGATGTTGCGGTCACCCGCTCCAACTGGCTCCGCATCGCCATCGAGGAGCGTCTCGCGGACGAGACGGCCATGCGGGAGCTGCGCCTCAGCCGCGCCGACCGCGATGCGCTGTCGGCGTTCTACGCCCAGGCCGAGCGCCCGCTGGCCTGGGTGCAGGACGGCACATGGACGCCCGCCGCCCGTGCGGTGGCCGGCCAGCTCAGGGCCGCTGCGGAGGATGGTCTCGATCCCACCAACTACCCGCTCCCGGATCTTGGTCTGCGCAAGGACGCCGCTCCGGCCAAATGGGCCGAGGCGGACATGAAGCTCAGCGTATCCGTGCTCCGCTACGCCCGCGACGCTCGCGGGGGACGAATCGACCCCACCCGACTTTCGCGTCTGGCGACGCCGAAGCTCGATCTCCCCGATGCGGGCGACGTGCTGGCCAAGGTGTCGACCGCCAAGGATGCGGGGGCAGCGCTCGCATCCTACAACCCGCCGCATCCAGGCTACCGCGCCCTCAAGGAGCGCCTGGCGCAGCTGCGCGAGACGCATCCGTCTCAGCCCAGCGTTCAGGTGCCGAAAGGCCCCACCTTGCGGGTCGGCATGCAGGATCCGCGCGTGCCGCTGATCCGGGCCCGCTTCAAGCTTGGCGAGGGCGACGACCGGACAGTCTACGACAAGCGGGTCGCTTCCGCCGTGGCCGAGTTCCAGAAGGAGAAGGGCCTGCCGACGAACGGCGTGCTGACGCCGCAGACCGTTGCGGCCCTGTCGGGGCCCTCCGTAGCCCGCATGGAGGCGGAGCTGATCTCCAACATGGAGCGCTGGCGGTGGCTTCCGGCCGATCTCGGCTCGCGCCACATCATCGTGAACTTGCCGGAATACCGCCTGCGGTTCATGGACGACGACAGGCTGATCCATCAGACCCGGGTCATCGTCGGCAAGCCTGAATCCCAGACGCCGATCTTCTCGGAAGAGATGAAGTATCTCGTGGTCAATCCGTCCTGGACGATCCCGCCTTCGATCATGAAGAAGGAGATCCTTCCGGCACTGGCGGCCGACCCGAACTATGCGGCGCGGAAAGGCTATAAGATCATCCGCCGCGGCAAGCAGATTTCGGTGCAGCAGCCGCCCGGCGAGCGCAATGCCCTGGGCTTCGTCAAGTTCATGTTCCCGAACGATCACGCGGTCTATCTGCACGATACCCCCAACAGGAACCTGTTTTCGGCCGCCAAGCGCGCCTTCAGCCACGGCTGCGTGCGCGTCGACCAGCCCTTCGAGCTGGCGGAGGAGGTTCTAGGGGCGGACGGCAAGTGGCCCGAGAAGCGGCTTCGCGGCCTGATCGGCAAGGGCGAGCGCTACGTTCACCTGAGCAAGCCGCTGCCCGTGCACCTGACCTATTTCACGGTGGCGGCCGACGAGCACGGCCAGCTGAAGACCTTCGACGACATCTATGGCCTGGACCGCAAGGTCCGCGCGGCCCTTGGGTTCGCCTCCTGAGCAAACCCTTGAATTCTCCTGGAATTTTCCCGTGTTTTTTGCCCCGCGCTTAACCGGGAGGTAACCGTCTTCGGCAAAGATCCTTTCACTATAAGGATGCCGCTCTGAGTTCGCGGCGCTAAAGACGAGTATTACAGTGAGAGTATTGCGTTCGGATCGCTCTGCGGTCGCGTCGAACCTTTTGCGTCGTGCCGGCATTGGTCTTGCGGCATTGGCGGTCGTTATGGTGGGTGGCATACGTGGCACACAGGATGCCGTCGCCAATGGCGATACGCGCACCCTCACCTTCTATCACAACAACACGAAGGAGACCCTCACGGTCACCTTCCGGCGCAACGGCCAATACGATTCCGCGGCGTTGCAGCAGCTCAACTGGTTCCTGCGCGACTGGCGCCGGGATGAGCCGACCCGAATGGACCCCCGCCTCTTCGACACCGTCTGGGAGGTCTATCGCGAGGTGGGATCAGGCGCGCCGGTCCGCGTGAACTCGGCCTATCGCTCGCCCCAGACCAACTCGATGCTGCGGCGGCGCTCCAGCGCGGTTGCGAAGCACAGCCAGCACATGCTCGGCAAGGCCCTGGACTTCTACCTGCCCGACGTTCCAGCCCAACAGGTGCGCGCCATCGGCATGCGCCTGCAGAACGGCGGCGTCGGGTATTATCCCAACGCCTACACGCCCTTCATCCATCTCGATGTGGGAAGCGTGCGCGCTTGGCCGCGCATGACCCGCGACCAGCTCGCGCGCATCTTCCCGGACGGCAAGACGGTGCACATCCCGGCGGACGGCTCTCCGATGGCCCGTTACGAGGAAGCCAAGGCCGAAGTTCTGGCCAAGGGCGGCACCGTGGCCGGATACACCGCCTACGCGTCCGCCGAAGAGGTCGCGCAGCCCAAGCGCAAGAGCTTCTGGGCCACCCTGTTCGGCTTTGGCGGTAGCGACGAGGACGAGGACGTGGAGGAGATCCGCACCGCGTCACGCCCGGGCCGCGCCGTTCTGGCGGCGCGCTCCAGCGCGCCGAGCCCGCAAAACCCACAGAACTATTACGCCAGCGATTCCAACTCGTCGGTTTATGCGGCCCTGCAGACGACCGCAGCGCCCGCCCCGCAGGCGATCGCAAGGCCGGCGCCCGTGGTGCAGCCGCGGCCCGAGCCTGAGCCGCAGGCCGTGGCCGTGGCGCCCATGTCCATCGCACCTGCCCTGCGTGAGGATCTGACCCCGCCTCCGCTCCCGCCGACCCGGATCGCCGGCCTGCCGAATACCGTCGAGACCCCGACGGGTCCGTCCCTCAATTGGCAACAGGGGCCGGGTGGGCAGGCCCTGACCCGCTCCGGGCTGGGCGGCATGCCGCAGGAGGTCGCCTTTGCGCCAGTTCCGCCGCGCCGACCCGATGCGGATGACATCGTGGAGACCGGCGCCTTGGCGTATGCGCCCCTTCCGCCGGTGCGCCCGAGTGCGCTGGCCGAGTCGAACCCGATCCCGGGCATCCCGGAGCTTCGCGGCGCGACTGGCCTGGTGGCGAGCACGGCGTCGGACCAGCACCCGCTTCCTCCGCCCAGGCCCTCCATGCGCCCGATCGCGGTTGCGGCGGCGAGCCCTGTGGAGATCCCCGTTCCGAGCCTGCCGGCCCACAAGCCTGCAGCGAAGGAGGACAAGCCGACGCCCGCCGCGGTGAGCAAGGCGGCCCCTGCCCCCAAGAAAGGGCCGCCGACAGCGCTGAGCGCTCTCTTGTCGGCCGAGCCGAGCCTGTCCACAGGCTTCACGTCCAAGCCCATGGGAGATCTGGCGACGAACCGTTTTACGGGCCCCGCCGTCAAACCTCTGCCGGTGACGCGATAGGTCAGACGGAAAAGGCGGGCCAAGCCCGCCTTTTTCATATGGTCGCTTGTTCTAGCGCTGTCCGGCGCTCTGCACCGGACGCAGGATGCGGCCTGCCCCTGGAGACCTGCCTCCTGAGAGATCCTTCAGGAAAGAGGCCGTCCACGACGCGATATCGCACTGGGTGATCGTGGCCATCATTCTCTCCCAACGAGCCACGCGCTCCTCCCGGCCCATGTAGAGGGCGTCCCGGATGGCTTCCGCGACCTCGATCTTGTCGTTGGGATTGACGATGAGCGCATCGGTCATTTGCTGCGCCGCGCCGGCGAACTTGGACAGGACCAGCATGCCCGGATCCTCCGGATCCTGAGCCGCCACGTATTCTTTGGCCACGAGGTTCATGCCATCGCGCATAGGAGTCACGAGACCGACGCGCGCCAACCGGTTGAGACCCGCCAGGACGGGGCGCGGATAGGTGCTGTTCACGTAGTGGATCGGCACCCAGCCGGGCTCGCCGAGGGAACCGTTGATCCGCCCGAGGGTCTCGTTCACGACCCGGCTCAGGGTCGCGTATTCCGGGACCTCGCTGCGGCTGACCGGTGTCACCTGCAAATACGTCACCTGCCCGCGCTGATCGGGATTGCCGATGAGAAAGCGCTCGAAGGATTCCATCCGCTCCGGAATGCCTTTTGAGTAGTCGAGCCGGTCGATCCCGATGATCAGCCGGCGCGAACCCAGGCCGGCGACCGTCTGGCGGACGAGGCGGTTCGTGGAGGAGCGCTTGGCGGCCTGCTGAAAGCTGTTGACGTCGATCCCGATGGGAAATCCTTTGACGCGGATCTGCTTCTCGCCCAGCTCGACCAGATCCCCTTTCCGTTGAATGGCTCCGACCTCCTGGACGAGACCGCGCCTGAGATTGTCCGCGTCGAGATCGGTCTGCACGCCCACGAGGTTGTACTCGGTGATGTCGCGCAGGAGATCCTGGCTTCCGGGCAGGGTTCCAAGCACCTCGGGAGCAGGCCACGGAATGTGGTGGAAGTAGCCGATCCGGTTCGTCACCCCGAGCGCTCTCAGTTCCGCCGCCAGGGGAATGAGATGGTAGTCGTGGACCCAGATGAGATCGTCGGGTTGGATCATGCCGGCCAACGCGCTGGCGAAGCTGCGGTTGACCCTCAGGTAGCCGGCGTAATCGGCGCGCGAGAACTCCGACAGGCCGATCCGGTAATGCATGATGGGCCAGAGCGCCCGGTTGGCGAAGCCGTTGTAATATTCCTGACGGTCGAGGGGAGTCAGGTCCATGAGGGCGTATTGCACATTCCCCTTGTCGACGATCCTCGGCGTGGTCGAGGGCTGCGCCGCAACCTTGCCGCTCCAGCCGAACCACAGGCCCCGATGGGCCTCGAAGGCCTCCTTCAAGGCGACCGCCAGACCGCCGGCCGAACCTTTTCCCGTCGGATCCGGAATGGCCACCCGATTGGACACAACAACTAGCCGTGGCACCCCACTGTCTCCGTTCGTTTGCTGCGGGTCGATCCGCAACCCGCTTATGGGGGTAAACATCGGCTATTGTTGCCGTAAGACAAGGTCCGACGTCTGCTGCACCGGACCGCCGGGGCTCAGATTGTCGCGCACGACGATGCGCAGCATCCCGCTGCCCGTGTTCTGGATCGTCATCTCGGCCTGGCTGTCGCCATTGACGGGCTTCGGCCAAGCGATCTTCAGGTTGACCACGTCGCCCTTGCGCGTGCCCGTCAGGCGCGCGGGCCCGACCCTCGCGCCGATATAGGTGCCGCTGTAGTCGCCCGAGCGTGGATTGTAGGTGAGATCGGCGGCGATCTGCCGTTGGATGATGATGGCCGCGCGGCAATTGCCCTGGATGCTGATTCGATCCTGGCCGGTGTTGCCGGTGACGCGGCAATTGACCTGCCAGGGGCTCGTCTCTGCATTGCGCTGAACGCGGCCCGATCCCGTCCAGCTCCCCTTGAACCGGTCGAGAAATGCATCCTCGGCGGCTTGGGCTCCTGGCAGCGAGAAGCCCGCAATCATCAAAGCGGCGGCCGCGACGGCCGTCCTGTTCGTCGAAATCATGAGCGCCTCTCGAACCGGGACCGATCAGGTTCGACGCCAATTCCGGCGGATGCGTGTCCGCCGCACCGCACGCCCACAACGCTTTAGGCTTAAACGACGGACATAAGGATACGGCGCGGGAAAAGCGGGTGGTGACGGAAGCTCACCACCCGCATGGTGCTTACGCCGCCGCCGCATCCTTGTCGGCGAGAGTCGGATAGTCCGTGTAGCCGCGCTCGGTGCCGCCATAGAAGCTGGGACGATCGTATCGGTTCAGCGACGCGTTCAGGCGCAGGCGCTCGGGCAGATCGGGATTGGCGATGAACAGGCGGCCGAACGCCACCGCGTCTGCGTCGCCTCGCGCCACCACCTTCTCGGCCGTTTCACGCACGAATCCGCCAGCGACGATCAGCTTGCCGCCGAAGAGCGAGCGGAAGCGGGATGCCGCATCAGGCGCATTCGGATTGAGGGCATTGGTGTCGCTGTGCTGATCCGCCCGTGGCTCGATCACGTGCAGATAGGCCAGCCCACGCTTGCCGAGTTCGGTCGCCGCATAGGCGAAGTGCTCGGCCGGATTGCTGTCGCTCGTGCCGTTGGCGCGTCCCCAGGGGGACAGGCGCACACCCACCCGATCGGCGCTCCAGGCCGCCGCGACCGCGTCCACCACTTCGAGCAGCAGGCGGGCGCGGTTCTCGATCGAACCGCCATAGGCGTCCATGCGATGGTTCGTGCCGTCCTGCAGGAACTGGTCGAAGAGATAGCCATTCGCCCCATGCACTTCCACGCCGTCGAACCCTGCCTCGCGGGCGTTGAGGGCGGCCTGACGGAATTGTTCGATGATGCCCGGGATCTCGTCCTCGCGAAGGGCGCGGGGCGTTTCGAACGGAACGGTGCCGCCGTTCGCATCCATGTGGTTCCCCGCCGCCGCAATGGCCGACGGTGCGACCGGCAGAGCGCCACCGGGCTGCATCGACGAGTGGGACACACGCCCCGTGTGCCAGAGCTGCACGACGATCTTGCCTCCCTTGGCATGGACCGCGTCCGTCACCAGACGCCAGCCGGCGATCTGCTCCGGCGAGTAGATGCCCGGCGCGCCCGGATAGCCATGGGCCTGCGCCGAGATGTCGGTCGCCTCGGTGATGAGGAGGCCGCCCTCGCTTGCGCGCTGGCCGTAATAGGCGGCATTCAGGGCGTTCGGCACATCGCCGGGCTGGCTGGAGCGCAGACGGGTCAAAGGAGCCATGACAACGCGATGCTTGAGATCAAGCGCACCCATCAAGACGGGAGCGAACAGGGAAGCAGACATTAAGAACCTCTGGTGGGAAACTTGGTCTACCGTAGATGCTTATGCTGTATAATCCGATGTAGTCCTCCCAGCTGATAAGGCAGTATAACGAATTGCGATATAGCCGATGAACACCGATGACCTCGCGGTCCTGGTCCACGCGGCCTCATCGGGCAGCCTGTCAGCCGCCGCGCGACGGCTGGGCCTTACGCCGATGATCGCAAGCCGGCGGCTCGCCAGCCTGGAACGGGAAACCGGCACACGCCTCTTGCACCGCACGACCCGCTCGGTGTCACTCACACCTGAAGGCGAGGCGTTTCTGCCCCACGCTCAGGCCATGCTCGAGGCCATGGAAGCGGCCCAGGCGAGCCTCGCGCCCAGCGCGACCCATGGGGCCAACGGGCTGTTGCGGGTCACGGCGCCTGCAGCCTTCGGCCGGAAGGTCGTGGCGCCTCTCATGCCCGCGCTGCTCGAACAGAACCCGGAACTGCGCGTGGACCTGGAGTTGACCGACAGCGTCGTCGACATCGTATCGGCCGGGATCGACGTGGCGGTGCGCATCGGCCGTCTGCGCGATTCCAGCCTGATCGCCAAGAAGCTCGCGCCAAACCCACGGGTTTTGTGCGCATCGCCCGCCTATCTGGAGCGCGCCGGGACCCCTCAGACCTTGGAGGATCTGGGTCGGCACGAATGCATCCTGCTCAGCGGCACGACCCACTGGCCGTTCGAGATCGGCGGGCGCCTCAAGGACATCCGGGTCAACGGTCGGTTGTCGAGCAGCAGCGTCGAGGCGGTGCATGCCGCCTGTCTGGGCGGTCTCGGCCTGGCCTTGTTGTCGGCCTGGGACGTGGTGGACGAGCTTCGGTCGGGCGCGCTGGTGGAGGTCCCGCTCAGCGCAGCCCTGCCACAGGAGATCGCCATCTGGGCCGTTTACCCCAGCGCCCGCTTGGTCTTGCCCAAACTACGGGTTTTCATCGCCGCGCTGGATCAGGCGCTGGCGGAACGACGGAGGGCATAAGCTTTGCGCCGGAGGGGAGCTCCGGCGCAAAATGGTGAACAGGACAGCCTTAGCCGACCATCCCGAGCGCCTGCATGTAGAGTTCGAGGATCGCCTCTTCCTCCTGGCGCTCGGCGTAGTCGCGCTTGCGAAGCGCGATGATCTTGCGCAGGACCTTGGTGTCGAAGCCGTTGCCCTTGGCTTCGGCGTAAACATCCTTGATGTCGCCCGCGATGCCGGCCTTTTCTTCTTCGAGGCGCTCGATGCGTTCGATGAAGGCCTTGAGCTGGTCGGCTGCGACCGATTCGGTCTGAAAAGCTGCGTCGTCCATGAATTCTAGCCTTTGATTGATAGTGTTGGGACCAGGGTTACACCGATTTGGTTGAAGCCGGTTTAATGCGACGGCTTCGTTTCCTGGAAGTCCCGAAGCTGGGAGGTCGTGGCCTCGCGCTGGTGGCGCTCCTTCCACTCCTCGTAGGGCATGCCGTAGACATGTGTCCGGCTGTCGTCCTTCGTGAGCGGAACGCTCCGCGCATCGGCCGCCTCTTTCAGCCAGTTGGACAGGCAGTTGCGGCAGAAACCCGCAAGATTCATCAGGTCGATATTCTGAACGTCCGTCCTTTCGCGCAGGTGTTCGAGGAGCCGTCGGAAAGCCGCGGCTTCCAGCTCGAGCTGTGTCTGGGCGTCGATGTCCTTCATGACTTTGTCCTCAGTGACGGCGCAGGCGCTCCCGCGTGCGGGAAGCGTGGATTCTTGGGGCCCGCAGATCCGGCCGCTTCGCCAGGGGATCGAGCAACCGCGCGAACCTCTCGGCCCATTCCTCGGCGCCCTCGTCGGAAGCGATCAGGTCCTGGCGGATCTCGATGAGCGCATTGGCGAGCCCGCGCACGCTTGCGTGGCGGTCGACCGTATCGCCGGCGAGCGCGCCGTCATAGGGCTCGTTGTCGCCGACCACGAGGCCATCCTCCGCGCTCAGGCCCTCCAGGAGCGGCCGCGCGAAACGCTCGTCCGAATCCCACAGGATGCCTACGTGCCAGGGGCGAACCCAGCCGCGCCAGATGGGCGTGAAGCTATGGACCGTCACGATGACGGGCGGATGACCGGCCGCCATGGCCCGCTCGATATGGGCCGTGATGGCGGCATCGTAAGGATCGTAGAAGCGCTCGATCCGGGCCGCGACCTCGGCTTCGTCCACCTGCGCGTTGCCGGGCACCACCGCGCCATCGGACAGCCGCATGACCAGGGTCGGATCGTCCCGCCCCCTGTTGGGGTCGATGATCAGGCGCGAGAACTGCGTGAGGATCGCCGGAGCCTTGAGACGCCGGGCCAGCGACCGGGTCACGGCGGCGGCCCCGATATCGTAGGCGATGTGGCGCTGGAACTCCGTGTCGGGCAGGCCGAGGTCCCCGAGATCCGGCGGCACCGCGTTGGACGCGTGATCGCACAGGACCAGCACGCCGGATTCGACGGCGCCTTCGATGGTCTCGACAGGGCAAGGTTCCAGGGAGGGGTCGGCAAGCTTGAGCGCGGCAGAAGAATGCATGGACGAGGAGCGGAGTGGTTTTGGGGTTGAAGAAAAGCCTTAAACTGACCTACGAAACAACACAACGCGACCATCCGCGCAGCATCAGAAGAATCCATGACCTCCCCCTCGACCACGGCTCCCCTGGAGACAGGCTTCGCGTCGGCCTTTGCGGCTCTCTGCCTGGGCGCCGTCGCCATGGGCATCTCGCCCATCTTCGTGCGTTTCGCCGCGGCCGACGTCGGTCCTTTCGCCAGCGCCTTCTGGCGCGTCGCCCTGTCGCTGCCGCTTCTCTATGCCTGGATGAGGTTCGAGGAAGCCAAAGCGCCGGCGGATGCGCCCCGAACCTCGTACAGCAAGGGGACGATCCTGGCGGGCCTCGCCTTCTCGGGCGACCTTTTCTTCTGGCACCTGTCGATCCTCAGCACCACGGTGGCCAACGCCACCTTCTTCGCCACGACCGCCCCCCTGTTCGTGATCTTGATGGTCTGGCTGGTGCTCAAGCAGCGGGTATCGCGCGGCACTTTCGTGGGCTTGCTGCTCTGCCTGCTCGGCGGCGCGGCCCTGATCGGACAGAGCCTCCAGGTGGACCCGGCCCGCATTCGGGGCGATCTCTATGGGATCGCCACGGCGTTCTTCTTTGGGCTCTATTTCCTCGCCGTCGGCCGCGCCCGCGAAACGGCGGGAGCCGCCCGGGTGACGTTCGAGACGGGCGTGATCACGTCCGCGGTTCTCCTGGTGATCGCGACTCTGTTCGACACGCGGGTGATCCCGCAGACCTGGCAGGGTGTCGCGGCTTTGACCGCCATGGCGTTCATCAGCCATGCGGGCGGCCAGGGATTGCTGGTCTTAGCCCTTGGGCGTTTGCCTCCGGTCTTCTCGTCGCTGGTGATCTTTCTCGAAGCGGTGGCGGCGGCTCTGTTCGGCTGGGCGATTCTGGGCGAGGCGCTGACCCTCGTCCAAAGCTTGGGCGGCGCGCTGATCCTCATCGGCATCTGGGCCGCGCGGCCCAAACAGCCGCAGGCGCCGATCGGCTGATCCAGGCCCTTTTCCCCCTTGGAACAGAGAGGCTTGGTGAATTTAAACGCGCTCAAGCTGCATCAATCCTGTCGGTGGGACTTGATGCGACGGCACTTCTGATCGACAAGGGCTCACCATCGTTCACGAAGCATTGCGCGATCCCGCTCCTCTCGGACAGACCTGAACCGGCATCCATGAAGCCCGCATCCATCCTCTCGGCTCCTTGCTGGCGGCGAAGCCTCGGGCTCGCGGTCTTTCTCGTCACGGGAGGAATGTTGAGCGCTTCCCCGGCGCGGGCCGACCTGCGCCTGTGCAACATGACGTCGAGTCGGGTTGGCATCGCCCTCGGTTACCGGGATGCCGATGGCTGGGTGACCGAAGGCTGGTGGAATCTGACGGCGCGCGGGTGCGAAACCCTTCTCAAGGGGCAGCTCGCCGGGCGATTCTATTATGTGTACGCCGTCGATTACGACCGGGGCGGCGAGTGGAGCGGACGCTCCTTCATGTGCACGCGCGAGCGGGAATTTACCATTCGCGGCACGGAGGACTGCCTCGCCAGGGGCTTCGATCGCAGCGGCTTCTTCGAAGTCGATACCGGGGAACAGAAGAGCTGGACAATTCAGCTGACCGAAACGAACCGCCCAGGGGGGCAATGACATGAGACGCGCACGGCGCACGAAGATACTGGCAACCTTGGGCCCGGCCTCCGAGAGCCCGGAGATGATCGCCAAGCTGTTCGAGGCGGGCGCCGACGTGTTCCGCCTCAACATGAGCCACCTGCCCCGGGAGCGCCTGAAGGAGCGGGTCGAGATGATCCGCGCCGTGGAGGCGAAGTTCAAGCGCCCCATCGCCATCCTGGCCGATCTTCAGGGCCCGAAGCTGCGGGTCGGCGCGTTCGAAGGCGACAGCACCATGCTGGTGCAGGGTCAGACCTTTACCCTCGACGCCGACAAGACCCTCGGCACCGGAGACCGCGTTCACCTGCCCCATCCGGAAATCCTGTCCTCCCTGGAGCCGGGCGATACGGTTCTCGTTGACGACGGCAAGCTTCGCCTGCGGGTGAAAAGCGTGAAGCAGGGTTCGGCCACTACCGAGGTCGAGGTGGCCGGCAAGATCTCCAACCGCAAGGGCGTGAGCCTGCCCGACACGGTGATCCCCGTGGCGGCCATGACCGATAAGGACCGCTCTGATCTGGAAGCCGCTCTCGACGCGGGCGTCGACTGGATCGCCCTGTCGTTCGTGCAGCGCCCCGAGGACGTGGCCGAGGTGAAGAAGGTGGCGCGCGGGCGCGCGCTCGTCATGGCCAAGCTCGAGAAGCCCCAGGCCATCACCCGCCTCGACGAAATCATGGAGATTTCGGACGCGGTCATGGTGGCGCGCGGGGATCTGGGCGTCGAGATGCCCCTGGAGAAGGTGCCGGGCATCCAGAAGCGGATCGTTCGCGCGGCGCGCCGGCTGGGCAAGCCCGTGGTGGTGGCGACCCAGATGCTGGAATCCATGATCACGTCGCCGGTGCCGACCCGCGCCGAGGTGTCCGACGTAGCGACGGCCGTCTATGACGGAGCCGATGCGGTGATGCTCTCGGCGGAAAGCGCTTCAGGCCAATACCCGATCGAAGCGGTCGCCACCATGAACCGGATCGCCGAGGAGGTCGAGCAGGACCAGAGCTACTGGTCGATCGTGCAGACCCAGAACGCCGCGCCCGAGGCCACCGGCTCCGACGCCATCGCGGCCGGCGCGCACCAGATCGCCGATACGCTCAACCTCAAGGCCATTGCCGCCTGGACCTATTCGGGCTCCACCGCGTTCCGCATCGCCCGCGAGAGGCCCAACTCGACGGTGATTGCCCTGACGCCGAGCGTCAACACCGCCCGTCGCCTAGCGCTGGTCTGGGGGGTGCATTCGATCCGCACTAAGGATGCCAGCGACATCGACGACATGGCGTTCCGGGCCTGCAAATTCTCCGTACGCGAAGGCCATTCGCAGGTCGGGGACCGCATCATCATCGTGGCGGGCGTCCCCTTCGGCACGCCGGGCGCCACCAACATGGTGCGCATCGCCTTCGTCAGCCCGGAACACGCCGCCCAGGCCTGAGCCTGCAGGTCCCGGCCGCCGCGCGTGGCTGGGACATCATGTCTTGATGGATGGTCGGGTCAGAGGTCCTGACCGCCGACCTCCTGGCTGAGGCGCTTCTCGATGGTCTGAAGGGTCGGGAATTGCGGGTTGATCTTAAGGGCGCGCCGGTAGGCCTCCAGGGCGCGGATCTTGTCCTCTGACGCCATGAGAATATGGCCGAGCCCGGCCCAAGCTCCGAAATGGCGCGGCTCGATCTTCAGGGCCTTGTGGAGATCCGCCATGGCGCCGATGGGATCATCGAGCTGGTAGAAAATGGTGGCCCGCCGGTACCAGGCCTCAGCCCAGGCGGGCTGGAGCGCCAACACGCGATCCAGAAGCTCGACCGCCAGCGGATGATCCTTCGACTCGTAGGCCTGCGTTGCCCGGCTCAGCAGTAGGTCGGCCGTATCGGACCCGGACCGTGACAGACGCCGGTCGATCAGGGTCGAAATGCCCTGCGCTTCCTGCTCGTTCTCAGCCTTGGAGAGACGCTCGAACAGCTCATCGAGGGTCGAGGCGCGGGGCGCCGGTCGCGCGGCGGGAGCCTGCTCCTTGGGACGCGCGCCCTCCTGCGCCCCAACGGGGTGGATGAGGAGGCTCAATGAGGCGGTCAGCAGGAACGCGAAAAAGCGCATGCCGGGATTTTAGGGTCCCGGCATGCGCGGTCAATTCAATAATGCGTGCGGCATTGCCGCAAGCGAAACTCAGCCCTGACGAGCCTTGTAGCGCTTCTGGGTCTTGTTGATGATGTAGACCCGGCCCTTGCGACGAACCAGCTGGTTGTCGCGGTGACGGCCGCGGATCGACTTCAACGAGTTACGGATCTTCATATCCGGTCTCCTGCGGCCTTTCAGGAAGGCCGGAAAATAAGCAAAGACTGAGCCCGGCTGGGATCGAATGAACGACCCCACGATGTGGACACATCACTGCCGTGCTGTTGGAGCCGTCTATCTACGGATTTCCTCAAGAAAAGCAACCCCTTTCGTGGCATCTTTCGCGCGTACTGAGCCTATGACGCGCTGCATGGGCCGCGTCGCAACGGCAAAGCTCGATGCGCCCGCAAGCGGGAGCCAAAGGAATGAATTTTAAGGGGTGCCGGCCAGCCGCAGCGATTCACGGGGCTGGAATATTGGGGTGGAGATGGTGGGCGATACAGGGATTGAACCTGTGACCCCACCCATGTCAAGGGTGTGCTCTCCCGCTGAGCTAATCGCCCATCTCCATCCGGAAGATGATCTATAAAAGACCGCGCCCCCGGTGTGGAGGGCGATATAGCGGCAAGCGCCCAGGGACGCAAGCCGTGAACGGCAACCTTTTTCAGGCGGCCATCATTTTCTCGACCTCGTTGACGAGGTCGCGAAGGTGGAACGGCTTCGACAGGACCTTGGCGTCGCGAGGAGCCTGGGAATCCGGATTGAGAGCCACGGCCGCGAAGCCGGTGATGAACATCACCTTGATGTCCGGATCGAGCTCCGTCGCCCGACGCGCCAGCTCGATTCCGTCCATCTCCGGCATGACGATATCCGTCAGCAGGAGCTCGAACGGTTCTTCGCGCAACCGGTTGTAGGCCGAAAGGCCGTTGTCGAACGAGGCCACGTCGTAGCCTGCGTTCTGCAGCGCCTTCACAAGGAAGCGCCGCATGTCATTGTCATCTTCAGCGAGAATAATCTTCATCGGTTGCCGACCCCGAATCGTGGCGGATATCTCCAGCCTTCATGACGCCTCGTGGTAAACAAGCCGTGAAAGAACGACGCAGTTCGTCAACAATATTGTCATGGACAGACGAGAGCGCTTCCTTACACTAAATGAAACGTTTTCATTTTCCTTCATCTCCGGCAGAACCAACACCCTGATGCGGCCAGTAATCGCTGACGAGTTCGATCCACCCTACGTCGTCGTTGAACCACCGGCCCAATCGGTGCCGTTCATCTTCAACGTTCCTCACGCGGGGGCTGTGTACCCCGCATCGTTCCTGGCCGAATCCCGCCTCGACGCCATGGCCCTGCGGCGGTCCGAGGACGCTTTCGTGGACGAGCTTTTCGCCGAGGTCCCAAGCCTCGGTGCGCCCCTCATGACGGCTCGTTTCCCGCGCGCCTATCTCGACCTGAACCGGGAGCCCTACGAACTCGATTCCCGCATGTTCGATGGAAGGCTGCCAGCCTTCGCCAATACGCGCTCCATGCGGGTCGCGGGAGGCCTCGGAACCATCCCGCGCATCGTCGCCGACGGGCAGGAGATCTATCGCTCGCGCTTGCCTGTCGAAGAAGCGCTCCACCGCATCGAATGGCTCTACAAACCCTATCACCGGGCCTTGCGGCAGCTCCTGCGCCGCACGGGAGGGACCTTCGGCCACGCCATCCTGATCGACTGCCACTCCATGCCGTCCAGCAGCGTGAGCCGCGAAGACGGCGCCAAGGCCGACATCGTCCTAGGGGATCGCTACGGCACCAGTTGCGCCGTGCTGCTGATCGATCTGGTGGAGGCGGCCCTGCGGGGCAGAGGCTATACGGTGGTGCGCAACAAGCCCTATGCGGGCGGCTTCATTACGGAACATTACGGCGAACCGGCGCTGGGCCGGCATGCCCTGCAGGTCGAGATCAATCGCGCCATCTACATGGACGAGCGCGGTCTGCAGAAGAAGGCGGGCTTCGCTCCCTTGGCGAGCGATCTGATGGAGACCTTTTCCCAGGTCATCGGCGAACTCTCCGGCGAACTCACCCCCCGGCAGATCGCAGCCGAATAATCCCGATCCCACCTCCCCTGCCCTCGGGAAGCTTCGCGCCCGATGAACTGCCACGTCTCGGCCGGGCATTTTAGGAATCCGGGCAAGAAAAAAGGCCGCTGTTGCCAGCGGCCCAAAGTTTAGGGAGGAAACGCCCAAGAAGGGCTGCGGTAGGGCGACGCCATCGCCTTACCGCACTGCAACAATTACACCGCGCCGCAACATTTGCAACCGAAATCCAGCTTTTTGTTATGCATTGGATGCATACCTGCTTGGATGTAGGTCAATAGCCCTGGTATAGAATGCAAGACTGATGAGCAGCCAGCCTGCCAAAGCGGCAAAAACCAGCCGATAGCCTTCCGGCAGGTTGGCTCCGGTCTCAGTCCGGCCTATGAGGTCCATCAGCATTCCGGTCACGCTCTGGGAAATGAACGCGCCTCCCATGGTGCCCATGTTCATGAGGGTGATCCCTCGTCCCGTCAGCTCAGGCGGAAAGAGGGATTTGCCGTGCGCCGTCAGGATCGGCGTGAAGGCGACGAACAGACCGAACAGGCCGAACCACACGGCAGCCGAGGTTCTGTCGAGTTGGAAGAAAGTCACGATGATCAGGAGAAACACCACAGTCCCGCCACCGAACAGCACCGGCTGCTTGTAGCTTCCCCAGAAGCGGTCCATGGCGCCCCAGAGAAGCAGGCCGGCGATCTGGGCGCTCGCGCCGATGAGGAGGATATTGCCCTTCACGGCGGCGTCCGCCTGATGGACATCCGCCAGCCAGGGGCCGCCCCAGAGACCGATGACGCTGGCAAAGCACGAATAGGCGGTCAGGTGCACGAAGAAGACCGGCCAGAACGACCGCACCTTGAGGGCGAGCACCGCGCCCCGAACGGCTGCGGACAAGCTCTCCCGCGCCGGACCGGCATCCTTGTCGCTTGGCACTTTCCAGGCGATCCAGAGGGTCACGAGAACGGCGAAGCCGGCCACCACGAGGAAAGAGGCACGCCAGCCGAACAGGCCGGCCGCGGCCGCAAGCGGGGCCGTGGCCGTCAGGGTTCCGATATTGGCAAAGCCCATCTGAAGGCTCGTCAGGCTCGCGAACCGCTCCGGCGGAAAGCGCCGGGCATAGATCACCAATGGGGCCATCAGGAACGCCGAACAGCCAAGACCCATAACGGCGCGGGCTGTCACCAGCATCGCGCCCGATGACGCAAGGGCGAACAGGACGGCACCGAGAATCGCCAGAACGGCGGTTGCGACCATCGTCCGCTTGGGGCCATAGCGATCGATCGCGATCCCGACAGGAATTTGCGCGGCCGCGAAGGCGAAGAAGAACGTGCTCGATAGGAGACCGATCTGGGTCGCCGTCAGGCTGAGTTCCCGAGCGAGATCCTGGGCGATGACCCCCACGGAATTACGCAGGAACTGGCTGACCGCGTAGATCGCCACAAGCGCGAGGATGAGAACGATGGCTGTCTCAGAGCGGGTCGGAGCAGAGCTGTGAGCAGTCTTCATGCCGTTTGGTATCCGTGACGGGAACGGCTTCCTGCCATGGAATCGCTTGCCGCGCGAGGCGCTGTTGATAAAAGCGGAGGGGAAACGGGGCCGCCAGGGCGGTCTGCGGCAAGAGACAAGGGATCGGGGCACATGGGGCTCATCGACTTCAAGCATTTCGTCAACGAGCTCGCGACTGTGTCGGGCCAGGCGATCCTGCCCTTCTTCCGCACCACCATCGCGGCGGAGGACAAGTCCCGGGGCGGAGCCTTCGATCCGGTCACGGAAGCCGACCGGGCGAGCGAGGCGGCCATGCGCCAGCTCATCAAGCGCACCTTCCCGACCCACGGCATCATCGGCGAGGAGTTCGGCTCCGAGGGGACAGATGCGGAATACGTCTGGGTGCTCGATCCCATCGACGGCACACGAGCCTTCATTGCGGGCCTCCCAACCTGGGGCACCCTGATCGGCCTTTCGCGCAACGGGCAGCCGGTTTTCGGCATGATGCACCAGCCCTTCACGGGCGAGCGCTTCTTCGGGGACGAGGGCGGCGCGACCTATCAGGGGCACGGCGGCGAGCGCAAGCTGATGACGCGCCGCTGCGCTTCCCTCAAGGATGCGGTCATCTCCACCACCAGCCCGAAACTCTTCGCCGGCGAGGAGCTGCGGGCCTACGACCGGGTCGAGAGCGTCGCCCGTCTCGCCCGCTACGGCTGCGACTGCTACGCCTATTGCATGCTGGCGGCGGGCCATATCGACCTCGTGGTCGAATCCGGCCTCAAGCCCTACGACATCGTGGCGCTCATCCCGATCATCGAAGGCGCAGGCGGCATCGTCACCGCCTGGGACGGCGGCTCAGCCGCTGAGGGCGGGCGCATTGTGGCGGCCGGCGACCGCCGCGTCCACGCGGCCGCCGTCGAGCTGCTCAGCCGCTGACGCCGTTTCGACGGCATCCTGTTTCGCCCCTGCACTGTCGGGGCTTCCGGGAATGAAGGCGTCGAAGGCGGCCCAGAACTGCTCGCGGATCACGTCGCGCTCCATCAGGATCTCATGCCTGGCCCCGGGCAGGACGATGGCGCGCCCGGCCTTGAGGCGTGCGGCGAACCGCTCTGTCGCCGGGGTTGCGCAGACCGGGTCGGCCCCAGCTGCGATGATCAGGGTCGGCAGGCGGATTTTTAGGGCGTAACGAGGATCGACGAAACGCCTCATGAAACGGAAGGCGGCATCGAGCCACGAGACGGTCGGAGCGCCGATCGCACCGGCCCCGATGGCGTTGGCCACATGGGCGTTGCGGGCATAGCGGACAGGGTCGCTCGTGAGGCGGTTTCCCTTGAATGGCAGGGTGCTGATCGAGGTTTCGCCTCCACCGGGCACGAACGTCTTCCCGAAGCCCAGCAGTTTCAGGATCCTGGCCGTCAGGGCTGCGGCGCGGGTATAGCGGATCATGCACAGGGCGATCATCGGCGTCGAGGTGACCAGGCGGCGGAAGGGCAGCCAGCTCTCGTAGGCCGCGCTCAAGGCGATGGCGCCGCCCATGGAGTGAGCAAGGCCGAAATGCGGCTCCGGCATGTGGGGAACGAGGATCTGGTCCCGGACCGCTTCGAGATCGTGCCGGTAATCGGCAAAGCGCCGCACATGCCCCTTGCGCGGGTTACCCACTTGCCGGCCGGAAAAGCCCTGTCCGCGCCAGTCGAAGGCCACGACCGCAAAGCCTCGCTCAAGCAGTTCGCCGATCACTTCAAAATATTTCTCGATGAACTCCGCCCGGCCCTGGAGGATGCAGACCGTTCCCTTGGGCTTTTCGGCGCCCGGCATCCAATAGGCCGCCCGTAGGGCAAGGCCATCCTTCGCCGTGACGTTCACGAGCGTCGGATCGCCCGGTATGGGGTTTTCGGGATGGTCGTAAAGTTGCACGGCGGATGAATCCCAGAACACGAACTTGGCCTTTTTATAGGGCGTTATTACAAGATGCCATGCGGCTCTTGACAGCAAAAAAGCCTCTTCCCACATCAACCACGTGCCGGCCATGACGGCGGCACGACCTTAAACGATCCAGCCTCTCCTAGGTGGATCGGACCTGCATGTTGCTTCAATTGGAGGATATGCCATGCGACAATTCGATCTTGCTCCCCTGTACCGCAACACGGTCGGCTTCGACCGTCTTTTCTCGATGCTCGACCAGCTGGTCAGCGTCGAAGCGGCCCCCAGCTACCCGCCTTACAACATCGAGCGCACCGGCGAGAATGCCTATCGCATCTCGGTCGCGGTGGCCGGCTTCACCGATCGTGACCTCACGATCGAAGTGAAGGAGAACACCCTTTCGGTCCGCGGTGAGCGGCAGGGCTCGGAAGAGCGCAAGTCCGACGTCCTTTATCAGGGCATCGCGGCGCGCACCTTCGAGCGGCGCTTCCAGCTCGCCGATGGCGTCCAGGTGGTTGGCGCGGCCCTTGAGAATGGCTTGCTCCATGTGGATCTCGTTCGCGAAATCCCCGAGGCAAAGAAGCCGAAGCTGATCCCGATCGCGAGCAACAGCGCTCCGACGATCGAGGCCAAGAAGGCCGCCTAATCGATCCGCCTGACAACAAAAAAAGAGCGCCCCGGTTCGTCCGGGGCGCTTTTCTTTTTGGTTGAAACCTGGTCCTTGAAGTCCCGCGGGGCTTTGAAGCCACCCCTTCGGTCAACGGTTTCGAGGCGATCAATCGGGGGAGAATGCGGCCAGGATAGGGCAGCATCCGGTGAAAGTTACTCCGCCGCCTGCCGGGACAGGGCTGAGCGGGCGATATCCACAACCTGTCGCACCTCCGCCTCCGTGGTCGCAAAGGAGGTGACAAGGCGAATCAGCGCCTCGTCCGGACCGACACGCTCATCAGCCGGCAGGCTCACATCCGTCCAGGCGTGGTAATGGGCGCCGGTCGCCTTGAGGGCCTGATCGATGGCTTTCGGCACGATGGGGAACACCTCATTAGCCTGGGTCGGCCATCCCAACCGCACCCCGGGGATCCCGGACAAACCCTCAGACAGAAGCTTGGCCATCCGGTTGGCGTGGCGGGCATTGGCGTACCAATGGTCATCAGCGAAATAGCCCTCGAACTGGGCCGAGATGATGCGCCCCTTGGACACCACCTGCCCGGCTCGCTTGGCCCGGTAGTCGAGCGCTTCGGCTAGGGCGGGATTGAACACTACGATGGCCTCGGCCATGAGGCAGCCGTTCTTGGTGGCCCCAAAAGACAGGATGTCCACGCCCTGCTTCCAGGTCATCTCGGCAGGGGTGCAGTCCAAGGACACCAGGGCGTTCACGAAGCGGGCCCCGTCCATATGGAACGACAGGCCGTGCTCGCGACAAACCGCGCCCAGGGCCTTGATCTCGTCTAGGCTGTAGACCAAGCCGCATTCGGTCACCTGAGAGATCGACAGCGCCTTCGGGGGCATCTGCTTGACCGCTTTGGGAAGGCTCTTGAGGTACGACGCCACGTCATCAGCCGCGAGTTTGCCGCCTACGCCGGGCAGGCCGACCAGCTTGGCTCCGTGCATGAAGAATTCCGGCGCGCCGCATTCATCGTCGATCACGTGCCCTTCCTGATGGCATACGCACAACCCCCAGGGCGGCACGGCGGAAGCGAGCGCAAGCGCGTTGGCGGCGGTGCCGGTCGTCACCAGGTGCACCGCGACCTCATGCTCGAAGATGTCCGCGAAACGCGCCTTCACCCGCTTCGTGATCTCGTCGTTGCCGTAGGCCGGCAGCGCGCCGCTGTTGGCCTGCACCAGGGCTTGAAGCACCGGAGCGCTGGCGCCCACAATGTTGTCGCTCGCAAAGTTCATGAATCAGTCTCCTCAGGCCGTGCAGCCTCCCGACCCTGCGGCACATGTCAAGGTCATTGACCTATCGGCGAAGGCTTTCATTCCGGCCGCCAGAAAAATGCCTTTGTTACATTCCGGGCGGTCGGGTTGAAACTTTTGTCTAAAATCTTTCTAAACCCACTTGTGCGCCCGGAGGAACTCTGGCAATTTGCCTGACATTAGGACAGCGATGCTGTCCCTTTTCGAGTGCTCGCACTCTTGGCCCCGAGGTTTCTTGATGTTTCGCCAGACGCGAACGAAACGAGATACCCATAAAGCCGCCCGCAAAACGTGGGCGGAACGGGCGGTGCTGAGCTAACTCCAGCTCAGGATGCCCGCGAGGAGCGGGCTCCCCTACAGGACCCGAGCCTCAAAGAACGCAAGAAGCGGAGGGCATCCGGGCGATCTGATCATCCGGCGGTCCCTAAAGCCGCCTCAAAGAACCCTGATGACGTGTTCGAATGGATGTGAGGATCTGGAATGAGCGACGTGTCGAAGAAGAGCCTGGAAATCGAAACCTCGGGCCGCACCGCCAAAACCGATACGGTCACGTTCGTGCGCGATCCGGCGCTTCCCGCCCCCCAGGGTCTTTACAACCCGGCCCATGAGAAGGATTCCTGCGGCGTCGGCTTCATCGCCGACATGAAGAACCGCAAGACTCACGCCATCGTCGAGCAAGGCCTTCAAATCCTCCTGAACCTCGACCACCGGGGCGCGGTCGGCGCGGATCCGAAGAGCGGCGACGGCTGCGGCATCCTGGTCCAGATCCCCCATATGTTCTTCGCGGCCGAATGCGCCAAGCTCGGCATCTGGCTGCCGGAGGCGGGCGCGTATGGCGTCGGCCACCTGTTCATGCCCCGCGACCCGGAAGGCTTCAAGCTCGTCGAGGAGTTGGTCACCAAGGCCATCGCGGATGAGGGCCTGCAACTCCTCGGCTGGCGCGACGTGCCGGTGGATTCCAGCGATCTCGGAGAAAGCATCAAGGCGTCCGAGCCCCTGCACCGGCAGATCTTCGTCGGCAAGGGCAAGGGCATGGACGATCAGGACGAGTTCGAGCGTCGCCTGTTCATCGCCCGCAAGGTTATCTCCAACGCCGTCTACAACATGACCGACCCGCGCACGGCCGGTTACTATCCGGTCTGCCTGTCCTCGCGCACTGTGGTCTACAAGGGCATGGTGCTCGTGGGCCAGCTCGGCGGCTACTATAAGGACCTGCAGGACGAGCGCTTCGAGAGCGCCATTGCGCTCGTGCACCAGCGCTTCGCCACCAACACGTTCCCGACCTGGCAGCTCGCGCATCCCTATCGCATGGTCGCCCATAACGGCGAAATCAACACCCTGCGCGGCAACGTGAACTGGATGGCGGCGCGCCAGGCTTCCGTCGATTCCGAACTCTTCGGCAACGACATCTCGAAGCTCTGGCCGATCTCCTATGAGGGCCAGTCCGACACAGCCTGCTTCGACAACGCCCTCGAATTCCTGGTGCGCGGCGGCTATTCGCTCTCGCACGCCATGATGATGCTGATCCCCGAGGCATGGGCGGGCAACCCGCTCATGAGCGAGGACCGGCGCGCGTTCTATGAATACCACGCCGCCCTCATGGAGCCGTGGGACGGCCCGGCTGCCGTGTGCTTCACGGACGGCAAGCAGATCGGCGCGACCCTCGACCGCAACGGCCTGCGCCCGGCGCGCTATCTCGTGACCGATGACGGGCTCGTGGTGCTGGCCTCCGAGATGGGCGTGCTGCCGATTCCGGAGGAGAAGATCGTCGAGAAGTGGCGCCTCCAGCCCGGCAAGATGCTCCTCATCGACCTGGAGCAGGGCCGCATCGTTTCCGACGACGAGATCAAGCAGCAGCTCTCCGAGGCCCATCCCTACAAGGAATGGCTGAAGCGCACCCAGATCGTGCTCGAAGACCTGAAGCCCGTTCAGGCGCGCGAGTCCCGCACGGACGTGTCGCTCCTCGACCGCCAGCAGGCCTTCGGCTACACGGCCGAGGACCTCAAGCTCCTCATGCAGCCCATGGCCATCACCGGCCAGGAGGCGGTGGGCTCCATGGGATCGGACACGCCGATCTCGGCGCTCTCCGACAAGGCCAAGCTGCTCTATACGTACTTCAAGCAGAACTTCGCTCAGGTGACGAACCCGCCGATCGATCCGATCCGCGAGGAGCTCGTCATGAGCTTGGTGTCGTTCATCGGACCGCGTCCGAACATTCTCGATCTTGAGGGCACCTCGCGCCGCAAGCGCCTGGAGGTTCGCCAGCCGATCCTCACCAACGAGGATCTGGAGAAGATCCGCTGCATCGGCCATTTCGAGGACCGCTTCGACACCAAGACCCTCGACATCACCTATCCGGCGGAAGCGGGCGCTGCCGGTCTCGACGGCGCGCTGGACCGGCTCTGCGACCGCGCGGAAGCGGCTGTCCATGGCGGCTACAACATCATCATCCTGTCCGACCGTATGGTCGGCCCCGACCGCATCCCGATCCCGGCGCTGCTCGCAACGGCGGCCGTGCACAACTACCTGATCCGCAAGGGCCTGCGCACCTCGGTCGGCCTCGTGGTCGAATCCGGCGAGCCGCGCGAGATCCATCACTTCGCATGCCTTGCGGGCTACGGCGCGGAGGCGATCAATCCGTATCTCGCCTTCGAGACGCTTCTCGCCATGAAGGACGAGATGCCACCGGAGGTGGACGAGAAGGAAATCATCTACCGCTACATCAAGTCCATCGACAAAGGCCTGCTCAAGGTCATGTCGAAGATGGGCATCTCGACGTACCAGTCCTATTGCGGCGCGCAGATTTTCGACGCGATCGGCCTCAAGTCCGATTTCGTGAACCGGGACTTCTTCGGCACCGCCACGATCATCGAAGGCATCGGCATGGACGAGGTGGCGGAAGAAACCGTGCGCCGCCACCGCGATGCCTTCGGCGACGCGCCGATCTATCGCGATGCGCTCGATGTGGGTGGTGAATACGCCTATCGCCTGCGCGGCGAGGTGCATGCCTGGAACCCCGACACGGTTGCGACCCTGCAGCATGCGGTGCGCCTGAACGCGCAGGACCGCTATCGCGAATTCGCCAAGCTCGTGAACGAGCAGGAGAACAGCCTCAAGACCGTGCGCGGCATGTTTCGCATCAAGCTGGCGAGCGAGACCGGGCGCGCACCTGTTCCGCTCGAGAGCGTGGAGCCCGCGAACGAAATCGTGAAGCGCTTTTCTACCGGCGCCATGTCGTTCGGTTCGATTTCCCGCGAGGCGCACGAGACCCTGGCGCTTGCCATGAACGCCATCGGCGGCAAGTCGAACACCGGCGAGGGCGGCGAAGAGCCGGACCGCTTCCGCCCCCTTGCGGACGGGCGCTCCAAGCGCTCGGCCATCAAGCAGGTGGCCTCCGGCCGCTTCGGCGTCACGACGGAATATCTCGTCAATTCCGACATGATGCAGATCAAGGTGGCTCAGGGCGCGAAGCCTGGCGAGGGCGGCCAGCTTCCCGGCCACAAGGTGGACGCCAAGATCGCGCGCGTGCGTCACTCGACGCCGGGCGTGGGCCTCATCTCGCCGCCGCCGCATCACGACATCTACTCCATCGAGGATCTGGCGCAGCTCATCTTCGACCTGAAGAACGTCAACCCGAGCGCGGACGTGTCCGTGAAGCTCGTGTCGGAAGTGGGCGTCGGCACGGTGGCGGCAGGCGTCGCCAAGGCGCGCGCCGATCACATCACCATCTCGGGCTTCGAGGGCGGCACCGGTGCATCCCCGCTGACCTCCCTCAAGCACGCGGGCTCCCCGTGGGAGCTCGGCCTTGCGGAAACGCAGCAGACCCTGGTGCTCAACCGCCTGCGCGGCCGCGTGGCGCTTCAGACCGACGGCGGCCTGCGCACCGGTCGCGACGTGGTGATCGCCGCACTGCTCGGTGCCGACGAATACGGTTTCTCGACCGCGCCTCTCATTGCGGCCGGCTGCATCATGATGCGCAAGTGCCACCTCAACACCTGCCCGGTGGGCGTCGCCACCCAGGACCCGGTGCTGCGCAAGCGCTTCAAGGGCCTGCCTGAGCACGTCATCAACTACTTCTTCTTCGTCGCCGAGGAAGTGCGCGAGCTGATGGCCGAAATGGGCTTTGCCACCATCGACGAAATGATTGGCCAGTCCGATCTGCTCGACAAGAAGGAGGCCATCGACCACTGGAAGGCGAAGGGTCTCGACTTCTCCAAGCTCTTCCACAAGCCCGATGTCGGTCCGGACGTTGCGATCCGTCACGTGGAGCGCCAGGTTCATCCGATCGCCGAGGTGCTTGATCGCACGCTCATCGCGCAGGCCGGCCCTGCGCTCGAAAGCGGCGAGGCCGTCACCATCGAGGCGACGGTGCGCAGCGCCGACCGCACGGTGGGCGCGATGCTCTCGGGCGAAGTCGCGAAGCGCTATGGGCATGAGGGCCTGCCCGACGACACGATCACCGTGAAGCTCAGAGGCACCGCAGGTCAAAGCTTCGGTGCATGGCTCGCGGCCGGCGTAACCGTCGACCTCGAAGGCGTGGCCAACGACTACGTGGGCAAGGGCCTGTCGGGCGGCAAGCTCATCATCCGGCCATCAACGGGGTCGCAGGCTGCGCCCGAACACTCCATCGTCGTCGGCAATACGGTGATGTACGGCGCGATTGCCGGTGAGGCGTATTTCCGCGGCGTCGCAGGCGAGCGCTTCGCGGTGCGCAACTCGGGCGCCATCGCGGTTGTCGAAGGCACGGGCGATCACGGTTGCGAATACATGACCGGCGGTCTCGTGGTCGTGCTCGGCCAGACGGGCCGCAACTTCGCGGCGGGCATGTCGGGCGGCATCGCCTACGTGCTCGACGAGGACGGCACCTTCGCCAAGCGCTGCAACCTGTCCATGGTGGATCTCGAACCCGTCGAGGAGGAGGAAGACCTGATGCGCCGCCTCCACCACCATGGGGGCGATCTGGAGACCAAGGGCCGCATCGACATCATGGCCAACATGTCCGGCCCTGACGAGGAGCGCCTGGTGCAGCTCATCTCCAACCACCACGCCTATACGGCCTCGACCCGCGCCAAGGAGATCCTCGACAACTGGACCACCTTCCGGACCAAGTTCGTCAAGGTGATGCCGGTCGAGTATCGCAGGGCGCTCCAGGAGATGGATCGTCGCAGGACGCTCCAGGCAGCGGAGTAGAGCAGGCCGAGGCTCACCCGATCCGGTTCGCAAAACCCGACGATGGTGACGCACGAAATCGACATGGCCGGGGATCAGCCCGGTCACGACAACAGACATGACGCTACGGTAGGACGACGATGGGCAAGGTCACGGGTTTTCTTGAATACGACCGGCAGGAACAGAAGTACGAGCTTGCCGGAGAGCGGGTTCGCCACTTTCGCGAGTTCACGCTGCCGCTCGACACCAACGACCTGAAGAAGCAGGCCGGGCGCTGCATGGATTGCGGCATCCCGTTCTGCCATGGGCCGACGGGGTGTCCGGTGCACAACCAAATCCCGGACTGGAACGACCTCGTCTGGCAGAACAACTGGGAGGAGGCAGCCGCCAACCTGCACTCCACCAACAACTTCCCAGAGTTCACCGGCCGCGTCTGCCCTGCCCCATGCGAGGAGGCGTGCACGCTCAACCTCGAGAACCAGCCGGTCACCATCAAGACCATCGAGCAGGCCATCGCCGACAAGGCATGGGAGATGGGTTGGGTGAAGCCCGAGCCCGCATCGGTCACGACCGGCAAGCGCGTGGCGGTCATCGGCGCGGGACCGGCCGGCATGGCGGCGGCCCAGCAGCTCGCCCGCGTGGGGCACGACGTGCATGTGTACGAGCGCCAGGCGAAGCCCGGTGGGCTGCTGCGCTACGGCATCCCGGACTTCAAGATGGAGAAGTACCACATCGATCGCCGCGTGAAGCAGATGGAGGCTGAAGGGGTCACGTTCCATTGCGGCGTCAATGTCGGCGTGGACAAGACTTTCGCGTCCCTGCACAACGAGTTCGACGCGGTGCTGTTCACTGGCGGCGCGGAGGACCCGCGCAATCCCAACCTGCCGGGGCAGGATCTCGTCGGCGTACACTACGCCATGCCGTACCTGACCCAATCCAACAAGCGCGTGGGCAGCGAAGAGGTCACGGACGAGCCGATCCTGGCCGCCGGCAAGCATGTGGTCGTCATCGGCGGCGGCGACACGGCTTCCGACTGCGTCGGCACCGCGTTCCGGCAAGGCGCGCTCTCGGTCACCCAGCTCGACATCCGGCCTAAGCCGCCGGAGCGGGAGGACAAGCTGACCGTGTGGCCGTACTGGCCCACCAAGATGCGCACCTCATCCAGCCAGGCCGAAGGCGCCGAACGCGAGTTCCAGGCGGCGACGCTCGGGATCGAGGGCAAGAAGGGTCGGGTGTCGGGCGTTCAATGCGCCCGCGTTGACGAGAAGCGCAAGCCCATTCCGGGCACCGAGTTCATCCTCAAGGCCGATCTCGTGTTCCTGGCCATCGGCTTTGCCGGCTCGGTCAAGGAAGGCCTTCTGGAAGAGTCGGGCGTCGAGATGGACCGGCGCGGCAACGTGGTCGCCGACGATCAGAACTACCGCACATCGAGCGAGAAGGTTTTCGTGGCAGGCGACATGCGCCGTGGTCAGTCGCTCATCGTCTGGGCCATCCGCGAGGGCCGCCAGGCGGCGCGCTCGATCGACACCTACTTGATGGGCGCAAGCACGCTTCCGAGCTGAGGGCGCCCGGCTACTCGGACGGCCAGCGGAAATCGTCCGCCCGTCCGGGCTTTACACTCGGCGGAACGCCTGCCCGCAAGGCGCGCTGCACAGGATAGGCGTGATCGCCGGTCATTTTCGGCGCTCCGGACGCAAGAGCGCCACCCGGGGCCAGATCGGCGCGGGTCAGGGGCAGCACGGGGCCGACCAGCGGCTTCACGGGCAAGGCCACCGGCACCGCGGCCTGTGGCGGGGCCGGAATGGCCCCTTCGATGGAGGTCGCGGCAGGCGCTTCCCCGCCGGCCGGGGCTGCAGGTCGGGCCGCCGCCGCGGCGCCCGATTCGAGCAAGCGGTCGATATCGGTCTTGGCGAAATGGGCCAGCTTGCGGGCGCCCGCCCGTGTGAAGGACACTCCGTCGTTGGTCCGAAGCTTGGCCAGCTCACCGTCCACGTCGGGCCCGGTCGCCGTATAGCGGTTGTCGTCGTCGACAAAACCCTGCCAAATATCCACGTAAGTCGCCCCGAGCCGCTGGACGCTTTCCCGATAGATCTCGTTCATGGCAACCAGGTCTTCCGAGAGCTTGCCGTTCTTCATGGGCGGCAGGCCGATCCAGATCACCGGAATGGAGCGCTCCTGGAAGGTGCGCAAAACCGCATCGACCCGCAGGCGATAGACTTGCGTCCACCGGTCGGACAGGGGCTCCAGGTTCGCCTCGCCTTCTCTGATGGACTGCCGGTCGTTGGCGCCGAGCATCACCACCGCCAGGCTGGCCTTCTGGCCTGAATCGAGGGTCTCGCGGATAAACCCGGGCCATTCGGCCGCATCCCGAGTCAGCCCGCTCTCCCCTTTGGTCTTGCGGACGACGGCGACGTCGGAGTCGTCGGAGTACATGTCGTCGAGACCCTGGCTGGCGAAGTCGGCCAAGGAATCACCGAAGACCATCACATGGGTGGTCGGATTCGGCTTGGGCTTCTCCTGTTTGACGACGGCCGCCGGCGCGGGGGGCGGCTTGCGGCGCTTGACGACGGGTCTGCGGGTCTGCGACGGCGGAGCGGCCTCCTCCTGAGGGGTGAAGAGGCGTCTGAAGCTGAAGCCAGGCTGCTGCTGGGGTTGCGCAGGCTGCACGAGCTTGCCTGGATAGTAGCCCGGCGGATAGGCCCGTGGGTCCCGATATTGCTGCGGATAGCCAGCCTGCGCCCATGCGGACAGGTTGCCCCCTGCGACGAGGAGCAGGGCTGCCAGGAGCAGGCGAAGGATCGGCGTCAAGCCCATGAACGGCTCCCTTGTGGTCCGGACCCGCTCCTTTATAGCGCTTCTCCGGAATGAAGTCAGCGGACCGTGCGCAGCTCCCTGAGAACCGCGAGATCCGCATAGCCATCAGGGGTCAAGCCGCGCCTGAGTTGGAAGTTCCGCACCGCATCCCGGGTCCTAGAGCCGAATTTCCCGTCGGTCTCGCCCTGGTAGAAACCCAGCCCCGCGAGCCGCTTCTGGAGCTCCTGCCGCTGGTCCTTGTCCAGCACGGGCTCGTCCTTGGGCCACGCGCCCTGGATTGGGTGGCCTCCCAGTACCCGGTCTCCCAGATGGGCGACGCCCATCGCGTAGGCATCCGAGGAATTATAGGCCTTGATGACGTCGTAGTTGGCCGTGACCAGAAAGGCTGGCCCGTTCGCGCCGCCCGGCAGGAAAAGGGTGGCCTCGCCCGTGCGGGGCATGGCCTTGCCGTCCATCCGGCGCAGGCCAAGCTGCTGCCAGCCCGCAAAACCCTGCCGCAGGTGCCTGAAGTCGAACCCTTGCGGGATCTTCACCTCGAAGCCCCAGGGAAGCCCAGGCTCCCAGCCGTGTTGCCTGAGATAATTGGCCGTGGACGCAAGCGCATCCGGGACCGAGGCCCAGATGTCGCGCACCCCATCCCTGTTGCCGTCGACGGCGTATTTCACGAAGCTTGAGGGCATGAACTGGGTCTGCCCCATGGCACCCGCCCAGGAGCCAAGCATCTTGGTCCGGTCGATGTGGTTCTCTTCGAGCACTTGGAGCGCCGTCAGCAGCTCCTCTTTGAAGAAGCCGCCCCGGTAACCCGTATAGGCCAGGGTCGCCAAGGCCCGGACCACATAGATCGATCCGGTGAAGCTGCCGAAATTCGTCTCCATGCCCCAGACGCCGAGCACCACGGAGCGCGGCACCCCATAGGCGCGCTCGACCGCATCGAGGGTCTTGGTCCATTCGGCCGCCATCTGCCGGCCGCGGTCGAGCCGCTGAGCCGAGATCGCGCCGTTGATGTAGTCCCAGACCGGCCGGACGAATTCCGACTGCTTCTTCGTCAGGGCGATGATCTTGGAATCGGGCTCCACCCCGCGAAAGGCCTCCTCGAAGGTCGCCCGGGAGACACCGCGCGCCTTGGCGGCCGGCCAGAGCCCCTGCACAAAGCGCTGGAAGCGGGCGTCCGACGCATCCTGCGCCCAAGCGGGAGAACCGCCTCCCCCCGGAACGAGGCTGAAGCTCAGGCCAAGAAGGAGGGCGCCGCAGAGGCTGCGTGCCAGTCGAATCGGCTTCTGCATATGAGTCGCTCACGACAGGACAGGGGTTTAGTCCTGCCATAGCGACATTAAGGGGGTTAACAGGCGGTTGATAGTGGGGGCCTATGCGGCTTTCCGTTCCGCCAGCGCCCTCTCCCAACGGAGGGCCTGATCGACGATCTCCTCGAGATTGTCGTGCCTTGGCTCCCATCCGAGGCTGCGGATGCGGTTGACCTTGGCGATGAGCCGCGCCGGATCGCCCGCCCGGCGGGGAGAGTAGCGCACCTCGAAATCGACTCCTGAGACCTTCTTGACCAGGTTGATCACGTTCAGGACCGAAGCCCCGTGGCCGTAACCGCAATTCATGGTGATGCAGTCGCCCCCATGGCGCAGGTGGTGCAGGGCAGCAAGGTGGGCGCGGGCGAGATCGTTGACCTGGATGTAATCCCGCACGCAGGTGCCGTCCTCGGTCGGGTAGTCCGTGCCGAACACGTCGAGATAGGGACGCTGCCCAAGGGCCGCCTGAGCCGCCACCTTGATCAGGTGAGTGGCCTGAGGCGTGGACTGACCCGAGCGCCCCTGCGGATCCGCCCCCGCCACGTTGAAGTAGCGCAGGATCGCGTAGCGCAGGCCATGGGCTCGCGAGGCGTCCTCCAGCATCCATTCGCTCGCCAGCTTGCTGCGGCCATAGGGATTGATGGGAGAGGTCGGGATGTCCTCCGACAGGAGCGGAGCCTCGGCGTTCCCATAGACGGCAGCCGTGGAGGAAAACACGAAGTTCTTCACCCCGTTGGGGACGGCCGCCTCGATGAGCGCCCGGGTCTTGACGGTATTGTTGAAGTAGTAGGTCAGCGGGTCGGCCACCGATTCCGGCACCACGATCTTGGCGGCGAAATGCATGATGCTATCGATCTCGTGTTCGGCGATGATGCGGGAGGCTAGATCCTGGTCGCCGACATCTCCGACCACCAAGACGGCCTCCGACGGGACGGTCGAGCGAAACCCTGTGGATAGATCATCGAGGATCACGACTTTTTCGCCGGCATCGATGAGCTCGAGAACCATGTGGCTGCCGATATAGCCTGCGCCGCCCGTCACCAAAACCGCCATGTCAGTCCTCCTCGGCCCGTTATTTTTGGAAGCTTAGCACTAACGCTTCAGCGTCGATTCAGGTCCATGGCCTAACGATCGCCCCTGCGCAATGCAACAAGGCCGGCCCTTCCACGTTATAGATGACCGAACCTTGACAGTTTTTGTCGCTTCTCCCTCCTACTCCTCATTGTCCCGATCATCATGGCTCCCTCAATGAAGCGTATCCGCAAAGCCGTCCTTCCCGTCGCTGGTCTCGGAACCCGGTTCCTGCCGGCGACCAAAGCTGTCCCCAAGGAGATGCTGTGCGTCGTCGATCGTCCGGTGGTGCAGCACGTGGTCGATGAGGCGCGCGCCGCTGGGATTGAGCATTTCATTTTCGTGACCGGGCGCAACAAAGCGGTGATCGAGGACCATTTCGACATCGCCTACGAGCTGAACAGGACGCTCGAGAGCCGCGGCAAGACCAAGGAACTCGAAACCCTCACGAAGGATCAGCCCAAGGCCGGGCAGACCAGCTTCACCCGCCAGCAGGAGCCTCTTGGCCTCGGCCATGCGGTCTGGTGCGCCCGGGAACTGGTGGGCGACGAGCCGTTCGCGGTGCTTCTGCCGGACATGCTCAGCCGCGGCTCCATGGAGCAGATGATCGCAGCCTACGACCGGCACGGGGGCAACATCATCGCCGTGGAGGAGGTGCCCGAGGACCAGACCCACCAATACGGCATCGTGTCGGTGGGCGAGGAATTCGGCGACACCTTCGAGATCACCGGGATGGTGGAAAAGCCCCCGAAGGGTACGGCCCCGTCGAACTACATCATCTCGGGCCGCTACATCCTTCAGCCGGAGATCTTCGACCTTCTGTCCAGCCAGGAGCGCGGCACCGGCAACGAGATCCAGCTCACCGACTCCATGATCCGCCTCATGAAGGAGCAGAAGTTCTTCGGCATGAAGTATCGGGGGCGGACGTACGATACGGGCTCCAAGGTCGGCTTCCTCATGGCCAATGTGGCCTATGCCCTGGAGCGGGAGGAGCTCTCGGCTCCCTTCCGGCAGGAACTCGAGGCGTTCCTGAGCCAAAAGTAGCCCTATTTTTGAGGGTTCCGCCAGTCGGCCGCTCCATGCTAGAGCGGCCGCCATGGCACTCGTACAACCAACCCCTTCCTCGTCCGCCGGTCAGGCCGTGTCATCGGCCCTGCGGACCCTCGGCACCGAGCGGGACGGCCTTGCGGTCCTGATGGACGCCATCGGCGGTAGCCTCGGTCCGGTCTTCACGGCCGCGGTTGAAACCATTGCGGCGGCGTCCGGTCGGATCATCGTGTCCGGGATGGGCAAGTCGGGACACGTGGCCCGCAAGATCGCCGCCACCTTCGCGTCGACTGGTACGCCCTCCCATTACGTCCACCCGGCGGAAGCCAGCCACGGCGACCTGGGCATGGTTCAGGCCGAGGATGTGATCATCGCCTTGTCCTGGTCGGGCGAGACCACGGAACTCGCCGACCTGATCGGCTACGCCAGGCGCTTCCGGGTGCCGCTCATCGCGCTCACGTCGAACCCCGCCTCGTCGCTCGGCCACGCGGCCGATCTGTGCCTGACTCTGCCAAAGGCGAAGGAAGCCTGTCCGAACGGCTTGGCGCCCACCACCTCCACCACCATGCAGCTGGCGCTTGGCGATGCGCTCGCCATCGCGCTCTTGGAGAAGCGCGGCTTCACGGCTGAGCATTTCCGGGTTTTCCACCCAGGCGGCAAGCTCGGGGCGCGGCTCAAGCTCGTCCGGGATATCATGCACAAGAACGAGCGCCTGCCGATCATCGGCGTCGAAGCCCGCATGGACGAGGCCATCGACGAGATCGGCCGGAAAGGCTTCGGATCGGTGATCGTGGTGCATCCGGACGGCACGCTTGCGGGCATCGTCACGGACGGAGACCTGCGCCGCAATCTGCGGGCCGACCTGCGGACCCTTGCGGTCTCCGACATCATGACCCGGACGCCGCGCACCATCGCGCCGGACGACCTGTTGGCTTCTGCCCTAGAGATCCAGGAAACGTCCAAGATCACGGCTCTGATCGTGGTGGAGAACCACCGCCCTGTCGGCTTGGTGCACTATCTCGATCTGCTGAGGGCGGGCGTGGCTTAATCCGGCCGCGCAACCGAAGCCATTGATGCCCTAAACGTCATCCACCACAAGCGTGGTGCCCTCAACGCGCACGACGCGGACCTTGGCGCCAGCGAAGCGGTCGGCGCCGGTCACCCGCCATGAGCTGTCATCGACCCGGATACGCCCCTCCCCGTCCTTGATCGGAGTTTCGAGGGTGAAAACCCGACCGACGAGGGCCTGGCCGCGCTGGTTGAGGAGCCCGGCTTGCGTGTCGTGCTGCGCGTTCGGCCGCATGACCATCCGTCCCAGGATCACAGCCGCGACGGAAAAGCCCGCAAACACCAGCGCCGAGGCCTGCCACGACAGGCCGAGGGCCGCATCCGCCAGCCCGGTCAGGATCCCCGCAAGGCCGAGCCACAGAAGAAAAACGCCGGGTGAGAGCAGTTCAAGGCCGATGAGGACGAGGCCCAGAATGATCCAGGTCCATGCGCCTAGCCCTGTGACGGCGTTGGCGATCATGAGCGCTCCGTTCTGCCCGTCACGCTCGGTACGCTGCGCGGGGCCTGAAGGCCGGCTCCTCCCTCGCCGAAGACCGATTTCGTCAGTTCGGCGATACCGCCCAGGGCTCCGGCAAGGCCTGCGGCCTCGATGGGCACGATCACGACCTTCTGGTTCGGGGCCGTTGCGAGAGCCCGGATGGCGTCGATGTATTTCTCGGCCACGAGGAAGTTCGCCGCCGCCAGGTCACCCCGCGAGATGGCTTCGCTGACCATGGATGTGGCCTTGGCTTCGGCCTCCGCCTGCCGCTCGCGGGCCTCCGCGTCCCGGAAGGCTGCCTCCTTACGGCCTTCCGCCGATAGGATCTGCGACTGCTTCTCGCCCTCGGCCCGGAGAATTTCGGCTTGCCGCAGGCCCTCGGCTTCCAGCACGGCGGCGCGCTTCTCACGCTCGGCCTTCATCTGGCGGGCCATGGCGCCCGCAAGGTCCGCAGGCGGGAGAATGTCCTTGATCTCGACGCGGGTGACCTTCGCGCCCCAGGGGGAGGCTGCCGCATCCACGACCCGCAGGAGGCGCTCGTTGATTTCGTCGCGATGGGACAACAGCTGGTCGAGGTCCATGGAGCCGACCACCGTGCGGATATTGGTCATGGTCAGGACCAGGAGCGCCTGGCTGAGATTCGAGACCTCGTAGGAAGCCCGCGCGGCATCCAGAACCTGATAGAAGGCCGCGGCGTCGATGGTGACGCCAGCATTGTCCCGGGTGAAGGCCTCCTGGCTCGGAACGTCGAGCACCTGCTCCATGACGTTCACCTTCTTGCCGATCTGCTCGACGTAAGGAAGGATCAGGCCAAGGCCCGGACCGAGGGTGCGGGAATACCGGCCGAAGCGCTCCACCGTGTACGCATAGCCCTGCGGCACCGTTCGGACCCCCATGGCGATCGTCACGATGACGACCAGCACGAGGGCGATGACGAAGATGTCGAAACCAAACTGGAACGGCAATGGGGCCTCCCTGCAACGAGACTGTGTTGCACAAGGCTAAGCTTTATCCCAATCCTTCAAGGCCGCCTAGAGCCAGCCCTGGAGCTCCCGCTCCACGACGTGACGGATCACCTGCATTCCGTCTTGGCTGTCGTTGAGACATGGCAGATAGGCGAACTGCTCGCCCCCGTGATGCATGAAGATCTCGCGGTTCTCCACGTCGAGCTCCTCCAGGGTCTCGAGGCAGTCGGCCGAGAAGCCTGGAGCCACGACGGCCATGCGCTTTACGCCGCTCTCGGCCAAGGCCTGCACCGTCTTGTCCGTATAGGGCTGGAGCCATTCGGCCTTGCCGAACCGGGACTGGAAGCTCATGCGGAACTTATCCGCCGACCAGCCGAATTTCTCCCGCATCAACCGCCAGGTCTTCACGCACTGGCAGTGATAGGGGTCGCCTTTCAGAAGGTATTCCTTCGGCACCCCGTGGAACGACACGAGAATGACCTCCGGCTCGAAGGTCAGTTTCTCCAAGCTCTGCTTCATAGAATTGACCACCGCGTCGATATAGACCGGGTCGTCGTGGTAGGGCGGCGAGACGCGCACGGTCGGCTGCCAGCGCATCTCCATGAGAGCCCGGAAGGCATGGTCGCAGGCCGTCGCCGAGGTCGCGGCCGCGTATTGCGGATAAAGCGGCACGAGGAGGATGCGGTCGCACCCCTGATCGAGCAGGGCCTGGATGCGGCTCCGGATCTCCGGCTTGCCGTAGCGCATGGCCCAATCGACCGTGACCTTGTCGCCAGCGATTCCCCTCAGGTGATCCGCCAGGTCCTCCGCCTGGGCGCGGGTGATGGTCTTGAGCGGCCCCTCGTCGCGCTCGTTGTTCCAGATGCTCGCGTAATCGCGCCCCTTAGGGCCCGGCCGCTTGGTCAGGATGATCAGGTTGAGGATCGGCCACCAGAGCAGGCGCGGGGTCTCGATCACGCGCCGGTCGGAGAGGAACTCCTTCAGGTAGCGGCGCATCGGCCAATAGCTGGTGCCCTCGGGCGTTCCGAGGTTGAGAAGCAGCACGCCGATCCGACCGGTTTTTATCGCCGGATGATCCACCGGACGCACGCCCTGGCGAAGATCGGCCAGCTTGACTGTTTCGTTCATGGAAGATTCCTTGGCGGCCCTGGGACAAGGCTCCGCACTTTTGATCGATCCTAAATAGGAGGTTCGGGCGGTTCAGCCAACGTGATGGCGTGTCACGCCGGTGGAAATTTACAACTCGGTCAGGCCGCCGGGTCCAGGAGGGCCGCCTGCCTGAGAGGCGCGTCGATCGAGACATGCAGGCCCGTCGACCGGAAATCCATCTCGACCTTGGCGCTGAGTTGCGTTGTCAGCACGCGGTGCAGAAGGCGCGAGCCGAAGCCCTGCCTCTTGGGCTGCGTCACCTCGGGCCCGCCACTTTCATCCCAGGTCAGCCGGAGGCGGACGCCCCCCTCCTCGGGCTCCGACGACCACCGAATGGCGACCCGCCCGGTGCTCGCCGACAGGGCCCCATACTTGGCCGCGTTGGTGGTCAGCTCATGGATCGCCATGCCGATGGGAACGGCCGCCTCGGAGGGCAGCTCGACGGCGGGGCCTTCCAGGGTGATACGCTCGCCCTTGTGGTCGTTGTAGGGGCTGAGCTCCTTTTCCAGGATCTCGCGTAAGGACGCGGTCTGCCACACGGCTTCGGTCAGGAGGGAATGGGTGTTGGCAAGGGAGATGATGCGCCCCACGAAGGCTTCGTAGAACTCGTCGATGTTGGAGGTAGAGCGCGCGGTGGCGCCCACCACCGCCTGCACGGTCGCGAGCGTGTTCTTCACCCGGTGGTGAAGCTCGCGGATCAGAAGCGATTGCTGGGTCTGCGCCTGCTTGCGCTCTTCGATTTCATGCTGCGCCGCTTGATAAAGCCGCCCGTTATCGATGGCGATCGCCGCCTGGGCCGCTAGGCCAACCATGAGCCGCTCGGATCTTTCGTTAAAAATACCGGGTTCCTCGTGGCCGAAGAACAGCCCTCCATAGACCTCCCCGGTCCGGGAGATCACCGGAATGGCCAGATAGCTTCGCACGGGCAGGTGACCCTCGGGCATGCCATTGTGAGGCTCGTTGTGCCCGTATCGCGGATCCTTCGTGATGTCGTCGGACCGAATCACTCCCGCACCCTCGAAGGTGGGCGCGAAGACCTTCGTGTTGCGCGGCATGGGGAACTTGGAGAACGCCTCCCGCGCCACGCCGGAGAGGGCGTAGAGGGTGTAACTCTCGGCTTCCTTGCTGACCACATTGTAGAACAGCGCCCCGAACTGTGCGCCCGTCAACTCGACGCCTGCATCCGTGATGCTCTGGACCACCCGGTCGAGATCGAGTTCGGCCGACAGCACGGAGCCTGTCCGGTTGAGGACTTCGAGGGCGTTCGTCTCCGCCTGCAGGGCCGTGGTGCGGGCCTGCACCTCCTTCTCCAGGCGGGCCGCGCCGGCAGCCTGCTCCCGAAACTGCTGCGACGCGAGCGTGGTCAGGCTCAGAAGCGCCAGAAGGGCGATCAGGGCGAACGCCCCGTAGAGTTTCGTCTGGGCAATCCAGGGATTCCAATAGGCATCGGCCGGCATGCTGACGCGAATGTAGAGTGGAGCTTCGCCGACCCGATGGTAAGAGCCGATGCGTTCTTGGCCTTGGCTTTCATAAGAGTAGGTGCCGGCCACGGAATCCGACGCAAGCGCCCTGTCGAAATCGGCCTTGTCGCCAGGGATGAAGGACAGGCCGTCGGCTGGCGGCGGGTGCTGGGCGAGAACCGTCGAATCGGCGCGCAGCAGGGTCACCCTGCTGCCCTTGGGCAAGCGCAGCCGCTCCCAGTACCGATTGAAGTAGTTCAACGATACGGTCACCGACACGATGCCCCGGAACGAGCCGATCGGATACTGAAGCCGCCGGCTGATCATGAAGGTCGGCTGTTTCGTAACGCGCCCGAGGATCGGCGCGCCCACGAACAGGCCTTGGTCTGCCTGCGCCTGTGCACTGAACGCATCCCGGTCGGCCACGTTGGATTCGGGCGTCGGAAATTGACCCGACGTCATCCGCAGCCGTCCGGCCGCATCATTGAGCCAGATGTCGTCGATGTAGGGCAGCGCCTGCTTGATCGCGCGCAGCTGCTCCCACAGGGGACGTGACGGCTCGATCGTGTACCAGCTCTCGTCCGCCACCAGAGCGGCGGTCTGCTTGAGCGCCAGATCCGAGATCTCGAAGAGCCTGGCGACATGATCCGCCATGAAGAAGGCGTTGCTCCTGTTATCGTCTGCGTTCTGCTCGATCAGGCGATTGCGCTGCTCCCAGGCAATGTAGCCGAACGTCAGAAAGATGAACGCGACGCCGAACAGGCCCATGATCAACGTGATGCGACCCCGTGAAAGAGATCGGCTCTGCCGTTTGAGGGACCAGTCTGAAGGGGCCGACCGCGCTGTACTCTGCAATGGGACGTCGCTTTAGCTTATAGGAACCGCCTCCAGCATGGCACAGCGAAGGTTGCCCTTGAACTCCAAAAAAGAAGCCGGAGACTTTCCGCTCCGGCTTCAGGCCTACCGTGTCGTCGGGCGAAGCTGTATGCGCCGCAAGGTCACAGCGCTCAGCCTTCGATGCCCCGGTCAGCGCAGGACGATGCGCCCTTCGACCTTTGGGGCGACCTTTCCGGCTTTCGCAACGTAATCGATTACCTGCGTGGCCATGAGCTGGCTGGCGGAGACGTCGACGAGCTGCTTGGATTCCGCGAAGGCGCGATAGCCGTCGCCGCCGCGGGCCATGAAGTCGTTGGTGGCGAGCTTGTAGGTCTTGGCCGGATCGAGCGGCTCGCCGTTGACCTTGACGGACTTCACCCGGCTGCCGACCGGCTCCTTCGTGTCCACTTCGACCAGAAGGCCCGAGACCTGCGGGAAGCGACCGCCCAGCTCGCGCACCTGGCTCACGCCATTCTCCAGCGCATCCTTCAGCTTTGCGCCGGTGATCTCGATGAGAACGGTGGTGTTGCCGAAGGGCATCTCGGACTGGAAGTCGCGGCGGGTCAGCTTCTGGCCGGCCTGGTACTGCTTGTCGGCCCGCAACCCGCCACCGTTGGTGATGGCCACGTCAGCGCCCACCGCCGCCTTGAGTGCGTCCGCCACGAGGTTGCCCATGGCGGCCTCGCCTCCGCGCACGGTGGCGCGGCGGCTGTCGAGCGGCGTTTCGGTCACGCCGATCTCCACGTCGAGCTCCTTGGACAGCTTGTCCTCATAGCCCATGACCACCGCCTCGATCTCGGGATCGGGCTTCACGGTGGCGCTATCGACGATGCGGAAATTCGGCGTCCAAGATACGGTGGTCTTGCCGTCCTTCGTGGCCTTCGTGACGGCGAGTTCGGTGACCACGACGTAATTGCCCTGGGACTCGGATTCCGTGAGCGTGACCTTGCCGTCGTAGAAGGCCAGCAGATGCTCGTCATGGCCGCCGATGATCACGTCGATGCCGGCTGAGCGGGCAATGATCATGTCGACTTCAAGCGGCGTGTGCGCGATGGCCACCACGATGTCGGCGCCCTTGGAGCGCAGGTCCTTCGCCTTGCTGCGGGCCGTGTCGATGGTGGACGAGAACTTGATGCTGCCGGGGCTCGACGCAATGGGAGTATCCTCGGTGGTAAGGCCGAAGAAGCCGATCTTCACGCCCTGCACCTCGATGATCTTCTCCGGCTTCGTGTTGGCCGGAAGGCCGTTGCCGTCCACGATGTTGGTGGCCAGCACGTCGAACTTCGCCTCGGCCATGCGGGCCCGGAAGGCCTCAGGCCCCAAGTCAAACTCGTGGTTGCCGGGCGTCATGGCGTCAACGCCCATCTTGTTGAGGATGTCGATGACATGCGCGCCCTTGTCGAAACCCGACAGGAGCGAGGGAGAGATCGTGTCGCCCGCATGAATGAAGAAGGCGTTCCCCTTGGCGCGCTCTTCCTTGACGACGGTGGCCAGCCGGGCAAAGCCGCCGCGGCCCTTCTCAGCCCCCATCCGGTCGATATCATTGGTCTGGACGAACCGGATCGTGACGGCCTCCTGAGCGAGCGCGGTGCCCGACATGAGCAGGGAAAGTCCTAGGAAGCCAGCGCGGAAGGTGGCGAAAGAGCGGCTGGGAAGCATCGTCGATTGTCCTCATGTCGGGTTTGGTTCACTGATGAACGGCACAAAACCTGGACCGGCAACGTGTCACAGAAGAAACTCCCTGTCGACGGCCCTATGTGCCGGGATTCAGGGCAATTATTGTCGTCATCAGCCTGGAGAACAGGCCTCTACCAAGGGTATCCCAACCGATGACAGGTCCCGTCACCCAGGCCCTCGCGGCCTTTCGCGCCGAGCCTCGGGCCGCCGGATGGCGCGAACTGCCCTTTTTCAACGATGGCGCAGCCGATCAGGTCACCGCCCGGGTCGATGATGTCATTGAAACCGGGGCCCAGGTTCTCCCGCCGCCGGACGCGGTCTTCAACGCGCTCCTGCTCACGCCTCTCGACCAGGTGAAGGCGGTCATCCTCGGACAAGACCCCTATCCGACGCCGGGCGATGCGCATGGCCTCGCGTTCTCGTATCAGGGCGCGCGCCGCCTGCCTGCCTCCTTACGGACGATCCTGGCCGAGATGGCGCAGGATCTCGGGCAGCCGATGCCGAAGACAGGCGATCTCAGCAACTGGGCCAAACAGGGCGTCCTGCTGCTCAACACGGCCCTGACAGTCGAGGCCGGCAAGTCCGGTGCGCATCTGAAATTCGGCTGGTCGGAACTCGTCGATCAGGCCGTCGCGGCGGTCTCGGAAAAACAGCCCGCCGTCGCATTCCTACTCTGGGGCGCGCCGGCGAGAAAACGAGCAATCCTCATCGACCGGAGCAAGCATCTGGTGCTGGAAGCCGGCCACCCCTCCCCGCTCAACCGGCTCAACGACTTCAAGGGGACAAGACCTTTTAGCCGCGCCAATGCGTGGTTGGTGGAAAAGGGCCTGGAGCCGGTCGATTGGCGGCTGGATTAGGAAATCGTGAAACGCGCGCGTTCTTTCCTCCCCCTTGCGGGGAGGGATCGAGGGTGGGGGTCGGAAAGTCAGAACTCGATGCTCGATGATGGAAGCGCGAGGCCGCTACAGCTTTACCTCACCGCCTTTCACCCAGTCATACCACCCCCACCCGACCGCTGACGCGGCCACCCTCCCCACAAGGGGGAGGGAACAGGTGCTCATCTCGGCAAACGATCTCAGATCGCCGTGCGGCGTCTGGGACAACGCTTGATCGGAGTTCACTCCGCCGCGAGCGGCAGCGGCTGCTCCGGCTCGCGGAAGCGGGCCAGCAGCTCCGCCTCCTCGGCCTTGGCGGTCGTGAGGTTCCGCTCCTTGATATGGCCGAAGCCGCGGATCTTCTGCGGGATGTTGGCAAGTCCCACGGCCGTCGCGTGATTGGCTGGCGTGAGCTTTTCCATGATCTCGCCAATGAGCGCCTCGAAGTCGCGGATGAGCTGACGCTCGGTCTTGCGCTCGTGGGTATAGCCGAACACGTCGAGCGGCGTGCCGCGCAGGATGCGTAGCGGCGCCAGCACCCGGAAGGCCTTCATCATCCAGGGCCCGAAGCTCATCTTGCGCGGGACGCCCGTCGTCGGGTCCTTGCGGGCCATGAGCGGCGGCGCGAGATGGAACTCGTAACGCAGGTTCTCGCCCTCGAACGTGGATGCGACCTGACGCTCGAAATGTCCGTCCGTGTAGAGACGGGCCACCTCGTACTCGTCCTTGTAGGCCATGAGCTTGAAGAGCGAGCGGGCGACCGCGTCCGTCAAGGCCGTGGAGCCCGGCACGACCTTGTCTTCCAAGGCGCGAACCTGCTCGACCTGGCGGCGATAGCGCTTGGCGTAAGCCTTGCTCTGGTAACCGGTGAGGAACGAAACGCGCCGGTCGATGACCTCGTCAAGAGTTTCAGAGATCTTGAACTCGTCGGCAGGCCCCTTGATGTCGTCAACAAGCTTCGCCACGACATCCGATCCGGCGGCCGCGCGGCGGCCCCAGGTGAAGGCCGCGAGGTTCATCTTCACGGCCTCGCCGTTGAGTTCGATGGCCTTCTCGATGGCAGCCGCCGTCAACGGCACATGACCGGTCTGATAGGCATAGCCCAGGGTGAACATATTGGCCGCGATGGCATTGCCCAGAAGCGTCGTGGCAATGGTCGTCGCATCCACGAAGGCAGCGCCCTCCTGGCCTGCCGCCGACGTGATGGCGCGCTTCAGGCGCTCGGTCGGCAACGAGAAATCGGCGTTGCGCGTGAACTCGCCGGGCATGACCTCGGCGGTGTTCACCACCATCGCGGTCTGGCCCTTCTTGACCGAAGCCAGCACCTTCTTGGTGCCGGTCACCACGAGATCGCAGCCGAGAACCAGGTGCGCGGCTTCCGCCGTCACGCGGATGGCGTGGATGTCGTCCTGCGAGTTGGCAAGCCGCACGTGGCTGTAGACCGCGCCGCCCTTCTGGGCGAGGCCGGCCATGTCGATCATGCCCAGTCCCTTGCCCTCAAGATGCGCCGCCATGCCGAGGATTGCCCCGATGGTCACGACGCCCGTGCCGCCGACGCCCGTCACGATCACGTTGAAGGTGCGATCGATCGCCGGGATGACCGGATCCGGCAGCGGCCGGAACAGCGCGCCGTCCATGGAGCCCGTAGCCGGCACCGCCTTTTTGATCTTGCCCCCGTGCACGGTCACGAAGGACGGGCAGAAGCCCTTCACGCAGGAGAAGTCCTTGTTGCAGTTGGACTGGTCGATCTGGCGCTTGCGGCCGAACTCCGTCGGCACCGGCTGCACGGCGACGCAGTTCGACTGCACCGAGCAATCACCGCAGGCTTCGCACACGAGATCGTTGATGATGACGCGCTTGTCCGGATCCGGGAACTCGCCGCGTTTGCGGCGACGGCGTTTTTCGGAGGCGCAGGTCTGATCGTAGATCATCACCGTGACACCAGGGATTCCAGCAAGCTCGCGCTGCACGGCGTCGAGGTCGTCGCGGTGGTGGATCGTCATGCCGGACGGCCAGCGGATGGATTTTGGATACTTGTCCGGCTCGTCGGTCACGAGCGCGATGCGCTCAACGCCCTCCTCCCGCACCTGACGGGCGATCATGTCGACGGTCAGCCCGCCTTCATGCTTCTGGCCGCCCGTCATAGCGACGGCGTCGTTGTAGAGGATCTTGTAGGTGACGTTGGTCTTGGTATCGACCGACCAGCGCAGCGCCAGCACGCCCGAATGGTTGTAGGTGCCGTCGCCCAGGTTCTGGAACACGTGGCCGCGGTTGGAGAACGGGGATTCGCCGATCCAGTTCGCGCCTTCGCCGCCCATCTGGGTAAAGCCGTCGGTCTCCCGGTCCATCCACTGGACCATGTAGTGACAGCCGATGCCCGCATAGGCGCGCATGCCCTCCGGCACCTTGGTGGAGGAATTGTGCGGGCAGCCGGAGCAGAAATGCGGTACGCGGGTCGCGACGTCATTGGTGAGGGCCAGCACTTCCTGCGCATGGCGCAGGCGTGCGATTCGGCCCCGCAGGTCGTCGTTGTTGTGGTACTTGAGAAGCCGCTCGCCGATCACGATGGCGATGTCGTTGGGATCGAGCGCGCCCTTGACGGGAAAGAGCCAGTTGCCGCTCTCGTCCTTCTTGCCGATACAGATCGGCTGGTTGGCGGAGCCGTATAGCTCCTCGCGTACCTGCACCTCGATAAGCGAGCGCTTCTCCTCGACCACAATGATCATGTCGAGGCCTTCGGCGAACTGCAGCAATTCACGCTGCGAGAGCGGCCAGGGGCACGCGACCTTGTAGAGGCGAATGCCCATGTCGTTGGCCTTGACCTCGTCGAGACCGAGCTCGTCCATCGCCTGGCGCACGTCGAGATAGGACTTGCCCACCGTAATGACGCCGATTTTCGGATTACGTCCGCCCGACAGGATGATGCGGTTGAGGTTGTTGGCGCGCACGAACGCCATCATGGCGTCGCGCTTGTAGTCCTGGAGGCGCGCTTCCTGGTCCAGCACGCCGTCGCGCGGCCGGATATTGAGGCCGCCGGGCGGCATCAGGAAGTCGTCCGGCATGATGATCTTCACGCGGTCGAGCGAACCGTCGACGGACGCCGTCGACTCGATGTTCTCCTTCACGCATTTGAACGCCACCCAGGTGCCGCAGAAGCGGCTCATGGCGTAGCCGTAAAGACCGTAATCGAGAATTTCCTGCACGCCCGCCGGGTTCAGGATCGGAATCATGACGTCGACGAAGTGGAATTCGGACTGGTGCGCCACGGTGGAGGATTCCGCCGTGTGGTCGTCGCCCATGAGGGCGAGCACGCCGCCATGCTTGGACGAGCCGGCCATGTTGGCGTGACGGAACACGTCGCCCGAGCGGTCGACGCCCGGGCCCTTGCCGTACCACATGCCGAAAACGCCGTCGTACTTGCCGTCGCCGCGAATCTCAGCCTGCTGCGAGCCCCAGACGGAGGTCGCCGCCAGCTCCTCGTTGAGTCCCGGCTGGAAGACGATGTTCGAGGCTTCGAGCCACTTCTTGGCTCGCCAGAGGTTCTGGTCCAGGCCGCCCAGCGGCGAGCCACGGTAACCGGACACGTAGCCGGCCGTGTTCAGGCCCGCCAGCCGGTCCCGCTCACGCTGCATCATCAGCATGCGGATGACCGCCTGCGTCCCGGTAATGAAGACGCGATCCTTGGTCAGATCGTATTTGTCGTCGAGCGTAACGTCACGGAGCGCTACATGGCTATTGGCCATTGCCCGTTTCCTCCTTGGAGCCCTCGCCCCATTGCCGGTTGGTCCGGTCTTGTTCTGTTACGATTTATGTCAGTAATGCTGACATATGTAGTTTAGAACGTCAATCAACTGCGCCTCCGTTTTGCCTCCATTAACCACGATGGGTCACAAGATCAGTCCAACCGCTTCAGGATATCCTTCAAGCGTCGCTTTACGAGATAACGCATGACCCACCGCCTTGGTCTCATCAGCCTTTCCGCTGCCCTCCTGGCCGCATGGGCGTCCCCTGCCCTGGCGCATCCTCACGTCTGGGTGACCGCCAAGGCGGAGGTGGTGTACGACACTAGCGGAAATGTGACCGGCATTCGGCACGCCTGGACGTTCGACAAGGCCTACTCGGCCTATGTGACTCAGGGCCTGGATAAGGACAGCAACGGGAAGCTGACCTCCGAGGAACTGCAGGACCTCGCCAAGGAAAACACGGAATCCCTCGTCGAGTTCGACTATTTCACGGTCCTGAAAGCGAACGGGCGCAAGCAGGAATTCGCGTCGCCGCGCGACTATGCGATGGCCCTTGCGGACGAGGCGCTGACACTGTCCTATTTCCTGCCCCTCAAGGCTCCGACGGGCGCCAGGACAGCCTCGGTCGAGATCTACGACCCGACCTTGTTCATCGGCTTTTCCCTGGCCGACGGGAATGACGCGGTAACGCTTGCCAGCGCCCCGAAGGGTTGCGCGACCAACATCTCCCGGCCAAAGCCGCTCGAGACCACCGAGCAACAAAGTATGTCGGAATCTTTCTTCCAGACCCTGACCGCCGCCTCCAGCTTCGGGGCGCAATACGCCAACCGGGCCATCATCGCATGTCCGTGACGGCCGAACCCCTGGCTTTGCCCGAAACGGGGCGCGCCGGTCTCTGGCGGCGCATCGGTATCGCGGCGACTGCCATCGCGTTCGTGGCGGGCGGCATGGCCCTCCTGGCCTGGTGGCTTGCGCCCGCAGCGGCTCCGCCCGTTCGCAATCCCTTCGGCATGGGCCTGCGCGAGGCTGCGCCATCCGGGGATATCGGCGCCTATATTCTGGCCGTTCAAAGCGGCTTCTACCGAAGCCTTCAACAATCGGTGACGGCCTTGAAGGAGCAGGGAGCCGCCATCTGGTCGCTGCTCGCCATCGGGTTTGCTTACGGGATCTTCCACGCCGCCGGCCCCGGTCACGGCAAGGGCGTGATCGCCGCCTACGTGGTGGCGGACGAGCGGGCGCTCGTGAAGGGCTTCTCTTTGAGCCTCGCGGCGGCCTTGGTCCAGGCGCTCGTCGCCATCGGGCTGGTGAGCCTCCTGGCCCTTGCCCTCAAGGCCACGGCCGCTACCATGAACCAGGTCACCAAGGGCGTGGAGCTGATGAGCTTCGCGGCCGTGGCGTTTCTCGGAGCCGCCATCACTTGGCGCAAGGCCGGCAAGGTGATGGGCACCATCGCGCTCAGCCGCAATCCCCTTGCGGCCACGCCGGCGGAGGAGTGCGACCACGTTCACATGCCGCCGCCTGAACAGCTCAGTCGCCTCACCCGCTGGCGCGACATGGCGGGCGTGGCGCTGGCCGCCGGCATCCGCCCCTGCGCGGGCGCTCTCGTGGTTCTGGTCTTTGCCCTGTCTCAGGGCCTTTTTGCGGCCGGCATCGCCGCCACCTTCGCCATGGCGTTGGGTACGGCGCTGACTACCGGCGCCATCGCGGCGCTGGCGGTGTTCGCCAAGGCTCTGGCGCTACGGGCCGCGGGAGGCCGCGGCATGAGCGGCGCTGTCGCGATCGCCGGCATCGAGCTCTTGGCTGCCGCCTTCGTGCTGGTGCTGGGCCTGAGCCTGCTCTTCGGGGTGTGGACGTCCGTGACCGCGAGCTGAGCTCCTTCGACCATGGCTCACAGCCCGAGCGCTCCTCCATCCGCCCGTGGATCGTGGGCGGCCTCGACCCTTCCGTTGCGCGGCTGCCGCAGGACCATCCCGGCATGGCCGAAGCGTTCGGCATCGGATTCGTCCATCTCGTCGATCCTGTGACCGAGCCGCGAAAGCGCCCGCATAACCGTGGGGTCGAAGCCGTTCTCGACCCTCAGCACCCCAGTTTCCGAGTCCCGGTTCTTGTCGAGGATCCAGCGCGGTGCTTCCACGGTGTCGGCGAGGCCCATGCCGAGACGATAGCGCGTGAAGATCTGCCCCAGGATCTGCGGCTGGGTCTCGCCTCCCATGGTGCCGAAGGCGAGGACGCGGCCATCGTCGAAGGCTGCAAGCGGCGGGTTGAGGGTGTGCGGCGGCTTGCGGCCGGGCTCGAGTGGATTGCGGCTTGCCGGATCAAGGGAGAAGGCTGCCCCGCGATTGTGCCAGAGCATGCCGGTTTTCGGCAGCAGGCAGCCTGAGCCGTAGGCCCAGTACACCGACTGGATGTAGGAAACCGCCAAGCCGTCCTGGTCGACGGCTCCCATCCAGACCGTACCCCCCTCCGGCGAGTGGCGGAGCGGAAAAGGCGCGGCCCGGCCTATATCGATGCGGGCAGCCTCTCTCTCCAGAGCCGATGACGCAAGGCACCCGGCCGGATCGTGGGCGAGGTGCAGCGGGTCTGTCACCACGGATGCGCTGATGCCGAGGGCGCGCTTTGTCGCCTCGATCAGACCGTGGTGATGCTCGGGCGATTCCCCGCGCGTCGCTTTGAGGCGCTCGAACATGCCGAGGATCATGAGCGTAGCCAGTCCCTGGCTTGGCGGCGGGAGGTTGTAAATGGTCGAACCCCGCAGCCGCAGGCTCAGCGGCTGGACCACGCGGGCGCGGTAAGTCTCCAGGTCCCGGCGCACGATGGGGGAGCCGATCCGCTCCAGGTCGGCCGCGATCTCGCGCCCGATGTCGCCGCGGTAGAAATCGCGAAGGCCCGCATGGGCGAGCTGCTCCAGGGTATCGGCGAGACGGGTCGTTTGCCGCAAGGTCCCGGCCGACATCCGCTTGCCCTCGGCCAGGAACGCCTCGGCAAATCCCGGTACCGCGTAAAGGGCCGCCTCCTCGCTGGTCTTGAACCGCGCCTCGGACCGGGAGACCGGATAGCCCTCGCGGGCATGGCGGATGGCGTCGCCGAAAAGCAGCTCGCGGGGAAGCTGGCCGCCGAGCGCACGGGCCAGTTCGAGCGCGAGCTCCCAACCGGCGACTGCGCCCGCCACGGTGAGCGCTGAATCCGGCCCACGGGGAGGAACGGCGTCATAACCCTTCGTTCGGTAGCGCTTGATCGTCGCGAGGGCGCCGGCCGGCCCGGAAGCGTCGATGGCATGCACGCGGCCCTTAGGCTCCCGGACGAGCCAGAAGCCGTCGCCTCCGAGACCGTTCATGTGGGGGTACACCACCGCGACGGTCGCCGCCATGGCGACCATGGCCTCCACGGCATTGCCGCCGGCCGCCAAAATCATCTGGCCGGTCTCGGCCGCGAGGGTATGGGGAGCCGCAACGGCGGCCGTCGAGAAAACTGGGGTTTCAGCCATGGACGCGACACTATGCGCATCGGGCGGAAAAGTGGACCTGGTTTTCCGCCTCGAATGATGTGCCGCTTCTCAAAACCGGCAGAAGAGCACACCTTGCACCCGAGGGGGCGTTTGGGGTAGTGCCTCTGTCAAGGAATGGAGTACGTGACATTGGCCCAGGCAAAACCCATCAACTGGCGCAATTTCATCACCGTCATGAGCATCATGATCTTGATCGGCACGGAAGTGTTCGGGGTCGCGATCGCGAGCGGCTGGGCGATCGCCGGTTTGTTCGAGCTTGGGCCTGTGTTCGGCTACGTGCTGATGGCGCTCTTCTGCCTGTTCGGCGCCTGGCTCATGGTCCAGCTCTGGCGTCGCTGCACCGCCGTCGAGCCACTCAGCGGAAACGCTTGATCAGCCCTCGCACGCCTTCATGAGCACCGGGTCCGCCGCGGCCGGCACATAAGCCTCCATGGGTCGGCACCGGCCCGAAATGCAGATCCGCCAATCCGTGGTCGCGCCCGAGCGCCGCATGACGATCGACCCCTGAGGCGCCAAGACCGGTCGCCATTTCCATACCCCATCGACAAGCCGCGCCTCCGGTGGCGGCTCCATGCCCGCCCCGGAGCCCCGGACCCGAGCCTCCACAAGTTCAAGGCCGGCAGGCGTTGCACGCCAATCCTCCTCCCAGGCAATCTTCTCGACCGAGTGCGTCCAGGCCAGGGTGATCGCGCCCGCCAGCAGGGGCGCGACCGTAGAGCCCGCCACGAGGCAGATCATCCGCTGATCGCAGGCGCGGCGGCCCGGCGCGTGCGCCAGATATGATAGCCGATGAAGAGTGCTGCGAGCCCAAAGCCAACCTCGTCGGTGATCGGGACGGCCAGCACCAGGAAGGCCGCCGCGGCCGCCGCCCAGAGACGCTCCCACCAGGACAGGGGCGTCAGGAAATAGCCGATGGCCGCCACGCCCCAAAGGGTGAGCGCGAGCGCCGCCTTGACGACGATGTAGACGACCGCGAGCCAATAGCTTGCGCCCTCAAGCCCCGGCACCGGCTGCAGCATCAGGGTTGGATCGTAGACCGCCATGTAGGGTACGATGAAGCCCGGCAAGGCGATCTTGACCGCCTGTATGCCGATCTTCAGCCCCGACACCTTCGCCATGGGAGCCGCCGCGAAGGCTGCCAGCGCCACGGGCGGCGTCAGGTCCGCCATGATGCCGAAGTAGAACACGAACATGTGCGAGACGATGAGCGGCACATCCAGGTTCAGGAGGATCGGGGCGGCCAGCGACGACGTGATGATGTAGTTCGGGATCGTCGGGATGCCCATGCCGAGGATCAGGCTGAACACCATGGTGAGAACAAGCGCCAGGAACATGTTGTCCTTGCCGATGGAGATCATCCAGGTGCCCACGATGGTGCCGAGACCCGTTAACGTCATGGTGCCGATCACGATGCCGACCACCGCGCAGGCGAGGCCCACCGGCAGCGCCTGACGCGCCCCGTCCGCCATGGCGTCCACGCAGGCCTGAAGGGTGAGGCGCCCTCGTCCCGAAAAGGCGTTCCAGATCGAAAGCAATGCTACGACCACGAGAACCAGCGTGACGCTCGCGGCCAGGGAGGCCGCCGAGATCAGCGCGAGAGCAACCCAGAAGGCGACCCGCAGGGCCGGCACCGCAAGGCCAGCCGCAATGGCCGTGCCGAGGATGAGAGCAACCGTCAGGGACAGGCCTACCGCGCCGGCAAAAAGCGGGGTGTAGCCCGCAAAGAGCAGATAAACGAGAACGCCGAGTGGGGTGATCAGAAACCAATTCTTCTTCAGCTCGGTCCAGGCGTTGGGCAGTTCGTTCTTAGGCAACCCATGAAGGTTGCGCTTGCCGGCCTCGAGATGCACCGCCAGATAGCAGGCCCCGAAATAGAGGATTGCCGGAATGATCGCCGCCTCGACGATCTTGGAGTACGGCACGTCGATGGTCTCGGCCATGATGAAGGCCACCGCGCCCATGACGGGAGGCATGATCTGACCGCCCATGGAGGATGTCGCCTCGACGCCGCCCGCGAAGGCCGATGGGAAGCCGAAGCGCTTCATGAGCGGGATGGTGAACTGGCCGGACGCCACCACGTTGGCGACGCCGGAGCCCGAGACGGTGCCCATGAGAGCCGACGAGGCGACGCAGACCTTGCCGGGCCCGCCCTTCTTGTCGCCAAAGACCGCCATGGAGATGTCGTTGAAGAAGTCGATGACGCCGGCCTTTTCCATGAAGGCGCCGAACAGGATGAACAGGAAGATGTAGGTGGCCGACACCAGAGTGGGCACCGCATAGATGCCTTCCGTTCCGAACGACATGTGCTCGATCACCTGCTCGAGCGTGTAGCCGCGATGGTCGAGGGGCGTGGGCAGCAGGTGGCCCAGGAGGCAGTAGGCCAGGAACGTGCAGGCCACGATGGGCAGCGCGATGCCCATGACCTGCCAGACGAGATAGATCAGGATCACGAGAGCCGCGATGCCGAAGATCATGTCGGCCTGCGTCAGCTCACCGGCGCGCACAACGAGATCGTTGTAAAGGACCCATTGATAGAGACCGACCGCAAAGCCCGCGATGCCGATGCCCCATCCGAGCGCGCGGCCCGTGGACGAGGTCGCCCTGTGGTTGCCGATCATTGCGCCTGCGACCAGGCACAGGAAACCTACGTGGAGCGCGCGGACCACCTGGCTCGGAAGGGAGCCGCCGAAATAGAGGATCAGTCCGAACGCCGCCGCGACGGCGATCCAGGCCAGCGCGCCGTCGAGAACGTTGCGCCGGCGCACGCCCTTCAGGATGAGCCACCCGGCCCACGCGACCAGCGCCACCATCAGGAAGTGGAGGAGCGTCACGCTCCCCAGGAAAGGCCTGTCCAAGGGGATGCCGAAGGAGGTGACGATCTGAAAGATCGAGAAGGCGACCGCGATCCAGAACAAGGTTCTGCCGAAGATGCCTTCGCCGAAACTCTCCGGGAGGCCATGTTCCGGGTTCACAGCCTCGGAGGGCGCTTCCATCTTGGCGATTTCCGACGCGTTCACACCCTGGCTCATGGCGCTGCCTCTCTTATTGGTTTTATGTACTGGACATGGAAAAGCCGGAGCAGTTGGCCCGCCCCGGCTGTATTGTCAAATAGGTCTAAGGGTTTAGGAACCCTGTTTCTTGATGCCCTTCTCGTCGAAGTAGCGCTGCGCGCCCGGATGCATCGGGACCGGCATTCCGGTGAGGGCGCTCTCCAGCTTGATGTCGCGGGCGGCCGCGTGCGCTGCGGCGAGATCCGGCAGGCTCTCATAGATGGCCTTGGTCATCTGGTAGACAGTCTCGTCCTTCACGCCCGAATGGGTCACGAGGTAGTTGACCACGGCGGCGGTCGGCACGGCAGCCGTCTGGCCCTCATAGGTGCCGGCCGGGATGTTGGCGCCGATATAGGGAGATCCGACTTTCTGGACTACGTCGGCCGGGATTTCCACAACGACGATCGGCACCGAGGTGGCGAGGTCGCGGATGGACGAGACACCCAGTCCCGCCGACTGCAGGGTGGCGTCGAGCTGACGGTTCTTCATGAGCTCGACGGATTCGCCGAAGGGCAGATACTCGACCTTGCCGAGATCCTTGTAGGTGAGGCCCGCGCCCTGGAGGATCGCCCGGGCGTTGAGCTCCGTGCCGGATTTCGGCGCGCCGACCGACAGACGCTTGCCCTTGAGATCCGCCAGCGTCTTGATGCCGGATTCCTTGGAGGCCACGATCTGGATGTAATTGGGATAGATGGCCGTCATGCCGCGCAGCTTGTCGAGCTTGGTCTTGAAGCCCGCCTCCTCGTCGCCGGCCCAGCCGAGCGCCAGGCTGTCGCCGAGGGTGAAGCCGATCTCGCCCTTGCCCTGCTGGAGAAGCGTGAGGTTTTCAACGGAAGCCTTGGTGGCCTGGACTGAAGGACGGCTGCCCTTGACCTTGTCGGTGAAGACTTTGGAGATGGCCACGCCGAGCGGGTAATAGACCCCGGAGGTGCCGCCGGTCAGGACGTTGATGAAGTCCTGGGCCTGGGCCGGAAGGCTCGCGCCTGCAAGCGCAAGAGCGGCAGCCGCGCCGACGAGGTGGCGCTTGAAGATGGAACGCATGGCGTACTCCCTGTTATCGACGCCGATCGGGCGGCGCCTGTGTGCGGACGTAGTTTGGCGGCTGACGCAGAATTCTCAAGAGGTTATGAGTGACTTAATCCTGCCACCTTGGTCGGTAGGGGTCTCGGCCATCACAAGCTTAAAACATAGCGCCATGATCGATCGTCGCCAGTTTCTCCAGTTCGCAACCGCTACCGCAGGCCTCGCGGCCAGCGGGTTTTCCACAACGGCTTTGGCGCAGCAGGGCCTGAAAACGGGCGCTCCGGCCCCCTTCTCGTACGAAGCCCTGAAGGCACGGGCCGAGGCGATGGCCAAGGCCGCCTATGTGGCCCCTCCCCGCCCGTCGCCGGAGGTCCTCGAACAGATCGACTATGACGCCCACGGCAAGATCAGGTTCAAGACCGATCTGGCGCTCTGGGCCAACGGACCCAGCGAATTCCCAGTCACGTTCTTCCATCTCGGACGCTTCTTCCAGCGGCCGGTGCGCATGCATACGGTCGAACAGGGCCAGGCGCGCGAGATCATCTACGACAGCGATTATTTCGACATGCCGGCGGACTCGCCGGCCCGCAAGCTGCCGGACAATTCGGGTTTTGCCGGCTTTCGCTACCAGGAGGCCCGCAACGGCAAGCTGGACTGGCGCAAGAACGACTGGGTCGCCTTCCTGGGGGCCTCCTACTTCCGCGCGATCGGCGAACTCTACCAGTATGGCCTGTCGGCGCGTGGCCTTGCGGTGGACGTGGCGGTGTTCGGCAAGAACGAGGAGTTCCCCGACTTCACCCACGTGTATTTCGAGACCCCGCAGCCCGGCTCCGATACGGTAATCCTCTACGCTCTCCTGGACGGCCCGAGCGTGACGGGAGCCTACCGTTTCGTCATGCAGCGGGCGGCGGCGATCATCATGAACATCGAAAGCGCGGTCTTCCTGCGTCAGGACGTAAGCCGCCTCGGGATCGCGCCGCTCACCTCCATGTACTGGTACTCGGAGAAGGCCAAGACCACCGCCGTCGACTGGCGTCCGGAAATCCACGATTCCGATGGGCTTGCCATGTGGACCGGCACGGGCGAGCGGATCTGGCGCCCCCTCAACAACCCGCCGCGGATCGTCACCTCGGCCTTTACGGACGATAGCCCGAAAGGCTTCGGCCTGCTCCAGCGTGACCGCAACTTCGACCACTATCTCGATGGGGTCTATTACGACCGCCGCCCCTCCCTGTGGATCGAGCCGCAGGGCTCATGGGGCAGAGGCACGATTCAGCTCGTCGAGATTCCCACCGACGACGAGATCCACGACAACATCGTGGCCATGTGGGTGCCGGCCGAACCGGCGCGGGCCGGTCAGTCATTCGAGTTCCTCTACCGGATGCACTGGTCGGCCGAAGAGCCCTACCCGACACCCTTGGCCCGGGTGGTGGCGACCCGCTTCGGCAACGGCGGGCAGGCCGGCACGGCGCGGCCCAAGGGTATTCGCAAGTTCATGGTGGAGTTCGTCGGCGCTCCGCTGACCAACCTCCCGAACGGCGTCATCCCGAGACCTGTCCTCTCCGCCTCCCGGGGCGAGTTCGCCAATATCCTGACCGAGGCCGTGCCCAACAACGTGCCGGGCCACTGGCGCACCCAGTTCGACCTTTCGGTCACGGGAACCGATCCGGTGGAAATGCGCTGCTACCTGCGCAATGGGGACGAGGTCTTGAGCGAAACCTGGCTCTACCAGCATCATCCCGCCTTCTAGGGTTGCGTTCCAAACGGCATTCAATCAAAAAATGCGTATAATATACGCCCCAACCCCTAGCCATCGGGTGGGCGTATATTATACTGAATGCCATGCACCGTGATCACCACCATCACCACCCGGCTCGGGCGATCGCATCCACCCCGTCCTTCTCGCTCCTGCGCCTGTCGGCCTGGGAGCGCATTGCCGGGGCGGGCGTTGTCCTGGGTGTTCTTTGGCTTCTCGTTTTCTTGGTTCTCGCATGACCACGACCGCCATTCGCTTCGACGAGGTGACCCTCGGCTATGGCCGCCGGCCGGCCGTGCACCATCTGGACGGCGAGATCGCCGCCGGCAGCCTGACCGCCGTGGTCGGGCCGAACGGGGCCGGCAAGTCGACCCTTCTCAAGGGCATCGTCGGAACCCTGCGCCCCCTCGAGGGGCAGATCCGTCTCGGCGGCGCGGCCAACGCAGCCATCGCGTACCTTCCGCAGGCCGCGGAAATCGACCGTTCCTTTCCGCTCTCGGTCTATGATCTCGTCGCCATGGGGCTGTGGTCCCGGTCGGGCCTCTTCGGCAGCGTCAGCCGCAAGGACCGAACCCGGATCGAGCAGGCGCTGGCGGCCGTTGGGCTCATCGGCTTCGAGCGTCGCTCCATCTCGACCCTGTCCGGTGGCCAGATGCAGCGCGCGCTCTTCGCGCGCCTCCTGCTCCAGGATTCTCCCGTGATCCTGCTGGACGAGCCCTTCACGGCCATTGACGCCAAGACCACCGCCGACCTCCTCGACGTGGTGCGCCGCTGGCATGCGGAGGACCGCACGGTGGTGGCTGTCCTGCACGATCTCGACCTCGTCAAGCGCGTCTTCCCGCAGACCCTGCTCATCGCCCGCGAGCCGGTGGCCTGGGGCGAAACGAGCGGCGTGCTCAGCGCCGAGAACCTCTTGAAGGCCCGCCGCATGGTGGAGGCCTACGATCCTCACGCCAGCGCGTGCTATCGCGGCGCGGCGTGACGCGCCAAGACATTGTGAGCCCCATGCTTGAGCTGTTCTACAGCCCCTTCGGCGAATTCGAATTCATGCAGCGCGCCGTTGTGGGCGTCATCGCCATCGCGCTGGGCGGCGGTCCCATCGGGGTCTTCCTGATGCTCCGGCGCATGAGCCTGACCGGGGACGCCATGGCGCACGCCATCCTGCCAGGCGCCGCCATCGGCTACCTGTTCGCCGGGCTTTCGCTGCCGGCTCTGACCGTTGGCGGCCTGTTCGCGGGCGTGATCGTGGCGGTTGCGGCGGGTCTCGTGTCCCGCTTCACGTCCCTGAAGGAGGATGCGTCGCTTGCGGCCTTCTACCTCCTGTCCCTGGCGCTCGGCGTCACCATCGTGTCCCTGCGCGGCTCCAACGTGGACCTGCTGCACGTGCTCTTCGGCACCGTGCTGGCGCTCGACGACAACGCCCTGCTGCTGCTCGCCTCCATCTCGACCGTGACGTTCCTGGCTCTGGCGGTGCTCTATCGTCCCCTGGTGCTCGAATGCGTCGATCCCACCTTCCTGCGCTCGGTCAGCCGCGCCGGGACGCCCACCCACCTCATTTTCCTCGGCCTCGTCGTCCTCAACCTCGTGGGCGGTTTCCATGCCCTGGGCACGCTTCTGGCCGTCGGCATGATGATGCTGCCGGCTGCTGCAGCCCGGTTTTGGAGCAGCGATATCACCATGATGATGATCCTGTCGGTCCTGATCGGGATCGTTTCAGGCATCAGCGGCCTGCTTCTGTCCTTCCACGCCGAACTCCCGGCAGGACCGGCCATCATCCTGTCCGCGGGCATCGTCTACGTGGGCTCGCTCATCCTCGGCCGCGAAGGCGGCCTGCTGTGGCTCGCATGGCCCGGCAAGCATCTCGAAGCCTGACACCAGACCACCAGAAAGGTTCAAAGCAATGCTGACTCGCAGGAACGCCATGGCGCTGCTCACCGGGCTTGTCATGGCCGGCACGGCGCTGCCCGCAGCCGCCCAGACGGCCGACAAGCTGAAGGTGGTGGCTACCTTCTCGATCCTGGGCGATCTCGTGCGCAATGTGGGCGGCGACCGGGTGGAGGTCACGACCCTGGTCGGCCCGAACGGGGACGCGCACGTCTACTCCCCCTCCCCGGCCGACGGCCGACGACTCACGGAGGCGAACATCGTCTTCACCAACGGCCTCAAGTTCGAAGGGTGGATCGACCGCCTGGTCAAATCCTCCGGCACCAAGGCTCCGGCGGTGGAAGCCGCCAAGGGCGTGAAGGCCCTGAAGGAGGCGGCGGCCGGACATGACCATGGTCACGCCCACGGAAACTCCGATCCCCATGCGTGGCAGAGCATCGGCAATGCGAAGATCTATGTGGCCAACATCCGCGACGCCCTGATCGCAGCCGATCAGAGCGGTAAAGCCGCCTACGAGGCGAATGCCGCCGACTATCTCAAGAAACTCGACGAGCTCGAACAGGAAATCAAAGGGCTGGTCGCGCGCATTCCGGCCGATCGCCGTAAGATCATCACGTCCCACGACGCATTCCGCTACTTCGAGGATGCCTACGGGATCGACTTCGTGGCTCCCCAGGGCGTGTCCACCGACGCCGAGGCTTCGGCCAAGGACGTGGCCAGGATCATCCAGCAGATCAGGCGCCAGAACATCAAGGCGGTGTTCGTGGAGAACGTTTCGGATGCGCGGCTGATGGAGCGCATCGCAAAGGAAACCGGCGCCAGGATCGGCGAGCGGGTCTATTCAGACGCTCTCTCGGATGAGAACGGCCAAGCCGGGACTTACATTGAGATGATGCGACACAATATAAGAGCCTTCAGCACGGCCCTGTCGAGCTGACCAGGTTTCCGCCTCCCCGATGGGGATGGTCCTTCGTCCAACGTGCCCTTGGAATATCCCATGTCCGATAAGCTTCCAGTTACCGTTCTCACCGGCTATCTCGGCGCCGGAAAGACCACGCTCCTCAATCGGATCCTCACGGAGCAGCACGGCAAGAAATACGCCGTGATCGTCAACGAGTTCGGCGAGATCGGCATCGACAACGAACTCGTGGTCGGCGCCGACGAGGAAGTGTTCGAGATGAACAACGGCTGCATCTGCTGCACCGTGCGCGGCGACCTGATCCGCATCCTCGACGGGCTCATGAAGCGCAAGGGCAAGTTCGACGCCATCATCGTCGAGACCACCGGCCTCGCCGACCCCGCGCCGGTGGCCCAGACCTTCTTCATGGACCAGGACGTGTCCGACACCGCGCGACTCGACGCGGTGGTGACGGTGGCCGACGCCAAGTGGCTCTCGGACCGCCTGAAGGACGCGCCGGAGGCCAAGAACCAGATCGCCTTCGCGGACGTGATCATCCTCAACAAGATCGATCTCGTGAGCCCGCAGGAGCTCGACGAGGTCGAAGCTCGCATCCGCGCCATCAACCCCTATGCCAAAGTCCACCGGACGCAGAACTGCGCCATCCCGATCGATGAAGTCCTCGACCGCAAGGCCTTCGATCTCGACCGCATCATCGAGCTCGAGCCCGACTTCCTCGAGGAAGGCCACCATCACCATCACGACGAGGACATGCAGTCCGTGTCGATGAAGATCGACGGCGAAGTGGATCCCGAGAAGTTCATGCCGTGGATCTCGAACCTCACGCAGGTCGAGGGCCCCAACATCCTGCGCTGCAAGGGCATCGTGGCCTTTCCGAACGAGCCGAAGCGCTTCGTTTTCCAGGGCGTGCACATGATCCTCGATGGCGACGTGCAGAGTGATTGGAAGCCCGGCGAGAAGCGGGACTCCAAGGTGGTGTTCATCGGCCGCGACCTGAACGAGAAGGCCATCCGCGAAGGGTTTCTGGCCTGCGCGGCTTGAGGCGGCGCAGCGCCCGGACGTGACCTGTTCGACAGGACAGTGGCTAACCAAATAACATACGGCGCTCGTCCGGATATGGACCCTATAAGGATGAGCAATGGCCTTATGTCGGTTTTTGTCTCTGTCCTGTCCATTGCGTCCTCCCTGGCGGCCGAGACAAGACGCCATAAAGAGTTCGCGGCTTGGATCGCGTCACAAGATCAGGCCATCCTCGGCCACGGTTTTGCGGGGTTCGACATCGCCGACATGCCGTGGAAAGCCGAAACGATAGCAGCCGATGAAGATTTCATGCTCTCGGCGGTACGGCTTGCCATGACGAAAACCGGCTGGGAGCGGCTCGACTACACGCCGCCTGACGAGTTGATCATACGCCGGCTCGATCACTTCTGCCTTATGCTCCAGGAATTTCGGCTTGAGCACACTCGTGCGATTGAGGAAGGTTCGATAGGCGGGAATGACCCAGTGATCGCCACCTGTCCCATTCATGAAATTTACACATCGCAATATGGGTGTCCTATCTGTCATGATCATTAGAGACCGTGCTACGGCTCCCCCGGAGGGATTGCCCGAATGACTGCTGGAACTGCTCCGTCTCTGACCCAAAGCGTCGTCCCGGTGAATGCCGGGGCGCATGTCACGGCCGTCGGCTGGCTCAAAGGCACCGTCGCGTTCGGCTTGACCGACGGCGGCGTCCTGCTGGCAAAGGATGCGGAGACGCACCGGGTCGAGGCGCATCCGGATGCGGGCATTCTGGTGGCGGCCAGCGACGGCGAGCGCTTCGTCACGGGCGGCGATGACGGCCGCGTCGCCGTGACCGGCCAGGACGGCTCCACGAAGACGCTGGCGCAAACCAAGGGCGCCTGGATCGACTCGCTGGCGATCAGCTCGGGCGGCGCTTTCGCCTACGGGGCCGGCAAGCGCGTCATCGCCCATGACGACCGGGGACGGGAGAAGACCCTTGAGGTGCCCACCACGGCCCGCGGCCTCTCCTTCGCGCCCAAGGGATACCGGCTCGCGATTTCGCACTATAACGGCGCAACCCTGTGGTTCCCCAACGTCGAGGCCAAGCCCGAGGTGTTGGAATGGAAGGGGTCCCACCTCGACATCACCTGGTCGCCTGACGCGCGATTCGTGGTGACCTCCATGCAGGAGAATGCCCTTCACGGCTGGCGCCTGATCCCCGACAAGGGACACATGCGCATGAGCGGCTACCCGTCGAAGACGCGCTCGCTCTCCTGGTCCGGCGACGGCAAATGGCTCGCCACCTCCGGGGCGGAGGCCGCCATCGTGTGGCCCTTCGAATCGAAGGAAGGCCCCATGGGCAAGCAGCCGCGGGAATGCGGCGTGCGTCACGCCAAGGTCAGCCGCGTCGCTTTTCATCCGAACACTTATGTGCTGGCCGTCGGCTACGAGGATGGCTGCATCCTGCTCATCCGCCTGAACGATGCGTCCGAGCTGCTCGTGCGCCCGGCCGTGCAGGATAGCGGCGTCACGGCCATGGCCTGGGACAAGGCTGGCCGACGCCTCGCCTTCGGCTGCGCGGATGGACAGGGCGGCATCCTGACCCTTCCAACCTAGCTCCCCATGCGTCTCGGTGCTTTTCTCAAGGATGCGTTCGGCCGCTCCAAACCGGACAGGCAGGCGGTCCAGCAGGTGAAGGATTGGACCCGGGCAGCGCTCCGGGCGCCGGACGACACGGCATTTGCCGTCAATGAGATCGTCTGCGCCGATCCGGGGTGTCCGGGCATCGAAACCGTGATCCTGGTGATGGAGCCTGGGGCGAAGACACGAGCCTACAAGGTCCCCAAACCACTGGACGAGGTCACGGAACAAGATATCGGCCAAGCTCTTGAGTCATGAGGAGGTGGCGTCTTGTCCCGAATCATCCGTATCGTGGCTTTCGGGCTTGGACTCATGGGCGGGGTCGTGGCCTCGCAAGGCCCTGAATTTTCACAGCAATATCGGCAGAGGCTCGGGGGCGCGATCGACGAGCTCAACCAGGTCATTGCCCGCTTCGACAACGACGCCCAGGCCAACGGCGAGACACGGGACGGCGCGATTGCCCGCCTGCGGGGCAACCCGGACGATCTCGTCAGCCGCCAGGGCGTGGCCATGCAGGGCAATGTGGAACGCCTGGGACGGCTCGACGCCCACCGCCAGGCCATGATCCAGGCCGGCCCCTTCGCACGGGTCGCCACCATGGTCCGGGACGGGGACCTGGACGTCATGGAAGCCGCCTATCGCGATTTCGAGCCTGCGGTGCCCGTCACCGAGGAAGGGCTCCTGTCGGCCGCGATCGGGTTCGTGGCGGTCTGGGGCGGCATTCTGCTGCTGGCAGGCTTCCTGCGCAGCCTGCGGCGGCCTCGCGGGCGGGCGGCCGCCCGCGCTCAGGCTTAGAGCATCGGACCCACTTTTGGGTCCGATGCTCCGCTCTCAAGCAGCACATCGTATTGAGCGGAAAACCGGGTCCACTTTTCCGCACGATGCGCTAGCGTTCGGTTTCGGGCTTTCCGGCCAGCACCACGTAAAACCCCAACCCATCCTGGGCCGGCAGGGTCTGCAGGCGCTCGATCCAGCCGCGCTTCTTCGCTTCGAGCAGCGCCTTTCCGACGGGCTGGAACAGGGTCTCTCCGCCCCCTTCCGGCGGCGGCGCGAGGCGGATGGCGACCGATTTGCTCTGTGCGAAGCGGCTTCGTTCCAGCATGTCCTGAATCGAGGCCGCCGCTTGCTCGCGTGATGCACCGCGCAGATCGAGCACGGATTCCGCATCCGTGACCCCAAGCGCGCCCCGGAGCTTGTCGGCGTAGAATTCCTCGAAATGCGGCATTCCGGCTTTCTCCGTTCTTGGTCGGGCGGGCCTGCGCCCGGTGATCCACGCCGTGTTTCATCAGGGCATAGAAGACCTGCATGGCCGGCTCAAGGCCGGCCATGCCGCGTGTTGTTACCGCACCAGCACGTTCCGGAACTGCCACGGGTCGGAGGTGTCGATGTCTTCCTGGAAGAAACCCGGGCGGCCATCGAGGGGTGTCCAGTCCGTGTAGACGCCAACCACCGGGCCGAGATACGGCGTCTGCACCTCGAGGCAGCGGCGGAAGTCGACCTCGTCCGCCTCGACGATGCCCGCATCCGGGTTTTCGAGCGCCCAGACCATGCCGGCGAGCACCGCGGACGTGACCTGAAGGCCGGTGGCGTTCTGGTAGGGCGCGAGTTTGCGGGTTTCCTCGATTGAGAGCTGCGAGCCGTACCAATACGCGTTCTTGCCGTGGCCGTAGAGCAGCACGCCGAGTTCATCGACGCCGTCCACGATTTCGTTCTCGGTGAGGATGTGATGCTTCTCCTGCACGCGCCCGGCATCGCCGAACATCTCGTGCAGCGAGAGAACGGCCTCGTTGCACGGATGATAGGCGTAATGGCAGGTCGGCCGATACACGGCCTTGCCGTTTTCGCGCACGGTGAAGAAGTCGGCGATGGAAATCGCCTCGTTGTGCGTGACCAGGAAGCCGTATTGCGGCCCAGGCGTGGGGCACCAGGTGCGAACGCGCGTGTTGGCGCCGGGCTGAAGCAGATAGATCGCCGCCTGGCTGCCCTTCTCGTGCGTGCGCCCGTTCTCGGGCATCCATGTCTCGTGCGTGCCCCAGCCCAGCTCTGCGGGTTGCACGCCCTCCGACACGAAGCCTTCCACCGACCACGTGTTCACGAACACGCCCATGGGCTTTTCGGACGTGGCGCGCTGGGTGTCGCGCTCGGCGATGTGGATACCCTTCACGCCGACCTGCTGCATGAGGCGGGCCCATTCCTCGCGGGACTTGGGCTCCTCGACCTTCATGCCGAGGTCGGCCGCGATGTTGAGCAGCGCCTGCTTGACGAACCAGGACACCATGCCCGGATTGGCGCCGCAGCACGAGACCGCCGTGGTGCCGCCAGGCTTCTGGCGGCGCGCATCGAGAATGTCCTCACGCAGGGCATAGTTGGTGCGGGCCCCGGGACCGGCGCTCTTGTCGAAATAGAAGCCGGCCCAGGGCTCGGCGACGGTATCGACGTAGAGCGCTCCGAGTTCGCGGCACAGTTCCATGACGGCCCGGGACGAGATGTCGACCGAGACGTTGACGCAGAAGCCCTGACCAGCGCCTGCGGTCAGAAGCGGCGCGAGAAGATCGCGATAGTTCTCCCGCGTCACGGCCGCATGGACGAACTTGATCCCCCGCTCGTCGAGCAGATGGCGGTCGGCATCGTTGGGGTCGATGACCACGAAGCGGCTCTTGTCGTATTCGAAATGGCGCTCGATCAAGGGCAGCATGCCTTTGCCGATCGAGCCGAAGCCGATCATGACGATCGGGCCGGTGATGCGGCCATGGACGGGCCAGTTGGTCATCAATGGTTCTCCTAGATGAGCGGATGGGAGGGTGCCGACAGGATCGCGGCATTAAGGCGGCATCTAGTGTTGCGGAGCCACCGGGGTCAATGGTTGTCGACGTTTCCTTGTGGTGGACCGGGATTTGCCCTGGGATATAGGGCGGTCCTTGGATCGGCGCTGGCATTCCGGCCCGGCCTTCGCCATGCTGTAACAACAGCCTTGCCACTAAGGCGCCCTTCACGCTTCCCGATCCGATGAAACTTTATGAACTGATCGTGCGACACGGCCGTGTCATCGGCCTTGGCTTCGCACTGACGTTTCTGTCCTCCTTTGGGCAGACTTTCTTCATCTCCCTGTCGGGACCGAACATCCGTGACGCCTTCGGCCTCACGAACGGCACCTTCGGGCTGATCTACTCCGTCGCCACCTTGTCCTCGGGACTGTTGATGATCTGGGTCGGCAGCGTCATCGATCGGGTCGATGTCCGTCTTTACGCAACGGTGGCGCTGCTCGGGCTGGCGGCCGCAGCCGTCAGCCTCTCGCTGGCCCCGAACCTCGTCATGCTGGGCCTGAGCCTTTTCTTCCTGCGCTTGTGCGGACAGGGAATGCTGAGCCATGCGGGCGTGATGAGCACGGCCCGCCTTGCGGAGGGCATCCGCGGCAGGGCGGTCGGGGTCGCGACCCTCGGGTTCCCGACAGGCGAAGCAACCCTTCCGGGCATCGCCCTCGTGCTCATCGCTACGTTCGGCTGGACGGGCACCTGGCGGATCGCCGCCGCGATCATCATCGTGGCTCTTCTTGCCGGCTGGCTTCTGGGATTCGTTTTGAGAGCCCGGGATCGAGACCTCCCGAAAGCCACACAGGCGCTCGGTCAGCACGAAGCCGGCCCGCGCTGGATCGACATCCTGCGGGACTGGCGGTTCCTTGCTCTGATTCCCACCATGATCGGCTATCCGGCCATCATGACCGCGTACTTCTTCCACCAGCGCTACATCGCCGACGTGAAGGGCTGGCCCCTGGAGCTTCTGGCGAGCAGCATCACGCTCTTTGCCCTGGTGTCCGTGGCCGTGACTATGACGGCGGGCATCCTCATCGATCGCTTCGGGGCGATTCGCCTCAGTCACTTCTACCTTTTCGGCATGATCGCCGCATCCGTGGCCCTGGCGGGGTTCAGCGGTCCGGCCCTGGCGCTTGTATTCTTCGGTCTCGTCGGCCTGACATCCGGCTGCACCAACGTAGTCATCGCGGCGGTTCTGGCGGAACTCTTCGGCACACATCATCTGGGCAAGATCCGCGCTCTCGCGGGAGCCTTCATGGTGGCGGCGTCGGCCCTGGGTCCGGTCGGCGCAGGAGTGCTCCTGGACGCCAATGTGAGCATCGCGGCGATCAGCCTGGGCTTTGCGGCCTATCTCGTGCTGGCGGCGGCAATCACCTTCGTGCTGCCGAACACGAGAGCCTGACGTCAGGCTCTCGGGTCCCAGCAATGTGCGCCTCAGGCGGCTCTTCCGGCCCAAGCCCAGTTGCCCTGCGCGGCAGCCGCCACGAGAGCCGCGAGATCGGGCTTCTGCTCCAGCATACCGGTGGCCGACACGAGGCCGCGGGCACCATCGAGAGCGCCCGCCTGGAGCTCCAGCGCCAGGAAGCGGCCGCGCTCGTAGGGGCCCGGCATCCACAGGGACCGGGTCGCCTCGGTCGAGAAGCCGAAGCGCTGGTAGTAAGGCGCATCGCCTACCAGCAGCACAGCCGCGTGGCCCTGTGCTGCGGCGCGCTTGAGCGCCTCGCGCATGAGCTTTGCCCCGAGGCCGAGTCCCTGGCAGGACGGATCGATCGCGATGGGCCCAAGCATCAGCGCAGGACGATTCGGCCGCGCCGAGACGTGCCAGAGCCGCACCGTGCCGATGATGGCGCCGTCCCGCTCGATGACGAGAGACAGGCCTTCGGCGGGAACGCGTCCCTCGCGCAGGCGCTCGCAGGTCTTCTGGAACCGCTCCTGCCCGAAGCAGGCATCGAGCAGCTTTTCGCGCGCTTCCACATCGCGGAAGGTTTCTTCGCGGATCGTGATCATGGCCGTGGCCTCCCAAAGTGAGGGGTGAGCGACAGCCCTCGCACCTGCATCGAGCATCGGACGCGAGACGCGTCCGGGGTGAGCCCAAGCAGGCCGTCCGGGACAACTTTTCGGGGTTGATGCCTGCCTCGCGGTTCGAGGCAGGCGGGACGTGAGTTAGATCACGTAGGACTTGAGCGGCGGGAAGCCGTTGAACGCGACCGCCGAATAGGTGGTCGTGTAGGCGCCCGTGCCCTCGATCAGCACCTTGTCGCCGATCTCCAGCGAGACGGGGAGCGGATAAGGCTCCTTCTCGTAGAGAACATCGGCCGAGTCGCAGGTGGGACCGGCGAGCACGCACGGAACCTTGCGGTCGTGATCGCGCTCGCTGCGGATCGGGTAGCGGATCGACTCGTCCATCGTCTCGGCGAGGCCGCCGAACTTGCCGATGTCGAGGTACACCCAGCGCACCTCATCCTCGTCCTGGCTCTTCTTCGAGATGAGGACAACCTCGGTCTCGATGACGCCTGCATTGCCGACCATGCCGCGGCCCGGCTCGATGATTGTCTCGGGGATGCGGTTGCCGAAGTGCTTCGACAGCGCCCGGAAGATCGATTCGCCATAGGCTTCGACCATCGGAACGGTCTTCAGGTACTTCGTCGGGAAACCGCCGCCGAGGTTGACCATCGACAGGTGGATGCCACGATCGGCGCATTCCCGGAAGATCGTGGAGGCAGACCCGAGGGCCTGATCCCAGGCTTCCGTGTTGCGCTGCTGCGAACCGACATGGAACGAGACGCCATAGGCCTCGAGACCATTCCGGTAGGCATGCTCAAGCACGTCGACCGCCATCTCCGGCACGCAGCCGAACTTGCGCGAGAGCGGCCATTCGGCGCCGGCGCCGTCGCACAGGATGCGGCAGAACACCTTCACGTCCCGTGCCGGCACGCCCACAAGAGCAGCAGCCCGGACGATCTTCTCGACCTCCGCCTCGCAATCGACCGCAAAGAGGCGCACGCCGAGTTCGAGGCCGCGAGCGATGTCGCGCTCCTTCTTGATCGTGTTGCCGAAGGAGATGCGCTCAGGGGTTGCGCCTGCATCCAGCGCGAGCTGGATCTCGACCACGGAGGCCGTGTCGAAGCACGAGCCGAGGTCGGCCAGGAGCTTGAGCACCTTCGGGTCCGGGTTCGCCTTCACGGCGTAGAACACACGCGTGTCGGGGAGCGCACGGGCAAACTTTGAGTAGTTGTCACGCACCACGTCGAGATCGACGACCACGCAGGGGCCATCCTCACGTCGGTTGCGCAGGAATTCACGAATGCGCTCAGTCATGGCGCTCTCCCCACCAAAGGTTCAATGGAGGCTCACGGGCCTCGGATTGAAAGTTCAGACGACAGGTCGTCCGGCGTCAGCGAGGGAAGACGACACTGCCTTTCGTGCGATGGAGACACGACAAGACAATGGGTTCTTCACCCGACGATGCTGCCTTGGATTGGAAAGGGAGGTTCCCTGTCCGCACGCGCGGCAATGATAAACAAGCCTCTTCGGTGCTGACCTTTGGAGGGCCAACGAGACCAAAAAAGCCCGTTCGTCGTTGCTTTAAGTCACGTCCCCCGTTGAGAACGAGGTACGCCGGTTTCGCCTCCGGCTGCCGGTTAGGGGTATCGAGAACTAGGGCGTTCTCGGGCGGCTGTCCGGCCTCTTGTCCGGATGCCCACCAACCGGCACGCGACCACAGGCACGTGCGAAATTGGGCATGACTCAAATAAGCGGGTTGCCCCCCGATCACAAGACCTTTTCGCGCCTTTCGGGAGATTTTTTACAGCCTCTCGCTGCCTTCTTTCCCACGGCTTAATGTTCAGCTTCCATTAAGTGCGAGAGCTTCAAGAGATTGGCTGCGGCCCTATATCAAGGTGCCGCCCGGCCTCATTTCAAGCCCAAGAAGAACAGTCCGCAGATCATGATGAACCTGTCCCGCCGCGCCCTCCTGCAGAGCCTCCTGGCCACCGCCGCGGTGCCGCCGGCCTGGGCCCAGCAGCAGACGGGGGCGCCCGCTCCCAATCCATTTCGATTCGAGGATGTGGTGCGCCGGGCGCGGGAGCTGGCGGCCGCTCCCTACGAATCAATTCCGGTCCAGCTGCCTGAGCCGCTCAGCCGGCTGAGCTTCGACGATTACCGCGATATCCGCTTCCGTCCCGACCGGGCGCACCTGGCCTCGGGAGGCGGACCGTTCCGCATGCACCTGTTCCATCTCGGCTTCCTCTACCAGCGTCCCGTCACGGTGAACGTCCTGCGCGACGGGGTTCCGACGCCGATCCCCTATCAGCGGGAGCTGTTCGACTACGGCCGCAACAAGATCGAGCGGCCGCTGCCGGTCAATCTCGGTTTTGCGGGATTCCGGCTCCATTACCCGCTCAACGACCCGAAGGTGTTCGACGAGCTGATCGCCTTCGTGGGAGCGAGCTATTTCCGCTTCCTGGGAGCGGGCCAGAAATACGGGCTGTCGGCCCGCGGCCTCGCGCTCAACGTCGAGGGCGGAGCGGCCGAGGAGTTTCCGAACTTCCGGGAGTTCTGGATCGAGATGCCGAAGCCCGAAAGCGAGCGGGCCACCATCTATGCCCTGCTCGACAGCCCGTCGGTGGCGGGAGCGTACCGGTTCGAGATCTACCCGTCGAAGGAGACGACCCTCGACATCACGGCCACGCTGTTTCCGCGTCAGACGCTCGCCAATGTGGGCATCGCCCCGCTGACATCCATGTACTTCGAGGGCGAGAACGACCAGCACCGCACCGACGATTTTCGGCCGGAGCTGCACGATTCGGATGGCCTTCTCATCCAATCGGGCGCCGGCGAGTGGATCTGGCGCCCTTTGCGCAACCCGCCCCAGAAGACGATCTCGTCGTTCCACGACAACAACCCGCGCGGCTTCGGGCTCATGCAGCGCGACCGGGTTTTCGAGAACTATCAGGATCTCGAAGCCTATTATCACCAGAGACCCGGCTATTGGGTCGAGCCGATCGGCCAGTGGGGCGAAGGCCGGGTGGAGCTGGTGGAGATTCCGACCCCGGATGAGACACACGACAACATCGTGGTCTCCTGGGAGCCGAGTCGGCCCTATGAGGCAGGCCAGGAAGTCACGCTTTCCTACCGGCTGCGGGCCATGTCCGCCATGGGCGCGATGCACTCCGGCGGCGGGGTGGTGAACACCTTCCACACCCCGCCGCGAGCCAGCGGCTCGAACCAGCCCAGCGATCCGACCCATCGGCGCTTCATCATCGACTTCGCGGGCGGGAACCTGCCTTATTACTTCGGGGACCCGGGCCAGGTGCAGCTGATTCCCTCCACGTCGGCCGGGACGATCACGAACACCTTCCTCATGCCCAACGACCACACGACGGGCTTCAGGGCAGCCATCGACGTGAAGCTTGAGCCGGGGCAATCGACCGATCTGCGGGCCTTCCTGAAGGCAGGCAATCGAACCCTTACCGAAACATGGACCTATCCCTGGTCGGTGGAATGATTCGGCCCTGATGGGGCCGTCGCCGCTGCGGGTCTTGCCAAGCCCCGCACGAGCGCGCAGAACCTCGGCTGAACGGCGGGGGCCCTCGCCGAACACGGGAATTGCTGCGGATGAAGTTGAGTGCATGCCTGGCGGGAATGGTGGCGGCGGGTCTTGGCTGGGGAGCAGGCAGCGCCCTGGCGCAGCAGCCCCTCACCGAGGTGACCTTCGGCACCAACTGGATTGCGCAGGCTGAGCACGGCGGATTCTACCAGGCCGTGGCCGATGGGACCTATGAACAGCATGGCCTGAAGGTCACGATCGTGCCGGGCGGGCCCCGCGCCAGCAACCGCATGCTCATGACGGTCGGCAAGCTCGACTTCTATATGGGCGGCAGCATGATCCAGGCCTTCTCGGCGGTCGAGAAGGATATCCCGACCCTCGTGGTGGCGGCTCTGTTCCAGAAGGACCCGCAGGTTCTGCTGAGCCATCCGGGCCAGGGGCTCGACACGTTCGAGAGCCTGAAGACCTCCAACGACATTCTCCTGTCGAAGGACGGCGTCGCGACCTTCTTCCAGTGGATGAAGGCCGAACATGGCTTCAAGGACGAGCAGGTGAAGCCCTACGGCTTCAATCCGGCCCCGTTCCTCGCCAACAAGCGAGCTGTGCAGCAGGGCTACGTGACCTCGGAGCCGCTGGCCATCGAAAAGGCCGCTGGCTTCAAGCCCAATGTGTTCCTGCTCGCGGATCACGGCTTCAGCACCTACTCGACCACCATCGAAACCCGCCGGGAGACGGTGGAGAAAAACCCCGACCTGGTGCAGCGCTTCGTCGATGCCTCCATCATCGGCTGGAGCCACTATCTCCATGGCGACAACACCCGGGCGAACGCGCTGATCAAGCGCGACAACCCGGAGATGACCGACGAGCTCTTGGCCTATTCGGTCGCCCGGATGAAGGAGCACGGCATCGTCGATTCAGGCGACACCGCGAAGCTTGGCATCGGGGCCATGACCGATGCGCGGATGAAGGACTTCTTCGACAAGATGGTGAAGGCCGGCCTCTTCAAGGCGGATTTCGACCACCGGAAAGCCTACACGCTCCAGTTCGTGAACAAGGGCGTGGGGTTGAAGCTGACAAAATAGGACGCGGTGCTGCGTCCCATGGCAGAGATTGCTACTCCACTGGTGTCGTTACAAGGCGTGACGAAGGTCTTCACCAATGGCGTCATGGCGCTCGCAGATTTTGATCTCGACGTTCGTCCGGGGGAATTCCTGTCTCTGCTCGGACCTTCGGGATGCGGCAAGTCGACGGCTTTGCGCATCATCGCGGGTCTCAGTCGCCCGAGCAGCGGCGGCGTCACGTGGCCCAATGCGGCCACGCAGGATCATCGCGGCGAGATCGGTTTCGTTTTTCAGGACCCGACGCTGATGCCGTGGGCCAATGTGGCGGACAATGTTTGGCTCCCATCACGCCTTCGCGGCGTCTCGAGAGATGCCGCAAGGGAGAACATCTCGGAGAGTTTGTCTCTCGTCGGCTTGAAGGATTTTGAGAACGCGTATCCGCGGGAGCTGTCCGGCGGAATGCGGATGCGGGTGTCGATTGCGAGGGCGCTGAGCATCAAGCCCAAACTCCTCTTGATGGACGAACCCTTCGCCGCCCTCGACGAGATCACGCGCTTCAAGCTGAACGACGACCTTCTGAAGTTGCAGCGCGATGTGGGCTGCACCATCGTGTTCGTGACGCATTCGGTCTACGAGAGCGCCTATCTGTCGAGCCGCATCGCCGTGATGACGCCGCGGCCTGGCAGAATCGCCGCCGAGATCGAGGGGGTTGCGCAAGGCGGGCGTGACATGGATTTCCGTACAAGCACTGCTTATGCCGAGCTGTGCCGCCACGTCTCACGGGTGATGATCGACCTGACCTCGAACGAAGGCGCTCTATCATGACAGCGCCCCTCTCCCCGGCCCTTGGACGGCGCAACGCTCTCGAATGGCTCCTGCCGGCCGCGGTGTTCATTGCTGCCATTGCGGGCTGGGAGGCTTACGTCCGCGCCCATGCGGTTCCGACCTATATCCTGCCCTCTCCGAGCTTGATCGCCACCACGATGGTGGCGGACTGGCCGCTCCTGTCCGCATCCCTTCTGGTGACGCTCAAGACCACGCTTCTCGGTCTCGTGCTTGCGGTTGTCGGCGGCGTGGCGCTCGCGGTTCTGCTGAGCCTGTCGAAACTGGTCGAATATTCCGTCTACCCGTTCGCGGTGGTGCTTCAGGTCACGCCCGTCATCGCCATCGCGCCGCTTCTTTTGATCTACCTGCCGCAGGACATCGCGGTGCTCGCCTGCGCCTGGCTGGTCGCCTTCTTCCCGGTTCTGTCCAACACGATGCTCGGGCTTCAATCGACGGACAGGAACCTGCTCGAACTGTTCGAACTTTATGGCGCCTCCCCTGTTCAGAGCCCGGCGGCGCGGTTCGGCTCCCGGTTGAAAGCGCTCTGGATCCTGCGTCTGCCGGCTGCCCTTCCGGCCTTTCTTGCGGGCCTGCGGATTGCAGGCGGACTTTCCCTCATCGGGGCAGTGGTGGCCGAGATGGCCGCGGGATCGGCCGGAGCCGGCTCAGGGCTCGCCTACCGCATCATGGAAAGCCAGTACCGGCTGAACATCCCGCGCCTGTTCGCGGCGCTCGTGCTCCTGGCTTTCACGGGAATCGTGCTGTTTCTGCTCCTGTCGGCCCTCACCCGCATCCTCCTGCGGCGCTGGCATGAAAGCGTGCTTGCGCAAGAGGGTTGAGGCTGCGGCCGGATGGGCGCAAGGTCGTTAGACTGTGAAATCGTCTGAACTGTCATGGAAACGTCACGGGATCCTGACCATGATGTTTCGACCAAGGTTCCAAGACAGCGGGGGAATGGGATGGACAAGGACGTCAAGCATCCTGGTGGAAAGAGCGTCGGCTGGGCTTTGGTCCAGGCCTCGCGGCTTCACCGAAGCCGCACGGGCGACAAACTCTCGGATCTCGGCCTTTTCGCCGGGCAGGAGCAGGTCCTGCAGGCTCTTGCCACGTCAGGCCCCATGACCATGGGCGATTTGGCGGCGATTCTGCGCGTCAGGCCGCCGACAGCGTCGAAGACCGTGTCGCGCCTGTCCGCCCTCAAGCTCGTCGAGCGCCATACGGAGCCCGGGGACGCTCGCGTGGTCCGCGTGAAGCTGACCAAGGACGGAAAGCGCAAGGCCGCCGCCATCGATGCCCTCTGGGACGAGGTCGAAGCCGAACTTCTGGAAGGCTTCGACAACAAGGAGCGCAAGCGCCTGCGCAAGCTCCTTCGCAAGGCCGCCAAGAACCTCGCCCGGCTCACGGGCGCCGATCAGACCGGGTTCGAGGGCGAGAGCGACGACGAGTTCGAAGACTTCACCCCTCCCGAGGCGGAGCCGGAATCAGCCTTGGCCGCAACTGCCTAAGCGCCGATCCGGGCCCGTCGGCTGGCGACCCCTGCCCGGGACGCAGGAGGGCCGTGCGTGGCGCGCACTCGCCGTGACGGAGTTGTGCCGCTAGCATCCCGAGCATGGCCGACACCCTGCCCGTAACCTATGCCACGCCTGCCTCCCTGCGCAGGCAGCGTCTCGTCGGCATCGCCCTCATGTGCGGCGCGCTGATCTGCTTCTCCGGGTTGGACGCCACCGCGAAATGGCTCAACCGCTCCGTCGATCCCCTCGTGACCGTGTGGGCCCGCTACATGTCGGCCGTCATCCTGACGTCCCTCGTGATCAATCCCTGGACACAGCCCGGCTTTACCAGAACGCGCCGGCTGCCGCTGCAGCTCCTGCGCTCGTTTCTGGTTTTTCTCTCCACCGTCTGCAATTTCGTGGCCCTGCAGTACCTGCAGCTCGTTGAGACCATGTCGATCATGTTCTCCACACCGCTCATCGTGGCCCTGGTAGCCGGGCCGATCCTTGGCGAATGGGTCGGCGCCCGCCGTCTTGTCGCCGTCGGCATCGGATTTCTGGGAGTTCTCGTCATCACGCGCCCGGGGCTGGGCGCCATGCATCCAGCCGCCCTTTTGTCCCTGACGGGGGCCGTCTCCTACGCGTTCTACGGTATCACCACCCGGATGCTGGCTTCGTCCGATTCCTCGAAGACCACGACGTTCTACTCGGGAGTCGCCGGCATCGTGCTCATGATGCCGCTCCTGCCGTGGTTCTGGACCACGCCGCCCACGGCTCTGACCTGGGCCCTTCTGGCCCTCACGGGCGTTTTCGGAGCCGTCGGACACTGGCTGCTGATCCTGGCCCATGCCCGGGCTCCCGCGGCGATCCTGTCGCCGTTCATCTATACCCAGATCATCTGGATGCTGGCCTTGGGCTATATCGTGTTCGGGGACTGGCCGGATGCCTGGACGTTCCTGGGCGCGGGCATCGTCATCGCGTCCGGCATGTATCTGCTCTATCGTGAGCGGGCGAGGCAGCAATAGCCGGGGATCGCATTGTGAGCGGCGAGCCGGTCAACACTCTTCCGGGCATCGGGCCCGTGACGCAAAGGTGGCTCGATGAGGCCGGAATCGGAACGATCGATGCCCTGAAGACCATCGGCGCGGTCGAGGCGTACTGTCGCCTGAAGTTCATGTTTCCTCGGAACGTCACGCTCAACGCTCTTTATGGGCTCGAAGCCGCCTTGCGCGGCTGCCATTGGGCTGATCTCCCGCCGGACGTGAAGGCAGTCCTTCAAGAGGAAGCCAAGGGGATCGACCGGGCTCTGCGAAAGGGCCCGGAAACCCGCTGCAATCTCCGCTAGGTTTTTTCCGGCGAAGCTGTTCTGGTTCGCCATTGCTAAAGCAGCACGAAGAGGAGACTTTCCTTGCTGCGCTGAAACCGTTCGAGAGGGCACAGGACGAACCATGACGAAAACCGATATTCTGATGCCGGGGCCATTGCTGCCGAGCACCATGCAGGCGCTGGACGAGGCCTTCCTTATCCATCGCCTCTGGGAGCAGCCGGACCGCGACGCCTTCTTTCGCGACGTAGGTCCCCGCATCCGCGGCATCGCCACGAGCACCGGAAGCGGCCCCATGAACGCAGCGCTTTTCGGCCGCCTTCCGAATCTGGAAGTCGTCTCCAGCTTCGGGGTCGGCTACGACAACGTTGATGTGGCGGCCGCCGCCGAGCGCGGCATCATCGTCACCAACACGCCCGATGTTCTGAACGACGAAGTGGCGGACCTGACCATCGGGCTTCTCCTCGCAACCTTGAGACAGATCCCGCAGGCGGACCGTTATCTGCGGGCCGGACACTGGCTGAAGGCTCCGCTTCCTCTCTCGGCCACCCTGAGGGCGCGCACGGTCGGCATCGTGGGTCTCGGCCGCATCGGCAAGGCTATCGCGAGGCGGCTCGAGGGCTTCGACGTCGCCATCGCCTATCACGGCCGCACGAAGCAGGACGATGTCGCCTATCCGTTTTACGCCACCGCGACCGAACTCGCCGCAGCCTGCGATGTGCTGATCGTGATTACGCCCGGCGGCGCCTCCACCAAGCACCTGATCAACGCGGATGTCCTGAAGGCCCTGGGCCCCAATGGCGTTCTGATCAACGTCGCGCGCGGGAGCGTGGTCGATGAACAAGCGCTGATCGAAGCTCTCAGGTCAGGAACGATCCTCTCCGCCGGTCTCGATGTCTTCCAGGACGAGCCGAATGTTCCGCAGGAGCTGATCGACATGGAGCATGTGGTTCTCCTGCCGCATATCGCGTCGGCGTCCGTCCACACGCGCAAGGCCATGGGGCAGCTCGTGGTCGACAACCTGATCTCGTGGTTTGGCGGAAAGGGGCCTCTCACCCCTGTGCCGGAAACTCCATGGGCCCCGACAGAGCCGCCCGCCACGGCAGGCTAGAATGTCGTGAGGAAAAGCGGCCTCGCGCTTTCCTCACCAGACATGCACCGCTTCCACCATGAGCATCGGGTGAAAACCGGTGCTCCAAGCGTCAGGCTTTGAGCTTCTTCAGCAGGGTCTGGCGCGGGTTGACGCCATAGGTCCGTTTGTAGAGAGACGCGAACTCTCCCATGTGGTTGAAGCCGCAGAAGAGGGCGATATCCGTCACGGTGGAGAGCGCCGGGTCCGCCGTGAGCAGCGCCTGGTGCGCATGGCGCAACCGCACGGACCGGAGATAGGCCATCGGCGTCATATGGCGGAAGTTCTGGAAGCCGGTCTGCAGGCTTCGGGCGCTCACGCCCGATTGAGCCGCGATGTCGGCAAGCGAAAGCGGATAGGTGAAATGCGCCTCGATATAGGCTTCCGCCCGCTTCACGTAATAGGGCGCGGCGGCAGGCTGCGGCTGGTGCAGCGCAATCGAATAGATATGCCTATGCGAGAGCAGGAAGCCAGTGATCACCATCTGCTCAAGTTGCTGGCGGGCGGCCGCAAACTGCCTGACGAGGGAGAGCGGGTTGCTGATCTCGGTCGAGGTGTACCGGACGAGGCGAAGCCAGCTTTGCCCGGCCGGACTGTCGAGATCGAAATGCGTTTCGAACTGGACATGCCCCTCGATGTCGCGCCCGAGCAGCTTTGCGCAATACTCGGCGATGCGGTGCCGGTTCATGATAAGCCCGAGACCGTCGCTCTCATCGCTGAAGCGGAGGGTTCTCGGCGGCCCGGACGTGAAGGTGACGCCTTGCGAGCCCGACATGGAATACTCCTTGCCGCGCATGACAAGTTCGTTGCTGCCCCTCACGGCCATAGCGAAGCCGATCCGATCATCGGATTCCTCAGGAGCGAGGTCCGCCTCCAACTTCGACCTGAAACGCGTGTTGAAGACGCTGAAGTCACTCCGACCGCTGAAACCGAACTCGCCCTCGAATTTAGTGCCCCGCGACGCCGGCGTCAGCCGATGCTCGGTAACAGTATTCCTAAGAATATCTTCAAACTCATCGAGTTTCGGGGTCCTGAATGCAAAATCAGCGATGAGGCTGTTACTCGAAGCGACCGGAAATCCAACTTCAGTATTAGGTGAATACTCAGAATCGGCCATTCCGATCTCCTGCGGGAAGCCCGCTGAAAGGAACGCTACTATTCCTACGTTTTTCCGACAAGACCTGCGGTTATTCGATTTCCGTAGGGTAATGAACCTGCCACATTCTCCCTGCCACTCGCCGACAGAGGGTGGTTTTAACTGAGTAAGTAGAAATTAAAACAAACTATTAGAAACTTGGAGTTGAACGTGGTCATCGCCCTTATTAGCAATAGTCAGTTCAGACTTCCCTACATTCTCAAATTCATCTACGGGAAGCAGGGCGATGACCACACTTTTTCAGCCCCAGAATCCTGCCGTGAGAATGACTACGACGCTCAATTCTACCTTTGTCGTGGCATAACCATGTATCACCTCGGTGAGTACGATAAGGCCATCAGCGACTTTGGCCGGGCTTTGAGGATCAACTGGCGTGATGAAAATGTCGTTCAATGGCTCGACAGGGCAGAGCGGGCCCGGGCGGAGGAAGCCCGGTCAGCCACCTAGATCCCCGGAGTAATGGTTCCTGCCCGAGTCCAGCAGGATCAGCACCGTTCAATCGCAGCCCGAAATTAGGCTCCGGCGAGCTGAGCTAGAGAGCGAAGCCGCCATCCACCAAGTGGACATGTCCCGTCGTGTAGCTTGACTCGTCCGACGCAAGATAGACCGCAAGCCACGCCACCTCCTCAGGGGTACCGAGCCGCCCCATGGGCTGCCGGTCGATGAAGGCCTGCCGCACCACATCAAGACTCTGCCCCGAACTTTCCGCCTGAGAGCGGATGCGCTCATCGAGCGACGGCGACTGGATGGTGCCGGGACAGATGGCGTTGGCGCGTACGCCCTGTTTGATGAAGTCAGCCGCGACTGCTTTGGTGAGGCCGATCACCGCGGCCTTCGTGGCGCCGTAGACATAGCGGTTCGGGATGCCGCGCACGGACGAAGCTCCCGACGCGATGTTGACGATCGATCCGCCGCCTTTGCCGAGCATGCCCGGCAACACGGCCTGGATCGTCCGATGCATGGATTTCACGTTCAGGTCGAACGAGAAGTCCCAATCCTTGTCGGAGCAATCCAGGACGGTGCCGTGATGCACGAAGCCGGCAGCGTTCACGAGCACGTCGATCGGACCCGTCTGCGCGAGGAGCTCACTGACGGCCTGGCCTGAGAGCACGTCGAGCGCACGGTGCTCAGCCCCCGCGAGATCACGAAGCTTCTCGACATCGAGATCAGTGGCGAAGACCTTTGCGCCCTCGCGGATAAAAGCGTCCGCGATGGCGCGTCCGATCCCCTGCCCTGCGGCGGTCACGAGGGCCTTCTTACCTTTCAGCCGATCAGTCATGGTGCGTCCCGCATGAGGGTTGTCGTGGAGGTTGATCTAGTGATTGTCCCGGGGCACTCCGAAGGTTTGCGCAACCTTCTGGAATTTCACCGCAGGTCTCAAGGTCATGCCGTCCGCGAGTTGGTCCACCATGGCGCGCTGAATTTCCTGCCACGGCGTCTGGCTTGCAGGATAAGGATAGCCGCCCTTGGCGTTCAGATCGGAACGACGCCGCTGCAGTTCCTCATCGGAGAGCAGGATGTCCGCACGACGCTGGTTGAGATCGATACGGATGCGGTCGCCCGTCTGCAGCAGCGCGAGCCCACCTCCGACTGCCGCCTCTGGCGAGGCATTGAGGATCGACGGCGTGGCGGACGTGCCCGACTGGCGGCCGTCCCCGATGCACGGCAAGGACAGAACGCCTCTTTTGATGAGCGCCGCAGGCGGTTGCATGTTCACCACCTCAGCCGCACCCGGATAGCCGATAGGGCCGGCTCCGCGCATGATCAGGATCGTGTGCTCATCGATGTCGAGCGCCGGATCATCGAGGCGATGATGGTAGTCCTCCGGCCCGTCGAACACGACGACGCGGCCCTCGAAGGCGTTCGGATCATCGGGATTGGACAGGTACCGGTCGCGGAACTCCTCGCTGATCACGCTGGTCTTCATGATCGCCGATTCGAACAGAGTGCCTTTGAGATTCAGGAAACCCGCCTTCTCCTTCAGCGGATTGTCATAGGAGCGGATCACGTCCCGGTCCCAGCTGAACTTGCCCCTGCTGTTCTCGCCGATGGTGGCGCCAGTGCAGGTGATCGCATCCTCGTTGATCTTGCCGGCGCCGATCAATTCGGCCAACACGGCCGGCAAGCCGCCGGCCCGGAAGTATTCCTCACCGAGGTATTCACCTGCGGGCTGGACGTTCACCAGCAGAGGAATGTCGAGACCGAAGCGCTCCCAATCGTCGTTGTCGAGCTGAACGCCGATATGCTTGGCGATGGCGTTGATGTGGATGGGCGCGTTGGTGGAGCCGCCGATGGCCGCATTGGCGACGATCGCGTTCTCGAAGGCTTCGCGGGTCATGATGTCGGACGGCTTCAGATCCTCCCACACCATCTCGACGATGCGTTTGCCGGTTTCATAGGCGGCTTGCCCGCGCTCGCGATAGGGAGCCGGAATGGCGGCCGATCCCGGAAGCGCCATGCCTAGGGCTTCGGCGAGCGCATTCATGGTCGAGGCGGTGCCCATGGTGTTGCAGTGACCGACGGACGGCGCGCTCGATCCGACGATGTCCATGAACTGCTGATAGTCGATATCGCCGGCCGCATGGCGCTCGCGGGCTTTCCAGACGACGGTGCCCGAGCCGGTGCGTTCGCCATGGTGCCAGCCGTTGAGCATAGGACCGACATTGAGCGAGATCGCCGGAATGTTCACGGTCGCGGCCGCCATGAGGCAGGCCGGCATGGTCTTGTCGCAGCCGGTCATCAGAACGACGCCATCCAGGGGATAGCCGTAGAGCACTTCCACCAGGGACAGATAGGCCAAGTTGCGATCGAGGCTGGCGGTGGGCCGCTTGCCGGTTTCCTGAATCGGATGGCACGGGAACTCGAAAGCGACGCCTCCAGCGGCCGTGATGCCGTCGCGGACACGCTTGGCGAGTTCGATATGATGCCTGTTGCAGGGCGACAGATCGGAGCCTGTCTGCGCTATGCCGATGATCGGCTTCTTGCCCTGGAGTTCTTTGCCGGTCAGGCCGAAGTTGAGGTAGCGCTCAAGATACAGGGCTGTCATGCCCGGATTGTCCGGATTGTCGAACCAAAGCCGGGAGCGCAGCTGATCGGGCGTGCGACGTTGAAGCCTCTCAGCCATTTCCTCATATCCTTTCAAGTCTTGCTTATTGAGCTGTGCCGATTTGAGCCGGAGCCGGGATGGAAATCAACCGTCCCCTGCCGCACCGGTTCCGGAAAGTTGCAATCCTCCAGCATGATCGGCGGGAAACGCCCGGCAATCCCACGATGAGACAGTCGCAAGGACGCTCTCATGGATATGCTGTTGCAACGCGGTCGCGAACGCGCTTTGATGCGTTCGATACATTATTTCAAAGCATCGGGTCATGTTCCGGCGCTTCGCACCTTTTCTGCTTGGTATTTTCGCCGCCGGCCCGGGCGTGGCCGATGATTGTCCGAACGCCGAGTCGGCAAAGCTTGGGTTTATCCTCGAGCGACAGGGCGCACACGCGGAAATTCGGCCGGCTCCCGGGCATTTCGTTCATGTGGTCAACACCTATTCGGGCGGCAAAAGGCAGGACGTCATCTATTACCGGGGCCTTTTTCCGATCAGCCGATTCGACGACACGGCGCGCAGCATCAACGTGCCCGTGTCCGACCTGCGATCCATCTTTCCGCTCACCGTGAAAGCGCGGCGGGCTCTCACTTATGCGCCTTCCGAACCATCCAAGGTCGGAGAGTTGATTTCCCTGGAGATGATTGTGACAGGCCAGGAGAGCCTTCAGATTGGCTCCTGCACTTATCAAGTTCTCATCATCCGGAACCGCTCCATGAATGCCGACGGACAGGTATCGTTCGAGTTCACAGATCTCTACTCCACGGATCTCGGCTTCGTCCTGGCAAAGCGCTATGATGAAAAGGGCGGGCGTCAAACGACCGTGATGTACCAACGCATCAGGCCGTTGAGCCGCCCGTCACGGCTCTGACGAAGCCAGAGCCGGATCACCCCATAGAATCAACCGTGCTTTCGATCTGCCGCCTCATGGCCTGATCAAGATCGAGCGCTTCAGCCAATTGCCGCAGAAACTCCCGCTCCTGGATCGTATCGGGATCGATTGCAATGCGCGCCGCCGTATAGACCTGAGCCGCTAGTTCCGGATCGTTGACGGCGGACGAAAGCTCATCCACGTCCGCCGGTGAAGCCATTTCACGCTCGAGCCAGCTGGTCGCCTGCGGATCAATGCCTGCTTCCGCGAGACCTTTGATAATGCGCGCCCGCTCCCCCTCGTCGATATGTCCATCCGAGGCCGCTGCCGCGATCATGGCCCGCAGAAACAGCATGGCGTCATCCTCGGTTTGCGACATGGGATGGAAACGAGATGTCGATGGGATCTCGCTAACAGACTGGGCGTCTGCGCTTTGAGTGTCCGTGGCTTGTGACCCTTGAGCGGCGAGCACGGGCTCGCCTTTTCGCTGTTGCTGAAACGCCCTGTAGGCAAGAGTGCCGATCAGCGCGAGTCCCCCGAGCTTGACGAGATTCCCGCCAATGCCGCTTTTCTTACGCCTGCCGAACATGAGGCCTGCCAACCCAATAACCGCCGCGTGCGTCAGGCCAGGGTTCTGCACGGCGGCATCCTTCGCCTTCTGAAGAAGCTGTTGGGGCGACTGGCCGGTAAGCTGGCCGAGGCCCTGTTCGAGCTGCTTTCCGATGTCTGGTAGTGTGGGTTGCCCTTGTGGCGCGTCGGGCCGGCCGACCGTACCGACGATGGCGTCCAAAAGCTTCTTGTAATCGATCATGAAGGCCTCCTCCTGTCTGTCCTAAGCTGAGCTAAGGACACAACGGAGGCCTGACCGAATGGTTCAGGCGTTCGGGCCAAGGGCCGCCGCCTCCGCGGCCAAGCGTCCAATCCGCCCAAAATCGCCTGACGCAAGGGCGTCGGCGGGTGTGATCCAGGTTCCGCCGACGCAGGGAACGTTCTTAAGTGACAGATAGGAGGGAGCGGTGGCAAGATCGATACCCCCTGTCGGGCAGAAGGACAGCATCGGCAACGGGCCTTGCAGCGACTTGAGCCAAGCGGCTCCGCCGGAGGCAGCTGCGGGAAAGAATTTGAGGAATTCGAAGCCGAGATTTTGCAAAGTCATGGCCTCCGAAACCGTCGAGCAACCTGGCATCACCGGAATCGCAGCCTCCCGGAGACGTTCCGCCAAACGCAGAGGGGTCCCCGGCGTCACGATGAATTTCGCGCCCGCATCAATGACCTCCTGGATCTGCCGTGGCTCCACGACCGTACCGGCGGCCACAACGGCATCCGGCACAGCTTTGGCGATGGCGTTGATTGCGTCCAAGGCTCCAGCTGTCCGCAACGTGACCTCAATGACCGGCAAGCCGGCCTGAACAAGTGTATGGGCCAAATCGATGCTCACACGGGGGTCGGTGATGGTCAGGACCGGGATCACCGGCGCGAGCCGCACGTATCCATGCAGGATCGATGTATGAGCAGACATAGCCTTGTCCTCCTCTGATCGGCTCAGGGAGAAAACACTTCTTACAGTTTGTCCAGTTTTTGTTTCAGGTCGGGATGTGCTGGACAGATAGCACTGTCTCAGTAAGCCAGCGAGGGATACGTCTGATAGCGGGCGGTTGCACGCGACAACAAACGGAGGTCGGGGGACAATACTGACGGCTCGCCAATACCGCTGAGATGCCGTGATGGAACGACGTGTGACTTGGCTTCAATCGAAATGTGGTGTCACGTCGAGAAATGCTCAGTGCAGGCTCAAGACGGGATTGCGCCTGAGTTTACCAGCGCGCTGTCCCATTAAATTATCCGCCATGGCGTGTGGTCTCCAAGCGGCGTCGGCCTGCTCGCATCCTTGCTCTGTATTCTGAACAGCAAAAAACCCCTGACGCTATTGGCGCACAGGGGTTTTCA